>JAZQZS010000030.1:0-73911 GCA_045634145.1 Tidjanibacter sp. | reverse complement strand
ATTGTAATATATAATACAAAAAAACACCCCCTCTAATGTTACTTAGCAGGGGGTATTAGACCACACACATATCGCGTATGTGTATCGGACTATTATTTGTGGTATCTGTCCCATAAGTGTTATCACCCCTATGTGACTTGTGTTGACAAGTGTTGACAAGTGTTGACAAAGTTGTCATTCGTGAGTGTCAACACCTGTCAACACCTCTTGTCAACCTCACTTGTCCGAGCAAAGGAATGTAAGAGAAATGAAGTTTCTCAGAAAAAACTTTCACCCCAAACTCTCAAATTTCAAGTTTGATGTATCAACCTGCGAAAAAATTAGTACTTTTGCTTTCAGAATGTAACCCCACTGCGAGTTTCCAAACCAAAAACCATTATAACTATGTACGGTAAAATCAAAGAACATCTCCAAAAAGAGCTTGCCGACATCCGCGAGGCAGGTCTTTACAAAGTTGAGCGTATTATCGAGTCGCCACAAAGGGCCGCAATCGAGGTTGGTGGCAAAGAGGTACTCAACTTCTGCGCTAACAACTACCTCGGTCTTTCGGACAACCAGCGACTGATTGAGGCTGCCAAAAAAGCACTCGACAACCGTGGTTTCGGTATGTCGTCGGTGCGCTTCATCTGCGGCTGTCAGGACATCCACAAAGAGCTCGAGGCTGCTATTGCAAACTACTTCGGCACCGAGGATACCATCCTCTACGCTGCTTGTTTCGACGCCAATGGTGGTGTGTTTGAGCCTCTGCTGACCGAGCAGGACGCTATCATCAGCGACTCGCTCAACCACGCTTCGATTATCGACGGCGTAAGGCTCTGCAAGGCTGTTCGTTACCGCTACGCAAATGCCGATATGGAGGAGCTCGAAAACTGCCTCAAATTGGCTCAGGCTCAGCGCTTCCGTATCATCGTAACCGACGGTGTGTTCTCGATGGACGGCAACGTGGCTAAGATGGACGAGATTTTGGCTCTGGCCGAGAAATACGACGCTCTGGTTATGGTAGACGAGTGCCACTCGGCAGGTGTTGTGGGTGCCACCGGTCGCGGTGTAACCGAGCTCTACAACTGCCGTGGCGAGGTTGATATCATCACCGGTACCCTGGGTAAAGCCTTTGGTGGTGCTGTGGGTGGTTTCACCACCGGTCGCAAAGAGATTATCGAGATGTTGCGTCAGCGTTCGAGGCCCTATCTCTTCTCGAACTCGGTACCTCCCGCAGTGGTTGGTGCCAGCATCGAGGTATTCAAAATGCTCGAAGAGAGCAACGAGATTCACGACCGCTTGGTAGAGAATGTAGAGTACTTCCGCACCAAGATGTTGGAGGCTGGTTTCGATATCAAACCCACCCAGAGTGCCATCTGCGCCGTTATGCTCTACGACGCACCTCTGTCGCAGGTTATGGCAGCCAAACTGCTCGAAGAGGGTATCTATGTTACCGGTTTCTACTACCCCGTAGTGCCTAAGGGTCAGGCTCGTATCCGTGTTCAGGTATCGGCAGGCCACACCCGCGAGCACCTCGACAAGTGTATTGCCGCCTTCACCAAGATTGGCAAAGAGCTTGGCGTGATTAAATAAGAGAGATTAGAGATAACCACAAACCAATTTCCCCACCTATTAAGAGGCCTATGTCGAAAGTAGTTATTGACAAGATAGACCGCAAGATTTTGCAACTTTTGCTCCGTAATGCCCGTATGCCCTACTTGGAGATTGCCAGGGAGTGTGGCATTTCGGGAGCTGCCATCCACCAGAGGGTCAAGAAGCTCGACGAACAGGGCATAATTCTGGGCTCTCGCTTGGAGGTTAATCCTCGTTGCTTGGGCTACGATGTGTGTGCGCTGGTAAATGTGCGAATGCAGTCGTCGACCATCGACAGTGCGGTTGTGGAGGCCGTGAAGGCTATTCCCGAGATTGTGGAGTGCCACTTCATCACGGGTAAGTACAATATGCAGTTGAAGCTCTACTGCGTCGATAACGACCACTTTATGCGCACCTTGTCGGAGCTGTTGAAGATTCCCGGGGTGGTGGCCACCGAGACCAACATTAGTCTTAGCGAGCCATTTTCGCGCCAGGTCGATGTTCGCCACTTGATGGAGGAGGAGTTGTAGGTATGAAGACGCTTCGATTGACCAAAGAATTTTCGTTCGAGATGGCCCACGCACTTATGGGCTACGACGGCGCTTGTCGCGAGATTCACGGCCACAGCTACCGCTTGTTTGTGACGGTGGAGGGGGCTCCCTGCACCAATGAGGAAGACCCCAAGTTGGGTATGGCGGTAGATTTTGGCGATTTGAAGAGGGCTGTTGGCGAGTCTGTTGTGAGTCGCTACGACCACTCGTTTATGATTCGTCGCACGGCCGAGAGTGAGGAGATTATCGAGGTATTGGGTCGCCATTTCGAGAAGATTTATGCTGTTGATTGGCAGCCCACCTGCGAGAATTTGGTCCACCACTTTGCGGAGCTGATTCGCCCCCGCTTGCCCGAGGGCATTAGGCTTGCGGGCTTAAAGCTCCACGAGACGGCCACGTCGTATGTAGAACTAACCTTCTAAGCCGAAACGATTTCGGGGCGTAACGCTACAAACAAAGAAGCGGTGATTTCCGAGTGTGGAAGTCACCGCTTTCTTTGTGTTTGGTATAATTTATTGGTTTATTGTAGCTTCCTTGGGGGCAAATATAATAGAAATTATCACAAATGCTCCAATCATCAGCGGATAATAGAGGTGTAGCATAATTCCGAAGGGCGAAATGGCAGCCAATCCCGAAGCCATAAGCAACTGCGCTCCGTAGGGCAGAAAACCCTGCACAAAGCACGATGCGGTGTCCATAAGGCTTGCCGAACGACGGGGCGAGATGCCACAACTATGGGCAATGTTGCGCGAGATGTCGCCCATTGTGAGGATTGCGATGGTGTTGTTGGCTGTGCAGATGTTGGCAAGAGCCGTGAGTCCCACAATAGCAAACTCGCCACCCTTGCGTCCCTTGATGCGCTTGGTCATACGGGCGATTACGAAGTCAAGACCACCCATCAGTCGTACCATTTCGAGCAGTCCGCCTGCGAGCATTGTTACGATTATTAGCTCGGCCATCGACTGCACACCCAGGCCCATCTGGGCAAAACACTCGATAGGCTCGATGGAGCCCATACCCACTCCGAGAGCCACTGCCACCACAATGCCGAGCAACAGCACGCCCAAGACGTTTATGCCACACAGGGCGGCCACGATAACCACGATATAGGGGACAACTTTTAGCGATTCGCCAAGCGACATTTGGGGTACATCGACCTCCACAAGCTCAGCACCCATAAAGATATACAATCCCAACACAATCACCGCTGCGGGGGCCACAAGGCGCAGGTTGGTGCGGAATTTGTCTTTCATCTGACACCCCTGAGTTTGGGTTGCAGCAATGGTGGTGTCGGAGATAAACGAGAGGTTGTCGCCAAAGAAGGCTCCGCCAACCACGATGCCCACCATCCAGGCCGTATCACACCCCAGCTGTGCGGCCAAGCCCGTAACCACGGGTGTAAGCGCCACAATGGTACCCACCGAAGTTCCCACCGCCATAGAGATAAAGCAGGCGGCCAAGAAGATACCCGCGGGCACAAAGTTGGCCGGAATGACGCTCAGGGCGAGGTTTACGGTAGCGTCGATAGCACCCATAGCCTTGGCCACGGCAGCAAATGCTCCCGCCAGCACAAAAATCCAAATCATATACATAATTCTTGGATTGGCTGCTCCGCGCGAGAAGTTGTCGATGCGCTCCACGAGCTTGCTACCCTTGGAAATGGCCACCGCATATACGGCCGCCACAATAAAGGCCACCGTGATGGGTATGCGATAGAAGTCGCCGGCCAGCAACGAGCCGATAAAAAATACCACAAGCAGCACAAACAGAGGCGATAGTGCCACAAAACCTTTCCTATTTCCTAATCCCTCCATAACTCTTTTCTTCATCTATGTGTTTGGCTCCACACCCTTTGGTGGAGGCCCTTTTTATGCAGTAGACCAGAGTGGTATTGCACCACTCTGGCCTCTCTATTGTTCAGCGGGGCTGTTTGTCCCGCCCTTTGTATCACTGTTTTCGACTACGAGCACTTGCTCCATCCGCACGAGTGGCAGGTTGGGCAACCGTTCTGGTAAACCAGACTCTCGCTACCGCAGTTGGGGCATTTCTGCTTGCTCTTGGTACCGTCTTTGATGTACTGTTTCAGAGCACGAGCCACACCTGCTTTCCATATGTTGATACCGTCGCTGGTGAACTGCAAGCTGTCTACCAAGTTCACAACGTCTACGATAGGCATACCGTTGCGCAACACGCCCGAAATCAGCTTAGCGTAGTTCCAGAACTCCATGTCGAACAGACGCGAGATACCACCAATGATGTGGGGATAGCCATATTTGTCTTTGAAACGGAAGTCGTAGCGCTTGGTGCCGTCCTCTTCGCGCACCTTCACGATCCAACCCTTCTTGATGCTCTTAGGAATGTAGAGCGACTCCTCGTCAATCTGACCGGTGAAGATCTCGTAGGGCTTGCCGTCGTGGAGACCCACAAATGCAATCCACTCCTCTTTGCCGTTCTTGAACCTTACCACGTCGGCCTCCAACTCTGCGGGGCGTTTGATGGGGGCTTTGCTCTCGGTAGCCTCAGCCTCGGCTTTGCCTTTGCTCTTGGTGTCGATGAGCACACCGCTACGCGAGCCGTCGCGATATACGGTCACACCCTTACAGCCACACTCCCAAGCGGTCTTGTAAACATCGGCAACCAACTCCTCCGAAACATTGTTGGGCAAGTTTACGGTCACCGAAATCGAGTGGTCTACCCACTTTTGGATAGCACCCTGCATCTTAACCTTAGCCACCCAGTCGATATCGTTGGCAGTGGCGTGGTTGTAGGGCGAAGCGGCCACCAGAGCGTCCATCTCGGCGTCGCTCAACTCGTTGAGGTTATCCACGTTGTGGCCACTGATTTTGAGCCACTCCACAAACTTGTGGTGGAAAACGTAGTACTCCTCGAAGCAGTCGCCCACCTCGTCTTTGTACGAGATTTTAACATTCTGGTCGGTGGGGTTCACCTTCCTACGACGTTTGTATACGGGGCGGAATACGGGCTCGATACCCGAAGTGGTCTGCGACATCAGCGAAACGGTACCGGTAGGAGCAATGGTGAGCATTGCGATGTTCCTACGACCGTAGCGAACCATATCTTCGTAGAGCTGAGGATCGGCCTCGCGGATACGGGCAATCATTGGGTTGCCCTCCTCTTTCAGGTTGTCGTACATGGGGAACGAGCCACGCTCTTTTGCCATCTTAACCGATGCGCGGTAGGCGTTCAAGCAGAGCTCCTTCTGGATACCCACAGCAAACTCGATAGCCTCGTTGGTACCGTAGGTCAGACCCAGAGCTGCCAACATATCGCCCTCGGCGGTGATACCCAAACCGGTACGACGACCCTTGATGGCTTTCTCGCGAATCTTCTCCCACAACGAGAGCTCTACGCGGCGAACATCCAACTCCTCGGGGTCTTTGCCGATTTTCTTGTGGATGAGGTCGATTTTCTCCAACTCGAGGTCGATGATGTCGTCCATCATACGCATTGCCATCTCGATGTGTTTGGCAAACTTCTCGTGGTTGAACGAAGCCTCGGGGGTAAATGGCTTGTCTACATAGCTGTAAAGGTTCAGCGCCAACAGACGGCAGCTGTCGTAGGGACACAGAGGAATCTCGCCACAGGGGTTGGTCGAAACGGTGCGGAAACCCTCGTCGGCATAGCAGTCGGGCACACTCTCACGCAATACGGTGTCCCAGAACAAGCAGCCGGGCTCGGCACTCTTCCAAGCGTTGTGGATAATCTTCTGCCACAGAGCGGTTGCGTCCACCTCTTTCTCGTACATAGGTTTGTCCGAGTCGATGGGGAACTTCTGGATATATTTCTCGCCACTCTGAACGCAGCGCATAAACTCGTCGTCAATCTTAATCGAAACGTTTGCACCGGTCACTTTGCCCTGAACGGTCTTGGCGTCGATAAACTTCTCTGCATCGGGGTGCTTGATCGAAAGGGTAAGCATCAAAGCACCACGGCGGCCATCCTGAGCCACCTCACGAGTAGAGTTTGAGTAACGCTCCATAAAGGGAACGATACCGGTCGAGGTCAAAGCACTGTTCAGTACGGGGGTACCCGAGGGGCGCAAGTGCGACAGGTCGTGACCCACGCCACCCCTACGTTTCATCAGCTGCACCTGCTCCTCGTCCATACGGATAATACCGCCATACGAGTCGGCCTGTGAGCGGTGACCAATAACGAAGCAGTTCGACAACGAAGCAATCTGCAAGTTGTTGCCGATACCGGTCATAGGACCACCCTGAGGGATAACATACTTAAACTGATCGAGCAGGTCGAAAACCTCCTGCTCCGAGAGAGGGTTGGGGTAGTTGTTCTCGATGCGGGCAATCTCTGCGGCGATACGGTGGTGCATCTCCTCGGGCGAGCCCTCATAGATTCGGTTGAACGAGTCTTTCAACGCATACTTGTTTACCCAGACCATTGCGGCCAGGTCATCTCCCTTAAAATACTCCTTGGTCTTTGCCAAGACATCTTCGTACTTCAACTCTGTGAGGCCCGAAGTAACGTTTCCCTTTTCTGACATAGTGCTGTATATTTTTTCGATTTCTTCCACCGACAAAAAAACTTATCCTCCTAAAATTTAGGGCGATAAGTAATCAGGCTCCTTACGGGGCCATTCTTGGTGCAAAGTTGCACTATTTTTTTTGATTTATCAACGGCAGTTAAACACTTTATGAACATTTTGTGAACATCTGCACAAAGTGTTTATTTTGTTAGCGTTACACTCACCTTTTCGACCTTGCCACCTAGGGGTGGGGCGAGCTTTGAAACCTTTATTGTAGACGTAACTATCTGAGGGAAAGCACTATGTATAGCCTCCAAGATGCGCCAAGCAACATTTTCGAGCGTGTTGGAGGGGATTTGGACCACCTCGGCTACAAGCTCGTAGACGCTCAGGTAGTTCACACTTTTCAACAACTCGTCGGTGGCGGGCATATCGCCCACCTCGGCCTCCATTGCGAGGTCTATGTGAAAGCGGTTGCCAACCACCTTTTCGAGGTCGTAGCAGCCGTGGGGAGCGTGAAACTCCATCTTTTCGAGTTCTATTTTGGCCCTCATTTTAGAAGAGATATTTTTGCGATTTAACCTGCTCGATGAGCGAGAAAATCTCCTTCCAAGCCTCCTCGCCAAAGGTTGTACCCACAACCTCGATCACCTTGCCCGCAGTGATAGCACCAATGGTACCACACTGACGCAGGTCGAGTCCCTGGCAGAGTCCCGACAAGAAGCCTGCGGCATAGAAGTCGCCCGCACCGGTGGTATCTACCCTCTTGGCTGCGGCCATAATGCCAACGTGGAGTGGCTCGCTGCCCACCTCTTTGATGAGTGCTCCGCGAGTGCCCACTTTCACCACGGCCAAGTCGCACCTTGCGGCAATAAATTCGAGCGCCTTTTCGGCCTCCTGCTCGCCACTGAATGCTGTTGCCTCCTGCTCGTTGGCAAAGATGATATCTACATATTTGTCTACGATGTCGAGCAGAAAAGCCCTATTCTCCAACACCACATTGTAGCTTGCCAGGTCGATGGCCACTTTCAGACCACACTGCTTGGCCAGCTTGACTGCGTGACGGATAACCGAGTGGCTCTGAACCATAAAGCCCTCGATGTAGAGGCAGTCGTAGCCCTCGAAACTCTCTTTTGTTATGTCGGCCTCGCAGAGTTCCAGAGCGGCACCCAGATAGGTAACCATTGTGCGCTCGCCGTCGGGCGACACCAGCGACAGACAGCGTCCCGAACGATTTATGCCGTGGGCAACAAAGGATTTGATGCCGAGGTTGTCGAGAGCCTGCTCGTAGAAGTGGCCCGTGGAGTCTTTGCCCACCTTGCCAATGTAGCCCACATCGGTGCCGAGGCGTGCCATACAACGGATGGTGTTTGCCGCGCTACCACCCAACGAGAGTGTGTGGGGCAGGTCGGCTGTTTCGCCCTGAATTTGTCGCTGGAACTCGGAGTCCACAAGGTTCATACTACCTTTTCCGAGGTTCAGTCGGGTGAGCACCTCGTCGTCGCGGAGGTTTACCAAAAAGTCTGTCAGGGCATTACCTATGCCTATTACACGTTTTATTTGCATCTGGTTTGGGTGGTGTTATGTCTGTTATCTGCTTGGTTTGCAGCACACAATAGGGTGTTATTGTCCCATTTGTGCCACAATCGTTCTATTCTCTACCAACGGCGGTAAACCCACACGTCGGGCTGGATTTTCTTATACTCGCGGCGCATACGCTCGGCATCGTTGAGGTTGTCGCTCGCGTAGGCAATCACAACCCACAATCCGCTGGGGAAGGGGGTGATGGTGTAGTTGTCGGCACCAATACCGAGGGGGTCCTGCTTTGCACACGCACGCGCATTGTACTTAATGGAGAAGACACCCACGGCCACATTGTAGCGTTTGTTGGCTGCGGGAGGGGTTGCCTTGGGCTCCTCAACAACCTCTGCGGGCTCCTCGGCCACCTCGTCATAGACAATAAACTCCTCCTCGACCACCTCCGACTTGCACTCGTTGCAACAGCAGGGGCAGAAGAACCACACGGCTGCTCCCACAGCCGCTACGGCCAACAAAATCCACAACCACAAGAGTTTACACTTGCGCTGTGGCAGGGCTGCTGCGGTGGGCAGAGCGGTGCCGTTGAGGGCCTGATTCAACTCCTCGGCAATGGCCACGCTACCCTTAATGGTGAGCACACCCACGCCCTCGATGTTGAGGTCACCCTCATTGCTGCGGGCAGCTGCAAGCCACTCGTTATAGATAGCCGTTGCGGCCTCCTCGGAGAGGTTGCCCTGCTCGGCAATAATGTCGGTTACGGGGATGTGGCTCTCCTTGATGCGGGGGGTGAAGCGTACACCCTTCTGGCTCTGTTTCTGGCCACCCTCGGCCACCACTTCGAGCGAGCCCACCTGGGGCATTGCCACGTTGCCATACTGCACCAGGCAGTTGAATATCAACTTATTGACTACGTTACTCATCGTATAATCGTTTTTGTTTTTTGTCGGTTTTACTTTTTAGCTTTTGGGGGAGCCACCTTCTTGGCTTTGGGGCGGGCCTCGGCCTGTTTGGCAGCCTCAACCCAAGCGATGTGCTGAGGTTTGTTGAGCAGACCCACCACAACGAGGATGATGCCGATAACCACAAAGGGAATACTGAGCAGCTGACCCATATTCATACCGATAGCGCTGCGCATACCCTCCTCGAAACCAACCTGGTCGTTTTTGATATACTCAATGATGAATCGTGCAACAAAGATACCGATAAGTCCCATGCCAAACATCAGTCCGGGGTGCTTGCGGCCTGCGTCTTTCTTGAAGTAGAGCCACAACAAAATCAGGAACACCAAGATGTAGCACAGAGCCTCGTAAATCTGGGTTGGGTGCATAGGCTGTGTTTCGCCGGCACGCTGGAAGATGAAACCCCAAGGCAGGTCAGTGGGACCGCCATAAATCTCGGAGTTCATAAGGTTGCCGATGCGGACACCTGCGCCACCAATGGCCACGGGAATCATAATGCGGTCGGCACCCCACCACCAGGGCATTTTGTTTATCACGGCAAAGATGGTCAGGCCCAGCAGAAAGCCGATAGCGGCACCGTGGCTGGCCATACCGCCCTCACGAATGTTGAGAATTCGCACGGGGTCGGCCAAGTATACTTCGGGCTCGTAGAAGAGGCAGTGTCCGAGCCTTGCGCCCACGATTGCGAGAATGGTGGCGCACCAGAACATCGAGTCTACCAGCCTGTCGGGCAGCCCTTCGTGTTTGCAGAATTTGGTGAAGTAGTAGATGCCCAACATAAACGCTACGGCCCACAAAACGCCATAGTAGCGGATGTCGAGTCCGAAGAGGGTGAAGAATGTGGGATCCACATTCCAGGTTATTGCCAAAAGATTTGTCATTGTTTGCCTGTTTGGTTTTAAGTTTGTGTCGTTTGGTATGTGCGGCTTGGTTTGTAGCGGCACGTCGTGGCGCTAAGGTAGTGTTTTTTTCTTAACTTTTGTTCAAAGTGAACGAAAAGGTGCTTCCCACGCCCAATTCGCTGCGCAGATTGATGGTTTCGCCGTGGGCCTCCAAGACGTGTTTCACGATGGCCAGACCCAAGCCCGTGCCGCCCTGCTCGCGTGAGCGACCCTTGTCGGTGCGGTAGAAACGCTCAAAGACACGAGGAATATCCTCCTTCGAGATGCCGCGACCGTTGTCCTTGACCTCGATGAGGACCTTGTCGAAGAGGTCGATGAACTTCACCTCGGTGCAACCGCCCTCATTGCCGTAGCGAATGGAGTTGATAATGAGGTTTATCAACACCTGCTCGATGTAGTAGCGGTCGGCTTTAACCCATACGGGAGGGTAGGGCAGCGACGACTCCCAACCTATATGGATGGTGATTTGTCGCTTGGTGGCCTCGAACTCGATGGTGTCTACAATGTCGCGAGTGAGGGCTGCGATGTCGAAACGCTCGTAGTTGAGGTTCAATACGTTAGACTCCAATTTGGAGATGGCCTCCAAGTCGTTGGTGATGTTGATGAGTCGGTCGATACTCTTCTCGCTGCGCTCCAAGTAGCGACGCAAAATCACGGGGTCGTTCATACCGCCGTCGAGCAGTGTGGAGATGTAGCCCTGAATGTTGAAGATGGGGGTCTTGATCTCGTGCGACACGTTGCCCACAAACTCTTTGCGGTACTTCTCGTTCTCTTTGAGTCGTGCAATCTCCTTCTGGTTTTGCTCGGCCCAATGGTTTAGCTCGGCCGTAACGGTGCGCTCGGTGTTGGGCATCTGCTCCAATTCGGCAGTCAGCTCGGCGGTCTTGATGTCGCGTCCGAGCACCACGCGATAGAGGGGCTTGATACGCTGAATAAAGAAGTTGGAAATAACGCCCTTGGTGCCAAAGAAGAGCACCACGCCACTGCCGAGAGCAAAGAAGAATCCCGACCACCAATAGGGAGTTTTGACGAGGTGTCCGAGCACCACTCCGAGTGCCACACAGAGGATTGTTATGAGGCCCACGATGAGGGCTGCTCCGCTGATAGTTTTAATTTTCATACGGCAAATGTGTTCGATGGTTTGGGTTTGGGGATGCGTCGGTGCGCCCCTTACAGAAAGCAAATCTACGCAAAAGTTATGGATGTTTCAAATAAAAGTGCAATCTTTGTACCCCTGCTCCCACACTTTGTGTGGGAAGTCGGGAAGGTTTGGCCCCGTAGTTTAATGGATAAAATTTAAGATTCCGGTTCTTACGATAGCGGTTCGATTCCGCTCGGGGCTACGAGAATGGGTCTAAGGTCTAACGTCAATAGTCCTTAGGGTAGAGGACAGGAATGTAAGAGATATGAGCCGTAGGCGAGTATCTCAGAAAAGTTTTTTGCGTCGCTTTTTTACAAAAAAGCGACAAACAAAAAAGAACGAAAAATGGAGTTCAAACTCGTGTCGGATTATAAACCAACGGGTGATCAGCCCGAGGCTATCGAGGAGCTTGTGCGCTCGATAGGCAGCGGTGTGTGTCATCACAACACCCTGCTTGGTGTTACCGGCTCGGGTAAGACCTTCACGGTGGCCAACGTGGTGGCACAGCTCAACCGACCAACCCTCGTGTTGAGCCACAACAAGACTCTCGCGGCACAGCTTTATAGCGAGTTCAAGGCCTTCTTTCCCGACAATGCTGTGGAGTACTTCGTATCCTACTATGACTACTACCAGCCCGAGGCCTACATGCCCGCCAGCGACACCTACATCGAGAAGGACTTGGCCATAAACGATGAGATTGAGAAGTTGCGTCTGCATACGACGGCTTCGTTGTTGTCGGGGCGCAGGGATGTGATTGTGGTGTCGAGTGTGTCGTGCCTCTATGGTATCGGCAACCCCGAGGATTTTCACGCCAACAGCATCTCACTTCGTGTGGGCGACATGGTTTCGCAGCGCAAACTGCTCTATCGCTTTGTGGATGCACTCTACACCCGTAGTGAGCGACACTTGGAGGCGGCAACCTTCCGTGTCAAGGGCGACACCATAGATGTTATGCCCTCCTATGCCAATAGCGATGCTTATCGCATCTCGATGTTTGGCGACGAGATTGAGGCCCTCTACCGCATCGACCCCCTGACGGGTGCGAGGTTGGAGGAGTTGCAGGAGGTGACAATCTACCCTGCAAACCTCTTTGTGACCACCAAGGAGCGTACCGAGCGAGCCATACGCGAAATTCAGGACGACCTCGTAAGGCGCATCGACGAGTTTGAGAAGGAGGGGCGTCACACCGAGGCTCAGCGCATAAAACAGCGCGTTGAGTACGACCTCGAAATGATAAAAGAGCTGGGCTACTGCTCCGGCATCGAGAACTACTCGCGATATATGGATGGCCGCAAGCCCGGCGACAGACCTTTCTGCCTGATGGACTACTTCCCCGAGGATTTTCTGCTGGTCATCGACGAGAGCCACGTTACCATTCCCCAGATTAGGGCGATGTATGGTGGCGACAGGGCGCGTAAGGAGAACCTTGTGGAGTATGGTTTCAGGTTGCCTGCCGCGGTAGACAACCGCCCGCTGACGTTTGGCGAGTTTGAACAGTTTGCCCGCAACGCCCTCTATGTGTCGGCCACCCCTGCCGACTACGAGCTCAACAAGAGCGAGGGTGCTGTGGTGGAGCAACTCATACGTCCCACAGGTCTGTTGGATCCCGAAATCGAGGTTCGTCCCGTGGACAATCAGGTAGACGACCTGCTCGAAGAGATAAACCAGTGTGTTCACAAGGGACAGAAGGTGTTGGTCACAACCCTCACCAAGCGTATGGCCGAGGAGTTGTCGAAATACTTCGACCGCTTGGGTGTGCGCAACCGATATATCCACTCCGATGTGGACACCTTCGACCGTGTACAGATTCTCGAAGACCTCAAAGCGGGCTCGTTCGATGTGTTGGTGGGTGTAAACTTGTTGCGTGAGGGACTCGACCTCCCCGAGGTGGCCTTGGTGGCTATTTTGGATGCCGACAAGGAGGGTTTCCTGCGTAGCGAGAGGGCACTGACCCAGACCGCAGGCCGTGCTGCCCGAAATGTGGAGGGTCGAGTGATTATGTATGCCGAGAAGATTACCGAGGCTATGCAGGCGACCATCAACGAGAGTGTGCGTCGCAGGGCCAAACAGATGGCCTACAATGCCGCCAACGGAGTTGTGCCCACACAGATTAAACGCTACACCCGAACTACCATTGCGGGTACCACTTCGGCCCAGAGCTTGGAGCCCTATCCCGTGGGAGGCGAGGTGCGTATGGCAGCCGACGTGAGCGGTGTTTACTCGGCGGGCGAGAGGGAGATTGCCATTGCCGACGCTCGCAGGCGTATGGAGGAGGCGGCCAAGGCGCTCGACTTTGCCCAAGCAGCCCTCTGGCGCGACAGAATGTACGAATTGCAGGGGACCAAAAAAACCACCCGATAGGCACCCGTCAGGAGAGATTAGACCAAAGGAGAAGAATGAAGATAGCAGAGATAATAACCAAGACGATAGACATCTTTTATGTGAAGCCGCTGCGAGGGTTGATGCCTCAGCAGACGTTTCGTTATGCCGTTTGTGGCGGAGCCAACCTGGTGATAAATTGGCTCTGCTATGCGCTACTATATGATGTAATCCTCTCGTTCGACTATCTCAACTTGGGGTTGGTCTACATCTCGCGTCACATTGCAGCCCTTTGTATCACCTTCCCCATAACACTCCTTACGGGCTATTGGTTGCAGAGCCGCATATCGTTCAAGGGTTCGCCCCTGAGCGACCGAGTGAGCCTTGTGCGCTACGTCGTCAGCACCCTCGGCTCGCTGGCCATAAACTATGTGTGTCTGAAAATCTTTGTTGAGTGGTGTGGCATCTACGCACCGCTGGCGCAGATAATAACTTCGCTAATAACGGTAGTTTACAGCTACATAGTGCAGAAACACTGGACCTTCAAGGGTGCATAGAATTTTGTCATTCTTGGAGTTTTTTGTAACTTTACGAACTATTTAGGGCACAATAAGCCACAAAACATTATGATAGACAGGGCAACGGTCGATAAAATATACGCTGCGGCAAACATCGTAGAGGTCATTAGCGACTTTATTTCACTCAAAAAGAAAGGAGTGAACTATTCGGCGTGCTGTCCGTTCCACAACGAGAAGACACCCTCGTTTGTGGTATCTCCCTCCAAGGGACTCTACAAATGTTTCGGCTGTGGCAAGGGTGGCAACGCCATTACCTTCGTGATGGAGCACGAGAGGCTCACCTATGCCGAGGCGCTCAAATGGGTGGCCAAGAAGTATGGCATCACCGTCGAGGAGCGTGAGGAGACCCCCGAAGAGAAGCAGCGCAACGACGATAGGGAGAGTATGATGGTCACCAATGCGTGGGCCTCGGACTACTTCCTCAAGTCTATCTTCGAAACCGATGAGGGCCTCAGCGTGGCACGCAGCTACTTTGCGGGCCGAGGCTTGACCGACGCTACCATTCGCAAGTTTGGCTTGGGCTACTGCCCAGGGCGTGGCGATGTGATGACCCAGGCTGCGTTGAAGGCAGGCTACAAAGAGAAATACCTCGTCGATACGGGCCTTACCATCAAGCGCGAGACGGGTGGCTACTACGATCGCTTCTGTGGCAGGGCTATGTTCCCAATCCACACCATCAGTGGTCGCATTACGGCATTTAGCGGTCGCGCTCTGTCGGCCGACAACAAGGCCAAGTATGTAAACTCGCCCGAAAGCCCCGTATATAGCAAAAGCAACAACCTCTATGGCATCTACTTCGCCAAGAGCGCCATCGCCAAGGAGAACCACTGTATCCTTGTGGAGGGTAATATCGACGTGGTGCAGATGCACCAAAAGGGTATCGAGAATGTGGTGGCTCCGCTCGGCACGGCACTGACTGTCGAGCAGGTGAGGATGATAGCCCGCTTTACCAACAACATCACCCTGCTTTTCGACGGCGACAATGCAGGCGTAAAGGCTGCAATCAAAGGTGTGGACTTGGTGCTCAAAGAGGGACTCAACGTGAGGGTTGTGGTACTGCCCGAGGGCGAAGACCCCGACTCCTACGCTCGTTCGCACACCGCCGAGCAGGTGTTGGAGTATATCGACACCCACGCGCGCGACTTCATCCGATTTAAGTCGGAACTCTACGCCGAGCAGGTGCGTCGCGACCCCATTCGTAAGGCCGAACTCATCACCGATATGGTGGCAAGCATCGCCCTGATCCCCGACTCGATTCAGCGCTCGATATTCATCAAGGAGTGCGCCGAGATTATGGACACCGAGGTGGAGCTCCTCTCGGCCGAGGTGATTCGCAAGCGTATGGGTACCACCTACGACCCCCAGACCAACGACTTTGTGCGCAATCAGCAGACCCAGCAGAAGGTCGAGCAGAGAGAGCTCACCGACCTTGTGAGCTTGGGCAAATACAAGGCCGGTAGCAGTATAAGCGAGTTGGAGAAGGAGTTGGTGGGCTTCCTGATTAAGTATGGCCACCGCTCATTGGACTACCGCGACGGTCGCGAGTATATCCATTTCAACGTGGCCGACACGATTATCAACGACATCGAGGGCGACGGTGTGGTCTTGCTCGACAGCCGTTACAGGGCCATTTTGGAGTGCTACAAGCAGCAGCGCGAGTTGTTGCCCGCAGGCGAAAAGGTGCCCGAGCACCACTTTATCGAGATGGATAACCCCGAGGCGAGCTCAGCTGCGGTGGATATCCTCACCGAGAACGATAACTACAAGCAGAGCCGCATCTGGAAAGACCACGATATCTATATCGAGAGCGAAGAGGAGCGTCTGGGTAGGATTATCCCCAAGACCATCCTGCTCTACAAGTCGAAATACATCGAGGTGATGATCGACGAAAAACAGCGAGAACTCGCCACCATCGACGACGAGAGCGACGAGTATATGGAGGTTCTCACACAGATTAACAACCTGCTGACCGTGCGTACCAATATGGCCGAGCAGACCGAACGAAACATTTTATGAGTGATTACAAGAGTATAAATATACGCAACAAGCGAGCCTACTTCAACTACGAGATTCTCGAAGAGTTTGTGGCGGGTATTCAGCTGGCGGGCACCGAGATTAAGTCGCTCCGACTTGGCAAGGCGTCGCTGGTGGATTGCTACTGCTACTTTTCGAGGGGCGAGTTGTTTGTCAAGGGTATGAACATCGCCGAGTACGACTGGGGCAACCTGAACAACCACGCCCCAAGGCGCGACCGCAAGCTGCTGCTCAACCGCAGGGAGTTACAGAAGTTGGAGCGAGCCTCGCAGGACAAGGGTGCGACGATTGTGGGCCTGAGGATGTTTATCAACGACAGGGGGTTTGCCAAGTTGGTCATAGGCTTGGCCAGAGGTAAGCACGAGTACGACAAGCGCGAAACCATCAAAGCCCGCGACACCAAACGAGAACTCGACAGCATTAAAAAAGCATACAAACGCTAACTTGACGAATTCAAAATTGACAACATGGCACTGATTCTTTGTATAGAAACGGGAACGGATATTTGCTCGGTGGCACTTGCGAGGGATGGCGAGATGATAGCCCTTCGCGAGAGCGACTTGGGTCACGAACACGCCCGCAAGGTGGCGGTATTCACACAGGAACTACTCCGCGAACACAACATCTCGCCCGACGAGCTCGACGCTGTGGCTGTGGGCAAGGGTCCCGGCTCATATACGGGTTTGCGTATTGGTGTGTCGTTTGCCAAGGGCTTGTGCTACGCTTTGGGTATTCCGCTGCTGGCTATTGACTCGTTGCGTTCGTTGGCGGCTTGCTTGGTCGAGGAGCACGAGGCCGGCATTGTGGATATTGAGGATT
The DNA here is from genome assembly GCA_045634145.1 of Tidjanibacter sp. Classification (GTDB taxonomy): domain Bacteria; phylum Bacteroidota; class Bacteroidia; order Bacteroidales; family Rikenellaceae; genus Tidjanibacter. The sequence continues at coordinate 56,996 of JAZQZS010000030.1, read as the reverse complement.
GGGAGAACACGATTCTCTGCCCGATGATTGACGCAAGGCGTATGGAGGTGTATGCCGAGTTGTTCGATACGGACCTGACGCCTCGTTCGGAGGTGGTTGCCGAGGTGGTTTCGGACACGAGTTTCAGTGAGGTGTTGCTGTGGCGCAAGAAGTTGGTGATTTTTGGCAATGGAGCCGAGAAGTGTTCCAACGTGTTGGAGTGGGCCCAGTGTGTGAATGTGGCACCTTCGGCTCGTGGCTTGTGTGCCGAGGCGGAGCGTAAGTTCCAGGCGGGCGAAACGGAAGATGTGGCCTACTTTGAGCCCTTCTACTTAAAGGACTTCATTGTTACCGCATCAAAGAAAAAACTGTTTTAATTAGACCAGCATAGACAGTAAGAGATACGAACGCAGAGAGTATCTCAGAAAAGTTTTTGGTGCAGCTTTTTTCAAAAAGATGCAAAAAGAAAAAACAAAACGAAAAAATGGGATATAACGAAGACAAACAACAACAGCTCGATGGTCGCTATATGCGAATGGCTCGTGTGTGGGCCGAGAACTCCTATTGCATACGCCGTCAGGTGGGCGCGCTGATTGTGAAGGACAAGATGATCATCTCGGACGGCTACAACGGCACTCCTTCGGGCTTTGAGAACATCTGCGAGGACGACGAGACGGGACTCACCAAGCCCTACGTGCTCCACGCCGAGGCCAATGCCATTACCAAGTTGGCCAAGAGCAGCAATAGTGGCAACGGAAGTACGCTGTATGTTACCGCTTCACCCTGTATGGAGTGCTCGAAGCTGATTATTCAGGCGGGCATCCGCAGGGTTGTCTACTCCGACCCCTACCACAATACCGACGGCATTGACTTGTTGCGTCGCAGCGGTATTGAGGTGGTGCAGTGCAAGGTGGAGTAGCGCTTGTGGGTTTTTAGGTTAGTAGGATTTAATAGAGAGAAAAGGAGAGATTTTTGATGAGTACACAAGCAAAACAGATAGTGCCTACCGAGCTGGGCGAAGAGAGCATCGGCAAACTTTTGCGTAAGTATGCCGTGCCCGCGATTATTGCAATGACGGCCTCGTCGTTGTACAACATGGTCGATAGTATCTTTATCGGTCAGGGTGTGGGCAGTATGGCTATTTCGGGCTTGGCGGTGACCTTCCCGCTGATGAACATCTCGGCGGCCTTTGGCTCGTTGGTGGGTGTGGGAGCTTCGGCCCTTACCTCGATGTTGTTGGGCCAGAAGAACTACAAGGTGGCCAAGAGGGTGCTGGGCAATGTGGTGTCGATGAACCTGACGCTGGGAATTGTGCTGATGGTTGTGGGTTTGATCTTCATCAACCCCATTTTGTACTTCTTTGGTGCGAGCGACAACACCATTATGTATGCCCGCGAGTATATGACCGTAATTTTGTTGGGCAATGTGATTACCCACCTCTACTTGGGCCTCAATGCGGTGCTGCGCGCTGCGGGTAGGCCAAAGATTGCAATGTGGGCAACAATCCTGACGGTGGTGTTGAATGCCATTCTGGACCCCCTCTTTATCTTTGTATTCGATATGGGTATCAGGGGTGCGGCTATTGCTACGGTGATTGCTCAGTCGGTGTCGCTCATCTGGCAGCTGAAACTCTTCTCGAACAGCAAGGAGGTGCTCCACTTCGAGAAGGGCAAGGTGCTCACGTTCGACGGCAAGATTGCCAAAGAGTCGATCAAAATCGGCCTGTCGCCCTTCTTGATGAATATGGCTTCGTGCTTTGTGGTGCTGCTGATTAACACCCAGCTCCGCCGCTATGGCGACCAGCTCGAAGGGGTGGTTAATGGTGGCGATATGGCCATCGGTGCCTACGGAATTGTCAATCGCATCATCTTCCTCTTTGTGATGGTGGTGATGGGATTCACTCAGGGTATGCAGCCCATTGCGGGTTACAACTACGGTGCAGGTAAGTACGACAGGGTGTTGAAGGTATTTTGGCAGACGGTTATGTGGGCCACGATTACCACCACGCTCGGTTTCTTGGTGGGTAAGTTGATTCCCGAGTTTGCCGTAAGGCTCTTTGCCAACGAGCCTAAGATGATCGAGATTGCCGCTAAGGGTTTCTCGATTGCCATGACAGCCTTCCCCGTTGTGGGCCTGAGTATGGTTGTGGGCAACTTCTTCCAGAGTATCGGTATGGCGGGCAAGGCAATCTTCCTCTCGTTGTCGCGTCAGGTGTTGTTCTTGATCCCCTGCCTAATTGTGGTGCCAATCTTCTTTGGCATTAAGGGTGTGTGGATGGCGATGCCTATTTCGGACACCATTGCAACCATTGTGGCTGCGGTGATGATGCTCTCGCTGATACGCAAGTTCAAGAAGGCTCCCCAAGAGGTGGGCTTCAAGGGCGTGGAGCTGGACAAATAGAGAAAAAAGTTACACATTATATATTATTAAGGTATGAAGGATGTGGTAATAACAATAGGTCGCCAGCTGGGCGGCGGAGGTGGCTGCTTGGCCAAGGAGTTGAGGCGTAGGCTCGGAGTGCCCGTCTACAACAAAGAGCTCATTTGTGAGGCCGCCAAGCAGAGCGGACTGAGAGAGTCGCTCTTTGCGAGTGCCGACGAGCAGGACTCCAATGTGGTGTCGCTCGGCGGAGGACTCTCGGTCGATAACTTTGCGGGCTCGTTCTGCTCGGGATACATCAACAACGACACCCTCTTCGGCATACAGTGCCAGACCATTGAGGCTTTGGCCGACCAGGGCCCCTGTATTATTGTGGGTCGCTGTGCCGACTACGTTTTGCGCGAGAGGAAGAATGTGTTGAGTGTCTTTGTTACGGCCGACTTGGAGGAGCGCATCGAGCGCATCGCTCGTGAGAGGGGACTTTCGCTCCGCGAAGCTGAGAGCCTCATTGCTCAGAGCGAGAAGCGTCGCGCGGCCTACTACAACCACTACACCTTCAAGAAGTGGGGTGCGGCAGAGAGCTACGACCTCTGTCTGAATGCGTCGAAACTGAGTATCGAGGCGTGTGCCGACATCGTTATGGCCGCCATCGAGAAGATACAGTAATCGCACCACTCCCACACCATAATAACAACCCTAAAACTACAACTCGCAATGGCTGAGAATAATAAAAACGAACAACTTAAACCCCGCAAATGGGATTTTGTGGGTAGGCTCTTTCGTGGCTACCTCGGAGGTGTGAACAACTACATCTATTGGCACAAAATATACCTCCAAGGTCGCGAAAATATGCCTGCCGACGGCACTCCCACCGTGTTGGTGCAGTGCCACCAAAACTGCCTTATCGACCCACTCTCGTTGGTCTTTGTGTTTACGGATAGGAAGTTGCGCTTTTTGGCTCGTGCAAGTGTATTCAAGAATCCCATTCTGAACAAGGCCATCCGTTGGTTGGGCGCACTTCCCACCTACCGAATGAAGTTCGACGGCCTCTCGGCAGTGAACAAAAACAAGGCAACCCTCGACGAGGTGGCCGACTCGCTCCGTCACGGCGAGACCGTTGTTCTCTACCCCGAAGGTCAGCACCAGAACAAACGTTGGCTCGGAGCCTTCTCGCAGGCCTATCTGAAAATGGCCTTTGGAGCTGCCGAGGAGAGCGGTTTCGAGCAGGAGGTGTTTGTGATGCCCTCGGCCCACCACTACTCCGACTATCTGGGCGTCAGGGGCGATATGTTGGTTATGTTTGCCAAGCCCGTGTCGCTCAAACCCTACTACGAACTCTACAAAGAGCAGCCACGTCAGGCTATGCGCGAGGTGAACGATGTGGTGCGCAATGCGATTGAGCGTATGATGCTCAACATCACCGACCTCGACAACTACAAAGAGATAGACTTCATCCGTACCGGCAGTTATGGCGACAAGTTTGCCACAGCCGGAGGCCACAACCCCGCACTGCTGCCCGAAAAACTCGCCTCGGACAAAAACCTTGTTGCCGCACTCGACGCCGCCAAGGTCGAAAGCCCCGAGGAGGTGGAGCACACCTACAACCTTGCAAAAGAGCTCCGCAAAGGACTCCGCAAGCTCAAAATTACCGAGCGACAACTCCACAAACCCGCCACTTGCGGCTCGCTTGTTGTGCGTTGCCTGCTTCTGCTGTTGGGTCTGCCCGTGGCCTTGGCGAGCCTTGGCCCAACCCTGCTGGTATTCCTTGTGCCACTGCTGCTCAACAAATTCCTCATCAAGGATAAGCAGTTCTACGGCTCCATAAACCTCGGCTCACTGCTGCTGGTTACCTACCCCTTGTGTGGTATCCTGCCTGCAATAGTGATGCTCTGCGGCGGACATCTGCTCAGCGCTCTGGGCTACCTGCTCATCTTCTCGATTATGATTCCCTTCGTGTGGCACTACGCCCAGTATGCCCTCGAAACCATCCGCTACGCCCGCACCACCTGCGGCCATAATCGCTCGAAACTGACAGCCCTCACAGCTCTCCGCAAAGAACTCCACACCCGCCTCGACGCACTCCTGGGCACGAAGTAGCTTTTTGCCTTGGGCTCTGCTTTGGCCTTGGGCTCTGCTTTGGCCTTCGGCGCTGGAACTGCCACCTTTTTGTAAAAAGGCGGCCCCAAAAACTTTTAGTGTTTGCCTTGGCGTAGTCTTGTGGCTGTATTAGGTCTGCCTTGTCGGCAGCTGACATAAAAATAATAGGGAGAGCCCTTCTGCAAGTAAACTTGCGTCGGGCCCTCCCTATCATTTTTCTGCTATCCCCCTGTCGGGCGATAGCCCTCATCCATCCACCAGCCTCCGAGAAAACGTCGACCGTCGACCGTCAACCGTCGACCGACTAACACACGCCCCCGCCCTTCGGGCACCCCCTCTAACTTAGAGGGGGAATTGAAGAAAACTCCTCCCCTAAGTTAGGGGAGGTGCCCAACGGGCGGAGGGGTCTGTAATCCTGCGACCGCATTGTAGGCGGAGAAAGGTGTGGGGTGTTGGGGGCGTTAAGAAACAAAGAAGTGCCGTAGGCACCGCCCTTTGTGGTGCGTTTGTTTTAGCCAACAACACCCCACACCCCGCCGAAATGCATCGCAGTGGCTTTTGGGTACCTTTTGCCACCAAAAGGTACAAAAGAATAAAAGAATGGTAGATGCCAACCGCCTACCTAACGGTAGTCGTGGCAAGACGGCACCCCCTCGCCAAAAACAAAGAGGGTCTCGCCACATCTGGCGAAACCCTCTCTTGTCATACATTTATCGACGGCCTATTAGTAGCCCTTAACGCTTTTCAGCGAAGCGTAGCTAATCTTATATGCCTCGGCCTTACGCAACTCCTGTTTGATATCGGTAATGATACCCATACGAGTCTCTTTGTCGGCTTTAAGACATACGGTCATCTTGTTACGGTCGCCCTCGTTGAGCGCGTCACGCTCCGAAGCGATAAACTGGCCAATCTCCTGAGGAGTACTGAAACTGTTGTTCAACTGAATCTGAGGTGCCGAACCAAATTTAGCCTGCAACGACTCTACTGGGGGACCTACATAGATGTAGCTAACCAACGATTTGTTCTCCAACTTCTGAATCTCGGTAGCCTCGGGTGCCTTGAACTTCACCACAAGCTCGGTCTCCTTCATCGAGGTCGAAACCATAAAGAAGAAGAGGATCATAAAGACGATATCAGGGAGCGAGCTGGTCGAAATCTGGCCAATCTCTTTTTTCTCTTTTTTCCTAATTACTGCCATAGTCTTTATTTGATGTTTTGTGGCTCAGCCTCCGAGATCTTCATAGGAACAGCTTTCGAAATAGCATCTTTCTGCTCCTTTTCGAGGTCGGCAAAGACTTTACCGAAGTGAGCCTTTGCGAGCTCGTCGCGGATCTCGTTGAAGGCGCGAGTGAGTTCGTTCTGTACTTTGATATACATCTCATAGCTGGTAGCACGGTCATTCTGGAGCGAGATTACGCCCTGGCTGATGGCATACTTACCAATGAGTGGAATATCTTCTTCTTTTTTCTCGGGGAGATTCTTGTCGTCAGTTCGGTTGAGGACCCACTCTTTTGCTTTATCTTTGAGCTGGTTAATCAGCATCACCTCGCCCTGAACAGCGATCTGGTCATACTTATTAACGTGAACCAACAAGAGGTTACGCTCTTTGATATCGGGAGCATCGGTCTGCTTCTCGCTCCAAGGAGGAAGCACACGGTTCAGACCCGAATCGATGTCCATTGTTGTTGCAACAAGGAAAAAGATAAGCAGCAAGAAGGCCACGTCTGCCATTGAGCTGGCGTTGATCTCCGGTGTTTTTCTTGCCATATTACAATCGTTTTTTCAATATGGAACCAAACTATTTGATAGCGTTGCGGATCTCGCCTGCGAGGATTGCCAAGAGGCTAGCACCACCAACCAAATAGGTTACATAAATCAGAGTGTCGGTAAACTTCAACTCGAAAGCGTCCTCAAAGAAGCCACCAGCCGAGTTGGGCACGGGAGCAGCGCTCGAAAGCATCCAGCAGCCACCGATAACCAATGCAACTACAACCAAACCAATCAAGGTAGTGATGGCAGCTTTGGGAGAGGTAAACAGATTCTTAACTGGCGAAATCAAGGCACAAACGATGCCGATGCCTACGATGCCGTACAACCACCAGATCATCCACTCGCAGTCTGCGTGCATATCGCCCATGTGCTGCACCTGAGGCAGGAAGAAGAGCGATGCAAAGCATGCGATGGTAATGATGAAAAGTACGTATTCTACGTATTTAACCCATTTCATATTCAAAACGTATATTTAATAGGTGTGTAATTATTTCTTGCTGTAAGCGGTCAAGATATCAACCAAGGTGATCGAAGTGTCCTCCAACTCAACAACTGCGGTGTCGATTTTGTTGAGGATGTAGTTGTAGAACAACTGAAGAATAACTGCTGCGATCAGACCGGCCAGAGTGGTCAACAGAGCCACTTTAATACCACCTGCTACGAGGGTTGCCGATACCTCACCTGCTGCCTGGATCTGGTCAAATGCCTCGATCATACCTACTACGGTACCCATGAAACCCAACGAGGGGCTCAATGCGATGAACAAGCTGATCCAGCTCAAACCGTTCTCCATCAAACCGTTCTGTACCGAACCGTACGAAGCAACGGTTTTCTCTACAACGTCCATACCCTCGTTGTAGCGCAATACACCCTGATAGTAGATGCTTGCAACGGGGCCTTTGGTGTTACGAGCAACCTCTTTTGCAGCCTCGATGCCGCCATTGTTGAGAGCCTCCTCGAATTTAGCGATGAATTTCTTGGTGTTGATTTTCGAGAACGAGAGGTAGAGGATACGCTCGATAGCTACTGCCAAACCGATGATCAAGCAGAGCAACACGGGAGTCATCCAGAATACACCACCCTCGATAAATTTCTGTTTCAGTGCCTGGTGGAAAGGAACACCTGCAATCTCGGTCTCCTCGTCGATAGCGGGAGCAGCGGGCTCCTCTGCTACAGCCTCAGCGTCCTCGGCTACCTGCTCAGTGGCAACAGCCTCTGCATCCTGTGCATAAACGTTAGCAGTTGCAAAGGTCATAAGACCTACAACCGACAAAATCATAAAAAGTTTTTTCATAACTTTGAATTTGGAATTAATTAAACGTGTTGTTATTTGTGTATTGAGTTTTGTTCTCTAATTTTTTCTAAAAAATTTGTGCGGAGAGAGGGGGATTCGAACCCCCGATGCCCTTTTGAGGCATACGCACTTTCCAGGCGCGCTCCTTAAACCACTCGGACATCTCTCCTCTAAATATGTCCTAACAACCTATTAGTCACAGACTTATGTGCACAACTTTGCCCCCTCCCCGCTTTGGTGTAGACCCATTTGCGCACAAAAATCCCCGAAATATACAAATTATTTTATTACTACCGAAATTTTAGTCACCAATTTCGCCACACAAATTCTTTTTCAGGCGGGCTGCAATGCGCTTTGTACCCCTCTCATTGGCCAGCACATACATCATTTTGGCCGTCGCAGCCTCGGTGGTCATATCCCTGCCGCTGATCACTCCGATCTCTTGCAGAGCCACGCCCGTTTCGTAGATATCCATATTCACCTCGCCATTGCCGCATTGGGTTATGTTCATCACGCACACGCCCTTGCGGATGGCCTCCCTCAGGGCACCGATGAACCACTCCTTGGTGGGGGCGTTGCCTGCGCCGTAGGTTTCGAGAATCACACCCCTCACTCCGCTTGCGAGCATTGCCCTAAATACCGACTCGGTCATGCCGGGGAAGATTTTAATCACCGCAATATCCCTCACCAGCGAGGTGTTTATGCCAAACTCGGCACCCGCCTTAGGGCGACGTATGTGGCTGTGGTTGTACTGAATACTCACACCCACCTCGGCCAGAGGAGGGTAGTTGCGCGAGGCAAAGGCGTTCAGTTCCTCGGCACTCCACTTGGTTGTTCGGTTGGCGCGGAAGAGTCTGTTCTGGAAGTAGAGCGACACCTCGGGCACCTCGGCACGACCCTTGGAATCCTTGGCTGCGGCAATCTCGATGGCCGTAATCAGGTTCTCGCGACCATCGGTGCGCAACACGCCGATAGGAATCTGGCTACCGGTAAAGACCACGGGCTTGGCAAGGTTGTGGAGCATAAAACTTAACGCGCTCGACGTGTAGGACATTGTGTCGGTGCCGTGCAACACCACAAAACCGTCGAAACTATCGTAGTAGCGGGCGATAATCTCGGCAAGTCGCACCCACAATTCGGGCGAGGCGTTCGACGAGTCTATCGGCTCGAAGGGCAGAATCTCGATATCGACGTCCAACTCCCTCAGCGAAGGAAACTCCTCGTAGATGTGGTTGAAATCAAAAGGCACAAGTGCACCCGTAGTGGCATCGGTCCTCATACCAATGGTACCACCCGTATAAATCAACAATACCGAACTGTTCATTTCTTTATTTTGTTATGAGTTTTTTCTTCTTTTGTTTTGCACCTTTTTGTAAAAAGCTGCACCAAAAACTTTTCTGAGATACTCGCCTTGCTCGTATCTCTTACGGCCTATGCTCAGCCAAAAATTTTCAATTTTTAATTCCAAACACTCGCAGAGCGTTTTTTGTAGTGGCCTCGGCCACTTCTTCGGGAGTGATGCCCTTCAACTCGGCAACCCTATTGCAAATATACACCAAATATCCAGATTCGTTGCGTTTGCCCCTAAAAGGTACAGGTGTGAGCCACGGAGCGTCGGTTTCGAGCACCATATCGTCGAGTGAGATGTGTGGAATACTCTCGGCCAGAGGGCTCTTTTTGTAGGTCGCCACTCCGCCTATGCCCACAACAAAACCTCCCAGACGTTTGATGCGCTCATAGACCTCCACACCCTCGCCAAAGGCGTGCAGAATTCCTCGCGCCCTGCCTTTGTACTCTTCGAGCAGGGTGAGCATCTCGTCCCAGGCGTTGCGGGTGTGTACCACAAGGGGTAGGTTGTACTCAATCGAGAGCTCCACCTGACGGCGGAAGGCCTCCTCCTGCTCGGCCTTCCAATCGGCGCTCCAATAGAAGTCCAAGCCCACCTCGCCAACACCCCAAAAGTGCTCCACGGGGCGTTCCGAACTGCCAATGGGGCTGTTGCAACCACCTCCGTTGCAGGCCTTTAAGAGCGCCTCCACCTCGGCCAACTCCTCGCGCCAACGGGGGTTGTCGTTTACCGACGTGGGGTGCAGCCCAATCAGGGGGTAGCAACTCTTGTAGTCGCGAGCCATTGCATACATTGCTCCGTTGCACTCCGAGTCGATTGCGGGGAGTATCAACGCCTCCACGCCCGCCTCTTGGGCGCGCGCAAAGACCTCGGCCCTGTCGTCGTCGAACTCGGGCCCGTAGATATGACTGTGTGTATCTATAAGTTTCATCTTGTTTCGGTATCTGTTTCGTGTGTGTGGCTACACTCGCTCGATCTTGCGCCCGGGGAGGGTGCGAATCAATCCGCCCAATTCGAGCGACATAAGTAGCGAGGTGACGCGCTGAGCCGCCAGACCACAACGCTCCACCAGAGTGTCGTAGTCCACCGCCTCGCCCTCGCCAAGAGCGTCGTAGATGACACGCTCGTCGGGCGAGAGGTTTATGGTCTCCACGGCCGAGGTTTCGGGAGCCACGGTGACCCCTTCGGAGGTGACCACATCCCAGCCCAACTCGTGGACAATGTCGCTACCCGAGCAGACCATTGCGGCTTTTAGTTGTTTGATGTAAAGATTTGAGCCATAGGAGCTTTTGTCGTCGGCACGGCCAGGCAGAGCCATTGCGATACGTCCGTAGTCGAGGGCATAATCGACCGTCTGTAACGACCCTCCGCCATAGGGCGACTCCACAACCAGAGTGCCACTCGAAAGTCCCGCAATCAGGCGGTTGCGAGGGGTGAAAAAGCGACCATTATTCTTGGTTTGCGACGACACCTCGGTCACAATAGCACCTCCCTCGCGCAAAATCAGGTCGGCCAGAGTGCGGTGCTCGGCGGGGGTGACTTCGGGCAGGGAATTTGCAAGTACTGCCACTGTGGCGGCATCGCAGTTGAGGGCTGCTCGGTGGGCGTTGCCGTCGTTGCCAAAGGCCAAGCCGCTAACGATACTCACCTCGGGCACCAGCTCGTGCAACTGCTCGATGACCTTGGCTCCCATACGCTGACCATAGGACGACATATTGCGCGTTCCGACCACCGCCACCGAGGGGCGATGCAGAGCTTCGATGTTGCCCTGAACGTAGAGAATATGTGGTGCGTCGGGAATCTCGCGCAACAGAGGTGGGTATGCGGGCTCGGTAGAGGCCAGCGGGATGATGTGGTGCTTTTCGGCGTGACGTAGCACCTTTTCGGCCTCACGGAAGGGCTCGCCCGAGTGAAGTTCCTTGTAGATTTCGGCCCTTTGGATGTGGGCTCGTGCGCGCAACTCCTCTTCGGAGGCGGCGAAAACAGCCTCGGCCGAACCAAAGACGTCGAGCAGGTGTCGGACACCTTTGACGCCCAGTCCGCGGACAAAAGTGAGAGCTATGTTTTCGATATTCATCGCTAAGAGAGTTGTCGAGAGGGTAAAAATAGTAAAAAAATTTGGAGTTTCAGATAAAATAACTAATTTTGTCCCCCGAAAGCGCAGTAAATGGTCTGATGGCCGAGTGGCTAGGCAAAGGTCTGCAAAACCTTCTACAGCGGTTCGAATCCGCTTCAGACCTCAAAAAAGTGCCCTACAACAACTTGTAGGGCACTTTTTCTTTTTTACGCCAACACACGGCTCTGCGTTTCTGGCCGCAAGAAACCATATAAAAAGAATAACAACCGCTCAAAAGGCGGTTGTTATTCTTTGTGGGTAAACTTTTTACACTAATAAGTACCCAGCTCGCTGTAATATCCCAACACGATATCCTTCTTGGCGTGGTAACTATCAAGGTATGCCAAAGGAACAAGGATAATGGGACCGTCGCTTCCGTAGTTAAGAGTGAAGATTGGGTGGTCTTGGTCCTCTACCAACGAGGGGCACTCGCCCTTGAAGATAATCGTCTTGTGCGAATCATTTCTATTGGTATACAGGGTGCTTCCAATCCACTTGACGCTGGCAGGGATGGTTATCTGGTCAATGATAGCTGAGTTGAACGAGCCATAGAGGGTCTCGATACCTTCATCAAAGGTTATGCTTTCGAGGTGGTAGCAACGGTCGAATACAAAGCCCATCAACGCTTTAACCGAACTTGGAATATGAACAGAGATCAATCCGTTGCAGTCTTGGAAACTCTCCTCGTCGATAAGCTCGACTTGGTTGAAATCTACATCCTTCAATTTGGAGCAATTCTCAAATAGCTGTTTGCTCGCTGCTTTCCAATGGTCGGGGAAACGGAACGACTCAAGGTTGTCGCAATCCATGAACAAGCCGCGTCCATATTTCGTTGTTGTAGGCTCAATGTTGATCTTGTTGAGCGATGAGCATTGGTAGAATGCATAGCCTCCAACGCTATCGGCAGCAATGGTCAGCTCCTGAAAATCATTACACTGTGCAAAGCTCTTCCCACCAACAATCTTCACCGAAGCAGGAATCGTAAGTTCGGTAAATCCACAACTACCGAAACCGTAACTACCAATATCTTCGAGGCCGCCCCACTCCACAGAAGTAAGTTTCGTATTAAGGCAGAATGTGCCATAGCTTATGCTTTTCAGTGTCGATGGGAACTTGACGCTTGTGGTCGAAGATTTGTAGAAAGCCTCCTCTCCACTAATGCGCTCAACACCCTCTTCGAATACCAAATTTTGCAGGTTCTTACACTCGCAGAATGCACGATATCCATCGATATCCTTGATGTTTCCGGGGATTGTGAGGTCCACGAAACCGCTCTTGTAGAAGCACTTTTCGGGGATACTCTGAATGGGACCCGAGAAGTCGAAGTCGGTAAGTTCGGAGGTCTCGGCAAAGGCCTGTACACCCATCTCGGTCAGACCGGGAGCGATGAACTTTTTGATGCGCGAACACCTATAGAAGCTCTTCTCGCCAACCTTGGTCACGCTCGGTGGGAGCATAATCCAGGTACAGCGGTCGTCGTAGGCCCAACCCTCGTCTTTCACCTCGGTCACGTCGCCATCGAAGGTGATGATACCGAGTTTCTCGTCCCAATAGTAGACGTTGGATACAATCTCGCGGTCGAACGAGCCACTCTTTACGTAGGGTGTCTCGCCATAGCCCCAAGTCGAGTACCAAATCTGGTTGTTGGGGGGCGAGGCAGGACGCTCGGGGCGACCCTCTTGGGTGACGGTTACCGCTGCGCTCACACCTGCTGTGGCGTTGGAGAAGATGATTTGTGCCTGACGAGGCTCACTTGATGGGTTCTCGGTCACATCGAAGTGGGTGCCAAGGTAGTTGCTGGTGTTGTAGGTAATCCAATCGCAACCATCGCTGTATGACGTGTCAAACTCGACATTGCCACCAACATATAGGGTGATTTGTTGTGCTTTGAAGTCAATGGCCACACTTTCGGGGGTCGCTTCGACATAGGCCTCGGCTCCCGCTTGGCGAATGGTGACCTCTTTTCTCTGTTGGGCCTGGCTAAAAGTAACCACACACTCACGAGGGGAGGCCTCGTCGTTGGCAAATACCCTAATCCAGATGCCGCTAAAAGACATATCCTCGGAGGTGCCAACTTCGATGTGGAGCCACTCGTGTTCGGGGTTATAATCGAAGGAGATATCTTCGGTGTCGTTCAATCCGAATTGGAGCTCTGCACCTTCGGCAGGAACCTCATAGAGCGACGCTATGGCATCCCAAGGGTTGGCATCGGCTGCGAGTTGAAGAATCGAGATGGTTGCGCTCTTCTCGCCCAGAGTAAAGGTTGCGGTTGTGGTGCGCTCCTCGCCTGTGTTGGGCTCGGCGGTAAACGCCACGACCGAATTGTTCTCAATAGTTTCGGGGAGTGCAAAGCCACACCAGTCGGCATCACACTCGACACTCCAAGTGGAGTGAGAGGCATCGACGGTTACGCTCTGAGAGCCACCCTCGGCTGTAAACACAAGTTGGGTGGGAGTTACCGAAATACTCTTTTCGGAATCCACGACATCATCGGGCGCTTCTGGGGCGCAGGCTATGGCAAAAGTGCAAAGTGCCATAAGCATTGCGATAAACGAGAACTTTTTCATATTGTTGAAGGTGTTGGTGTTATAAAAAAGTGATCTTCAGCAAAGATACATTTCTCTTGGCAAAAAAGAAAGAGTTTTGCGCTCTTTTTTTGCGTATGTACTGCCACCTATGGCGAGTGGGGGGGGGCTACGGATCTCTACGAAGCCTGCGAGGTGGTCTTCAACAACTCCTCCATCTTGGCAAACACCTGCGAGCGCAGTTTTCATTCGGAACGCTCCCCTCGGATATATGCAAAAAAAGAGCACTACCAGCGGTAGCGCTCTTTTCTTATTTAGGATTGTGCTATTACCTACTCGATAACAACCTCCAAGATACCTACCGCAGCCTCGGCTTTGGCGGTAATGTTGATGCGGATTGCATTGGCCTTGATAGCCTCGGCAGGGTGTACCATATTATACTGGTTGGCAAAGAGGTTGTAGTCGTCGGTGTTGTACAACTCCCAGGTCTTCCACTCGCCATTGGTGCGGTACTCCAAATCCCAAGCTGCGGGCAGCTGAACACCACCCTTGTCGTCGTACCAATAGATCGACACGCTCTCGATCTCCTGCTCCTTTTTGAGCTCCAACTCTACAGACTGAGTCTTGCCACGCTGGGGATACGAAGTCCAACGAGGAATCGAACCGTCGCCCGAGTGTTTGGGCTGTTTGCCGTCGGCAATTGCCAAGTCGCTATCCGAGCTGCAAGTGAAGCTGGTCTTGATGGCTTTAACATTGCCTGCGGGGTGCTCGATGCCGTCCAGAACGGTCTGAGCATCGCGAGCAAACCATACGTTCATGGTCACATTGTCGCCACGGTTGTTCCAAGCGTAGTAGGGGATAAGGGTCAGGTTGGCCGAAACCTCTTTCTCCTCTGCGGTGAGGGCTTTGGCGGGCAGAGTTACATACGAAATGCCGTTGAGGATACCTTCCGAGAAGCTACCCAGCTCGCCCTGTTTGCCAATTTTGCTTACGATATAGCGCGAAGCAACGTGCTCGTTGTCGGGCTGCTCGGCACAGTAAACCAGAGGACCACGAGTGATGCAGACGCGGTTTACGTCAGCCTCTACACGCTCGTCGGCCACCGAGTAGCGCACGGGCATAGGCAACTCCAACTCAACCTTGTCGCCAGCCTGCCAAGCACGCTTAACGGGCATATAGCCATCCACAACTGCTGCACGCACCTTCTCGCCATTAACAGTGGCCGAAACTTTCGACTTGTTGTTGTCGGCATAGGTGTAGAGCTTGCCGGGGATGAACTGCTCGCCACACCAGGTGGGGATACGCAACCACAGGGTGAACTCCTCGCCCGAGACGGTGGGCTCAACCTCGATGGTAACCTTACCCTCGAAAGGATATGCGGTCTGCTGTTTCAGCTTCACGTCGCCTGCGGCCAGGGGCACAACGGTCGACGAGCCAACATAGAGAGCGGTGTAGATGTCGTCGTCGGTGTGCGAGTAAACCATACCCGACACCTGAGGAATCAGACGAGCCATATTCGAGGGGCAGCAAGCGGTGCCAAACCAGGGCGAACGACCTGCGCGACCGTGGTTGAATGCCTTTTTGCCGTCGGCCTCCAAGACGTTTACATAGAAGAACTTGTTACCCTCGATGTTCACACCTGCCAACACGTTGTTGTAGAGCGAAATCTCGGCAGCGTCTACATATTTAGCTTCGCCCGAAGCCAAGAACATACGATAGTTGAAGAATACGTTTGCAACGGCAGCACAAGTCTCGTCGTAGGTGTCTTTGTTGGGCAGCATGTACTCAGGACCAAAGCCCTCGATTCCGGGAACTGCGCCCAAACCACCGTTGATGTGGATTTTCTTGTCCATAATGTCGCTCCAAATAGCGTCCAGAGCGGGGTTGAGAGTGGTGTCGCCCAACTCGGCAACCACGTCGGCCATACCCGAGTAGAGATACAGAGCTCGTACCGAGTGGCCCTCGGCGGTGCGCTGCTCGCGAACGGGCAGGTGCTGCTGGGCATACGAAGGCGACATTACACCGCTACCCTCGGGGCGGTAGGTTACGCCACGCACGTCGATAAACTTCTTGGCCATCTCGGCATAGAGTTTATTGCCGGTTGCCTGCGAGAGTTTAATCAGCGCAAGCTCGATCTCCTGGTGACCGGGAGCCTGCATAATAGGCTTGCCACCATTGTAGTTGGGGTCGCCCTCAAAGAATACGCGGTTGATGTGCTGAGCATTCTTCTCGGCAACATCCAACCATTTGCGTTTGCCGGTGGCACGATAGTATGCCACAGCGCCCTCGTACATGTGGCCCACGTTGTAGAGCTCGTGGCTGTGTACCACATAGGTATAGCGACCGTCGCCGGCGCCACCACCACGGTGCTGGTGCATGTTCTGGGGTACCGAGAAAATCTCATACAGATAGCCATCATCGCACTGTGCGTCTGCAATGATGTCGATGATTGCATCCATCTGAGCTTCGAGCTCCTCGTCGCGCTCCATTGCAAGCAACGAAGCGGCACCCTCCATTACCTTGAAGAGGTCCGACGACACATAGCGAGGCAGGGGCAAGAGTTTCTGACCACGACCTTTCTGCACCCACTCGCCCACACGGCGAAGGTTCTCTACGGCCTGCTCGGTCTTCGACAACGAGAAGGGCACCAAGGTCTCTTTTTGGGTTTTCAGACGGGGCAACCAGAAGTCATCTTCAAAGGCCACCTTCTCGAACGACATGGGCGTAAGCGACTCGTGCTCGCGCTCCACTTTGGTGTTCTGGCACGACATCAGCGCAATCGCACCCAGAACAACGGCGGGTAAAAATTTAATAAATCTCATAGTTTAATTATTGGTTGTTAGTTATATATGTATTCTGTTACTGCGCCGAGTATCCCACAATGTTGGTTGCGTAGTCGCTCCAACCGGCTGCCGATTTGTAGGCCTCGACGCTCTGGGCAGGAACGAGTATTTTGCAATCCATAATCAGGGGCATTGTGGCTCCTTTGGCATTGGGGTTCTTGTCGCTACGCCTAAATGCCGCCCAACCAAGCGTTGGGGGTGTTGTGGCATGGCAATATACCTGCTTTATGCCTGTACAATCAAAGAATGCCCACGCACCAATGGTTTTCACACTCGCAGGAATTGTAATACTCGTAAGTTTTGCACACTCACGAAACGAATAGTCGCCAATCGACTCCAAACTGTCAGAGAGGGTCACGTTTGTAAGATTCTCACATCCGTCGAAAGCAAACTTGCCAATAGACTTTACCACGCCAGGCATATCTACAACCAAGAGGGGCAAACAATTCTTGAATACCGACTCGTCCACCTTGTTTACAATTTCGGGAATGGTTATGCGGCCCGTTTTATATGCAATATCGTAGAGCACCCTATTCGACACTATAAGGGTGCCCTCCCTCAGAGTGTAGCTCTCCTGGGGTTTGCCTACCGTCCCTATTGCGTAGTTGTCGGCATATCGTATACCATTCACCACGGGCAACTTGTTGCAACCCTCAAAAACCCCTTTGGGCGAAATGTAGCTAACACCATCGGGAATAACAATGCTCTCCAACTCTACGCACCCGCCAAAAGCACCAGGCCCAATCTCCTCGATGCCCTCAGGAAGGACAATGCTCGACAGCTTCAAACAGTTGTTGAAAGCCTCGCGGTAGATGATGGTCACACCTGTAAAATACTGAAATTCGTCGAACGAGGTGATGTTGGTGTTGCGAAAACGGTTGTCTATCGAGGTGACTGCTGCTGCCTCTTCGTATGATAGTTTGCCATTGCCGTCGGTATCCCACTGATTTACGCAAATTGTTTTTACGTAGTCATCGGCAAACTTGATGTTGTTGTTGCTACATCCTGCAAGCAAGGCGAGAGCAACAGTCCAAATGGTGAGTTGGAGTTTTTTCATCATACTGCAATGTTTTTGTCTGTTTGAGAGTTGTTGAGGTTTGCTACTCTGCCGCAGCGGTGCTCTTTTTAAGCACCTCATCGAGGTTGCCGAAGATTTGCGAGCGCAGAGCCCTCAGCTGCTCCACCTTCTGGCGGTTACGGGACAACACAAAGCGTCGGTGGCCCATAGCCTTTGTCACCCAGCGCACATAGTTCCAGGCGTAGATAAACATCAGCGGGAAGAGCGCAAAGTAAATCAGGCCCCTCAGCCAGCCACCCGTGCAGATCATCACAATCGAGGGGATGATGCAACAGATGGGATAGGTGATAAAGGCCGTTGCACCAAGGTTAATGGAGCTGTGGAACATCTGGTCTTTGATAAATCTCTTGATGAGCAGTGCGGGCACGATAAACATCAGCGCCGTGGGGATTATGCAAGCGATAAAAAGTGGCAGGCCGAGCAACAACATTGCTCCCTTCCAGAATTGGTCGTAGCGGTGGTGTTCGCCCTCGAAGAGCCAGTCGCGGATGCCGAGCTCTTGGATGCCCTCGATCAACTCTTTGGTCTTCTCGAAGATGCTCTTCATCTGGTCGGGGTGCTGCTCTACGGCCTTCTCAATCTCGGCCACCAGAGCCTTGTCGGCTTGGAGTTTTTCGGGCAGCAGGTCGGGATCCAGACCCTTGGCCTCGGCATATTTGTCGCCAAATTCGCTCTCGCGCAGGAAATCGATCTCTTCGTAGTTTTCGAGGTTGTTGATGTTGAGCATCAGCTCCTCAATTTTGGCCCTCACGATAGCGTTTACCTCGCGCATAGCCTGGCGGGGCTGCTCTTTGTAGAGCTCGTAGTAGGGGACGAGCGATATGGGCTCACCGAAGCGAATCAACACATCCTCGCGGGCGTGGAAGTAGTGCGAGTAGTGGTTGGCGGTGGGCATCACAAAGACCTCCTTCTCGAAATTACAAGCCTCGGCAGCTCCGAAGGCCATTTTTAGATAGGCCATCGAGAAGTTGCCAAGCCAACGCTTGTTCTGGTGTCCGCACTCGGGATAGAGGATTACGGTCTCGCCCGAACGGAGGGCACTCTCCACCTCCGAGAGGGTGGCTTTGTTTTTGCTCACGGCTGCAAAACCCTCGTAATTAACGCGGTAGGCGGGCAGAAGTCCGAGCGCGCGCAGGAATTTGTTGGCCAGTGGGTGTACGGCAAAGACGTTGGCACGGGTTAGGAAGTTGGGCCTGCGGTCTTTGAGCATCAGGGCCAGCGAAAGAGGGTCGTTGAGGCAGTTTTGGTGATTCGACACGAGTACAACGGGGTTGCCGTCGGGTGGCATATTTTCGATACCCTCGGCGTGAACTCTGCGCCAATAGAGGTTCTTGTTTATGAAGTCGACATACTTGCGGAAGGCTGTTGCCCAGCGCTGACGGCGACGAGGTTTCATTTCTCCCATAGCTTTTTTAGGTGTGTGTTTGCGTTTGTGTTTTGTGGCGGCGAGTGCGCTCTGTTTTTGGTCTGTTCTCCCTAATAGCAAACCGTCGGGCGACACTCCCCAATCTTCACAAAAATAATAATAAAAATGTAAATAGCAACAACGCAAACAAAAAACACCCCCAAACATTCTGTTGCGTACGGCTTGGCGAGATGCAACCACCCTCGACGAGTATTTTTCGGCCAAAGAGGCTGTTTTTTATAGTTGCCGACGGCCGAAATTTTTGATGTTCATATTCTCGATTTTATGTCCTCCGGGGCTGGGTGTGAGGTTGGGGTGATATGTGCAAAATTCTTACAAAAATGCTCTTTTTGCAGAGCGGTCCCCTGTGTGAAGCGTGAAAATGGAATACCAAATGGGAATTTTGCACATTTGGGGGGGGTAATTTTGACAATCTTATACATTTTTTTCATAAAAAATTTGTTTTTCTTGTTGGAGAATTTGTACCTTTACATTTGTGTTTAGTCGCTAAAAGTCCACATTAACCATTTGATACACTGCGATGTGCAATGTTTCTCGGTTATGTGCAATTTTCGCGACTTCTGTGGTGAGCAAACCTGCGTGGTGAATGTTGGTTTTGTTTCGGAGGGGCAGAAAATGGAAGGCGGATTTTGTTGGCGGGTTTGGAGCGCAAAAACACACATTTTCGTTCGCAAAAAGAGAGAGTGTGATTGCAGGGCGAAAGAGTAATAATAAATTGAATGGGAATGGCCCCTTCGGGGGTAATAAATGAAAAATCCTCCCGCGAGGAGGTAATAATGGAATAGATGAATTTTAGTTCGTTAGGTAGATGGGTGAGCTTGTTGAGCCTCGTGTTGCTGGCCTCGTTCGGGGTGCAGGCACAGACAGTAGACGGCCCTCAGTATAAGGCGGTGGATGAGATTTCTGCTGCCGACCAGACCGTCGAACAACATCACATCTACTTCCGTTTCGACAAAATCAATCTCGACCGTAGTTACCTCGATAATGCAAAACAGTTCGACCGCATTAGTGACTACGTCAAAAATTCTCCCCACATCGACAGTATTACCATCTACGCTTGGGCATCGCCCGAGGGTGTATATGAGCACAACGTGAAGCTTTCGCGCCAGCGTGCCGAGGCTGCCAAGCGTTTTATCCTGAGCCAGCTGCCCGAGGGCAGCTCGTTTACTGCCGACCACATCCGCATTCTGCCTATGGAGGAGAACTGGATTGGTTTGCGAGAGGAGTTGCGTGCCAACTACCACCGCCACGACCGCAAAAAGGTGCTCCGCATTCTCGATGCCAAGATTCCCAACGACACCAAAAAATGGCGACTCAAACAGCTCGACGGAGGCTATACCTATAATTATATTATACGCAAGCATATGCCCCGCCTGCGTTTGGCTGCGTGGGTGACTATGTATGGCGCACCCGTGCCCGAGCCCGCTGTTTCGAGGGTTGTGCAGTCGAACATTGCACAGACTCCCGACATTGTCGAGCAGCCCAAGCAGTTCCAGCCCGAGCCTGTGATTACTCCCATTTCGTGGTCGACCGAGCGTACCATTTTGGCGCTCAAAACCAATGCTTTGTACGACCTGGGTACTGCGGTGAACTTCGCTGTGGAGGCTCCTCTGGGCGACCGTTTCTCGGTGCTTTACAACCACATCTGCCCCTGGTGGCTGAGCAAAGACAACAAGTATTGCTTCGAGTTCCTCTCGATGGGTGGCGAGGCTCGCTACTGGATTAAACCCGAGTCAAGGCCCGCCAGCGAGAATAGGGTTGTGCGCGATAGGCTTGTGGGCCACTTTGTGGGCCTCTATGGTATGGGTGGCAAGTTCGACTTCCAGTGGAAGGAGTGGGGTTGCTATCAGGGCGAGTTCCTGAGTGCAGGTTTGAGCTACGGCTATGCTATGCCTATCGGCAAGAGGCTCAACTTGGAGTTTTCGCTCTCGGTGGGCTACGCTCGTATTCCCTACCGCCACTATGTTCCCACGAACGACTACCAAGACCTTATCCGCGACAAGTTCGATGCGGGTACGTTGCACTACGTTGGTCCCACCAAGGCCGAGGTGTCGCTGGTTATTCCCATTACTGTTAGCAAGAAAGGAGGTCTGCGATGAGAAAGTTTAGACTTCTGATTGTGGCCCTGCTTATGGGCGTTGTTGTGGGAGCTTTGGAGGGTTGCCACCGTCGTGAGCTGCTCGACCCCAGCTTTACTACCCAGATGAATGTGAAGGTAGATATCCGCAGCCTGGCCAATGTCACTTGCGATGTCTATAACGAGAAGATACCTCTGCCCGTCATCGAGCCTGAGATGATGCGTGTGCTCTTCTATAAGCCCGGCACCAACATCGTTGCGGGCGAGAGCTACATCAGCGCCGTTTCGACCGACGCCGAGGGCAACCGAGTGCTTTCGGGTAGCGTGGGTGTTATCCCCGGCACATACGAGATGGTTATCTACAACTTCGATACCCGCTCGACAATGATTCGTAACGACAACAGCCGTGCCACCATTGAGGCTTATACCGAGCCTGTTGTGGAGTCGATTGCGAGCCGCTTCAACACTCGTGTAGACGAGGCCACCGACATTCTTTACCAGCCCGACCACCTGGTTGTTGCCACCAACGACGAGGAGGTTATCCCCTACCACGAGGCTGTTCACACCATCGAGGCTGTGGCCGAGTCGGTTGTGGAGACCTTCTATATCCAGATTAAGGTCGAGGGCTTGGAGTATGTGTCGAGTGCCCAGGCGGTGCTTACGGGTATGGTTGGTAGCAATAAGATTGGCTTGCGCCAGAGGGTTACCGATGTGGAGAACGCCGTTTACTTCACACTTGTCAAGAGCGACGATAAGGGTGCACCTGTGCTGTGTAACGTATTTAACACCTTTGGTCGTATCGACGGCTCGAAGAACGACCTTTGGATGACTTTCGATATCCACACCATCGACGGTAGGGTTTTGACCAAGGAGTACGACATTTCTTACTTGTTCGACACCGACGACTTTAAGCAGCACCGCTGGCTGCTGTTCGAGGAGGTGCTGGTTATTCCTCCTCCACCCCCTGCGCCGTCTACCGGTGGTGGTTTCGAGCCCACGGTGGGTAACTGGGATGAAGAGCGACACGATATAATTCTCTAACACCAACCCCTTACTTTCGACAAATAACACATCATATACAACTTTTGAAAAGACAACAAACAACAAACAATTTTTATTCACTTAATCAAATTTTTCTACTTATGAAAAAGCTTATGTTTATTGCAGCTGCATGTGTAGCACTTGCAAGCTGCGTGAAGAATGAGGAGGCTCCTATTTTGGTAGACGAGTCGCCCATCGGCTTCCAGACTGTTATAGGTTTGGAGGGTACCCGTGCAGATGGTCCCAAAGATGCGCTCGTTGCAGGTACCGATACCTTTATGGCTTCGGCATTCTTGCAGAATGAGGGTGAAACTTGGCCCAATAATGCTAAGCAGTACTTTGTAAACCAAGATGTTGCTTGGAGGTGGGTTAGTAGTTTGGGTGCAAGCTCGTGGACTACCAATCCTTTGTTCTACTGGCCCGCGAAAGGTTCGTTGACTTTCTTCGCTCACTATCCTGCAGAGAACATTGCAAAATTTAATGGTATTGACTACGTATTTGCGGATTACAATGTTGATACAAAGAAGAATGTTGACCTGATGGTTGCTGACGTTGTTGCCAACAAAATGGCTAACAAAGTTCCCGTAACTTTCCGTCACAAACTGACTCGTATCGCTATCTCGGCTATCAAGATGGATGCTACCGATGTTCCCAACCGTACCGTTACTCTTACTTCGGTTAAGCTGACCAACCTTAACAACCAGGGAACCCTGACTCAGGATGGTGCAACTGGCGCAACCGCTTGGAGTGATCGCTCGGGTGCTAAGACCTATGAGCTGTTGCCCGTCGGCGGCCAAGTAGTAACTGCTTATGGCACACAGACTCCTCAGGCAATCACCACCGATCAGATTTTCTTCCTGCCCCAGGATTTCGTTAGCGAGAACGCTAAAATCGTGATTACCTATACCGTAACTACTCCCGTTGCAGGTGGTAGCGGCAACTCGATTGAGACCGTTGTTAAAGAGTCGCCTCTGAGCGCTCACGGCAACTTCGGTATGAACTGCTGGTACACTTTCAACTTGCAGATTGGTGCTGCACAGCCCATCATCTGGGAGCAGCCTGCTGTTGATGGTTGGGCAACCGCAACTTTCAACATTGCAATCTAATAACCCACTTGGCGTAGGGTAGAATTACGCCTCCATAGCCCAAAGGGGAGTGATACCCCCTTTGGGTGCAAACGATAGACAAAAAATAATAAACAAATAAAAATCAAAGGAATATGAAAAAACTTTTGCTCGTTGCAGCCGCCTGTGTAGCACTCGCAAGCTGCGTGAAAAACGAAATGGACCTCGAGCCCGCAAACAAAAAACTTATCTCTTATCAGGCTCTCGTAAAACCCGAGACTACCCGTGCAGAGGCTTACAATAATGCCGATTTCTCGGCAACCGCTTTCAAGGTTGAGGAGGGCAAAACTTGGCCCACCACCACCGGCCTCTACTTCGAGAACGTAACCGTTAAAGACGACGTTGCAGGCTACGTTGGTCAGTGGACCACCAACCCCGCTTGCTACTGGCCTATGACCGGCTCGCTCACCTTCTATGCTCACTCGCCCGCAACTGTTGCAGCCGACGCCCTTGTATCGCCTTGGACCTACACCTTCACCGATTACAGTATGGACAACAATGTAGACTTTATGGTGGCAGAGATCGAGAGCGGCAAAACCGAGAACAACGTGCCCGTGAAATTTGGCCACAAACTGACCAAAGTGGCAGTTAAAATCGGCGTAGAGGAGATTATCGGTGGCGCAACCTACACCCTCAAATCGATCGCTTTCAACAACTTGGGCGATGCCGCAACCTTCACCAAAGATGTAAATGGCGTTGAGGATTGGAGCGATCCCGCAAACTTCAACAAGAACTACACCATCTTCAACGGTACTATGGCTGTAACCGCCGACCTGAAAGTAGCACCTACCTCGGCACAGACAGTTGAGATAGAAAAAGAGTTCTATATCCCTCACACCCTCAATGCCAACGCAGCAATGGTTGTAACCTACAACGTGGCTGAGCCCGGCTTGGGTAACAAAGACTACACCAAGACCGTTAAGTTTAGCGAGATCCACGGCGGTACCGCAGAGTGGGTTAAGAACAACGAGGTGACCTACACCCTCACTATCGGTGCAAAAGAGCGTATCATTTGGGATACCCCCACTATCCCCACCGGTTGGACCTCTGTGGGCTACTCGGTTTCGATCTAATAGCTACAACAAGAAATTCCCATTCCATTTTTCATTTATTCCCGGTTTCGGAGGGGATGAAACCCCTCCGGAGCACTAAACAAAAAAAACACCCCGCCACCAAGGGGCAAAACAAAAAAGCACACAGATGAAGAGTTTGGCAACCATACTTAAAGTGGCATTCGCAGTGGCAGCATTGGCGATGAGTTCGTGCGTTGTGAACGACCACGGAGCCTTCGACAACGAGCCTCAGGCGATTGGTTTCAGTGCAGTCGTGGGTCCCGCCTCCGAGTCGCGTGCTATAATCACCGACCTCAACTATCCCAACAACCTCCCCTTCGCTGCCTTTGCGTCGCAACTTGGCGAAGGTAAGAGCTGGGACACCAACAAGGCCGAAGCAATACCCTACATAGATGGCGCCGAGGTGGCATACGACACCTATCTGCCCGGCAAGTGGACCACCGAAACCGCCTACTATTGGCCCGATTTAGGCACACTTACCTTTGCAGCCTATTCGCCATACATCGAGTCGCTCGCAAGCAAATTTACATACAACCATACCACCGGCAATTTGGCCATCACCAATTGGGATGTGACGGCTCAAAATGACGTAGACCTGATGGTTGCCGATTTGCAGACAGACCTCACATCTGAGATTGCTTCAAGTGGCGTCCCCGTTGCTTTCCGTCACAAATTGGCACTGGTGACCTTCCAGGCGGGTCTTATTCAAGACTATGTGGAGGGTGGCACCACTTATCACCTCTATCTACAAAGGGTTGAGCTCTGCAAGATTAAAACCAAGGGCAACTACTCGTCGCTCATAGGTGGCGGCGGCCAGGAGATCGGTTGGAGCGGACAATCCGAGCCCGAAACAGTGGTGATCTATCAAAACACTTCCGGTAACCCCGCGGGTGGTTACGACGTAACGACCGACACCTCGGTGAGTGTCGCAGACCCCATATTGGTAATGCCCCAGGTGCATACCAAAGCCGACAACCTGACGGAGGCATACATTAGTGTAACATATTTCGACTCGAAAACGGGTATCACCGAAACGAAAACCAAGAATTTGGGAAATACAATCTCCGATAGCCACTGGGCAATGAACAACCACTACACCTATATGTTGTTGTGGGAGCGTGGTACACCCAAGTATATCGAATTTACCACTCCCTCGGTTGGGGGATGGGACAATGGCGGTAGTTACACCATCACCATCGACTAACCATCGGACACAAATTGCCAATGAGAGCAAAATTGACACATATCATCGCAGTTGCGTTGCTGGCATCGGCCTGCGCAAAACAGCCCCACACGCCCGAAATGGGCCCTGTGGGGTATGCGCCCGTTATTGCCTCGGCCAACAACCGCGCCGAGAACTGTCAGAACCTCTACCCACAGGAGGTCCCCTTCGGTGTGTGGGTAAATGCTCTCGAAACCGACCAGCTGTGGGAGTCGGCAGCCGACGAGTCGAGGCTCTTCATCGAGGACGAGCAGGTGGTATGGAATGGTCAGGAGTGGAACACCACCACTCAGTACCTCTGGCCCGCAGATGCGTCGCTCTCGCTGGTGGCCTACTCGCCCGCAACCGCCGAGGCAACATTCTCGATCCGCAATGGCATCGAGTTTCACGATATCGACATCCTCGACGAGGGTAACGACAAGCTTATGTTTGCCAACCCCGTCAGCGACCAGCTCTACACCTTCAACAACGGTGTGATAAACGTACCCTTCACTTCGGCTCTGTCGCAGTTGAGCTTTGCGGTTATCCCCCACGTTCCCGACGATGTAGAGGTGGTGGTTAAGAAGATATCGCTCAGCAACATCCGCCACTGCGGCTCGTTCTGCTCGCTGCCCGAGGCTTCGTGGGCTCCCACGGGCGACACCTACGAGGTGGTATTCTTCGAGGGCGAAGAGAGCGTTATGGGCTCGAACTACAAGCAGCTGGGTGTGGCTCAGAGTGTTATGCCCCAGAGTGTGAATGCTCACGTCAAGGTGGTGTGCGACTATCACGCCCACGGCACCGTCATCCCCAACCAGGTCTTCGAGATCGACGAGAAGATGATTTGGAGGGTGGGTAAATCGTACGACTACACCATCAAGATTTATATGGACGGCATCGGCTTTATGCACGATGTGATTTTTGATGAATTCGACTAATCTATGAAGAGGTTTTTGTTATACATACTTGTACTGACGGCTCTGGTGGGTTGTGGTCGCAACGAGATTGACCCCACGCCCAATAGCGGCCCTGTGATGACTTTTGCCGTGCCCGGGGTAGAGGAGGGCCGTTCGACACTGATTTCGAACGCATCTCAGCTGACGACCGGCACCGCTATGGGTGTGTATGGTATGTACGAGGTGGGTAACGAGCCTATATTTGACTCTAACAAAACCAACCACCCCCAGGAGGTCACCAACGCGGGTGGTGGCAATTGGACCTATACGCCTCCTGCACCCTGGAAACAGCTGATGAACCATAAATTCCGTGCGTTTTATCCCTACGATGCCGATGGCACGGGCGAGTTGGCTATGCCCGACGAGAACGTACAGGAGGGTATGAGTAATGCCAACAGGTTGGTTTTGGACTACTACACCCAGGTTAATAAGTTCGACCTGATGGTGGCCTATACCACACGTCACCCTTACAACGAGACCCAGGGTGGCGCGGATGGTCTTAGGCCTGTGGAGATGCCCTTCAAACACGCCTTGTCGGCTCTGAGGTTTAAGGTGAAACACGGAGCTACCGATGGCTCGGATAAACTGAAGGGTGCTTATTTGAATGGCATTAGTGCAAGTGGAGTACTTCTTTATCAGTCGACCGACGGCAGTGTTAGCAGGGGCGACTGGACTCTTGCGCCGGTTAATACGATGAATCTGTACTCTTGGGTTGCTGACGGTGATGGCAAGACCTTTACAAACACCACTACTGCCACAGCTTTTGGTAGCAGCGACACCGAGGTGATTTTTGCTATTCCCCAGCAGGTTGCTGTTGGTCAGACCAAGTTTTCGTTCAGCACGAGCGATTCGGCCGACACTTCGGTAATTCTTCCCGGAAATGTCGATGCCGACTCGAATGGCGTGATGGATTATGTCACTTGGGAGCCCGGTGTGCTCTATGAGTACACTATTGTGGTTAAGGGTGCGAGCTTGGAGGTTACCGTTACCATCAAGGAGTGGGAAGAGTTTAAGTCTAATGTGGACATCTATATTGGCAATAGTTAGTATTGCCCCAACGAGAGATAAGTGTTTATGATACATAATTTGAAACATAAGATATTGTTGCTGATAGCGTTGCTGCCTCTGTTGGTGAGTTGCGAGCAGGGCTTTATGGGCGAATGGTGGGGCGGTGAAACTCCTGCCGAGGGCAACGCGAGCCTGACTCTTACGGTTGCTGTTCCTCCTGCCGACGAAACCACTCGTGCGGTGGCTGCTGCGGGCACGGCTGCTGCGGGCGAGAAGATGAACACGTTGCTTGTGCTGTTGGTTCGCAACTCGGACAATATTATTGTGGCTCGCCAAGAGGTGGTTGATGATGCTACCGGTTTTAGGAACTCCAATACCGAGGCGGTGGTTACGTTCGACAATCTTGCCGTAGCTACTTATAGGGTATATTTGATAGCCAACTATGAGTCGGTATCGACGGTCACTTGGGCAAACTATGCGGTTAATGCCAATATATCGTCTATCGAAAACGCCTTGGTGGGTGCTTTGTCGGGTGTTACCACTCCATCGTATGCCGAGAATAAGGGTATGCCTATGACGGCCAAACTGACCACTACACTCCAACACGGTACCAACACGGTGGATGCCGAGATGGAGAGGGTTGTGGCTCGCTTTGGTGTGTCGTTACACAACCACGTTGATAGGGAAGACTTCAAGGTGGTTTTCTCTGACGTTAAGTTGTCGAATTTCAACGCCCCAAACACCTATCTGTTCAACCACTCCAACGAGGTGCCAAGCGGTAGCTATCGTGCATTTTTCGAGTCGTCGAGCGAGTCGGTTTATGCACCTGCGGGCACAAGCACCACGTTCGACACATATCTCTACGAAACAGACTCAAGTGCATCTTATGAGTTGAGTCTGGCTGTGGCTATATTTAAGGCTACCGACTGTGACCCGAACACTCCTCCTAAGGTGACTACAACCAAAGGCCCTGAAGCCACAAACCACAATACTATTGAGAATAGCTCTGCCGAGTATTTCTTGTTTAATAGTGAGCATAATGCTTATTTTTATATTAATAGTAGTGGTGGTTTGGCATTGTCTGCGACCGTTCCAAGTGCCACTGATCCCTTGTCCTTGTACAATAACTATAAGTGGAGATTCTCGGCAACCAACACAGGTACGATTTATAATGTTGGAAGAGGGGTGTATCTACAAAGAAGTGGTTATTCCTTGACCACCTCAAATTCCGGAACCGTGTTTACTTTTGGAACGAACGAAAATAAGTTCTATATGAGGTATGGCTATGATACTAAATATTTCATTTCAGCTACCAGTAACACAACTGTGGGATTAACGATGAGAGATAGTAGTACTAGTACGAACACTCCTGACAAAGATACTCAGCGATGGTATCTTCGCAAAGAGACCACAACGACTGCTTGGAATGTAACCCCACAAGCCACCGCCGTTATTACCGACCAGGCTCTGACCTACGACGACGCAGGTTATGTGAAACCACTTACTCAGATTAAACGAAACCAGAATATACAAGTGGGTGTCAATCTTTTCTACAACCCCTCCGATGGTTACTTCAACTTCGAGGTGGTTGAGTGGACAGAAAAAGAGGTTGGCAATGTAACATTTGACTAAACACGACCAAGCTATGAAGCATATAATCAACATATTATCACTCGTGGCACTGCTATTGGGAATGGTGGTGCTGGGAGGATGTACCAACGACTTTGGTCCCGACGGAGTTGGAGCAAAGACCGACGGCATTTTGCTCGATTTCGGATACTCCGAGGGGGGCGTGGTTGATGTGCAGACCCGAGCCTACAACCTCGGCTACGTCGATGAGCACAGGGTGCTGAATATGTATGTCTACATCTTCGACCACTCCGGCGACAAGGTCTACTCCCGCTACTTCGACAGCTCGAACAAGAAATCGACGGAGAATGAGGTAAGGAGTGCAAGTACCGACTGTTGGTATGTCAATAACTCGACTACTTCGGGTACTACCACCAAGGGTGTGGTGAATATCCACACCACCGTAGACCCTGTCGACACCTACCAGATATACATTGTTACCAACCTCGATGCCGATATGGTGGACATCTCGTCCGACCGACTCTCGCAGATTCAGACCGAGGGGGATTTGTTGAAGGTAAAGGCTCGTATCCGCGACGCCCAGCAGACTCTGTCGCGTAATGCAGCATTGCAGATGAGTGGTGTGCTGAGGGATGTTTATATCAAAGAGTCGGGAGGCTCAGTTAAGGTTACCACCGATGCGGCAGGCAATAACGTGGCAACCATAAAACTCTACCATATGGATGCCAAGGTGAGGGTGACACTCGTTCAGGGAAACGCCGTTAAGGAGCTCACCAATGCCGAGATCAAGTTGGTTAATGTCCCCAAGAATGCTTATGTGTTCCGCTACGAGGATAGGAATCTGACCGATGCGGGTGGCAATGCTGTGGTGGTTAACGAAACCACCTCGGGTTACGATGCAGGTGCCTCGGTAGAGGACTTCTTCGACTATGGTTTTGTGTCGTTCGACGAGGAGTTTGTGGAGGAGGTCAATGTCGGAGGTGGTGTGATGGCCAATCGTAGCCGCTTCGATGCCTATCTGTATATGCTCGAAAGCCGTCGTACCCCCACCGCAACAATAGCTGCGGGGGCCAATGCCTTCTTTGAGCGCGACCGTCAGACCAAGGTTCAGGGCGGACTTACCGATGGCTACAATGTTGTTAATACCGATGGCACTCGCGACTTTATCCACCCCGACGACCTGTCGACCTATATGGTCATTAGGGCCACTATTGCTATGGAGCTCGACGACGACGATGTGGGCAAAGAGCTGGGTGGCGACGTGGAGTATATTGTCCACCTTGGCGACTTTGCGACCGATGTCAATAACTTCAACACCAATCGTAACACCTACTACCACTATACCATCACCGTAAACGGAGCCCACAACATCCGTGTGGAGGTTGATCAGCGCGATGAGTCTACCGTGGACGGCAAACAACCTGGCGAGGCACAGCCCAGCGCTATGGGTAGTGTGGTGGTGGCCAAAGAGGAGATTGCAGTGTGTGACTGCCACTATGTCACCAAAACCATCACCTTCCACGCCAGCAATGTCGAGCCTCAGCTCACTTGGTGTGTAAGCACCCCCTTTGGCGAAGGCCAACCCGTCATCGACGAGGACTACAACGAGATACTTATCCCCCCCGGTTTGGACTACGAGTGGGTGCACTTCCGTCTTAATCAGAAGGATGGTGCTGGAAACTACTTCGAGCAGAAACGTCAGATCTATACTACCCAAAGGTTTGATGCTTCGGCCAACCCCAACGACCTAAATTCGGCCTACTACGGTCTGATGAATGTGAGTCAGCTGGTTAAGTTTATCAAAGACCAGAAGAAACTCTATCTCGAAGGTCTTGATCCCACCGATCCCACAAACTTGGTAAGTAGCTTGTCGGCCTTCGACAAGGACCCTGCCGGTCCAAAGATCTGTGTTACCGTCTTTGTGGATGAGTTCTACTACGACTACGACCCCACGGGTATGTACTCGGAGGAGACGCTGCCTGACGATTTCTGGAAGACCTTTGTGAATGCTCCTCGTGACCGCTATATGTACATTCTTAGCGACTCGAACTTGTCGCGCGACCAAGAGAGCTCGGCTACCGGTTCGGTGATCACCATTCAGCAGCACCCCATTCAGACCATCTACGACACCACTCTGCCCGCAAGCCTTTTGGCAACGGCCTGGGGTATTGAGCGAGAGGACGAGTATCCCGATATGTGGCGATACAATGAGCCCTCTACCAATACCGGCCCGCCCAACACAGGTACTACTCGTAATAGCTACAATAACGATGATGATAATGGCCGTTTGAACTCCATTAAGGAGTGGGATTTGTACGTCAAAGACAATGAAATTGCAAGCGGTGTTAAGTGGAGCGACTATCTCGATTTTGAGGTGGAGAATGATGTGCCCGAGTTGGTTGAGAGCAAACGATTCTTGCGCTACTCGTGTATGACCCGAAATCGCGATAACGATGGCGATGGTATTATCGACCAGGATGAGATTCGTTGGTATATGGCTTCCATTCGTCAGCTTATCGGTTTTGTGGTGGGACAAGGTCTGTTGAAGTTCGACTCGCGCCTTTATAACCGCAACTTCACGGAGCAAGAGAGTACGAATAATGGCATTTGGCGTCAGCACATTATTTCGAGTACACAATATCAAAACAAAGGCTATAGCAATAACCCCACTGTGGTTTGGGGTGAGGAGGCTACCTCTACCGGTGACCTCAAGGGTTCGTATGCATATAGTGGTGGCGGTGGTTATACCGGCCAAGTAGAAAAGTGGACTGTTCGTTGCTTGCGCAACCTGGGTACCGATAACGAAACCAAGGCAACCGGTTATGATTTGACGCAGGAGCCCGCATCGTATGTATCATACGATACCAGTGATGCTTTTGCCGAGGATGATGCAACCAGGTCGATTACTTGTGTTTATCTCGACGATAGAGCTCTGCGAGCACAGTCGAGTGTGGAGCTGCCATTTACCGACGAGAAACGTGAGGTTAACCGCCTCTCTAAGAAGTTCTATATTGCCAACTCTCTGGGTTCGTTGCCCACGGGAAGCGATTACTCAAATTTCTCGACAGGTAATGCCACTTTGGACGACGCCTCATTTATGAAGCTGAATTATTATATTACAGCTATGGGAGGCAGCTATGTGGAAGAAGATGGCGATGTTAAATTGAGTGTTTGCCCCAAGGGATATAGGTTACCCAACCAGATTGAGTTGTTGATGATGATGTACTACCACAAAGGAGTAATGCAATATAGCACTCCTTGCCGTACATACTGGTCGTTTGGTATGAATGGCTCGAACAAGGTGTCAACGGCTACCGGTTGGAGTTATGACAATAACTTCCGTATGTGGACTAAGGAAGATGTTAACGTACCCCGCTGTGTGCGCGATGCAACGCTCGATGAGTTGGCAGCAGCCGGTCTGTTGTAGCACCCCAACGGCGTAATACTACAAAAAGTCCCGAGAGTTTTTCAAAGCTCTCGGGACTTTCTCTTTTTGTGGGGTGGGGGGGATAGGGAGTTTAGGGGCTTATAGGAGTAATAAGAGAAATAAGAGTTATAGGACAAATAAGGGGCTCCTATTGAGGAGCCCCCTAACTTTCAACTTTCAACTTTGAACTCTCAACTTAGTACTTATATCTCGCCCATTTGAGCAGTTCGCGGAAGGTGGGTTTCTTGCCGTACATAAATACGCCCACGCGGTAGATCTTGCCCGCAAGCCACACCATACCCACAAACGTCAGCACCAGCAAGCCCACCGACAAGGCCAACTCCCAGCCGGGAACGCCATAGGGTAGGCGCACCATCATAACAATGGGCGACGTGAAGGGTATCATACTAAACCAGAACGCCAGAGGGCCGTGGGGCTCCTGCATTGCGCTCAGCATAACAAAAATACCCAGCATCAGAGGAATAGTGATAGGCAGTTGGAGGTTCTGGGTGTCTTTCTCGTTGTCCACAGCGCTGCCCACAGCCGCAAACATTGCCGCATAGAGCAGGTAGCCACCCACAAAGTAAATCAAAAATCCGCCCAAAATCCTCAGCAGGTAGTCGGGAGCAGTAACGGTCGAGAGAATCGACGCAAGCTCGCTATCGATCGAAATGCCCAAGGCCGAAGTGTCTACCGCAGCACCGCTCTGAACAGCCGCAAGGGCCTCGCTGCCGCCAATAAGGCCCATGGCAGCCGAGCCGATAATCAGAATAAAGGCAACCCAGATGGCAAACTGGGTAACTGCCACCGAGGCAATACCCAAAATCTTACCCATCATCAGCTGGAAGGGTTTCACGCTCGAAACCATCACCTCCATAACCTTGGTGCTCTTCTCCTCAATCACGCCCTGCAAAACCATATTGCCATACAGGAATACAAACATATAGATCAGGAAGCCGAAGATGTAGGCCAGCGCAATGTTCAGAATCGACGAGCTGTCCTTAGCCTCGCCACTCTCGTTGAGCTGTTTGACCTGAATACTAACGGGGGTCTTGATGGCCGCCAGAATGGCGTCGATATCCTCGATATTGTAGGCTTTGAGCTTCTCGGCCTCGATGATGGTACGCACCTGCTCGGTGATGGCCGACTCGATGTTGATAGTCGACGACTCGTAGGCAAAGAGTTGCAGATTGGAGGGGTTGGTGGCAATATCCTCGCCCACAACCAAGATGCCAAAGACCTCGTTGTCGGCCTCCCTCAGCTCCTCGAACGACCTCTCCGAGGGCGAAAAAGTGAGCTGACCGTCGGGTTGCAGGCGGTCGCCAATCAGTCCGCTCTGGTCTACCACAATCACCTCCTTGGTATCGTCGCTCTTGATGTTCATCATCAGCGCAGGCACAAACATCAGTGCCACAAAAAAGAGCGGCATCAGAAGGGTGGTGATGATAAAGCTTTTTTTCCTTACTCGCTCGTTGAACTCACGGGCGGCTATGATTCTAACTTTTCCCATACTCGTTGTGTGCTATTTTTGTTGGGCAGCCGAGTGTTTGGCCACCGCCTGGATGAATACATCGTTCATACTTGGAATAATCTCGCGGAACGAGCGCAACTCCACCGCCTCGTTGATCACTCCCACGATGGGGCGAATGTCGCTGTCGGTGGGGATGTGGAGCTTGATGGCCGAGCTGTGTTTGTCCAGAGCCTCGTCGTCGCTAAGCGAAGCGTCGAGCAGGGTGCAGGGTGCCGAGCCGAGTCGGGCCACAAGCTCCTCGCGCGAGCCGCGGAAGTCTACCTCGAAGATGTTGCCTCCGTGGGCGCGACGCACCTCGTCGAGCGAGCCGCTAAGGATGTTTTTCGACTTGTTGATGAGGGTGATGTGGTCGCACACCTCCTCCACCGACGACATATTGTGGGTTGAGAAGATGACCGTGGCGCCCTTGTCCCTCAGCTCCAAAATCTCGTTTTTGAGCAGGTTGGCGTTGATGGGGTCGAAGCCGCTGAAAGGCTCATCGAAGATGAGCAGTTCGGGTTCGTGGAGAATGGTTACAATGAACTGAATCTTCTGGGCCATACCCTTGCTCAGCTCGCTCACCTTCTTGTTCCACCAACCCTCGATGCCGAACTTCACAAACCACTTTTTCAGGCGTGCAATGGCCTCGGGGCGCGAGAGCCCTTTGAGCTGCGCAAAGTAGATGGCTTGTTCGCCCACCTTCATTGTTTTGTAGAGTCCGCGCTCCTCGGGCAGGTAGCCGATGTGGGCTACATCCTCGGGGGCGAGCAGGTGGCCGTTGAAGAGCACTCGACCTTTGTCGGGTGCAGTGATGCGGTTGATGATTCGGATGAGGGTGGTCTTGCCGGCACCATTGGGGCCCAGCAGTCCGTAAACACTGCCTCGTGGAATCTCCAAAGATACGTCATCAAGCGCGGTGTGGCCCGCAAATTGCTTGGTGATATTTTCGACTTTCAGAAATGTGTCCATAGTCTTTATCTATACGTTGATATCAACACAAAAGTAGCAATTTATTCCGATAGTTGTCCGTGGCAGAGATAAAAAACCACATTTGGCGAACAAATAACAGAGCAATGGTGGGCTTTTTGACCATCGGGTGTATACATATTTGAAAATTTTTTACGTTATTTGCATACTTAAATACGAACAACAACCACACTATGTTATATCCACTCAAATTCAAACCACAACTTAAAGAGGTCCTCTGGGGCGGAAGTCGCCTTGTGGCAGCGGGCAAGAAACCTGCCAAGGGTATCAACCCCTCATCGGTGGGCGAGAGCTGGGAGCTATCGGGACTTGCGGGCCGCGAGTCGGTTGTGGCAAGCGGTATGCTCCGCTCGAACGACATCGGCGAACTGACAGAGGTCTATATGGGCGAGCTTGTGGGCGACAAGGTCTATGAGCGCTTTGGCTTGGAGTTTCCACTGCTGCTCAAATTTATCGACAGCCACCAGCAGCTCTCGGTGCAGGTGCACCCCACCGACGACTTTGTGGCCGAGGAGGGGCTGAGGGGTAAGACCGAGATGTGGTATGTGGTCGATGCGGCTCCCGATAGCTACATCTACCTCGATTGGAATCGCACGCTTACTCCCGAGGAGTTCGATGAGGCTGTCGAGAGCGGCACTATCGAGAACTACCTCAACCGCATTGCTGTGGCTAAGGGCGACGCCTTTATGATTCCTGCCGGCACGGTCCACTCGATTGGTAGCGGAGTGGTTGTGGCCGAGGTGCAGGAGAGCTCCGATATTACCTACCGTATTTTCGACTGGAACAGGGCCGATGTGGACGGCAAACCCCGCGAGTTGCACCTCGATCTGGCTTCTCAGGTGGTGAGGCTCGAGCCTCAGGGCGGATTGCGCATCACCAAACACCCCAAGACGGGCTCGGCCGAGGAGCTTATCTCGTGTGAGCAGTTTACGGTCAATCTGATAGCCATCGACGGCACTATCGAGTTGGACTACGCCCCCTTGGATAGCTTTGTGGCCTATATGTGCGTGGAGGGCGAGGTGACCATTACGGGTTGTGGCGAGAGTGAACGAGTTAAGGCTCTCGAAACGGTTTTGATTCCTGCCGAGGCCACCGACATTGTGCTCAAAGGCAAGGGCCGACTGTTAGAGGTATTTATTAAATAGTCTATTGTGCCGCAAGGGTAGTCCGAGCGGAACAATAAATAAGGGGTTGTCCACAGACTTGTTGGACAACCCCTTTGATTTTAAGTGTAAGGCCCTTTAACTATTCTGCCTATTGATTTTTGCCGGCTGCATACTCGGCCAAGTGTTCATCGGTGAGCGTAAAGGTCCAATAGATGAAGGTGTACTTATCGTCGTCCACCCATTCTGGCTTCTCTTTGAACAGGCTTCGTTGGTATAAGTAGTCGCCTGGCACGGGATCTTCCTGCCATCTTGCTGTCCACAAGCCTGGGGTTGCCAAAAAGTCGTAATCCATCATAAAGATCAACTCTCGACTCTCTCTGTCGTACAACAGAACTCGATCGTCTATATGGGTGGGTTGGGTGTTTTGTTTTGATTCAAACTCCTTTTCGTTGGCGTAGCTTGATGTGTAATTGATAGGAATGGCTTGGCCAATAGGTAAATCGTATAGGTAGGAACCTCCATATATCCATTCTCCATGCATAAGCTCTCTACGTTCCACCATAATCTCTATTGGTCGAGATGTTTTGTTCTCTATTTCCCAAGTGGCCAAATAGGTGTCGTGAGGTCTTACTGTTCCACCAGCAATGTATGGAAACACATTCATAAACATTTGCTCAAAAGCATCCCCGCAAGAACATAGCGATAACGACGTTGCGATAGCAACAATGTACTTGATCAACTTAAAAACCATGGCGAGTAAAAATTTGATTTATCTCATAAGAATATTGTGGATAGCGAGAGAGTAGAATTTGTTTGTATGTTTGTATAGAGTTTGTGTATCGAGTGAGCCCTCCTTCTAATGTTGTTAGGGGAATCCCTGCTAGATACAAATCCCATATTATTTCGGGCCTAAACCAGTATGGGCCATCCTCTCTTGGAGGATATGTTGATTGTGACTCTCTTATATCTACACGCTCATATAACTCTTTGTAAAAGATGTTTCCTACTGCATGAGCCCACATTTCAGCCACGCCACAATGCTCGTTGTTGGGCGTGTTAGGTGTACCATATATATCTTCAAAACCACTCGCCAATATACACTCCAATTCGTAATCAATTACATCAGCCCACCATTGAGCATCATTGAATATGCATCTAAAATGTGAGGCATGAGCAAGTTCGTGAAACACATGCTGATATATAACACGTCTATTGTCATTTATATCACACAAACAAATATCGGGTCCAAACTTGTATAGTAGATTTCTTATAGCCCGCTCTAAGAGGTTGGCTATCACCCTATCTTTTATGCATCCAGTGGCATATCTATTTACGCTACTGATGTAAAAACTGGTTCCATGGGAAAACATTGGGCAACTTGCTCCTTCAAAATATGGAATAGACCACATTCTTAAATTAAATGGAGGAAGGGTTAGGCCCAACTCAGCACATCGGTCGTAAAACATATTGGTTGCACGATTCATATGACTCAGAATCCAACCTTTAGTATTATTTTGACTAGTAAAATTTATGCTTCTGGATGTGCCGATATTTACTTTTGATGGTAAGTCTAAATTGTGGTTATATCCAAACGCAATGTAGTTGGCATGGTTGACAAAACAAATTTCTGTTTTGGGAGATGTTCCCAAACGTCCGGAGATGGAGTATGTGCCATTGGCGTTGGTCGTAGTTGTAGAGGACAATAATAGTCCCACAATTCTTACCTTAATACCCTCAACTGGATATCCATCAACCGTAATAGTGCCGGTGTAAGTATGTCTTGCCAGAGCCATTGTTGACGCTGCTGGGTCCATTACGCCAGTTTCGGCATAATTAACCGATACGGCCTCTATGGCGGCTATGTCAATAGTGCCAGCTGTAGTTTCAATCTCAGTTTCTTCATCATCGTCGGGAATATAACACTCCTCCAAAATCTCATAGGTAATATCTGTGGGGAGTGTGGTGTCAATAGGAATGACAGTATACTGCCAGGTGATTTGATCATCAGGCAACGAAGGGTCGTGATATTCCGAAGGGTCGTAATCAAACTCCACATCGAGAGGATAGTTGAAAAGTTCCCAACCTGTGTCGAGCAGATAGTCCATCTGCTCTTTGTCGGCAGGTAGGAATCTTGCATAAATGTGGGTTGCAACAATAACTTCATCTGAAATACTACCTTCGGTACGGGTAGTGGGATAGAGGACATCGCAGGCGGCCTTCATAGCCTCGACCGAATAAGGGTTCGGTACTTTCACACCCTCGATTGTCGAGGTCGTCTGTGGTTGTGGTTCAACATTCATTACGTCTTCTTGCCATCCGGTATTACTACACGACCAAATGGCTAATGCGGCGATAGTAATCGCCAAAAACATGCCTTTTTTCATTTTGGTTACGATGTTAAAAAGGTTAATAGAATAAATGTCGCATCAAAATTAACAAAACAGAAAGGAAAATGCAAACATTTTTTCAGGAAAATTTGCCCATAACTACAAATGGGGGTAGGGAGCAAGGGGAAATCCGAGGTTAGTGGACTTTGGTGGCGGGGCCCGCCTTGTTTTGGCTGGGCTATTGCAAATCCGAAAAAAATCCCTACATTTGTAAACTACGCACTAAAACCACCCTTTACCATTATGACAAAGGAGAGACTTCAAACGATTAGCGGCCGAGTGATTCAGATTATCGGCCCCGTAATCGACGTATGTTTTCAGAATGCCGCCGGCGAAGGTGCCAAGGTGGAACTCCCCGCAATTCACGACGCCATCGAGATTGTGCGTCCCGACGGCAGAACACTCATCTGCGAAATCCAACAACACATAGGCGAAAGCAGCGTGCGCGCCGTGGCAATGGACTCGACCGACGGTCTGAGTCGCGGAGCTGTGGCCGTGTCGCACTACTCGCCAATCAAAATGCCCAGTGGCGAACAGATCAAGGGACGACTGATGAACGTCATCGGCGAGCCTATCGACGGCATTGGCGCTCTCTCGGCCGAGGGAGCTCTGCCCATCCACCGCGACGCCCCCAAGTTCGAGGAGCTGACCACCTCGCAGGAGGTGCTCTACACGGGCATCAAGGTTATCGACCTGTTGGAGCCCTACGTCAAGGGTGGCAAAATCGGCCTCTTTGGTGGTGCAGGTGTGGGCAAAACGGTGCTCATTATGGAGCTTATCCGCAATGTGGCCAAGAAGTTGGGCGGCTACTCGGTATTTGCCGGTGTGGGCGAGCGTACCCGCGAGGGTAACGACCTGCTGCGCGAGATGATCGAGAGCGGTGTGGTGCGCTACGGCAAAGAGTTCGAGGAGAGTATGGCCCAGGGCGACTGGGACCTCTCGAAGATCGACCACAACGAGTTGGCCAAGTCGCAAGCAACCCTTGTCTTTGGTCAGATGAACGAGCCTCCCGGTGCGCGTGCTTCGGTGGCACTCTCGGGTCTGACCGTGGCCGAGTCGTTCCGCGACGGAGGTACCAACCGCGATATCCTCTTCTTTATCGACAACATCTTCCGATTTACCCAGGCGGGTTCGGAGGTGTCGGCTCTGCTGGGCCGTATGCCTTCGGCCGTGGGCTACCAGCCCACGCTCTCGACCGAGATGGGTGCCATGCAGGAGCGAATCACCTCGACCAAGAGCGGCTCGATTACCTCGGTGCAGGCAGTATATGTCCCCGCCGACGACCTTACCGACCCCGCTCCCGCAACAACCTTTACCCACCTCGATGCAACCACCGTGTTGAGCCGTAAGATTGCCGAGATGGGTATCTATCCCGCGGTAGACCCCCTCGAATCAACTTCGCGCATCCTCGACCCCAACATTGTGGGTCAGGAGCACTACGAGGTGGCTCAGCGCATCAAGCAGATTTTGCAACGCAACAAAGACCTTCAAGATATCATCTCGATTCTCGGTATGGAGGAGCTCTCCGACGAGGATAAACTGATTGTAAACCGTGCTCGTAGGGTGCAGCGATTCCTCTCGCAGCCCTTCTCGGTGGCCGAGCAGTTTACGGGTGTCGAGGGCGTGATGGTGTCGATCGAGGATACCATCAAGGGCTTCCGAATGATTCTCGACGGCGAGGTGGACTATCTGCCCGAGGCTGCGTTCCTCAATGTGGGCACTATCGAGCAGGCCATTGCCAAGGGCGAAGAGTTACTCCGCAGGGCCGAGGCTAATAACT
Source organism: Tidjanibacter sp. (assembly GCA_045634145.1). GTDB lineage: Bacteria > Bacteroidota > Bacteroidia > Bacteroidales > Rikenellaceae > Tidjanibacter. Next base: position 16,874 of record JAZQZS010000030.1, on the reverse strand, counting down.
AATTCTACCCACCCAACAATCCCAACACTATGGCAAAGAGTATTCGACTGAGGGTTTTGGCCCCCACCGGTGATCTGTTTTGTGGCGAGGTGGCCAAGGTGAGTCTGCCCGGCACAAAGGCACCCTTTGTGGTGTTGCCCGGCCACGCACCTATCATCTCTTCGCTCGAAGAGGGCAAGATTGGCTACGTCACAGCCGACGGCCAGAGTGGTGCGATTGAGATTGAGGGTGGCTTTGTGGAGGTGAGGTACAACACCATCGTTGTCTGCACCGAGTAGAGGAGCAATCAAAAACAGAAAAACAATGAAACCGATTAAACCAGACATAGCAATAGATATTCTCGTTGGCTTGACTGTGTTCTATGGCATCAACCTGCCAATGGTGAAGGTGTGGTGGCCCGAGAGCTTCACTCCGCTGATGTGGATTGCACCAGCGTTTTTCTACATCTACGAGATAGCCTTCTGCATTGTGTCGGGCCGACAGCGCAAGATGAAACCCCAGTCGGTCATCATCTCGGCGATGATACTGCGCGGTGTTAAGTTCTTGTGCATTGCGGCAATGATGCTCGTGTGGGTCAAGCTCGGCTTGGAGGGCAAGAATGTGATGCTGATCTATCTGCTGGGCTACTACATTATCACATCGGTTGGTGAGGCTGTGGTGGCGAGTGCCATAAGCAAGGCCTCCGACGAGGATGTGAAAGAGTTTGAACAAGGCGACAAATAAATAATACCCCCCCGAAATAAAGATGAAGTGGTTGCGTAATATACTCCTGATTGTGGCGATGCTCTGTGGAGCCTCGCTCTGGGGTGTGTGCGCAGCAGAAACGGTCGAGGCAGAGGCCGCCACCGAGGAGAAGCTCGATGTTGTGGGGCTTATCTTCGATCACATTGGCGACAGTTACGGTTGGCACATCTGCACCGTCAAGGGGCACCATGTGGAGATTCCGCTGCTGTGCATTGTCCGCACCGACGATGGTAGGTGGCACGCCTTCTCGTCGGCCTACCTTGCGCACGGCCACAGCTACAAAGATATGTGGATAGCCGCCGAGGGCGAAGAGTGGGAGGGTAAAATAGTGGCCCGCAACTCGGCTGGCGAAGTCTATCGTCCGCTCGACCTGTCGCTCACCAAGAATGCCGCAGCGCTGATGATAAACTCGCTACTGCTGGTGGCCATAATACTCGGCTGCGCGGGGTGGTACAAGCGTCGTGGGTGCGACATTCGCCAAGTGCCCCGAGGGTTTGTGGGCGCGGTAGAAATGCTTGTTATGAGCATCGAGGACGACGTGATTCGCCCCTCGGTGGGCAAGGATTACAAGCGCTACTCGCCCTATCTGCTTACGGCCTTCTTCTTCATCTTCGTAAATAACCTGATGGGCCTCATTCCCGTCTTCCCCGCAGGTGCCAACACCACAGGCAACATTGCCGTAACGCTGGTGATGGCTCTGGCCACAACCTTTGCCGTGAACGTCTTTGGCAACAAGGAGTATTGGAAAGAGATTCTCTGGCCCGACGTGCCCGTGTGGATGAAGTTCCCCATACCACTGATGCCCGCAATCGAGCTGTTTGGCATAATCAGCAAGCCCTTTGCGCTTACCATACGTCTGTTTGCCAACATTTTGGCGGGCCACACGGTGCTGATAGCCCTCTCGTGTCTGGTGTTCATCTCGGTGAGCATGGGCACGACGATGAATATCGTGATGACCATCTTCTCGGTGCTCTTGTCGGTATTTATGCTGGTGTTGGAGTTGCTTGTGGCCTACATCCAAGCCTATGTATTCACGATGCTCTCGTCGGTATTCATTGGCCTCTCGCGCAAGGAGCACCACGCAGCACACAAGAAATAGAACAACAAATAACTAATCAAACAATAACCAAAAAAACGACGAAAACTATGTTAGCAATTATCACACTTTTGCAGGCCATCAACCTGGGTGCAGTAGTAGCACCTCTGGCCGCAGCTTTGGCAGTATTGGGCGCCGCTTGGGGCATTGGCAAGATTGGCTCGAACGCTTTGGAGGCTATGGCTCGCCAGCCCGAGGCCGCAGGCTCGTTGCAGACCGCAATGATTGTGTCGGCAGCACTTATCGAGGGTGCAACTCTGTTTGCAATCGTGGTCTGCCTGATGGCTATCTAAAACCCCGAGGAGAGAGTGGGTGTGGGGTCACAACCAAGCCCCACACCGCCACTCCTCGTAGATGAAAAACCACCACACAGAGAAGGATTTTTTTAAGAGAGAGAAGGATTTATGTCGCTACTTACTCCCGATATAGGTTTGCTCTTTTGGATGTTGCTTTCGTTTCTGATTGTCTTCGGAGCGTTGGCCAAGTTCGGCTTCCCGATAATTACGGGTATGGTTGAGCGTCGTCGTCAGCACTTTGCCGAGCAGTTTGAGGCCGCCGACAAGGCCGCACAGAGGATTGCAACCGTCGAAGAGGAGGCCCGCAAAATTATGGAGGAGGCCGAACGTCGCAGTGCCGAGGCGCTGTCGAGAGCCGTTGCCGACAGTCAGAAGATTGTCGATTCTGCAAGGGCTAAGGCCGAGGGCGAGGTGGCTGCCCGTATGGAGGCGGCCAAAACCCAGATAGAGATCGAAAAGCAGAAGGCTCTGGGCGAACTGCGTACCACGGTTGCAATGATCTCGGTCGATGTGGCCGAGAAGGTGTTGCGCGGCAAGCTCGACAGTCACGATACCGACTATCTGGCCACCCTGGTAGACGAGGCCGAACGCCACTCCAAAGAGGCCTAAAATAATACTTAAAAAGATATAAAGACCACACACACGATGAACGAAAGTCTGCTTGCAGGGCGTTATGCCAAAGCCTTGCTGCTCCAAGCCGAAAGCGAAGGAGTGGCCGAGGTGCTCTATGGACTCTTAAAGTCCGTAGTGGGGGGTGTGCTTGTCCTGCCCGAGGTGACAAGGGTGCTCGAAAGTCCCACCCTCACCAAGGAGCAGAAAAAAGCGGTGCTGACCCACCTCACAGACAAGGAGTGGCCGTCGCTTTGGGCAAGGTTTGTGGATTTGGTGCTGGCGGGCGAGAGGGAGGCCTTTATGGCCCAGATAGCAAGGCGCTACTTGTCGCTCTATCGCCAGAGGAACAACATCGTGGTGGTGACACTCACAACAGCCAAGCCCGCCGATGGAGCCCTTGTGGAGCGCATCGAGCGTCTGGTGGCCGACTACTATGGCGGAGGTGTGGCTGTGGAGTTGCGACAGATTGTCGATGAGGGTGTCGAGGGCGGCTTTGTGCTCTCGGTGGGCGACAAGAGGCTCGACGCATCGCTGCGCGGCCAGATAGAGTTAATCCGTACTCAATTACTTAAACGAAACAAGACGCTTGTGTAAAAAAGGTTACACAAGTGGCACAAAATAGAGAAATACTATGGCAGAAATTAGACCGAGCGAAGTATCCGAAGTGTTGCGCCAGCAACTTGCCGCCATCGACAACTCCATAAAGTTTGAAGAGGTGGGCACCGTGTTGCAGGTGAGCGACGGCGTGGCCCGCATCTATGGACTCTCGAATGCCGAGAGCAACGAGCTGCTCGAATTCGAGGGCGGAATGATGGGCGTTGTGATGAACCTCGAAGAGGATAATGTCGGAGCCGTGCTGCTCGGACAGACCGACTTGGTGAAGGAGGGCGACATCGTGAAACGCACCGGACGTATCGCCTCGATTCGTGTGAGCGACCAGATGGTGGGCCGAGTTATCAACCCGCTGGGAGAGCCTCTGGATGGTCGTGGCGACATTGAGGGTGAGCGCTTCGAGATGCCCTTGGAGCGTAAGGCTCCGGGTGTAATCTTCCGTCAGCCCGTGAACGAGCCCCTGCAAACGGGACTCAAAGCGGTGGACGCAATGATTCCCATTGGTCGCGGCCAGAGGGAGCTGATCATTGGCGACCGACAGACGGGAAAAACAGCCATTGCTATCGACACAATCATCAACCAACGCGAGGGCTACCTGCGCGGAGAGCCTGTGTTCTGTATCTATGTGGCCATAGGACAGAAGGGCTCCACTGTGGCAACCATCGTGAATACCCTGCGCGAAAAGGGAGCTATGGACTACACCATTGTGGTGGCCGCTACCGCTTCCGACCCCGCAGCGTTGCAGTATTTTGCCCCCTTTGCGGGTGCAGCCATTGGCGAGTGGTTCCGCGACACGGGTCGCCACGCTCTGGTGGTCTACGACGACCTCTCGAAGCAGGCCGTTGCCTATCGCGAGGTGTCGCTCATTCTGCGTCGTCCCTCGGGCCGTGAGGCCTACCCCGGCGATATCTTCTACCTCCACTCGCGTCTTTTGGAGCGTGCGGCCAAGATTATCGGTCGCAACGAGGTGGCCGAGCAGATGAACGACCTGCCCGAGTGTCTGAAAGGCAAAGTTAAGGGCGGAGGTTCGCTTACGGCACTGCCCATTATCGAAACTCAGGCGGGCGACGTATCGGCCTACATCCCCACCAACGTAATCTCCATTACCGACGGACAGATATTCCTCGAAAGCGACCTCTTCAACCAAGGCATCAGGCCCGCAATCAACGTGGGTATCTCGGTGTCGCGTGTGGGCGGTAATGCTCAGGTAAAGGCTATGAAAAAGGTGGCCGGTACGCTCAAAATCGACCAGGCTCAGTACCGCGAGTTGGAGGCCTTCTCGAAGTTTGGTGGCGAGCTCGACGCTGTTACGGCCTACGTTATCGACAAGGGTCACAAGAATACTCAGCTATTGATTCAGCCTCAGTATAGCCCCGTGCCCGTAGAGGAGCAGATTGCCGTGCTCTACTGCGGTGTGAACGGCCTGCTCAAAGATATCTCGGCCGACAAGGTGAGGGAGTTCGAGCGTCGTTATCTCGACGTTATGCGCGGCTCGCACGCCGAGTTGCTCGCTTCGCTCCGCAAGGCTCCACCCACTGCCGAGCAGAGTGCCGAACTCGAAAGGGTGGCAGCCGAGGTGGTGGCAACACTCAAATAAACCAAACGACTAAGCAGACATAATGGCATCGCTCAAAGAGATAAAAGAGAGGATTGCGTCGGTCAAAAACACCCGCAAGATTACGTCGGCCATGAAGATGGTGGCCGCCGCAAAGTTGCGTCGTGTGCAGAGGTCGATAGAGGCCCTTGTGCCCTATGCCGACGAGGTGGATAAGATGGTCCACCACGTTGCCTACGACCCCGATGTGGCCATTCCGCTCAACGAGCAACGACCCGTCGAGAGGGCCACAATCATCGCCTTCGGTGCCAACGGAACGCTCTGCGGAGCCTATAACAACAACGTCTTCCGCGGGCTTAAAGAGGCCGTGGCCGAGAGCGGTGTGGAGAGCCCCGACAAATTGAATATCATTGCCGTGGGCCGACAGGTGGAGCTCGATGCTGCGCGCGAAAAGATGGCGGTCGAGAGCGGCTATGAGGATCTGTCCGAAAAACCCTCCTACGGACTTGCGGCCTTGGTGGCGCGCGGAGTTATGGCCGACTTCCTCGAAGGACGCACCGATAGGGTGGAGCTTGTTTACTACAAGTTTATCTCGGCCGGTACGCAGAAGTTGGTGAGGGAGCAGTTGTTGCCCGTGGAGATTGTCAAGCCCGATACTTCGCAGAGTACCTTCCACGATGTGGACTACATCTTGGAGCCCACCATTCAGGAGTTGGTGGATAGGATTGTGCCCCGTCAGGTGGCCCTGAGGCTCTACACGGCGGCTCTGTCGGCTTCAGCCTCGGAGCACGCTGCGCGTATGGTTGCAATGCAGGCGGCCACCGACAATGCCGATAAACTGACCGAGGAGCTGGCCCTCGAATATAACAAACAGCGTCAGCAGGCCATCACCACCGAGCTGCTCGACATTATGGGCGGTCAGGCGGCCCAGCAGTAATGTTGGCAGGGGAGAGGTTATAAGATCCTTGGTTTTTTAAGGAAATTTAGGGAGTTTTGGAGCGTTCCAAGACTCCCTTTTGTGCCCTTTTTTGTCGAAATTTGGGGCCCTTTCCGAGGGGGCGAAGATGTGCAAAAAGTATCAAATGCTGTTTGTTTTTTACGAATTTGAGCGGAAAAATAGAACATAAAATGCGAATTTAGACACTCTTTTGGTGGCAAAAGTTGCAAAATATAAAACTCCATTTTATCTTGCCGGCGATTGCAAGCGGCAATCGACATTTACTCCCCAAACACCCCAAACTATGGAGAATAAAAACAATTGGTCCGGCTCGTATGATGATGTGGTAAAGTGGTTTAAGCTTCAACCCGAGGCTTCGTTCCAGGTTCTCGACTTCGATGGCGTGGGCCCCTTTGCCGAGATGATTTCCGACCGCTCGATGATGTTGCGCAACTCGGTGATGATGTGGCTCTGCCAAGAGGGCGGCGCCGTTGTGTCGGTCGAGGGAACATCACACACCCTCAAAGCCGGACAGATGCTCATCATCTTTGCAGGCACCTACTACCGTCTGTCGTCGATTACCACCGATTTCAGGGCTCGTATTCTCATAGGCCTTATTACCGAAGAGGCCTCGGTGGACAGCCTTGTGAACACCTTCCCACGAATCAAACAGATGCCCGTAATCTCGCTCTACAAGCAGGAGTACAACATCCTTATGACCTTTGTGAACTATGTGGAGGCCTCGATCGACAACTATCGCAACCCCAACCGTGCCGATATTGACCGTGGTCTGTTGGCTCTGTTGCGTTCGGAGTTGGTGGATGTATTCCTGAAACGCAATATGACCGTGCGTCAGCTTTCGAGCGACGAGCAGCTGGCCAAGCGATTTACGATGATGTTGATTGTGGGTTGTCAGGAGCACCGCGATGTGGAGTACTATGCCGAGCAGTTTGGTCTGTCGCCCAAGAAGTTCTCGTCGAAGATCAAGCGAGTGCTGGGCCGCACCCCATCGGATATCATTGCAGAGGCTGTGGTGAAGATTACTCAGAAGTTTTTGCTTAGCACTTCGCTCAATACGCTCGAAATTTCGGAGCGATTGCACTTTGCGACACCTTCGTTCTTCTGCCGCTACTTCAAGCGCCACGTTGGCCTCTCGCCCCAGGAGTGGAGGGCTCAGAACACCGATGCCGATGTGCGCAAGAGGATCGCAACCTTTATTGAGTAGGGTTGTGTGCTGTGCTCGGAGTGTGTAGAAAAATAAAAAAAAGCGCTCCGAATTTTGTATATTGAATTTTATGTGTATCTTTGTGCGCTGAAAGATGCCCAGATGGCGGAATCGGTAGACGCGTTGGTCTCAAACACCAATAGGTTCACCCCTGTGCCGGTTCGACCCCGGCTCTGGGTACTGAAGCGGGGAAAGTTGAAAAACTTTCCTCGCTTTTTTTATTCAATCCTCGTAACTCATTGGTTTGCTGATATATTAGACCAAGCACACTGTTTAGGTTTTCAGTTCGAAAATTTTTTCCGTCAAATTCTATTTTTTCAGAAAAAATCGAACTCAATGCCCTGATTTTGGCATCTGCGGGGGCATACTTAAAGAACTTATCTATATTGTCTATCAGACTCATAGAGTACTTCAACTGCGGTTCGATTTTGCCACGGTTCGGGGTTTCGAGGAGTTCCCTTCTGTCCTCCAACTTATCTAATTGCGCTTTCTGCCTGTTAATCATACGGTTATACTCCTCCTTGGTGATTTCATTATCGAGATACCTATCTTCAATCGAATTCATACGCTCGTTAATAACCTGTATCTCTCCGTCTAACTTATCAATCAGGGTGCGAACATCACGGGCATTCTCTTTGCGTAAGTCATTCAACACCTCGTTGTAGAGCTCCATTATAGCGTTGTTGGGGCGCAGTCCAGATACGAAATCAACAAACGCATCATTAACCTTGTCGGCAGGCATACGAAGGTGTTTGCCCGTAGTGGGGCAGAAATAGTACGAATAGGTTGAACCACTACCGCCCCTGCTGGGGGCACCTGTAATTGCCCTACCGCAATGAGGGCATACGAGGAATTTGCGCAGATAGTATTCTGGTTTGATGGGTTTGGTTAGTTTGGGTTGCTTCTTGCGCTTGCCGTCCATAATATCCTGCACCCTATCAAAAACCTCCTCCGTTACCAAAGGTGTATGCAGACCATCAACAATTACTTCTGGTTCTGTTTTGGTCGCAGGGACACGGATTTTACCCTTGTAAAATATGTTACGGAGAATATCGAGAAATGTGCTCTCTGGTATTTCTGTGGCAATCCTTCGGCGGATAGCACAAGGTGCCTCAACACCCTTTGCAACCTCGTTAAATATGGCACGAATAAGTGGTGCTTTCTCTTCGTCAATCTCGATGGTCTTGGCAATGGTGATGCCGTTGTCATCCACGATATGGACATTCTTGTATCCTCTGGGAGCGGAGTTTGCCCACCTACCCGACAACATTGTTTCTCGGATGCCATCACGGGTGCGGCGACTAATCTTGTTATTCTCCGTATGTGCCGCAGCGCAATAACTGCTTAACAATGAAGACCATTCTGTTGCCGAAAAATCAATTGGACTCTCTATGGCATTAAAGTTAATTCCCCATTCATCCATAAAGATTCGCTTGAACATATAGGCAAATTCGGGATTACGACTAAATCTATCCCATCGAAGGAATAAAATCAAATCCACTTCGTGCTTATGCTTCTTGCAATAGTCACGAATCTTCTTCATTTCAGGGCGCACAAAGTCGTGATGCTTTCCCGAAAAATCTTCGTGATAGCACGCTATAACATTGTATCCGTGCGCTTCACAATGTTGCCTCAACTTCTTCTCTTGGAAGTCAAGACTGGTGTTGGTTTTCTGTTCGTCCGAACTAACCCTACAATATAATATCACATTTTTCATCTTCTATAAGTTGTTTTTCGGCGTTTATTTGAATTTCGGCGAACAGGTACAGGATTTCTCTTACCTGCTTAATTTCATTCGTTGTTAATTTGTAGTTGTTTTTAGTTAAAATGTTATTACACAATTCAATACTCAACATCTTTTAAGAGTATTTTAATCCCCAACAATGCCGATAGACATAGTGGAGTTATACAGTGCTTCGCCTCCTGCTGTCCGACGATGTGGGTTGAGCAGGTCTTCTGTTCGGCAAGGCACACTGAAACCTTTGTGCTTCTGGCGCACTACCTTGGATATGTCTTTTTGAAATTTGTTTTTTTGAATGTCCCAAAGGACTTATTTTTCCGACAAGCGGTAAGGACACAACGGATTACGAATAACTATTCAACCTCGATTTTGTCAAATATACAAACAAAAAACGAGAATTCCAAAAAATACTACATCCAACGCCATCATAAACCTATCGTAATTATAAGTCCCAATGCTAATTTCTCCATATAATGTTAGTCTTTGACTAACATTTATTTATGAGTGTAATGCTCTGAAAATTTTGTTATTTTTTGCGGAGGTGGGTGTGAGGAGGGGGTGGCATAAAGTGTTTTTCGAAAAGTGTTATCCGACTTTCGTTTGAAGTCAAACCACTATGCCTTATATGAAAATGCTGTTGGTTCCGAAAATTTTTCTAGAAATTTTCTCGCCAGAAAAAATCGACTTTCCTATAATCCAAACTCCTTCTTAACTCGCTGCACGGTGCTTACGCTGACCTCGCAAATTTTAGCGGTATCACGAACCGACTTGCCCGCTCGGAGCGCACGGATAACCTTACTGTATTCCTCCTGCTTCTGCTCCTTGGTCTTGACCGACCCAATCTTGCGACCCATCTTCACGCCCTTCTCAATCGCCAATTTTCTGCCACTGTTGAGGCGGTGGGCAATGTTCTCACGCTCCATCTGGGCACATACACCGAGCACACTGACCATCACCGCCAGATAGGGGTTCTCCTTACCGTCTGCGGAGAACAACGATAGACCCTCCTTTTGGAAATAGGCGTTGATGCCGTTGTCTTTGAGGGTGCGGATAGTGTCCAGCACCTCCCATACGGCACGACCGCAACGACTCAATTCCGAGAAGAGCACCACATCGACTTTGTTGCCGACCGCATAATTGATGCACTCGGTCAAAACGGCACGCTCCTCGTTGCGTTTTGCACCGCTGATGTGCTCCTCATATACCTCAACGACCTCCAAACCGTTACAATTAGCGTAGTCGGTCAGGTCGGCAACCTGACGAGAGGTCGATTGCCTCTCGCCAGTGCTTGAAACCCTTGCGTAAATAACTGCTTTCATACCCACCTCAACTAAAAGACCTGAACCAAATTTTCGTACCTCAATGAGCGGTAACCGCCGACCATCACATCGTAGTATTTGACCGTGTTCACTTGGTCGCCCGAAAGACCACAACCGTTCTGGGTCGCACGCATCAGATTGCCCGAACAAGTACCCCACGCCTCACGCAGAGTGCCATCCTTCTTCGTATAGAGGAAGTGCGCCACACCGCTCTGCAACTTTGCCTTCAAGAGGTCTATCATCTGTGCCTTTGCCACGCCCATCGCCGCCGAACCAGTGCGGTTTGCGATTACATTTGCCCTGTGGGCAGTCATTCCGTCTACAATTACCATCTGTGTCATATCTGTAATGCTTTATTGTTTATTTCTGATGTAAAATTAGTAATATATTTTCAATTATGCAAATTATTGTAATGGTAATTTACTAAAATTTGGATTAAATTTTCAATTTTATTACCTTTGGTGAAAATATATTACCACTATGGAATTACGAGTAGTAGAAATTGCCCACTCCAAGGGAATGACGATGGCAGATATTGCCAAGCAAATTGGTATCAGTAGGGTGAACCTATCCAATAGTTTGAACGGCAACCCCACATTGTCCCGCCTGACCGAGGTGGCAAAAATCCTCGGTGTTGAGGTTGCAGAACTTTTCCGACCCACAACGACCGACAAACAGGTCTACGGTTATTTGGAGTACGAGGGTCGCATCGTGAAGGTTGATTCGCTCGATGCGGTCAAGCAGTTCATCGCCGATGTTGAAGCAGTGTCGGAGAACTCCGCCGAATAATTTTTTGGACACAGAACACCACTCCAACGATATTATTTGTATCTTTGGAGGAACAAACACATAAAACACACTATAAGAAACAGATATAAAATTTTAACATACATACTTTTAATTATTTGAGTCTTTGACTCTTGTTCCGTCTGTCGAAAATCCCCAAGTAAACATTGCACAGGAACAGGTTTTGAAGGTTCACATCCTATGGGTGTGGACCGTTCGTACTTGTTTACGTGCATAGGAATGGGGATTCCTCGACAGAGTAGATAAGTCGGCGGCAACACCCATTCTTTGTATTTGATAGGTATAGGCGATTTATCCGAACATCTGTTAAAGAGGATAACCCACGAAGTCTATGCCTACTACCAAACCCGAATCATCACAGATAGTCTCACGCAAGCGTGTTGCCGACCACGGCGAGGTCTTTACCGCCGAGAGGGAGGTGAAGGCGATGTGCGACCTGGTGAAGCAGGAGACCGAGCGCATTGAGTCCCGCTTCTTGGAACCAGCGTGTGGTCAAGGTGCCTTCCTGGTCGAAATTTTGCGCCGCAAACTTGCCATTGTTACCGCCCGTTACCGTAAGGTCCAGAACGAGTGGGAGCGTTATGCTTCGCTCGCCGTGAGCAGTCTCTACGGCATTGATATTCTGGCCGACAATGTGGCACTGTGCCGCCAAAACCTCAACGAAATTTTCACCGCCGAATACACCACACTCTTTCCCAAGACCCAGAAGGAGGAGTGCCTCCGTGCGGTGCGCCATATCCTCTCGCTCAACATCCTTTGGGGCGATGCGCTCACCTTGGAGCTTCCCGATGACAGCAAAAAACCAATAGTCTTTGCCGAGTGGAGCGATACGGGTGGCGGTATGTTCAAACGCCGTGACTATACGATGGCGAACCTTCTGGTGAGTCAACCCCTCGATGGTCCCAACCTCTTTTCCGACCTGGGAGACCAGGCATTTATCCCCACTCCCGTAGCGGACTACCCCAGAACTCACTTCCTAAAACTTGGTGCCGATGAGAACCCAGAACTATAACCCCGATGTGCTGACCTGCCTTGCCAATTTGAGTAACGACGAGGTTTTTACACCCCCTGCGGTCGTAAACAAAATGCTCGATATGCTCCCCGCAGAGTTGTGGAGCAACCCCGACGCAAAATTTCTTGACCCCGTAAGCAAGACGGGAGTGTTCCTGCGTGAGATTGCCAAGCGACTGATGGAGGGTCTGGCGGAGCAAATCCCCGATGTTCAGGAGCGTGCCGACCACATCTTCGGCAAACAACTTTATGGTCTGGCCATCACCGAGCTTACCGCCCTGATGTCCCGACGCTCGGTCTATTGCTCCAAGTTTGCCAATGGTCGCTACTCGGTTTGCACCGCCTTCGATGACGAGCAGGGCAACATCCGCTACGAACCCACCGCCCACACCTGGATAAATGGTCGCTGCTTCTACTGCGGCGCAAGCAAAGAGGTCTACGACCGAGGCGATGCGTTGGAGTCCCACGCATACAAATTCATTCACACCGATAATCCCAAGAAACTTTTCCCAAATATGAAATTCGATGTAATCATAGGTAATCCGCCATATCAACTTACGACGGGTTCATCTTCTGCGCAAGCAACACCACTGTATAATCGATTCGTTGAAACCGCAATGGAACTCAAACCTCGTTATTTAACAATGATTATTCCCGCTCGTTGGTATGCAGGAGGAATGGGATTAGATGATTTTCGAAAAAAGATGTTAGGAAACAAGTCAATAAAAATACTCGTAGATTATCCAAATGCAAAAGAATGTTTCCCCAATAATAGTATCGGAGGAGGAGTTTGTTATTTTCTATACGATAAAGAATATTCAGGCCCTTGCTCTGTTACAAATATTACAAACGGACAGGAAACAAAGCATATTCGCTTTCTAAATGAACACTCTGTATTTGTACGATATAATAAAGCTATTGATATTATCGAAAAAGTACAAAAAATGAACGAACCGCCTCTATCCAATATTGTTAGTTCCCTAAACCCATTTGGTCTTGGTTCTGCGGAAAGAGGAAACGAGGAACCCGATAATGACAATCAAGTTCGACTATATTCAAGTAAGGGTATTGGATACATCGATAAATCAGAAATAAAATGTGGCACAGAGTATCTTAATTACTATCAAGTGATGATTAGTAAAGTTACAAGCGAACACGCAGGAGAACCTAACAAAGATGGAATGTTCAAGGTTATATCCAAATTACAACTTTTACAACCAAACGAAGTGTGTACATTTTCATACTTCCTAATAGGAAACTACAAAGACAAGGAGCAGACTAATAATGCTATCAAATACTTGAAGACAAAATTTGCCAGATTCCTATTGCTACAATGTATATCATCGATAAATCTATCAAAGGATAAGTTCTTATTTATCCCAATACAAGATTTTCAAAAACAATGGACCGATGATATGTTATATGCAAAATACGGACTAACCGATGAGGAAATAAATTTCATTGAATCGATGATACGACCAATGGAATAAAATTTGAGTTATGGCACAGCAATTTTTCCCTCGCCGACCAGAGGCGAACCCAATGATATATGCCTACGAGGATACCGCTCCGCAGTATCGTGGGTTGCTCAAAGTAGGATACACTGCCGTTGATGTGCAGAAACGAGTAGCGCAGCAATATCCGACCTTGCGACCAGGGACGTTGCCCTATCGCATTGTGTTGGAGGAACCCGCAATGCGTGGTGACGGCACATCGTTCACCGACCACGAGGTGCATCGTGTATTGCGTCAGATGGGCATTGCCAATCCCGAGGGCGAGTGGTTCCGTTGTGGGGTGAAAGAGGTGAAGGCGGCAATACGAGCGGTTCGTTGCCCCTCCGAGATAGAGTTCAACCGCTCCGAAACCTTCGGTATGCGCCCCGAGCAAGCAGATGCCGTCGGCAAAACAAGCAGTTACTTCAAGGCATATCGTGCCGAGAACAAGGGTCGCACACCCCACTTCCTCTGGAACTGCAAGATGCGTTTCGGCAAGACCTTCGCCGCCTATCAGTTGGCAAAAGAGATGGGTTGGAAGCGTATCCTTGTACTGACCTTCAAACCCGCCGTACAGAGTGCCTGGGAGGATGACCTCCGCACACACATCGACTTTGATGGTTGGCAGTTCATCTCCCGCACAACAGAGCTTACCTACGAGACCGCCGACCACAAGCGACCCATCGTCTGCTTCGGTTCGTTCCAGGACTACCTCGGCAAGAGCAAGGCGGGAGGTATCAAGGCGCATCACGAGTGGGTGCACGCCCTCAACTGGGACTGTGTAATCCTCGACGAGTATCACTATGGAGCGTGGCGAGACAATGCCAAAGACCTCTTTGAGAACGAGGACAAGCGTGAGCAGACCTACGCTACTGGCGAGGGTATGGAGTACTTCGACGAGGGCGATATGCCCATCACAACGAGTGCTTACCTCTACCTCTCTGGAACTCCTTTCCGTGCCATCAATTCGGGTGAGTTCATCGAGGAGCAGATATACAACTGGACCTACTCCGACGAGCAGAGAGCAAAAGCAGAGTGGGACAACACCAAGGGCGAAAACCCATACGCCGCACTGCCCCGTATGGTGATGATGACCTATCAACTCCCCGATGAGTTACAGATGGTCGCTTCGCAGGGTGAGTTTGATGAATTCGACCTCAACATCTTCTTCTCGGCAGAGGGAGAAGGCGACAATGCCCGCTTCGTATACGAGGATGAGGTGCAAAAGTGGTTGGACCTCATTCGTGGCGCATATACCGAAAACATCGTTTCCGACCTCAAATTAGGTAAGCAGAAACCACCTATGCCCTTCTCTCACGCACCGTTACTGGCATCGCTGACACACACATTTTGGTTCTTGCCTTCGGTGGCATCGTGCTACGCTATGCGCAATCTGCTCGCCGAGCGTCAAAACAAATTCTACCACGACTACAAGGTGGTCTTGGCGGCAGGAGCAAAGGCGGGAATCGGCGTTGAGGCACTACCTCCCGTCTTGAAGGCAATGGACAACCCGATGGAGACAAAGAGCATCACGCTCTCGTGTGGCAAACTCACAACGGGCGTATCGGTAAAACCCTGGTCGGGCATCTTTATGCTCCGCAACTCGTCAAGTCCCGAAACATACTTCCAAGCGGCGTTCCGAGTGCAGACCCCTTGGACCGTTCGCAATGCCGATGGTCTGTCGCCAAACAAGGTGGACATTTTGAAGGAGGAGTGCTATGTGTTTGACTTCGCTCCCAACCGAGCGTTGAGGCAGATTGCCGATTACAGTTGCCGTCTGAATGTCGAGGAGAGCAACCCCGAAAAGAAGGTTGAGGAGTTCATAAACTTCCTGCCCGTGCTCGCTTACGACGGTAGTTCAATGAAGCAGATAGACGCTGCTGGCATCCTTGATATAGCGATGAGCGGCACATCGGCAACATTGCTGGCACGCCGCTGGGAGAGTGCCCTGCTGGTCAATGTGGACAACGAGACTCTCCGTCGTCTGATGGGTAACAAGGAGGCGATGGCGGCACTGATGAGCATCGAGGGATTCCGAAACCTCAACCAGGACATTGAGACCATCATCAACAAGTCCGAGAAGGTCAAGAAGGCGAAGAAGGAGACCTCCGACGAGGATATGACCAAGCAGAAAAAGAAAGAACTAACCGAGGAGGAGAAGGAGTACAAGAGTCTCCGAAAGCAAATTCAGGAAAAACTCATCAAGTTTGCAACCCGTGTACCCGTCTTTATGTATCTGACCGACTACCGAGAGCGTAGTTTGAAGGATGTAATCACGCAGTTGGAACCAGGTCTCTTCAAAAAGGTGACTGGCCTGTCGGTGAAGGACTTTGAACTGCTGGTGTCACTCGATGTGTTCAACTCGGCATTGATGAACGATGCTATCTATAAATTCAAACGCTACGAAGACTCCTCGTTGGACTATGTGGGTATCAACCGACACGCTGGCGAGTCGGTCGGTCTGTACGATACCGTACTCTCTCCCGCCGACTATCAGCAGACCTTCGTGAACCAGGCATAGCAAATAAATCTTTGAATAATCCGAATACAGAAACGGCAGTCACTTTCAGCGGTGACTGCCATTTTTTTGAATACACCCGAAGGTTGAATACACTCATTGGGTGTTGTTTTGAACATATTGTTCGACTGCGGAAAGAATAGCAGCGTATCCCGTTCTACGGTCGTGCTTACCATAGAGCGCAATGAGGTTGTCAATCGCTTGGTTGAGGATGGTCTTGTCGTACTCCTCCCCATTGAGAACCGCCTCCCCCAATCGCGCAATATCCCTTTTGATGAGACTCTCTACATACTCACTCATACTAATTCCACCCTCCTCTCTCTGTCGTGATTGGAAACCATTTCCACTGCTTGTTGCCGTACCCGCGCCGAGCGTAACACAATGACTATCTACCTTGGAGTTTATATGGGTTTCACCCTTGTTTGTTTGCTCCGCCTCAATGCTCTGGGTGTTGGCGTGTGATGGTGCCTCTCTCGGAGGTTCTTGGTGATTGTGTGGATTAGTTGAAAAAGAAAAACCAGAAAAAGAAGAAGGGACAATATCCCCAATGGGGGCATCCTCATTCACATCTACCTCTTCATTTTCATTTACATCTTCTTCAACATCTTCATTAACATCTACATCAAGGGGTTGTTTCTGGGGTTGTTTTTTGCGGGCGTTCTGATTACCCTTCGGCGCACCACCTAACTTGCCAAACTCTGCACCCTTCTTACCATTCTCAACGCTCGCCATATACCGCCGCCTTGCACTATCGAGGTTGGGTTTCACCAACGCCATAATGATGTTGATATTCTGACTTGCACTCTCTGCACATACACCTTCAAGCGCATAGTCCCTAATTTTCATAAAGCACTCTCGGAAATCCTTATCATCGAGGTGCATCATTGCCTCCACAAAGGAGTCGTACA
>JAZQZS010000029.1:0-1318 GCA_045634145.1 Tidjanibacter sp. | reverse complement strand
ATGCAAAGACATCATCTGGATATAGTGGCTGACATGCTCTACGGGGTCTGTTTTCCCACCATACGAATTGAACGGCGGGCGCGTAAACCTGTCCGGCATCGGTGCACGCTCGATATCCGCTGAGAATGGTGACCGAGCAGCCCTGAGCAATGCGCGGCTCATAGCATCCATGGCCGCATTCCTCGGCCGTCCCTCTGGAGACTCCGAGCCCCGATTCCCGTACTCCCGCGACCGAGAGCGATTTCGCCGCCGATGAGACTCTGCTGAATGGGAACGGTCTCGGTGGCGACGGGACTCCCTCGAGTGCGAGCGCTCCCTGTGGTGGCGGGATCCTGATTGGTTCGACCCCACCCCGCGTCTTTCTCCCTCGGCGCCTGGCCCTCTCTCTCGGTCGTCTTGGCCGGCTCGGCGGCGCTCGTTTCGGGCTTCCAACTCCAGGTCTTGTACTTGCCTCCGCAGCCGCTCGAGCTCTTCATCCCTGACGTCGTGCTGCCTATGCCGGGAAGCATGGGATGCCGTTCTCCCCGTTTGATACGACCCTTCTCCAAGGCCGGACCGCTCTTCCAGTTGCTCGTGAAACGGATCCTCGCGTCTCTTCTGCCTCTGTTCCCGCCAGGTGGAGCCCCTGGAAGACCCTGCCGAGCCACTCTCGGCGTTACCTCCAGACATCTTTCCTGTATACGAGCCTTGGCAGAACCACTGCTTAGTAGGATTTCCCACAGACGGCGCCAATTGTGCGCACCAAAAACTGAAACCCTTTGGGCTGGGCCTCACTTGGACTCACAACTTATTTGTAGAGTGGGTTTGGATTTCCCACAATGGGTCGTTCTAAACACCAAGGCTCAACTGAAGCGCTTTCCTCTTCTCGGGGACCTGACCCAATTCCTTACTCTGCTCTCTCTGTTTACACTCTTCCTTCCCTTATTTCTCCAACCCCTGTCTTCTCAAAACTTCTTGTATTTATAGCTCAGAGTTTAGTGGAGAGCCATAATTACTCGCCAGTAGGTACAACCGGCGGTCCAATATTATCGATTGTAAGTGGGTGGTTAGGTGGGAGTGGGAAGGGGTGACGGTGGCGTTGGAACTTGGTTCCCACTTCCACGATAGTTCGCGGCAGCGGCGCCTCTCCGAGGTATGACCGAGTAGGTACAGGGCGGGGTGTTCCGCGAGCTGTGTGTTCACCACTGCTCGGGAAGGGGTTTGCCGAGAAACGATGAAAAGGCAAAGCTTGGGCCTGCAGCATGCGTGGCTCGGGGGTGGGGCGTTGGGTAGAGGGAGACCGGCCTCATAGTCCATATACCCAGGCCAGGATCCAAGA
>JAZQZS010000028.1:0-101424 GCA_045634145.1 Tidjanibacter sp. | reverse complement strand
GCCACTCTTGCCCAAACGAGACTTTCGGACAATAAACAAAATTGAAAATGTACTCTTTATCATAACTTTATCTGTTAAAAAATGGTGCAATTAGCAACCAGATAAAGAGTAGTGTAAAACGGTGAGAATAGGTTAATTACGGTCTAATTCGAGTACATTTTTTCGAGATTCAAAATTGTACTCGATTTGCACACTTTCAACTGCTCCGAAATACCCTAAATGGGTATATAGCACAAAAAAGAAAAACGCCGTATTTTGTTGAAATACAGCGTTTTGACTAAATTGTCGTTTTCTTCAAGTGGTGCCACCAGGAATCGAACCGGGGACACAAGGATTTTCAGTCCTTTGCTCTACCAACTGAGCTATGGCACCAACTGCTTTAATGTCTCAAAGCGGTTGCAAAGGTAAGCATATTTTTTATTCCTGCAAGTTTTTTGGCCTATTTTTTTTGTTTTTTCTCGAAATATCTCTCCACTTTTACCGCTCGGTCGAGTGGAGCGTCAAGTTGTGGCATCAAGCCCCACCCCCTTAGTCAGCCCAAGTCACAAGGCCCTACAACCCGTTATCCCACAATCTCCGTAATACGCCCAGCAATCTCCTCAGGGTGGTCCACCAGCAGTTGGCCGTGGTTCATACCCTTGCTCACAACCACCTTTGCCGTCGGGCACAACCTCAGCAGGTGTTTGGCCTGGGGGCGTGCCACAAAAGCCTCCAATGTGCCGTACCAATAGTGAATATCTCCGCCCGAGATGGATTGCAGCGTGTTGGTATAGACCGACTTATATCCGTCGAGCACTGCGCGGCCACCTCCGTAGGGGTAAATCTTTCGGCACTCGTCGAGCAGCACATCGAAGTAGTGGCTATGGAACACTCGGCTCCAAAAATCGCGGTGGTGATAGCAGCTCCACACGTTCAGTCGTTGGGTGTGTCGCAATGGGTTTACCAGCCAGCGGGGGAGTGCACACAGCGGTGCGGCATCCATAATGGCGTGCTCCACGACCACCTCGTTACGTTCCAAGATGCGCGAGAGTATCTTTCCGCCCAGCGAGAGTCCGTAGACGCACTCGATATGGCCCGCAAGGTGGTGGCGAATGTAGTCGATAATCTGGCCTGCCTGGTCGTCTACCGAGGTGAAGGCGGTATGCTTGCCGAGGGTAAATCCGTCTACCTGTGCAGCCACAATGTGGTAGCGCTCTCGGAGCAGTTCAACGAGCGGACAAAATATCTCGTACGAAACCCCCAATCCGGGGATAAGCATTAGCGTAGGCCTCTCTGTCGAGCCATAGTGTACAAAATCCATATGTTGAGTGGTTTTATCGTTGTTTTTGTAGGTGGTGCATCCGATGGCCGAAGAAGGTGCGTTCGCCCACGCGCTCAAAGCCCACCGAGCGGTACAACTCCTCGGCCTTGGGGTTTTGAACATCGACAATCAGCCCCACACGCTCGGCTCCCTCGGCAAAGGCTCGCTCACAAAAGGCCTCCACCAAGGCTCGACCTACGCCTGAGTGGCGAAATTCGGGCAATACGGCCACCGAGTCGAGATAATACTCGCCAGCCTCGGTTTCGTCTACAAGGGTGGGGGTGTGGCCCGTGCGGTTGCGGATTATGGTCAGAGTGCCCCTCCTGAGCTCCTCTAATCGTGCTCCGTCGTAGCCCACAACGGCTCCTGCCACAACTCCTTCGCACTCGGCCATTATAGCGTTCTGCCAGCTATACTGAGTCCCCACCGTGTGGGCAATCTCGGTCAGGGTAGAGAGGTAGTCTGTGCCGCAGTAGTGTTGGAGCCCCACGGGGTCGCCAATGGCCCAAGCGACTGCGAGTGCTATCACGCTGGCATCTTCGGCTCGTGCAGCTCGTGTGGTTATGTTGCAACTCTTCATAGAGCAAAGTTAGTGATTTTTTGGCCAAAACAAAGCGCAAATCCGCAGAGTGGGTAGAGGTGGGGCAGGGACAGTAACCCAACAAAAAAAGCCCCACTCTTTGACGAGTAGGGCTCTCTATGGTGGACCCAGAGGGGCATGATCCCACGACCTTCGGATTATGAGTCCGCTGCTCTAACCAACTGAGCTATGGGTCCGACGCTTTTTCGGCCCACAAAAGTACTAAATAAATTCAAATATCAAAGCCTTTCGGATTCAAAATTCAAAATTATTGTAGGCTGTCGCTGGGCGGTTGTTGGTCCGTGGCAGGTGGGCTGTAAGGCGTGTTCTACAACTCTGCAAGCTTGTCGAGGGCCAGCTCAACCATCTGGCGCACAAAGGGCTTATAGTCGGTGTTCATATCCTTCACGGCACGCTGAGCAATGATGGTGCAGATGGTACCTGCGCGGTGGCCCATCAGGGCGCTCAGGCCTGCCAAGGCACTCGACTCCATCTCGAAGTTGGTAATACGGCGGCCCTCGTAGTTGAAGCTCTCGATCTTGGCATTAAGGTTGATGTCGGCAGGAGCAATGCGCACCCAGCGGCCCTGGGGACCATAGAAACCGGGAGCAGCAATGGTGATACCCTCGACTACCGAGTCGGCAAAGTGATTGTACAGACCCTCGTGGCCGTCGATAAAGTAGGGCGCAGGCAGCTGGGGATTCCAACCGGTGTGCTCCACAAAGGCCTTCTCGATGGCCAAGTTGCACACCTCGTTACGACCTGCATAGTAGTTCAGTAGACCGTCGAAACCAATCGAGGTGCGGGCATAGACAAACGAGCCCAGAGGAATGTCGGGCTGAATAGCACCCGAAGTGCCAAGGCGCAGCAGGGTGAGCTGTTTCTTGACGGGTTTCTCGGTGCGGGTGGCAAAGTCGATGTTGGCCAGAGCATCGAGCTCGGTAACCACAACGTCGATATTGTCGGTGCCGATACCGGTCGAAATGGCGCTCATACGTTTGCCCTTGTAGGTACCGGTCACGGTGCGGAATTCGCGGCTCTCGACGGTGCACTCGATGCTGTCGAAGTAGCCGGCAATCATATCAACCCTGCCGGGGTCGCCAACAAGCATTATGATGTCGGCAAGCTGTTCGGGAAGGAGGTGGAGGTGGAAAATAGATCCGTCCTCGTTGATGATAAGCTCCGATGATGGGATGATTCTCATAGCGTGTAAAATGTTATGTTAAAATTTTTTTATTCGCCTAAATGTCGTAAATTTGTAGAGTCGCCCAAGAGGCCTTGCGAGGCAGTGGGCGGCAGACTATCTACAAAAATAGTGAAATTTTGTATAATAGAACCCTATTTGCTATGAAAAAAAGTCAAGAGTTTGTTTTAAGCAACCGCGAGCGTTTCTTGGAAGAGCTTTTCGAGCTGCTCCGTATTCCTTCTATTAGTGCCCAGAGTGAGCACAAACCCGATATGGTACGCACGGCCGAGTGGCTGCGCGAGGCTCTGCTCAAAGCGGGTGCCGACAAGGCACAAGTGCTACCCACTGCGGGCAACCCCGTGGTCTATGCCGAGAAGATTATCGACCCCGCAAAACCTACCGTAGTGGTCTATGGCCACTATGACGTGATGCCCGAAGACCCCAAGGGTGAGTGGCTCACCAACCCCTTCGAGCCCGTCGTTAAGGATGGACGTATCTGGTGCCGTGGTGCCGACGACGACAAGGGTCAGCTCTATATGCACGCCAAGGCTTTCGAGGCTATGGTGGCCACGGGCGAACTCCCCTGCAACGTCAAGTTTATGCTCGAAGGCGAGGAGGAAATTGGCTCGCCCAGCCTCTACGCTTGGTGCGAGGAGAATAAAGACCTGGTGCAGGGCGACATTATCCTCATCTCGGATACGAGTATGATTTCGATGGATACACCCTCGATTACCTGCGGTCTGCGTGGCTTGTGCTATATGCAGGTGGAGGTTACGGGTCCCGACCACGACCTTCACTCGGGCCTCTATGGCGGTGCTGTGGCCAACCCCGCAAACGTGCTTGCAGGCCTGATTACCAAACTCGTGGACGAGAATGGTCGCGTGACAATCCCCGGCTTCTACGACGATGTGCGCCTGCTGACCGACGAGGAGCGTACCAACTTCAATAAGGCTCCTTATAGCAAAGAGGAGTATATGAAGGGTGTGGGCGTTGAGGAGCTCGCAGGCGAAGAGGGTTATACCACCATTGAGCGTACAGGTGTGCGCCCCAGCCTCGATGTAAATGGCATTTGGGGTGGCTATACCTTGGAGGGTACCAAGACCATTATCCCCTCGAAGGCGTCGGCCAAGATTTCGATGCGCCTTGTTCCCGACCAGAATTGGAAGAAGATTGGCGAGTTGTTCGAGGACTACTTCCGCAAGATTGCACCTCCCACCGTGAAGGTCAAGGTGGAGGCTCTGCACGGAGGTCAGCCCTACGTTTCGCCCACCGACTTGAAGGCCTATAAGGCTGCCGAGGCTGCCATTGTCGATACCTTTGGCAAACAGCCTCTGCCCTTCTACTCAGGCGGTAGTATTCCTATCGTGAGTGGTTTCGAGAGTATCTTGGGTATGAAGTCCATTTTGATTGGCTTTGGCTTGGGCAAGGACGCAATCCACTCGCCCAACGAGAGTTTTGGCCTCGACCAATTCTATAAGGGTATCGAGACTATCATCCAATTCTATAAACATTTCGCCTAAATAAAAGGAAGGGCGGTGGGATTTTCCACCGCTCTCTTTTTTTGTCTGCTGTCCACCGTCCATTGCATTATTCAAAAAGAGTGGTTAATTTTGTAGCTACGAACCGCTAATTTTAAACTACTATGAAACGCACCCTTATTCTACTGCTTGCAAGCCTATTGGCAGCTACATCTTTCGCCCAAGTAAAGAAAGCCCACGCGCCCGAGAGGCAAGGATGGGATGGGTCTGTATATTCTGAAAATCTCCCCCTCTATGGCGATGTGGAAAGTGTCGTCTATACCAAATACGAACTTAAAGACTACTTTGGTGAGATTGTAAAGGGGGGTCTGAACGATAAAGTAGTTTTTAAATTCAACAAGCGAGGTGATGTTATTGAGAGGGCAACCTACTACTCCGACGGCTCGCTGGGTTGGAAATATATCTACAAATATGACTCGGCAGGAAATAAGATTGAGGAGGCAGGATACAACTCCGACGGCTCGCTGATAAGGAAAGGTATCTACAAATACGACTCGGCAGGAAATATGATTGAGTATGTGGAGTATAACTCCGACGGCTCACTGTATAGGAAATATATCTACAAATACGACTCGGCAGGAAATGAGATTGAGAAGGCAAGCTACTACTCCGACGGCTTGCTGGGTGGAAAAGATATCTACAAATACGACTCGGCGGGAAATAAGATTGAGGATGCATACTACTCCGACGGCTCACTGTATAGGAAATATATCTACAAATACGACTCGGCAGGAAACGAGATTGAGATGGCAAGCTACAAGTCCGACGGCTCGCTGAGTTGGAAAAATATCTACAAATACGACTCGGCGGGAAATATGATTGAGTATGCAGAGTATAACTCCGACGGCTCGCTGAGTGGGAAACACACTTGTAAATACGACTCCAAAGGAAATGTAGTCGAGAAGATTTCGTATAAAAGCGACATAATGATTCCACAGGACATTGCCGAATACAAGATTACCTATCGCGAATAAAACACGCCTAATTCATAAACAACCCGCGACCCCGCAACGGAGTCGCGGGTTGTTTGTTTTGGGGTATTGGGACTTTCGTCGTTAGTCGTTCGACAAAAAAGAGAGAGTTCTGGGAAACCTACCGTAATTTTCAACTCTCAACTTTCAACTTTCAACTTTTTTTGTATATTTGTAGGTTAAATAGGGTATGTGTGCGCGTGCGTAGGCACAAGGGCGCACACAAGGCCCCGCCAAAATAGATAAAATATAAACGTAAAACAATAAAAATCAAAAAGTTATGAAATTTACCATCTCTTCATCGGCACTTCTGTCGGTACTTGCTGCAACCGGTAAGGTGGTTAGCAACAAAAACACTCTTCCTATCTTGGACTTCTTCCTCTTCGACCTGAAAGATGGCAAGCTCAAAGTTACCGCCTCCGACCTCGAAACTACTCTCGTGAGCACCATAGCTGTGGACAACGTAGAGCGCGAGGGTATTATCGCAGCACCCGTGAAGCTGATGCTCGACTCGCTCAAAGAGTTCTCGGAGCAGCCCCTCACCATCGAGGCCGACGAAAACACTTGGGAGATTACCGTTAGCTGGAAGAGCGGCTCGATCAAAATCCCCGGCTCGTCGGGCCTGGGCTACCCCGCACTGCCCGAGTTGGCCGACGAGAAAACTATGCTCGATATGGATGTTGATATGATGATTTGCGGTATCAACAAAACCATCTTCGCAACTGCCGACGACGACCTGCGTCCCGTGATGAACGGTGTGTTCGTAAACATCGCCCCCGGTAGTGTGACCTTCGTGGCTACCGACGCCCACAAGCTCGTTAAGTACACTTCGGCTGCCGAGGTGGATGCTACCTCGTCGTTCATCCTGCCCAAGAAACCCGCAAGCCTGTTGCGCGGTCTGCTCCTCAAAGAGGACGACGCAGTGAAGGTGGGCTTCGACAAGAAGAACGTGGTGTTCCAGCTGAAAAACAGCACCCTGGTGTGCCGCCTTATCGAGGGCATCTACCCCAACTACAACGCCGTAATCCCCACCGCCAACCCCAACAAGGTGATTGTAGATCGCATCGAGTTGCTCAACGCCATCAAACGTGTGGCAGTCTGCTCGAATCAGGCTACCAACCTCGTGGAGTTGAAGATTGGCGACAATATGATTGAGCTCGCTACCAAAGACCTCGATTTCTCCTACTCGGCCCACGAGACTCTTTCGTGCGCCTACGAGGGTCAGCCTATCACCATCGGCTTCAAATCGACCTTTATGGTAGACATCTTCTCGAACATCGACACCCCCAGCGTGATGATTGAGCTGGCCGACTCGACACGAGCAGGTGTGTTCAAACCCATCTACGACGAGGCCCAGAGCGCAGAGACCCTGATGCTGCTGATGCCTATGATGATTAACGCATAGAACGCAAGTGTAACCCACTTAAATAAAGCAAGATGAAACTTAACCTCAAAAACCCAATCATATTCTTCGACCTCGAAACGACGGGTGTGGACGTAGTGAACGACCGCATTGTGGAGATTTCGTTGGTGAAGGTGTCGCCCGATAGCGACACTCCCGAGGTGCGTACCCGCCGTATTCGCCCCGTGGACGACCAGGGTCAGACTATGCACATCCCCGAGGAGGCTACGGCTGTTCACGGCATTACCGATGCCGATGTGGCCGATGCCCCTGCCTTCCGCCAGATTGCCAAGTCGCTGGCCGAGTATATCAAGGGTTGCGATTTGGGTGGTTTCAACTCCAATAGGTTCGATGTTCCTATTCTGGCCGAGGAGTTCCTGAGGGCTGGGGTGGATATCGACCTCAAAAAGCGCAAGTTCGTAGACGTGCAGACTATCTTCCACAAGAAGGAGGAGCGCACCCTCTCGGCAGCATATAGGTTCTACTGTGGCAAAGAGTTGGAGGGTGCACACTCGGCCGAGGCCGACACGTTGGCCACCTACGAGGTGCTCAAAGCTCAGTTGGAGAGGTATGACGACTTGCAGAACGACATTGCTTTCTTGTCGGAGTTCAGCTGCCACACCCGCACGGTGGACTATGCTGGCCGAATTGTCTACGACGATAAGGACCAAGAGGTGTTCAGCTTTGGCAAACACAAGGGCAGGCTTGTGGAGGAGGTTTTCCGCAAGGAGCCTTCCTACTACGATTGGATGATGAATGGCGATTTCCCGCTCTACACCAAGCAGGTCATCACCCGCATCAAAACACGAATGAAATAAACCGTTTTTTGCAGAGATACGATTATGACAAGGGTTAGGAGCATAATGTGCGCATTTCTCGGAGTGTTGTTGTGCGGTCTGACAGGCGAGGCCTTCGGACAGCAGCGCTCGGATGTGGTGGTGGCTATCGACTCGCAGAACTACTTTATTCATACCTTGTCTGCGGGCGAGGGTGTGGCCGAGGTTGCGGGGCTCTATGGGCTCTCTGCGGGCGAGATTTGCGAGGCCAACCAGATTGCCGAGGGCGAGGAGGTTGCCGAGGGTAGGGTGCTGAGGGTGCCCTGCTACGAGAGGGTGAGCAAGTTGGCTCCCAAGCGTGGCGACCGACGTTTTGAGCGCTATGCCGTAGGTCAGGGCGAGAGCCTTTTCGATGTGGCGGTTGCTAATGCCATATCGCTCGATACTCTTGTGGTCGATAATCCTGGTGTGGATGTTACCGACATTAGCGGTGTGAGGACTCTGAATATCCGACTGAGCGCAAAGGGGCAGACTCAACTGCCTGAGATTGAGCGTGCAAGCCGTCGTTATGCGGCGCTGCTCAATGGCCTTTCGACGAGGTATGAGTACTTTGTTGTGGAGAGTGGCCAGACGCTCTACTCGCTGGGCGTGAAACACTGCACGGGTGTGGATGTGTTGGCCGAGGAGAATGGTTTTCCCGAGGTAATCCACGCAGGTCAGGTGCTCAAATGTGCCCACGGCAAGCACGAGCCTTTGGAGGAGGTTACGTCGGCCGAGGTGGAGGAGTTTGTGGCCCAGGCCGATAGTGTTGCTACCGACCAGATTGCGGAGGTGGCATTGGAGCAGTTCAACGACGAGGTGCTCTCGGTGGCGCTGATGCTGCCTATGACCAATAACGGCAAGGTGAGGGGCAACTTTGTGGAGTTCTACCAGGGTGCGCTGCTTGCTGCCGAGGATTTGAAGAGAGAGGGCCGTTCGCTGGATTTGAAACTCTACGACGTGGCCCACAATCCCGCTCAGGTGGAGGATATTATCGCTCAGGACTCGCTTGCGGGCGGAGTGATTGACCTCTTTGTGGGCCCTGTCTACGAGGAGGATGTGGCTCCATTGAGGGGCGTGAATAAACCCGTGGTACTGCCCTTGACCAGCAAGCTCGATAGCGTCAAGGGACGCCACCTCTACCGCTTGGCTCCCACATCGGAGGGCCGTAGGGACAAACTTGGCGGAATGATTGCTCCCACGACCAATGTGATTATGGTCTACACTTCGTCGTACGACGAGGAGATGGAGCGCGAGATGCTCGATGTTGTGGGCGACCACCCCTTTGGCAAGGTTATCTTTACCGAGAACTTCGAGGTCGATTCGTTGCAGAGCAGGCCCATCGAGGAGCTTATGACCGTCGAGGATAACCTCTTTGTGGTCTTAGCCGATAACGAGATCGAGACCGACCGTAGCTTGGCCATTATCAGCTCGATAATGAATAGCCGCCAGCCCAAGTATGGCACCACCCGTGTACCCATCCGTGTTGTGGGCAATGCTGCTTGGGAGCGCTACCGCAATATGGACAAAAATCTGCTCTTTAAGCTCGATGTGAGCTACCTGATTAACTACCACGCCGATAGGGGCAACCGTGCGGTGAGGGAGTTCGACAAGAGGTTTATCAGGGCCTTTGGTCGCCAGCCTTCGACGTTTGCATATAGGGCCTACGATGCGGTGAGGTTGTTTGGTACGGCAATGTTTGCGGGTGGCGACTTGACTGCCGAGTTGAACGGCTCGGTAACTCCGCTGTTGCAGGTTCCGTATAGCTTCACCGAGGAGGATGGCATAATGGTCAACGACTCGTGGGCGCTGGTGAACTACCGACCCAACTATACCGTCGAGGTGAAGTGATGGTCTAACGTCTAACGACAAAATACAAACAACCCACATTCTTTTGTGAATGTGGGTTGTTTTTTGGGTGATTATAAGGCCTGTAACTGTGCGAGGGTTAGTGGCTCGAAGTTTGGAACTACCAAGTCGGGGGTTACTTTGGCCAGCAGTTGCTCGGCAGTGTGGGTGGTGGTCAGCGCCACAACCTTCATACCAGCGCTCTGAGCGGCCATAATTCCCGACACGGCATCCTCAAAGACCAAACACTCCTCGGGTGCTACACCCAACTGCTCGGCTGCTGTAAGGAAGATTTCGGGGTCGGGCTTGCACTTGGTCACCATATCGCCACTGATGCGGGCTTTGAAGTAGGGGGCAATGTGGCAACGGTCGAGCACAAACTCCACATTCTCCTTGGGGCCCGACGAGCCCACGGCACAGGGGATACCCTCGGCTGCAAGTTGCTCCAAGAGAGCCACGAGTCCGTTGGTTGGGGCGATGGTGGCCTCGAAGATTTGGCGATAGAGGGCCTCTTTCTCTTTGCCGAGCTCCTCGACACCATATTTGTCTACAATATCGGCAGGGATGAGAGCCCTGATTACGTCGTCGTTACCGCGTCCGTTGAGAGTGCTGAAATCCTTGCAGGGGCTCTCGGTGATGTGATACCTTCGTGCCAACTCGGCAAATGCTTCGATGTGGACCTTCATATTGTCCACCAGCACACCGTCCATATCGAAAATTACTCCTTTTATCATAGGTTGTGGGGTTTATTTTGTCGCAAATTTAAGAAAATTATTACCTTTGTAGATATTCGCACAACGAAAAAAAGCTGAACTTATGCCACAGATACCTCTATTACCCGAAAAGACCGTCGAGCGACTGAGCGAGTATCGACGCACACTGCTCCGCTGCCAAAAGCAGGGTATTACCCATATTTTCTCCCACGTTTTGGCCGGTATGCACGGCATTACGGCGGTGCAGGTTAGGCGTGATTTGATGCTTATAGGCTTTTCGAGCGACACCAAAAAGGGCTATGACGTGAAGGTGCTGGCCGAGTTTATTAGCGAGATTCTCGACTCCGAACAGACTATGAACATCGGCGTAATCGGTATGGGCCACCTCGGTCAGGCGATTACTAAGTACTTTAATAGCAAGGGCTTGAATCTTAAAATCGTGGCGGCCTACGATATCGACCCTGCAAAGGTGGGTACCGTTATTGACGATATTCCCTGCTTCTCGATGGACGACTTCGAGAACTCGGTGGCCGATATGGATATCAACATCGTAATTATCTCGTGCCCCACGAGCCAGGCCGAACAGACCGTTGTGCCTATTGTCAATGCGGGTATCAAGGGAGTGCTCAACTTTACCTCCAAACCGCTCAACTTCCCCCTCGGCATTGTGGTCGAGAACTACGACATTACCACCCTGCTCGAAAAGGTGGCATACTTCGTTAAGGAACAGGAAGACTCCGAGATATAATATCCACACACGCCACCCAAAGTTATGCGCACCCACTACGGATTTGACAACCTGCCCGCCATAGCCCGCCCCGTCGTTACGATTGGCTCGTTCGACGGCGTTCATCGTGGCCACCGTGCTCTGCTCGACAGAGTTATTGCCGAGGCCCGACGCATTGAGGGTAGGAGTGTGGTTGTGACCTTCTCGCCCCACCCACGCGAGGTGCTGCCCCGCGGAGGTGCCGACTTCCGCCTGCTCACTAGGCTGGAACGCAAGCTCGAACTGCTTGCCGAGGCAGGTATCGACGAGGTTGTGGTGGTGGAGTTCTCGATGGAGTTTGCAGCCCTCAGCTCCGAGGAGTTTGTGAGCCGATGTCTGGTCGAAAAGCTCCACATAGATACTCTTGTTGTGGGCTACAACCACCGCTTTGGTCACGACCGCGATGTGGCCCCCGACCACTTCGAGCAACTCGGCAGGAAGTATGGTTTCAACCTCCTGCGAGCCGAGGCCCTCACCCTCACGGGGGGCGGTAAGATTAGCTCGTCGGTTATCCGCACACTGCTGCAACAGAACAAAATCGAAGAGGCCGAGGCTCTGCTTGGCCACAAACTATAAACCAACCGCTTTATGGAAGAGAAAATTGTATACGAAAAGGATATTCAGTTGAGGGTCAGGTATAAAGAGACCGACCAGATGGGTGTTGTTCACCACTCCAACTACCCCGTTTACTACGAGTATGCCCGCACCGAGCTGCTGCGCGAGAGGGGATTTACCTACAAAAAGATGGAGCAGGATGGCGTGATGATGCCCGTGCGCGAGGTGGGTATGAGGTTTCACACACCTGCCTTCTACGACGATCTGCTGACCATCAAGGTCAAGATGCACGAGATTAAGGGTCCCCGTTTGCGTTTCGACCACGAGATTCGTAACGAGGAGGGTAAGTTGGTCAATACGGGCTTTGTGGAGCTGGTGTTGGTAGACGCAACCACCCGCCGCCCTTGCCGAGCACCCAAGTGGTTCGAGGAGCTCTTTGCCTCCGAGTAAAGACCACACATATACGAATAAACAGCGAGAGAGCTTGAACACGAACATTCAGGCTCTCTCGCTGCTTTTACTGCACACTCTCTATTGTGGCTACTCGCCCACAATCTCGGCAGGAATCTCGGCACGCTCGTAGATGCTCACATCGGCATCGTTGCCTACGGCCTGCCAAATCATCTTCTCGGCAGTGAGGCTGGTGATGATGTAGCGGTTGTTCCACTCACCCACGCCGTGGTCGTAGTTGCCACGAATAATGGCTTTGCCCCAATCATCAACCTCGATGTAGTAGCGACCCGTGATGGTACGCGCATCGTGGCTGTCGATGTTCTGGTACATAGTGTAGGTGCGACCCGAGCGCACAAGGTCGAGGTATACATAGCTACCCTCGGCCAAAGGCTCCGACATCCAGCTGGTAAGTTTCCAGCTACCTGCCACATTGTTGGGCGTAACTTCGAGCTGTGGCAACTCTTTGGGGCCATCGATTGGCTCGCAACCCATAACCATTGCGCCAAACAGCACTGCAACTACGGTTTTAAGAAATTTGTTCATAATCGTTGTGTTTCTATTTTTTGTTTACTCTCATTTATTGCTTTTCATTGCCTCGTACCACAACCTCTATGCGCCTGTTGCGTGGAGGTGTCTGCACTCCATCGAGGTAGAGCATCGGTGGGGTAGAGCCCGCACCCTTTTGTGGCGAGAACTCAATCACCAGATCGCCCTCTTGGCCCGGAGCGAGTGTCGTGGGCTCGGTGTAGGCTTTTAACCCTTGGGTGGTGAGCTTGCCGTCGTGACGGATGTGCAGAGGTGTGCTACCGCCATTCATTACGGCAATACACTCGGTCTGCTTGCCCTTGGGGCCGACACTCACCCGCTTCTGCATCAACAGCAGTGTTCCGCACGAGTGTGGATAGCTGCCACTTGCATCGGCCGAGGGTGTCACCCTGCCCTGCAACTTCACGATTGCCGTGGGGTGCTTGTCGGAGAGGGTGGTGTAGACAAAGAGTCGCTGCTCCACGCCTCCCAACCTTCCCTTGGGGTTGAACGAAAGCTCAATCTCGGCCTTCGAGCCACCCTTGACGGGGCGCTTGTCGAACGAGGCACTCAGACAACTGCAACTGCTCTGTATGCGTGTAATTGCGAGGGGCTTGTCGGATAGGTTGTGCCACACGGCCACCCCTTTCCACACGGCCGCATCCTCGCTCACCGTTCCAAACGCTACGATGCCTTCGTTGTCGAACGACACCACATCGCTACCCACGGTCTGAGGGTTGGCCACCTCGCTAATTTTGCTCTGCGGAATTATGTTCAGCTGGGCATAGGAGGCCGACAGCGTTGCCACCGTCGCTACCAAAACCGATATGACCACTCTTGCCAACATATAACTCCACCTGTTTGTCACTACAACCAACCGTTGCCGTTTGCACCCTCCCTTACGGTGATGGTGAACGAGTGGGTCGAGCCACCTGCGGTGAGGGTTGCACCGGTCACGCCGCTCTTCTTACCCTCGAAGATGAGCTTGCCATCCTTCTGGGTGCAGGTTGCAACCTCGGTGTTCTGGATGGTAACTGCGAAGGTCATCTGCTCGCCACCCACGAAGTAGTAAGCGGGGATTACAACACTGCTCTCGCCCTCGGCAACATAGATGTTGGGGAAGGTCATAGGTACGCCTGCGCCCTCGATTGCTGCGAGCAGTTTGGTGGCATTCACTTGTCCGCTACCCATCTTCTGGTAGTAGTTGCTCAGAGTCATAGTCATAGGCTGAAGGGGGCCGATGTCGGCAACATAACGACGATACTCTTTGATACCTTTGATGTAGTCGTCGATGGGGGTAACGTTGTCGATCAACAACTGCCTCAGCTCGGTAGCTTTGATGTGGATGCGCTTGTCGGCAGCGTGCGAAAGTGCCAGAGCTGCTACGCCCGAAACGTGGGGACAAGCCATCGATGTGCCCTCCATATATCCGTAGCCCGACTGACTTACGTTGTAGGGCAGGGTGGAGAGGATACAACCCTCGGCACCATAGTTCTGACCCTCCGACTTGTAGTTCCAATAGTAGTCCTGGTCGCCACCGGGAGCTGCAATAGCCGAGCCCTGACCGTAGTTGGTGTAGGTTGCGGGGGTAAAGTCGGCTGCGGTAGCGGTTACAGCCACTGCCCAGTCAGAAGCACCGGGATAGCCTGCTGCGGGAGCGCTCTCGTTGCCGGCAGCAAAGATTGCGATACCGCCCTCCACGGGACCATTGGCCGAGCCTGCGTTGTGGATGAAGTAGTCGAAAGCATCCTTTTCGAGAGGAGCGCCCTCTTCCCACTCCTCCTGAGTGTGGAAGCCCTGCTCGCCCCAGTCGTAGATGTTAGCCTCACCGGAGATGTAACCCCAGCTACACTGCAACACCACTGCACCGTTGTCGGCAGCATACTTGATGGCCCTACTTACGGCCAATGCGCTGCTACCCATATTGCCCGAGAAAATCTGGCACGACATAATCTTCACGCCCGAATTGGGGGTGCCGTTACCGCCTGCAATCGACGAGATACCCACGCCGTTGTTGTTCACTGCGCTGATTACGCCTGCAACGTGGCTGCCGTGACCGGTGTCGTAGACATCGTCGGTGGTAATTGTGCCGTTGCCGCTAACGAAGTTGTAGCCATACAGGTCGCCTGCATAACCATTGCCGTCGTTGTCTTCGGTCGAGAGCTCAATCTCGCCCTCGTTTATCCACATATTGGCTTTCAGGTCGGGGTGGTTGTAGTAGACGCCCTCGTCGAGCACGGCCACGATAATTTGGCTGTTACCGGTAGTTTTCTTCCAAGCCTCTGCCACCTGAACGTCGGCATCTTTTACCGACTTGGTGTCACCATCCTTGGTGAACATATCGCCATTGTTGATAATGTTCCACTGCTTGCCGAGCATAGGGTCGTTCATCGAGCCCGTCATAGCAGCACGGGTGGCCTGAACATCCACCAGAGGCATAGCCTTGCTGTTGTAGGCGCGATAGATGCGTCGGTTGTGATTAACCTTCTGCACCTCGCCAAGGACCGAGAGCTTCTGTGCCACAGCATCGGCACTCTCGCCATTGAAACGCACCACATACCACAAGTGAAGACCACTCTGACGGCTCTTCTGCTCGGTACGCTTGTCTACGGGGAAGACCCTCTCCAGCTGGTAGCCGCCCACGGCCTCCAACACCTGGTCTACGGTAGGAATACCGCTACGGGTTGCGCTGCCGCCACTACGACTGATGCCTTCGAGCATAGCCTCCACCTCGGGGGTGAATTTAACAATCAGCTCTCCCTCGACATAGGGGCCCTCGGCAGGCTTTTGAGTCTGCTCCCCATCGGGAGTGGGCACATTGGCAAGTTCGTTCACACAACCGCCCAG
Source organism: Tidjanibacter sp. (assembly GCA_045634145.1). GTDB lineage: Bacteria > Bacteroidota > Bacteroidia > Bacteroidales > Rikenellaceae > Tidjanibacter. The sequence goes on along the minus strand of JAZQZS010000028.1, from coordinate 85,925 downwards.
CAGAAGTGCTGCCGAGAGTGCCACGCCCATTATAATTCTATTTGCCTTAATCATATTCTTAGTGTATGATATTGTTTCTCTTTATGAATTATCTCTGATAAACTAACCTTCCACACTACTCACCTGCCATAGGCTGATTTTTGGTGGTGTAGAGGTCGTAGTAGTAGTCCAGGCTCACAGGCTCGTTGCTGAAACCTGCCGAGTTGCCGTCGCGGTCTTTACCCTCCTGAGGAAATACCAGACTGTAAGGAATCCAGATATCCAACGAGGGGTGGTAGAGCAACCAATCGGGCAATTTGCCTGTCAGACGGTTGTGGTTGATGGAGAGTCGCTTGGTGTTGGGCGACACTTTCTTGATCTTGTTGGTCACCAGGAACTCGGGCAGAGTGTCGTTCGAGTTGGCCCTATCCTGGTCGGTGTAGACGGGCACAGTTGGGTCGTCCTCAAACGAGGGCAGCTCGCCGTGCAGATAGTTCACCGAGAGAATCAACGTATCAAGATTCCACATCAACAAATCCTTGGGGAAAACGTTCTCATCACTAAAACCGCCAATATTGGTGCGGGTGTCGTTGCTCAAATCATATACTGCGTGCCTCTGGTTGGCGTTCAGAATAAGGGTTTTGAGCTTGGGGAAGTTCTCTTTGGTAAGCACGCTGGGCACAACATTAAAGTTGTTCGAGCCCACATCGAGGTGCTCCAAGTTTTTGAGCTTGGCCAGCGACTTGTCCAAATCGTCCAGACCATAGCTACCCACGGTCAGACGTTTGAGCTGTGTGAGCTCGGTGATGGCGTCGCCCAATTCGAGGTGTTTGAGGAAGGTGTTTGTGTTACCGAAGATGTAAATCTCCTCGGCAGCGGTCAGATACCTAAACTCGTAGGGCAGGGGCTCGTTGGTGTTGAAGAGCAGGAACTCCACATACTTCACACGACCCTTCTTGTCGGGGGTGTAACCGTTCATACCCTCCTCCCAGAGAACCACATTGTTCCAGTTCTCCATCGAGAGCGACGAATCCCAGCTCGAAAGGGTCTGCAACGAACGCTGAATACTGATCAGTGCCACCGAGTCGCCCTTGCGGGTGTTCTCCTCGATAGGCTCGCTGGCGGCCTGAACAACCTTCAACACATCCTGACGGCTCATAACCTCGCCCGCTTTGGGGACAAAGTTCACCTCTGCGGTACGCACCTTGTCTGTGGTGTTGATGTCCCACTCGAAGTCGATGGTCACCTGCCTGGGTCGGTTGCCACGGGGCAGCTCCACGGTGTACTTCTTGTTGGTGAGCCAATTTTTGTCGATCTGCACGTCGAAGTCTACGTTGGTGGTTACCGTCACGCTAAATTTCCTCTGACCGTAGGCCTTGAAGTTGGCAATCTCCACCTCGTTTTTCTCCACCTCGATGGAGTAGGGGAAGCCCTCCTGACTTACGGCAATTTTCTTAATCTCGTGGGTGGCCATATTCTCGATAATAACCTCGCCATTTCGGGGAGTCGAGAGCAGCGCCGAGTCGATGGCGATTTTGCACTCCACACTACCGCGACCATTGGCGGGCGAGATGGTAATCCAGGGGTTGTCGGTCGAGGCAATCCAGTTCTCCTCGGCCGAGATTTTCACCTTCTCCACACCACCTACGGCACCAATCGAAATGGTGTCCGCACCCAAGCCGAAATCGACTTTGGGGTCTTGCTGACAGCCCACTGCGGCCAGAGCCACGGCTGCCATTGCTATATATACTCTAATCTTTTTCATATTCATCTCTCTGTTGTTAAGTGGGTGTTATTCGAGCATATAACTGCAATTAGTAATGTTTTGAGTCTTGTCGTATATCAGGATGTAGGCTCCATTCATCCAGGCGTAGCAGATATCCGATGCGTCGAAGATGATATTTGGGTTGTCGCTGATATCGAGGTAGTAGATCAGGGTTGAGATGGTGTCGTCTACCTTGCGCAGGTCGTTCGAGCCGAGGTAGAGGCCCCTCAGACCGCTGTGCTGGAAGATACCGGTAGGCCACTCTTTCAGAGTTCGGCGACCATTCTCGTCCCTCTGCGAACGAATCGCAAAGACAGTCAGGCCCGAACTATCGAGAGGCTCGTAGGGGAAATGGCTGAACGAGTTGAACGACAGATCTACGCCATAGAGATAGGGCATATTGCCAGCGTGCATCTCGCGAGGCAGGTCGGTCAGGTTGTTGTACGACAGATCGAGCGACATCAGGTCAATCATCTTGTCGCCCGCAAACGAACCTTCGGGAATCTCGTCGAGCTCGCAGGCACGCAGAATGATGTACGACACAATCGAACCGCTCTCGGCCAAACAGGTTGGGTACTTTTTGAGGGGGTTCTGTGCGAGGGTGAAGGTATTTACCTTGATACCCTTGTAGGTGCCGTCTTCCTCGCCCTCGAAGCCGGTAATCTGGTTGCCCGAGAAGTCTACCGAGGCGATGGTGTAGAGCGAGTTGGCCGAGAAGATGTTGGGCACTTTGGTCAGCTTGTTGAACCTAAACGAGAGGGTCTCGGCATCGTCGTAACCGCAGAAGTAACCCTCGGCATCGCGGGGCAGCTCGCTGATTTTGTTATTATCGAGATAGAGCTGCACGGGGACAACATCTTTGCCCAGAGGGTGGAGCTTCTCGATCTGGTTGTAGGCCAAGTCGAGCAGACCGATCTTCTTCATATTCTTGAACGACTCGGGTACCTCTTTGAGTTTGTTCTGGCGAGCATAGAGAATCTGAATTTTCTCTCGGCTGGGGCCGGTTGCCAGAGCGTTCATACCCTTGTAGACCTCCTCTGCCGACCACTGTGCGTTGTTCGAGATGTTGAGCGAAATAAGCTCGGGCATCTGAGCAAGGGCCATAGGGAACTCAACCATCTTGGGACAGTTGTAGATCTCGATATCGGTACAAGCGGTCAGCTCGGCAACCTCTGCGGGGAGGGTTGCAATCTCGCTGTTGGCGATGTAGAGGTATTCGAGTTTTTTGAGGTTTTTGATCTCGGCGGGCAGCGACAGCAGACCGTTGTTGAGTCGTCCGTGCGAGGTGTCCATCTTGCGGATGGTGCGCTGGTGACCCTTGGTGTCGAAAATCTGACTCTCGCTCATATCTTTATACAGACGGGTAGCCTCAATCTCGATGCCGTGCTCGGCCAGAGCCCTTGCACAAGGCTCCGACATCTGAGTGGGAACGTGAATCTGGCGCAACCACTCGCCGTGCAACTCCATACGGTTACGGCTCCTCTCGCTCAGACTCTTGCCTGGGTCGAGGGTGGGGTCGTAGGTTGGGTTGTTGGTGTCGTTGTGAGTACCCAGATAGAGCTCCACCAACTCGGTAAGCTGGCCCAGAGCTGCGGGCATATGACCACGGAAGGCAAACTCGCTCAAATCGAGCCTTGCAACTCGACCGTTGGCGTGAAGCTGAACACCGGGCTGGTCGCCCCACAGGTCTACATCCTTGTTGAAATTCCAGTTGGCACCCTTGTTGAAGTTGGCACCCACATAGTACCAATTCTCGCCATCGAGGGCCTCCCAGATGGCTTTCAGGGCGTAGTAGTCCTGAATGTAGGGATCCGACTCATAGAGCGACAACTTAACGGTAGCCTTGGTGGTGGCGTTGTCGCTCACGCTGAAAGTGCTCTGTGCGGGGCGACGGTTGTTCTCCAACAGGTCGCCACTCTCGTCGTAGGTCGAGTAGGCGGCCACCTTGTAGCTACCTGCGGGCACCCACACCAACGAGTCGCACAACAGCGACGAGGTCTTGTAGCCGTCGGCCAAATCGTCACTCTCGTCGAAGTGCATATCGAATTTACATTTCAGGTCGTTGATGTTGGTCTGCTCACCGGTGACGGTGTGCTCAATGGTGAGGTCCACCTTGGCCACCTCGTCGAAGGTGTAGACACGGCTCACAGCCCTCTTGTCGAGGAAGTCGCCTGCCTTGCCAAAGGTGAATTTAACCTTGCCGCGAGGAGCCACATTTACGGTCACATCGTGAACGGTCAGACCATTGTCGTATACCATAAACTCTTTGTTCTGCTCGGGAGCGCCGACATAGATCAGTTCGTCCTCGGCATTGTAGAGCTGAATGGTGATAAGCTCATACGAACCCGACACGAGCTGCAACTTGTCGCTACGGAGGCCATACTCGGCAGCCTCGCCTTCGGGCTGGTTGATGGGCAGAGTTTGTGTAATGGTAGTGCCCTCAAAGAGCAGAGTTACCTGCACCTTGTGAGCCTGAGCGAGCAGTTCGAGTTGCTCGACAATCTCGGCTGCTCTGGTTTTGGCTTGTGCTGCGGGCTGGTAGGAGGCTGCCTTGTAGAGTTTGAACTGAACGTAGCCGTAGCCCTCACCGAAGGTGGGCTCGGCATATTCGTTCGCGCAACCTCCGGCAAGCAGACCGAGGCCTACTACCATCCAAGCAATCAATCTTTTTAGTTTCATATCTATATTTTGTTTTTCTCTCTATTCGTTCCTGTGGGGGCTGCCTACTCAACAACGTAGACTACCTGCAACTGTACGGCAATGGCGTTGTCGGGGTCATTGACTTTGTAGTAGCTGATAAAGCCCTTGATCGATTTGTCCGACTCGACACTGATGTAGGTATATTTGCCGTTGTCGCTCAGATTGGTTGTGATGGCCGAGTTGTACGACCAAACCATTCCATACTCGGGCAGCATCAGAGTGATATCTTTGCTGTCGGGAGTGAGCGAGAGGCGGTACTGCAAAGTGCCGTGTGCGTGCATATCTTTGTCGAATGCATCGTCGCCATCGACAATGGGTTCGAGGGTTGCACCCTTGACTGCTGCGTCGGTGGGGTTGGCAAACTTAACCTCGCCGCTGGCACCGGTGATGGTCTCCAAGGTGGGATCCATTACGCAGTAGATCAGTGCAAAGGGGTTGCCTGCGGCGTCGTAGAAGACAATGGTTGCCTCGTTCTCGCCATTAGGACCTGCCAAGGTGTTGGGATAATCCTCGCCCAGACGCATTACAATCTTGTAGCAGAGTTCCTCGCCTCGTGGGTTGTCTTTGATGTGGTTGATGGTAATCCAGCAGTTGTCCAGATCGGTGTACTCCTCGCTGCTGCCATTGTAACCGAAAATCTTGTACGACTCGAAGGGGAGGGTGAACACCAACTCGCTACCCGAATCATTGTTCTTGTAGGTGAGTTGGTAGGCGTTGGGAATCTGTGCCCAATCGCCCTCCCAGGGCCACATACCCTCGGCCAAAGTCTGGAACTTGGCGTTGTAGGCGGCCATAACGCCCTTCTCGTAGGGAACGATGGTGTCGTTTTCGAGCGAGAGAGCCTCCTGAGTGACGGTTGCAAACATATAGTCGGCATACTGCTCTTTCAGTGCGCCACCTTCGAGCAGGTTCTGCGCACCGCCCAAGGCTGCGGCTACGGGTTTGGGCAACACAACAATGTGCAACTGTCGCTCGCTGATGGCCATATTGTCCTCCACCTCGATGGAGAATTGGTGGCTCCACAGACCAACCTCTTTGGCCTCGGTGGGCCACTCGTCTTCGGTCAATACCACCCAAGCGGTATCGCTATCGGCTACCGAGAGAGTGCCGTCGGCAAGAACGGCCACTTTCAGAATCTGTGCGCCATAGGGAGCCTGAATTGTGCCATACACAACTTCCAGCTCCGAGCTGTTCACACCCTTGTCGTCGAAGGTGATAGACGATGAGAGGTCTACTTTGAGTACATCTTTGCAACCTTCGAGCGCTCCTTCGAGCACCTCGTATGTGCGCACGTCATCTTCGGTAATCTGACCGTCGCCATTCTGGTCGCTAATGTCGCAGAACGAGAGGGCAAAACTCTCCTTCTCCCAGGGGTGGAGTTCGGAGTTGATACGCACAAACAGCTCGGTGCGACCTGCTTTGCCGCTACCGTTGAAGGTGGCCATATCGCCATACTCGTCGTAGGTGGTAATCAGAGCCCACTCAGGTGTACCTCTCAGGGTCCACTTGAAGTTGGCATCTACCACCAGACGCTGCATCCATTGGTCGTTGTACCACACAAAGTCGAAAGCCTCCATAGGCTCGGTGCTGTACAACCAATTTCCGTCGGCATCCTGACCAAACATACCGAGTCCGTCCTCGGCCGTAGCGTCAAACTCGCAGGCGTAGGCCTTTACGCTACGCTCTTTGGCAGCACGGGTAAGCTCGGCAATAATCTGCTCCTGACCATCCATTTTGAGGGTTACTTCACACACTCGGGGGGTGTCGAACTCCTCTTTGTCGGCCACCAGAACGGTGATTTCGTGAGTGCCTGCCTCGCCATAGAGTGTAAAACGCGAACTCTCGCCATCGAGCAGCTTGAAGTAGGCTGCAATGTCGAGAGGGATGCTCAACTCCCAGCTCATATTGGGCTCAATGGTAAACTTGAAGGTCTCGCCGGGGGCTACGTTGGCCACAATCTTCTCGGGGAAGTTGGGCGTAACCACCTCGGGATTATCGTCATTACCGCCACCATTGTTGTTGGGCTCATCGGGACCCTCTGGGGTATCGCAGGCGGTTGCAATCAGCGCCATGGCTGCCACAAAACCTGCTATAATGTTAAAAATACCTCTTTTCATATCTCTGTCTGTTTTTTATTCTCTCTCTATTGGAAGTCGGGCATAAGCGACTCGGCCTCCTCGTCGCTAATCCACTCGATGATGTTGTAGTAGTGTCCCATAGTACCAATGGGCTCGCCCAGATCCTCCACATAGGCCTGCAACCACAACACTACAAACCTCTGGCACGAGTTGAAGTAGGAGTCGTAGTAGGGGCTTGTGGTACCCAAGATGTGGTTGTCGCCCAGAATCCAGCCCAACACCGATGCCTCGTCGCTCAACACTTGATCCTCCTCCATGTGTACGAGGGGGTACTCGGGGTCGCTGCCGTCGAAGGTCAGCGTAACGTCGTAACCATCGTAGAATGCCTCGCGGATGATAATGGTGTTCTCTTTGGTGGGATCCACCTCGGTCTTGACGAGTCGCTGGTAGTAGGCGTTCTCGCCGGGGTAGCTGTTCAGCAGCATCGACGAGAGAATAGCCCAACCGGTGAAGTTGTTGATGTCGTAGGGACAAGCCTTATACATCACCACTTTGGTCTGGGTGCTATCTTCGTAGAGGTCGTTCCACTGTTTCTCCTCGGGGATAACGAGCTTGAGCACAAAGCCGAGCGAGTCGGCAGGCTCGATGTTCTCGTAGATGCCTTTTACCATAACACTACCGGCAGTTTTACCTGCGGGGATGGATACGGTGTTCGACAGGAGGCGGTAGTGAACGCCCTCGATGGCGTTGCTACCCTTGTCGATAACCTCCACCGCAAATCGGCGCTCTCTGCTCGAAACGGTAGTGGCAGCAACCATAACCTCGAAGTACTCCTGATCTTGCTCTACGAGGTGGTACTGCTCGGGCTCCGAGAACATAATGTATTCGGGGCCTTCGTAGGTGGTGTACTGCTCCTCGCACGAGGTGGCAGCAACCATCAGCCCAAATGCTAATAATATAATAGGTATGCGTTTCATATCTCTGTTGTTCTCACTTTTAGGGGTTTGCTACTCGGTAATTTTGTTGCTGGCATTGGGTTTTACCTGCGAACCGGGGGCCTCGATTTCGTGCTGAGGGATGGGCCATACGAACAGAGGGTTGTCGGCCTTAATTTCGAGCGAGCTGCCCTCGGCAAGCGAGTTCTGCTGAGGTGTGCGTTTGAAACCCTCGCCATTGTTGTAGAGCGAGCCCCAACGCTTCAAGTCCTGCAAACGGTGGCCCTCCATATAGAGTTCCCTCACGCGCTCGTCGGCAATCTGCTGAATGTAGTTGTCGGCAGTCAGCGAGATCGAGCCACCACCCGACATACGGCTTTCGCGCAGGGTCGAGAGGTCTTTCGAGGCCTTCGAGAAGTCGGGAGCCTCTTTGCGGCAGTGGGCCTCGGCACGAATCAGATACATCTCGGCCAAACGGAATGGCTTGGGCATCGAAACGTGGTAGATCATATTGGGGATGAACTGCTGCTGGTTGCCGTAGTATTTAACCAGCAGAGGCCAAACCAAACCGTGAGTGTGTCCCGTAGTCAGCTCGGCAAAGTAGCTGTTGTAGCGCAGGTCGGCTGCCGAGTAGAGATTCAGTACCCACTGAGCGGGCACATAGTCGGGATAATAGTAGGTGTAGTCGGTGGTGAAGTTGAGGAACACTTGACCGAGTGCGCCACCAAACGAAGTGGGGGTAAAACCAATCTCCCAGATCACCTCGGTAGCCAGGTCGTAGTTCCACATATAGTCGAAGTAGCTCATACCACCGGTGTAGACAACATTGGCAGCCGAGAGCGAGTAGACCTTGTTGGGGTGGTCGATCACTTTGTCGGCGTGCTCGATGGCCGACTCCCAATCCTGCATATAGAGGGCCACCCTTGCGTGGAGGGCGTGGGCAACAGCGCTGGTCATATAGTAGCTGCTGTATTGGTCGTAGTCCTTGTCGAGCAACTTCTCGGCTTCGAGGAGGTCGCCCACCACAAAGGCGTAGGAGTCATAGAGCGATGCCCTCACTGCGGGCTCCTGCTCCGAGAAACCTTTGCGCAACACCACACCCAACTGCTCGTTGGCTTTGGCGGGGTCGTAGGCCTCGCAGTAGAACTTCAAGAGCTCCGAGTAGCAGAGCGCACGGATGGTGTAGACCTCGCCGGTATACTGCTCCAAGGCGGTAATGCGGTCGTCGTTGGTCTGCTTTTTGATTACATCGTCGATTTTTTCGAGGAAGAAGTTACACTGAGCAATTACTCCATAGAGCGAGGCGTAAACAGCCTCAATCTCGGAGTTGGTCGAGCGGATATCCCACTGCCAGTGCTGTCCGTAGGTGTTGGTGTAGCCGTCTACGGCATATACCAGGTCGGCCTGAATGTCGGGCAACAAGGTGATAAGACCACTCCACAGCGAAGAACTCTTCATAAGTCCGTAGATGCCGGTTACGATCTGGTCGGCCTCCTCAAACGACTGCATGGCTTCGCCTACGGGGATTGCCGAGTCGGGCATCTTGTCCAAGCACGAGGTGGTGGCCAAAGCGGTAGCCACTACCACTGCGAATATCTTGATTCTTGCTATCATTTTCATCTTCATAATCACATTTTAGAAAGTTAGGTCAAGACCAAAGGTGTACTGACGTGCCATAGGATATTGGGCAGCGTAGATGTTCGAGGTGCCCTCAGGGTCGAGGCCCGAAAAACGAGTCCAGGTGAGCAGGTTCTGAGCTTGTACATAGATGCGTGCACCGCTGAACACTTTGCTCCAACTCTTGGGCAGGGTGTAGCTGAGCATCACATTTTTGAGCCTCAGGAACGAAGCATCTTCGAGCAGACGGCTGTCGAACTCGGTGTACTCGCCGTGACGAGGGATGTCGGTAATATCGCCGGGCTGCTGCCAACGCTCCAATAGACGGTTCGACTGGTTGTAGTTGGCAAAACGGCCGTTCGACTCGTCGAAGTAGCGGTCGTTGTTGATCATCCACCTATCGGCCACCCAGCTGAACTGTGCGCTCAGCGAAAGACCCTTGTAGCTAAGCTGCGAGCCGAAACCGCCCTGCCAGGGGGCAATGTAGCTCTTGCCGAGCAACACTTTGTCGTCGTCGCGCAACTCGGTGGTCAGTTTACCATCTTTATCATACCACAGAGCGTCGCCATTGACGGGGTTTACACCTGCGTAGCGGTTCATATAGAACTCGCCCAGAGGGTGACCCACCACAAGTTTTGTGTTGGTGCCCGAGCGCTCATACTCGGTTACGTTGTTGTAGAGCTCGGTGATCTCGTTGTGGTTGTACGACACGTTGGCGTTGATGCTCCACAAGAAGTCGTCGGTGGCAACCAGAGTGGTGTTTACGTTCAACTCCACACCCGCATTTATCATCTCGCCCACGTTGTCCCAGTAGTAGCCGTAGCCGCTGGTCGAGTAGGGCTGAGGTACCTCCATCAGCATATCCGAGGTCTGCTTGTAGTAGAGCTCCAAGTCGGCGTTAATTCTGTTCCACAAGCCTGCGTGGATGGCAAGGTTGGTGGTCCAGGGCTTCTCCCAGCTGAGGTTTTCGTTGCCGGGCTGAGCAAGGCCGATACCTGCATTGCCGATGTAGTCCAGACCGCCACCAATCAGAGCCAGGTGCTCGTAGTTGGGAATGGTGGAGTTACCGCTGGTACCTGTCGAGAACTGCACCTGTGCATTGGTGAGCCAGTGCGAAGTGCCTGCCATAAAGTCCTCCCTGCGCAGATCCCACATAAAGCCGAGCGACCAGAAACCAGCCCAACGGCTGTTGCGACCAAAGCGGCTCGAACCGTCGGCACGCAGTGCAAACTCCAAGTAGTACTTGTGGTCGTAGTTGTACTCGCCACGAGTGAAGAACGACATAAAGCCGTAGTCGGAGTCGGTGGTGTCGTCCCACGAGGTGGCCCTGGTACCGGTCGAAATGTTGGTCAGTCGGTCGTTGTTCTGACCCTCGGTGAGCAGGCTGAACGCCTCGTAGTGGTAGTCGATACCCTCCTGACCTGCTAGGATGGTGAAGTTGTGCAGGTCGTCGATATCGAAGTTGTATGTTGCGGTATTGGTAATGGTCAGGTTGTAACCATCGGTCGAACTACGCGATGCCGAGCCCTGATTCTGGTTGGGGGCATAGCTGGGGTACGACACGCCAAAACCGGTAGTGTGAGAGTAGTCCACACCTGCCTGCGAACGGAGGGTAAGGCCCTTGATGGGGCTCGCCTCGGCAAAGAAGGTGGTGATTACTTTGTATTTTTGATAGTGTACGGGGTTGTTTTCGAGCCACTCCAAGGGGTTTTGGCCGTTACCCTTCCACGAGCCGTCGCTGATAGATGCAATAGAGCCGTCTTTGCGGCGGGGATTCCAATAGGGGAGCATAAACCTTGCAGCCGAGATGGGGGTAACAAGAGTATAAGCACCCTCGTCGGCCTGCTGGATACGCTGATAGTTGAGCATTGTGTTTGTACCGATGGTGAGCCAGTCGGAGGCTTTGCGTTGGAGGTTGGCCCTGAACGAGAAACGCTCAAAGCCCGAGCCTACTGCGGTACCATCCTGGCTGTAAAAACCGCCCGAAACGTAGTAGTTTGTCTTATCGTCTGCACCCGAAACCGACAACTCGTAGTTCTGCAATGGGGCGGTCGAGTTGAATACCTCGTCCATCCAGTTTACACTAATCTGCTCCAATACGGGGTAGTTCTGACCTGCGGTCAGCCCGATCTCTTTCTCGTACTGAATCCTCTCGGCGGTGGTCATCAGGTCCCAATTGTTGTCGTTGGCCTGCGAGAAACCGAGCTGCATACGGTAGTCGATGCGGGGACGCTCGGCCACTTTACCGCGCTTGGTGGTGATAACGATAACACCGTTAGCAGCCCTTGCACCGTAGATCGAGGTCGAAGATGCATCTTTCAGCACCGAGAGCGACTCGATGTCGGCGGGGTTGATGGTGTTGAAGTCGCTTGCCGAGATGGGTACACCGTCGAGGATGTAGAGTGGGGCGGTACCCGAGTTGATCGAGTTGGTACCACGAATGGTCATTGTTGCCGATGCGCTGGGCTCACCGGTGTTCGACAGAACGCTCAGACCGGCCACCTGTCCCTGCAAAGCCTGATCGAAGGCTGCCGTGGGGGTATTCTCGATCTTCTCGCTCTTGACGGTCGAAACCGAGCCTGCCACCGTGCCCTTCTTACGCACACCGTAGGCAATGACTACAACATCTTCCAACACTTCGCTGTCGGTCTGCATCGAGAGGTTGTAGAGAGCCTCGGCTGCGCCTGCGGGGATGGCCCAAACCACATCTTTGTAGCCCATGTAGGAGAATGTGAGGTTTTGGCCGGCATTGGCGGTGATGGTGTAGGTGCCGTCGTATGAGGTCGAAACGCCCTGCATAGTGTCGGTCAGGATTGTTACACCGATAAGAGGTTCGCCGCTGTCGGCATCGACAACGGTACCTTTGACTGTTACCTTTTGCTCCTGTGCATAAGAGCAATAGGGTATGAGCACCAAAAGTGCTGCTGTTAGGATATGGGTTAATACTCTTTTCATAGCGCGCAAAAATACAACTAATAATTCGGAAAACCTACTACATTTATAAATAAAAAATACTAACACTCCGCCAGACCCCTTGGGGGCTTGTTTGACGGGCAAAGGTGGCAAACTTTGATTCTGCCAAAATAGAAACGCACCCCTGTGGCGTGGTATTGTCACAAGGGGTGCGCGGCGGCTGATATGAGGTGGTTGAGGGGGTGGCTAACGCAGGCGTTTTTCGACTGTATTCCAATCTATTACCTCCCAGATGGAGTTGAGGTAGTCGGCCCTGCGATTTCGGTAGTCGATGTAGTAGGCGTGCTCCCAAACATCCACAACAAGCAGAGGATTAAGCTCCTCTCGCAGGGGTGTTGCGGCGTTGTGGGTCGAGAGCAGCATCAGTCGGTCGTGGCTGTCTTGTGCGAGCCACACCCAGCCCGAGCCGAAGAGGGCTGTGGCGCTCTTGTTGAAATCGACCACAAACTGATGGAACGAGCCGAAATAGTAGTCGATGAGCGATTTGAGGCGGTCGGTCGGAGCCTTCTTTGGGGTGGGCGAGAGGCCCTCGAAAAAGAAGGTGTGGTTCCACACCTGAGCGGCATTGTTGAAGAGAGGCCCCTCGGCCCCCTTGACAATCTCCACCAACGAGGAGTTCTCGAAGCGGGTCTTCTGCACCAGATTGTTGGTCTGATTTACATACCCTTGCAGGTGTTTGTGGTAGTGGAAATCCATCGTTTCGAGGCTCAGGTGGGGCGAAAGAGCGTCGAGAGAGTAGGGCAGTTGTGGCATCGTGGCCACGATTTTGTTGTCTGTACTCATAGCTAAATAGGTCTGTTTTGGAGTTGCTTTTGCGTTATTTGTGAGTTTGCTACCTCGGAGCGAAACAAAATATGTGCAAAACTCCTCGCTCTCCGAATAGTTTTTTCTATCTTTGTGCTGGCTTGCGGACGCAGGCCTAAGAATTTCCGTTACCAACCACTACATTATGAGAAGATTTCTGTTGTTGATGGCCACCGCGTTGGTGGCATTTGCCGGCTCGGCTGCCGAGATTGTCAAGAAGACCTACACCTTTGCCACTCACCAGGGGCAGGATTTGTTGCTCGACTACTACTCGGCCTCCGACGAGGAGCAACCTTGTTTGATATTTGTTTTTGGCGGTGCATTTCTGACCGGCAGTCGCGCAGAGCCCGAGCAAGTATCGGTCTACGAGTACTTTGTCGAGCAAGGTTGGAAGGTGGCGGCTATCGACTACCGTCTGGGTCTGAAACCGCTGGTTGATGAGCCCAATGTGGACCGCAATATTCTTGACATTCGACGTATGCTTATCGACGCTGTGGACGTGGCAACCGAAGACCTTTTGTCGGCCACCGCCTACCTTGTGCGCAATGCCAAGTCGTTGGCTATTAACCCTAAGCAAATCGTAGTGCTGGGGTCGAGTGCGGGTGCCATTACGGCTTGTCAGGCCGAGTATGCCATCAGCAACGATTGGGAGGTGGCGCGTCGTCTGCCTGCCGATTTTAACTATGCCGGCATTATCTCCATGGCGGGTGCAATTATGGAGAGCAATCGCAACCTCAAATGGGCCAAAGAGCCCTGCCCGATAATGATGTTCCATGGCAACTCGGACACCAATGTTCCCTATGAGAAAATCTCTCTGTTTGGTGCCCGAATGTTTGGCTCGAAGGCCATTGCTGCATCGCTCGAAGAGGCGGGTGCTCCCTATTGGTTCTATGCGGCTAACAACGTGGGCCACAGCCTTTCGTGGAAGCCTATGTACTTCCAGCGCGAGGATATGATGGAGTTTGCAAATCGTATGGCTTTTGGTGACGAGAAGTTGCACTATTTCGAGTGGGTCGATGATCTCTCGTTGAAGGAGCGTCCCCACGATTTCAAACTCACCGACTTCATCAAGGCCAACTTTGCACCCTCGGTTGAGCACACCGCCGAAACGGCTGCCGAACTGAACTAATCTGGACCCCTCCCACATAAAATGTGGGCCCAATGTTGCTGGGGGCGTAAAAATGGAGTGGAGGAGTGTTGCAGTTTTGTGCAAAAAATGCTACTTTTGTGCCGATAAGCGTGATAATTTCAAATCCAAACATATAATCGTATGATTTCCAGAACAGTAGTACCCGTAGATGGCGGACTCCGTGAGAGTGTTACTCCCAGCGATATTATCCACCGTTTCGAGAAGATTCCTACAAAAGTCTATGCCACCGATGCAGATGCCGTAATGGCTATTGCAGACCAGATTGTGGCCGCAATCAACGGATTTACTAACGAGAATGTTGCAGAGGATCAGACCTTTGCTCTTGGCCTTAGTACGGGTCGTACCCCTCTGGGCCTCTATCGCGAGCTTGCTGCACGCTGCGAGCGTGGCGAGGTTAGCTTCCGTCGTGTGTCGGTATACTCGCTCGATGAGTTCTATCCCATCACTGCCGGTGAGCAACAGAGCCGCAACTACCGTATCCACGAGGAGTTTATCAACCTTATAGATATTCTGCCCGAGAATGTTCACCTGATTGATGCCGACCTCGATAAGGCCGACTTGGAGCAATACTGTGCTCGCTACGACAAGGCTGCAAGCAAAATCGACCTGATGGTTATCGGCATTGGTGAGCAGGGCCAGATTGGCTTTAACGACACGGGTGTAAACCCCAAGAGCAAAACCCGAATGGTGCAGCTCTCTCACAACACCCGCACCATGCTGTCGAGCCTCTTCTTTGGCGACGGTAACACCCCCCGAATGGGTATCACTCTGGGTGTAGGTACTGTGATGAAGGCCAAACGCATCATTCTGATGGCTTGGGGCGAGGATAAGGCCCAGGCTATTAAGGATATCGTGGAGGGCGAGTGCAGCAATGTGGTGCCCGCATCGCTCTTGCAGGAGCACTCGAACGTGTCGATGTATATCGACGAGAATGCCGCTTCGATGCTTACCCGTCGCGAGACCCCTTGGTTGGTGGGCTCGTGTGAGTGGACTCCCAAGTTTGTGCGCAAGGCTGTGGTTTGGCTCTGCGAGAAGGTAGAAAAACCCATCTTAAAATTGTCGTACAACGATTATATTCAGAATTCGTTGGCTGAGTTGCTCGAAGAGCAGGGTCCCTACGACCAGATTAATATCCGCGTATTCAACGACTTGCAGCACACCATTACGGGTTGGCCCGGTGGTAAACCCAATGCCGACGACTCGACCCGTCCTGTTAAGTCTACTCCATATCCCAAGAGGGTTATCATCTTCTCGCCTCACCCCGACGACGATGTGATTTCGATGGGTGGTACTTTCCACCGTCTGGTTACTCAGGGCCACGATGTTCACGTTGCCTACGAGACTTCGGGTAATGTGGCAGTTTATGACGACGTGGTATTGCAGAATCTCGATACCGCCAAGGAACTCGGCTTGGGTGACCGCTACGACGAGGTTGTGGAGATTATCAAGAATAAGAAGAAGGGCGAGCCTGAACCACGACCACTGCTCGACATTAAGGGCGCAATCCGTCGTGCCGAGGCCAAGGCTGCTTGCCGCTCGTTCGGCCTGAACGACCGCACCAACTGCCACTTCCTCAATCTGCCTTTCTACGAGACAGGCGGTATTAAGAAGGGCGAGCTGAGCGATGCCGATATCAACATCATCATCGACCTGTTCCACAAGATTCAGCCCCACCAGGTATATGTGGCAGGCGACTTGACCGACCCCCACGGTACTCACCGCCTCTGTACCGAGGCTGTTTTTGAGGCTATGGCCCGCACTGCCGATGAGGATTGGAACAATGAGTGTACCGTATGGCTCTACCGCGGTGCTTGGCAGGAGTGGAACCTCGGTGCAGTAGATATGGCTGTGCCCCTTAGCCCCGAGGAGATTATTGCCAAACGTCACGCCATCTACCGCCACCTTTCGCAGAAGGATATCGTTCCTTTCCCCGGTGCCGACAAGAGGGAGTTCTGGCAGAGGGCCGAGGATAGGACCCAGAATACTGCACGCCTCTACGACGCGCTCGGTATGGCCGAATATCAGGCTATCGAGGTATTTGTGAGGATGAAATAGCAGAGCGATATTGCGACAACAAAAGCGGCCGAGATGTAACTCTCGGCCGCTTTTGTTATGCGTAGGGTGGATTATTTGTTTTGTTGCTGTCGGCGCTGCATACGTCGCCAATTTATAAAGCCGTAGATGTCGTTTGCCAAGAACATCACAAAGCAAAAGACCATTGGCAGGTAGGCGGGACGGTCGACCGTGGCCAGTATCCACAAAACAATCAAAACGACGTCGTTGGCGGCATAGCCAATGGCGTAGTAGGGCGAACGCAGATAGGTCAGATAGACGGCCAGAAAACTCGTGGTGACCGATATGGTGCTGATCAGAAGGTTGGCGGTGTTAAGTGCCCTGAGCAGGAAGTAGAATACGACGGTTACGGCTATGGTGAGCAACGTGAGAACAAGGATCTGACGTCGGCCTATGCGAGCCACCTCCACCTCGGCGCTCTCTTTGTAGGGGTGACGTGCCCACGACACGAGGGCGACGATGGCCATCGGGGCGGTCATTCCCACATAGGTGAGCACCTCGCCATAGTAGGCGTAGTGGTAGGAGATAAACCCGTAGAAGGTCGAAAAAACGAGCGTGAGAATTTGGCCCAACAACATACCCTTGGCTATGAAGATTAGCGCCGTTACGCCTATGAGCGATGTGCCCAGAGTGAGGTAGTCGGGCTCGGGGCAGAGCAGGAACGAGGCCATCACAACCACGAGCGACACGCCCCACAAAGCCCACTCAAAACGAGTGAGCGCTCCGAACGACTCTTTTAGGCTAAACTTCATACCGCAATGGGTTGTATCTTTTTGCTAAACAATCTGTTAAATTGTGCCACCTGAACTATTGGTTTGGCTCTGCACAGGGGCGGTTTGGAAGCCGTTTTGGTAGGCTTGCTCCACGCTTTGGCGGTCTTTGATACCCTGCTCGTAGCCCGCCTTGTAGCCCTGCGAACGACCAATGGCGCTGATCCACATTGCGACCAACAGAATGAGCATAAACTTGTAGATTCGCTTGGTCCTTGGGGGCATTGTGCGCCAAGCATACTCGACCCTCTGCACCAAGTTGCGAAGGGTGCTCCTAATCCTCTGCCACAACTCTTTTAGCGAGGGGATGCGCGAGGTGGTTGTGCGACCACGACGATAACGCACCTCTTTGGCCTTGATGACCTTGGTGTTCTTGACCTTCACGACAATCTCGCGGCTCTCTTTGCGGGTGCCACACGAGGCGGTCAGGCAGAGGGTGGTTTTGCCCTTCGACTTTTCGATCATAATGGCTCTGCTGCCGCTGTCGGCAAGTTGGAGTATGAATGGGCGGTAGCCGTTGTCTACACGGAGGCTTACGCTGTCGGGCACTCCGCAGTCCCAACTGACAAGGATTGTTTCGCCCTCTTTGGCGCTGCGACGGTCTACGTCGAAAGTGATGTTACTCTTGCTCATTGTTTCTTTTTGGGGGATAGAAATGGGTTACTTGTGTTTCTACCCGCTTGGTCTATCAAATAGTGTTCCAGTCGATTAAGGGCCGACAAAATGTCAGCCCTTAGTGTCGTGGAGTGGATATTTTGGCCTATTTTGCGAGGCGATCCGAAAGCATCTTCATCCAATAACCGCCCACGACTGCACGATTCTGGAAGTAGATGTGCGTAGGCTCATCGGTGTTGTACCAGTCGGTCATAGGTACGCGGTGGGTGGTCTCGTTAAAGAACTTGTGCATGGGGCGCATAAACTCCTCGAAGGTTGCCTTGTCGGGCGACATGGTTGCGCTCCACATAATCCAGTCGGACTTGGTCCAGTTGCGACGGCAGTCGAGGGGCAGACCATAGATGTTCTGCTTGGTCAGGTAGTAGGCCACCTCGTCGAGCGCAATCTGGCTGTCGAATACGTTGTAGCCCAACACTTTGTCCCACACGAGGTTGTATTTCTGGCTCCAAGTGTCCTGATCGCTTTCGAGGCTCAGTGCGTAGTGGTCGTTGTAGCGAGCCATACGCTGCCACTCGGTGGCCATGGTGCGTGCAATTTGGCCATACTTCTCGGCAACGTCGTCTTTGCCTGCCATAGCTGCCAGGTCGGCGTAGGCTGCAATACCCACGATAGCTTTGATCGAGAGGTTGGCGTTACGAGCCCAGTGGCCTGCAAAGTCGTCGGTGCAGAGCTGGTTTGCGGGGTCACCTCCATTCTCAACCAGATAGTTGGTCCAGCTGGTCAGGCAATCCCAGTGTTTGAGTGCGTAGTCGGCATTGCCCTCCATGTGTGCCACAGCAGCCGCCAAGATGACCATATTGCCACTCTCTTCGAGGGGCATATCGCCACCGTAGGTCTGGCCGTTGGCTTTGGGGTAGGTGCCCACGTCGTGGGGAGCAAACGATTTATCCCAGCCACCGCCCTCGCAGTACTCGTAGATGAAGTTCATCAGAGCTTTGGCCAACTCGGGATTGTAGTAGAGGAAGAAGGGTGCCGAGGGGTAGGTGATATCCACAGTACCAATCGAACCGTTCGAGAAACACTCCTTCGAGAGCAGCGCGAGGTTGCCTTTGGGTGTTTCGATAAGTTTGTGGGCAGCAATGGTTTGGCGGTATGCCAGAGCACACATCTCGGCATACTCACGACCACCTGCCTCGATAGCCTCGGCCATCATCTGACGGTTGAATTTGTCGCATTTTTTCATCAACTTGCCATATTCGTCGGCTGCCAAGGCAAACTGCTCGCCAATGGTGCTTTGTCCGTCGCGATTCCAATAGGGGCGCATATTTTGGCCAAAGTACTGAATTGAGAGGATGTCGTCGTAGCCAATCATAATGTAGTCGCTAACCTCTTTTTTGCCCACGGTGCCGAGCGTGCGTGCAATGGCCATCTGGCGGCCGTCGTTGGTGGCTGCAACCTCTCCACCCTCGGCAAATGCTTTGCGGAGCGAGAGACCGTTGCCCACAGCGTTGGTCGATGTAGCCTTGTCGGCTGCCATGTAGAAGTAACCCCAGTCGATACGCACATTGTCGCCCTGACGTTTGAGGATGGGCTGCTCTACGGTGCCACACTTAACGTAGTTGAACCTCTCGTCGCTGAGAGCCTCGCTGACGGTTTTCTGTGCGGTGGTGTTCTGTGCCCAATGAACGTCGGCCTCGAAGTAGACCTCTACCTGGTGGTCGGCACCATCGTTGGAGCTAACTGCGTAGGTGATATAGTTCACGGGCCTCGAAATGAGGTCGAGGTTGTCGGTCAGCAGGGGAGCGGTGAATGTGAGGCACAAATCTACGGGACCGCAAGTGAAATTATAGGTGGTGCTTGTAGCCTGAACATCAACCGAGGTCTGAGTGGCGGTCTGGGCCATCGAAACAGCGTCGAGCGACTGCTTGTAGAGGCCGAAATCGACCAGACCACCGCCCGTGCGGTTATGGCAGTGGGCTGCTATGGTAACTTTGCCCTCCGAGGCGGCAATCAGCTCGGCAGGAATCTCGATGCACTGATCCTCTTTCCAAACGTAGTCGGTGGCAATCATCTGCTTGCCATTGAGATAGAGCTCAAAGATGTCGTCGTGTGAGTAGTAGAGGAAGAAGCGGTTGTTCTCCCAATCGGCCTTGTCCACCTCCACCTGACGGCGTACCCAAACATCCTTGGTGCCCCAAGTGGTCTGCACGGCCGAGTAGTAAACGGGGGTGCCGAGGGGTGCGGGGCCCTCTTTCCAGCCACGAGTGTTGAAATCGGGCTCGGTCCAACGCTTCGAGGGCTTGGTGAAGGTGTAGGTTGCACTCCAATCGCCATCTTTGGCTGCGGGAGCAATGGGGGTGAGGATGCTCTCCTCGGAGCCCAAGAAACGATACATCTGGCCGTCTACACGCAGAGTACCCATCAGGGGGAAGGGTTTGCCGGTCCAGTGCTCCACCGAGCTGTCGTAGAGATTATCGGTGGGCGACCAAGCCGAGGTATAGGGGTCGATGGTGATGAGAGGGTAGGATGGGGCTCTCAGTTCGTTTTTTACGGGCTGGGGATTGGCACAGCTCGAAGCGGCAATGACGAGCGCACACAAGCCGGCAATTTGGCGAAAGATGCTCATAGTGTTTTGGGTCTGTTTAGATTATATATTTTTACAAAGGTATGAATTTTTGTGAGAAATGGTAGAAGGGTGTGGCGGTTTTGGCTCTTTTTTGTATATTTGCCTAACATACGCAGAGGAATACAACTAACACACTTCAAATAACACTATGAAAAAGCTATTTATGCTCCTGTTGCTCTCGATGGTGGCAATGGGTGTGTCGCAGGCGGCCGACAACAACAATGACCGCTCCGTAAATCGCTACGAACTGGCCGAGCGCTTCACCGCGTCCAAACTCGGCACTATGCTCTTCTCGACCAGCGTGGATCCCCATTGGTTTCCCGCTGGCGACAAGTTTTGGTACACCTACAAGACCAGCGAGGGTACTCGTTGGTACGTTGTAGAGCCCGCCAAGCGCCGTCGTGAGCCTATGTTCGACCACGACAAGATGGCCGCTCAGCTGACCGAGATTGTCAAAGACCCCTACATCGCAGCCCACCTGCCCATCAGCAACCTGCGTGTCGAGGAGGATGGCAATACCGTGACCTTCGAGGTAAAGTCGTCGCAGGATGCCAAACCCAAGGAGCTCTCGAAGGAGGACTCGCTGGCGGGCAAAAAGCCTAAGAAAGTTTCGGGCAAAGAGATTTTATACTTCTCCTACGACCTGAAAACCAAGACCCTTACACACCTGAAAGACAAAGAGAAAGAGACCAAACAGTTCCATTGGGCATCGGTTTCGCCCGACGGCAAGACCGTGGTTTATGCCAAAGATCTGAACCTCTATCGTATGTCGCGTGAGGACTACGAAAAGCTCAAAAAAGATGACCGCGACACTACCGTAGTAGAGGTGGCTCTGACTACCGACGGTGTTAAGGACTTCGGCTATGGTCAGCCTTACAGCCTGCTCAACACCGATACCCTCTGCAACGGCAAGCGCAAAGGTGTGTGGGGTGTGTGGTCGCCCGACTCGCGCTACTTTGCAACCATCCTCACCGACGAGCGTCAGGTGAAAGAACTCTGGGTTGTGAACGCCATTGCCCAACCCCGTCCCACTCTGGAAACCTACAAATACCAGATGCCCGGCGAGAAAGAGGCCCCCATCGACCACCTCTATCTCTTCGATATGAGCGACAACTCGCGCAAAGAGATTGCCACCGAGGCCTTCAAAGACCAGACTCTCTCGATTGCTCGCACTCCTCGCAAACACACCCAGCGTCACCTCTACGACCAGCCCAGCGTGTGGCTTGGCGACGAGAACCGCTTCTTCGTTACCCGTTCGAGCCGCGATTTGCACCGCATCGACATCTGCTCCTACACCATTGGTCAGGACAGCATTGCTCCCATCATCGAGGAGCGTATGAATACCTACATCGAGGTGCGACCTCTGTCGGCCATTGGCGGTGGTAAAGAGCTGATTCAGTGGAGTGAGCGCGACGGTTGGGCACACCTCTACCTCTACAAAGACGACGGCACTCTGGTGCGTCGATTGACCGAGGGCCCCTGGCACGTTCACGAAATCTTGAAGGTAGACGAGAAGGCTCGCAAGGTATATTTTACCGGTATGGGTCGCGAGAAGGGCGAGAATCCCTACTATCAGCACCTCTACTCGGTGAGCCTCGATGGTGGCGAGGTGAAACTGCTCAACGAGGGCGACTTCTTCCACAGCCCCATTGTTGCCGACGACTGCCGATTCTTCGTGGACAACTTCTCGCGCGTGAACACCATACCCGAGAGCGCTCTCTACGACACCGCAGGCAATAAAGTTATGACCTTGGAAGTGAGCGACTTCTCGCAGCTGCTGGCCAATGGATACCAATTCCCCGAGCCCTTCAAGGTGAAGGCTGCCGATGGCGTTACCGACCTCTATGGCGTGATGTACAAACCCTTCGACTTCGACCCCAACAAGAAGTACCCCATCGTGGACTACGTCTATCCCGGTCCTCAGGTGGAGGCTACCGACTATCCCTTTACCCGTATGAGTGTGCGTACCGACCGCCTTGCTCAGGCAGGCTTTATCGTTATCACCGTGGGTAATAGGGGAGGCCACCCCGACCGCTCGAAGTGGTACCACAACTACGGCTATGGAAACCTGCGCGACTACGGCTTGGCCGACCAGAAGGCTGCTATCGAGCAACTTGCTGCACGTCACAACTTTATAGATATCAACCGCGTAGGTATCCACGGTCACTCGGGTGGTGGCTTTATGTCTACGGCTGCTATTTTGCAGTACCCCGACTTCTTCAAGGTGGCTGTGTCGTGTGCCGGTAACCACGACAACAAGATCTACAACCGCTGGTGGAGCGAGACTCACCACGGTGTGAAGGAGAAGGTGGGCAAAGATGGCGAGATTACCTTCGAGTATAAGATCAAGAGCAACCCCGAGATTGCACGCCGACTGAAAGGTCACCTGATGTTGGTACACGGCGAGTTGGATAATAACGTTCACCCCGGCAACTCTTCGCGTGTTGTGGAGGCTCTGATTAGGGCCAACAAACGCTTCGATATGCTCTACCTGCCCACTCAGCGCCACGGCTTTGGCGATATGAACGAGTACTTCTATTGGAGGTTGGTTGATTACTTTACCGACTACCTTATCGACGGTCGCCAGACAATGGTGGATATCCCCCAGCGATAGAGGCCACGATTAGTGACTCCGAAAAAACAAAGGCACTCCTCGAAACGATGAAGATCTTTGGTTTTGTTTTAATGTGCCCCAAAAACTATTTTGCGATTTTCCTCGCTCATAAAATTTAACGTTATGAACTATATTATAAAATTGATTTATATTACACTTGCTTGTACTTGCATTGCCTGTAATAATCCTCAAAATAAAGAGGCAAAAGAATTGGAACAGAAGATACAAGCAGAAAGGTTGGCAAAACAAGCAAGATTACAGCAGTATGCTGATTCTACCGTTGCTCTATCATTCAAGGGTATAGAGTTGGGACAACCATTTTTGAAAACCGTACAAGAGGCAAGAAAGAGAGGTAGTATCTATGATTTAAGTTACGACAAGGGCAGGAACTCTGCAACCTGTAAGGCAAAAGTAAACCTACCTAACAAAGAAACGCCATTGGAGGTAGATGTAAAGATTGCTTCATATCAGGACACAATAACAAGTTTTTTAGTAATGTCAAAAGATTATGATACTCACGAGGACTTAGAACATTTGTATGGATCAAAATATGACGGTGACATTTGGGGTGGGTATTCAACAAGAGAGAATGAGGAACAAGAATGGGGCGATAGAGTGGAACGAAGCAAAAGTTATTCTACGATATGGACATTTAAGAATCAGTCTATAAGGTATACAACTTTCCTAACAGAGAAGAGAGAGAATTATGTAAAAAATCCGGAAATGCGTTCGCCTCAAAACAGGTATGGTATTAAGTATACTAATTATTTTCAGGCTGTAACTGTAATTTATACAGACTTTTATCACTATAAAAAGGCAGAGGATTATGAATTAGCTAAGAAGAAAGAAGAAGCTCGACTGTATGAAATTGAAAGAAGAAAACGAGCAACAGCAGATTCAATTAAGAAAGCTGAACTGAAAAGAAAAGCTGATAATCAAGATATTTAGCAATAAAGGCTCCATAATAGGAGCCTTTATATGTGTTTTGGTGTTGCTCGTGCTAGGTTGTTTGCAAAACGATGGTCGGCTCCACCATAGAAGCCCTCCTTTACAAAGGAGGGTTTGGGAGGATTTTAAATGTTGTTGCTGAATTGTCCGAAAGAAATGGAAGAATAATGTTACACAAAACATTCTTCTATAAAGATTCGAAAGGTAGGAGAGTTCCGTTTAGGAATAAGCCAAGTTTATTAAAAAAGCAATCTGTGGACGGTAGAACCACAATCAGTCCTGCTGAAAAGCAGCCGGCAGACACCGCAATATTTCTGCTCTTGATGCTTATACCGACAAAGATAGAAAATCCATTTCGGCCCCCCCCAAAAAAAAATCTTCGGAGGAGCCTGTTGGTGCTGAGCAATAGTCTATTGTTAAGCCATCCAAGGTGACAAAGGCACCCACTCCGATGAGCGCGGGTGCCTTTGTTGTGCCTTGGGGTGGGGACTATGCCTTGAAGTTGTTGATTTCCCTTTGCAGACGCTCCAAGAAGCGGGCTGCGTGGGCTCCGTCCATCTGGGTGTGGTGAAATTGGAACGAGATGTTCAGGCGATACCTAAACAAGTGGCGCGAGTAGCGGCCCCAAATGATGAAGGGGTTGTTGAAAATGCCGCTGTACATACCTCCGCCAAACTCCAACTCGGTGTCGATGATGGCCGAAGTTCCGATGACCATACACTCCTCCGAGAGGTCACGGTCGATGCAGGTGCGGGCCACCTCGGTGGTGTGGGTCATATAGTCGTTGCGGTAGCTCTCGAAGTCGCCACCGAATTCGATGTCGCAGGAGCTGACCTCGCCCGTGTGGTTCATTACCTGAGTGTTGATGGCAATCTTGTCGAACTGCATCAGTTTGTCGCCCACGGGTAGCAGGTAGAACTCCTTCTGCTCGGTGGCAGCCTTACCAATGCAGTAGCAGAGGAGCATATTGAATTTCAGGTGCTTCTTTTTGCTGATTTTGAGCAGTGGGGTGACATCGACATTTTTGACAAAGGTGAGCATTGGATTGGGTGCGTTCTTCCAAATTTCGAACTGACGACCTCGAGGAGTGTCGTGTGGATTGACTTCTCTCATCATAGCATTGTTTTTTGTGGTTAGGGCCGCAAAAGTAGCTATTATCCCCGAAATGGCAAAGAAAATAGCCACCCGATTTGCGCGGATGGCTGTTTTGTGCGTTGTTAGATTTTGGACTACTCCGGTTACTCCTCCTTCTTGCTCAGCTTGATGGTGGCGTTTTTGGTGGCGGTACCTCTGTACCAGCCGTGCTCTCCGGGATTTTTGTAGTCGCCACTTTCGATGTCAACGGTGGTTGAAGCAGCCGCAAACTTGCCGCCATTATCCTCTCCGTCTACGTCGTCGGCAGCAATCTCGAAGCTCGACTCGGGCCAAGTGTTAAGCGAGAGTGTCACTTTGCCTTCATTGTCGGTCAGACTGTGAGTAAGGGTGTCGATCTGTGTGGGCACAGAGTTGGTAATGTAACGTTGGATGACGCTCACGCGGATACCCTCGATGGGGGCGTCGTTCTCCACATCCTTAACATCCACATTGAAGACGTAGTCGGCGCTTGGGCAGCCATACATAGCCATTTGGCCTCCTCCGCCAATTTCGTTGATCATCTCGCACGAGGCCACGGCGGTCGAAAAACCGAGCAACGAGAGGATTTTAAGAGCTAATTTCGATTTCATATTTGTACTTGTATTTGGGGGTTATTCGTTGTTAGACTCTTTCTCTTTGAGGATGAAGACGTGTCTGATAGTAGCCTCGCCAGAGTACCAAGCGTCTGTGCTACCTGTGTAGGTTGTGTATGAACGGGTGATGCTGTCGGATGCAAATTCGCCCAAATTCTCTTCTCCGTCTATATCCTCAATGCTGATGGCTACCTCTATGTCCTTAATCGGGAATTCGTTGTACCTCAAAACGTACTCTCCGTTTTGGTCGGTAAGGCCGCTGGCGGAGATGTTGTGACCACTTTTTAGAGATTCTACGCTCACCTTAATACCCTCCACTGGTTTTGCACGCTCTCCTTGCGGTACGATTGTGCGGACGATTACTTGGTAGTCGGCATTGGGGGTGCCATACATTACAGTTAAGCACGAAGCCATTGCGCTCGAAAAACCGAGCAATGAGAGCAGTTTGAGTGCTAATTTAGATTTCATATCACAGCTTATTTTTGGGGGTTGTCTTATACTATGATGCACAAATATACAAAAACGTTGCACGGGTAGCAAAAAAAATGCACCCAAAGGCGCATTTTTTTCTTTCGGGTGGGCTTGCGATCGCGGTTGCAACCCCTTTGTAGCCCCCTTGTTATCTCTTTTTGCTCAGTTTCATCGGCAGAATCTCATCTTCCGTAATGCGGTCCCACTCGCTTGCTCCCACCTTGTGATACTCCTCGTCGAGATTCAGGGTGGTCTTTTTCGAGAGGTACTCGCCATTCTCGGCTCCGTCTACATCCTCGGCCACAACGTCGTAGCGGGTCATCGGGTAGATCTTGGAGAAGAGAGCGCTTGTGCCGGTGCTGTCGGTGTGCATCACAGCCAGCGTGTCGATGACCAAAACCCTGTAATAGGTGTGGGTGTCGAAGTCGTACTCCAATGTTGAGTGGCGTGTGACGGCACTCACTCTGATACCCACGATTGGAGCACCGGTCTTGTCGTCGTAGGTCGCCACGTTCATATGGCAAACCTCCTTTTCGGGCTCGGGTGGCTCTGGGGGAGAGTAGTAGTCTGCAATCAGCTCACACGAGGTGGAGCTGATTGCAAAACCAACTAATACGAGTAATATGAGTGCTAATCTCGACTTCATTACGGTGCTGTGTGATTGTTACTCGGCCTGGGGAAGTGCTGCGAGTGCTGCATCGAGGCGTGCGAGGGTCTCCTCTTTGCCCAATACGGCACACATGTCATACATACCGAAGCCCTTGGGCTCGCCAACGATACACAACCTCCAAGCGTTCATAATCAGACCCATGGAGATTTCGTTGGTGGCGATCCAGCCGCCCACTTTCTGCTCCATCTCGGTGGTGGTCCACTCGTCAAGGCCTGCCAAGATATCCCTCAGCTGACCGATAATGGCGGGAGCTGCGGGTTTCCAATACTTCTTGGTTGCCTTCTCATCGTAGGCTGTGGGAGCCTCGAAGAGGAACGACGAAAGGCCCCAGAACTCCTCGGGGAAAGTGGCCCTCATCTTAATCTGCGACACGATAGCCAGAGCGTTCTCGCGCGAGAGGGTATAGCCCTTGGCCTCTACCTGAGGAATGTAGATGTCGGCCAACTCCTCGTTGTCGCGGGTATGCATATACTGTGCGTTGAACCAGTGTGCCTTGTCGGGGCTGAAACGTGCGCCCGATTTGCCTACGCGGTCCAACGAGAATGCCTCGATAAGCTCCTCCATCGAGAAAATCTCCTGCTCGGTACCTGGGTTCCAGCCCAGCAGAGCCAGCATGTTGATAAATGCCTCGGGGAAGTAGCCGTCCTCCCTGTAACCCCTCGAAACCTCACCGGTGGGGGCAACGAAACGGAGTGGGAATACGGGGAAGCCCATCTTGTCGCCATCGCGCTTGCTCAATTTACCCTGACCTGTGGGTTTGAGCAGCAGGGGCAGGTGGGCAAACTCGGGCCTTGTCTCCTCCCAACCGAATGCACGGTAGAGCAGGTAGTGGAGTGGGAGCGAGGGCAACCACTCCTCGCCACGAATAACGTGCGAAATCTCCATCAGGTGGTCGTCGACGATGTTGGCCAAGTGGTAGGTGGGCAGTGCGTCTGCCGATTTGTAGAGCACCTTGTCATCGAGAGTCGAGGTGTTCATCTCAACGTGGCCGCGAATCAGGTCGTCCATCTCTACAACCTCGTTCTCGGGCATCTTGAAACGGATAACCCACTGGTCACCACGAGCTTT
Source organism: Tidjanibacter sp. (assembly GCA_045634145.1). Taxonomy (GTDB): domain Bacteria; phylum Bacteroidota; class Bacteroidia; order Bacteroidales; family Rikenellaceae; genus Tidjanibacter. Next base: position 58,342 of record JAZQZS010000028.1, on the reverse strand, counting down.
GCGCTCCTCGACCTCCTCGGCACTCAGGCGCAACGAGGTGGCCAACTGCTCGCGCACGGCGTAGTTGTAGCAGAAGGTCTCGCCCTTGGCCTCCAACTCGGCCCTCAGGGTGTTGAGCTCCTCGGGGGTGTCGAATGCGTAGTAGGCATTGCCCGACTCAACGAGTTGAAGTGCATATTTGAGGTATATCTCTTTGCGCTCGCTCTGACGGTATGGGGCGTGGGGACCACCCTCGTTTACACCCTCGTCAATCTTGATGCCACACCAAGCCAGCGACTCCATAATATACTCCTCGGCACCGGGTACATAACGGGTTGAGTCGGTATCCTCGATGCGGAGAATAAAGTCGCCACCCCTCTGACGTGCAAAGAGGTAGTTGTACAGAGCGGTACGAACACCGCCAATGTGGAGTGCACCGGTGGGTGATGGTGCAAAGCGAACTCTTACTTTTCTGTTCATAGTGGTAATTATATCTTTTAGTTTTCGTTACACGTTGAAGAGGAAGTGCATAATGTCGCCATCCTGCACGATGTACTCTTTGCCCTCGACGCCGATTTTGCCGGCCTCGCGACAAGCCTTCTCGCTGCCCAGAGCAACGTAGTCGGCATATTTGATAACCTCGGCACGGATGAAACCACGCTCGAAGTCGGTGTGGATTACGCCCGCAGCCTGGGGAGCCTTGTAGCCCTTGGTGTAGGTCCAAGCCCTCGACTCGTCGGCACCGGTGGTGAAGAATGTTTCCAGACCGAGCAGTTTGTAGGCACCCTTGATCAGTCGGCTCACGCCCGACTCGGCAATGCCCAACTCTTCGAGGAATATCTGACGCTCCTCGTAGCTCTCCAACTCGGCAATCTCGGCCTCGGTGGCAGCTGCAACCACGAGCAACTCGGCATTCTCCTCCTTGATGGCCTCGCGAACTGCCTCTACATAGGCGTTGCCGCTAATGATGCTGCCCTCGTCGACGTTGCAGACGTAGAGCACGGGTTTGTTGGTCAGCAGACACAACTCGTTCACAAAGCGGAAGTCCTCTTTGCTGTCGATCTCGACGGTGCGTGCAGCCTTGCCCTGCTCGATAGCCTCTTTGTAGCGGCAGAGGATGTCGTACTGACGCTTGGCAATCTTGTCGCCCGCAGCGGCCTGCTTCTGGGTTTTACCAATGCGGCCCTCTACGGTTTCGAGGTCTTTGAGCAACAACTCGGTGTCGATAATCTCTTTGTCCCTAACGGGGTTGATAGAGCCATCGACGTGGGTAATGTTGCTGTCGTCGAAACAGCGCAGAACGTGAATGATAGCGTCGGTGTTGCGAATGTTAGCAAGGAATTTGTTGCCAAGGCCCTCGCCCCTCGATGCGCCCTTCACCAAGCCTGCGATATCCACAATCTCGATGGTGGTAGGAACAACACGTTTGGGTTTGTCGATCTCGGCCAGCTTTGCAAGCCTCTCGTCGGGTACGGTGATGACGCCCACGTTGGGATCGATGGTGCAGAAGGGGAAGTTTGCTGCCTGTGCCTTAGCGTTGGACAAGCAGTTGAAAAGTGTGCTCTTGCCCACGTTGGGAAGGCCCACGATGCCACATTGTAATGCCATAATTTATCTTCGGAATACTTAAATTGCTTAACTTTTCGGCAAAGATACGCATAAATTTGCCAATTAAAACCAAAATTACTAATTTTGAGGGTTACAAACCAATGAAATTTTAACCCGCTATGAAAGATATTATTTCTACACTCAACCTTGTGCAGCGTCTTGCTTGCAATTTGGAGGCCGAGAAGGTGTCGGCCATCGAGCGCGATTTGGCTCTCGAAAAACTTCGTGCAATCTATGATTTGTTGCTCGGCGCGACTGTTGTGGCCGAGGAAGATGTCGTTGAGGAGCCCGAGGAGTCGGTCATTGAACTTATCGAAGATATTGTAGATGAGGTCGAGGAGTTTGCCAACGAGGATGAGCCCGAGGTTGAAGAAGAGATCGCAGAGGAGCCTGCGCCCGAGGAAGAGCCCGAAGATTCGGTTATCGAACTTATCGAAGAGCTCGTAGAGGAGGTTGAGGAGTTTACCAACGAAGAGGAGCATGAGGTTGAGGAGAGTGTTGAGCCCGAGCCCGAGGCGAAAGAGGAGCCCGCAGTTGCCGTTAAGACCAAGTTGGCCCACTCGGCAATCCTTGCGCTCTACGACGACGATGACGAGGAGGAGAGTGCCCCCGCAGAGGAGGAGCCCGTGGCCGATGGGCCCGCCGAGGAGGTAGAAGAACAGCCCGAGGAGGAGCCCGTGGTTGATATGACCGAACTCGACGCAGAGGAGGTAGAGGTTGTTACCGAAGAGGGAGTGACCGAGGAGCCCGTAGAAGTTGCAGAGGAGCCTGCCGAGGAGCAGGAAAAAGAGCCCGCCACCGAGCCAATCGCTGAGCCTTCGACCGAGCCCGCAAAGGTTGTGTTGGGTGATGTGTTGGGTGCCGACCAGACCACTCTGGCCGACCGCATCGCTGTCAATGCCGTGGTGGATGTGGCAAGTGCCGTGAGCGCAGCCAAGTCGCTTGCCGAGATGATTGGTCTGAACGACAAATTCATCCTTATGCGCGACCTTTTCCAGAACAATCACGACTACTACGAGGCAGCCATCGACCAGCTCGATGAGTTCGAGAGTATCGACGAGGCTATGCTCTTTATTCACGACAACTTCCAGTGGAATCCCAACAGCGAGGGAGCAAAACTGTTGGTTGAACTATTGTCGAACAAACTCTTGTAAAAGAATGTATTATGTCTAAACTCTATATTATTCCCACCCCCATTGGCAACCTCGAAGATATTACCCTTAGGGCGTTGCGACTGCTCAAAGAGCTCGATGTGATTTATGCCGAGGACACCCGCACTTCGCAGGTGTTGTTGAAGCACTTCGGCATCGAGCGCAAGCTCTACTCGCACCACAAATTCAACGAGCACCAGAGCGTTGAGGCTGTGGCTCGCCAGATTGAGGCAGGACAGAGTGTGGGACTTATCTCCGACGCTGGTACTCCCGGCATCTCCGACCCCGGATTTCTGCTCGTGAGGACTTGTGTGGAGAGGGGAGTGGAGGTGGAAACCCTGCCCGGTGCTACGGCATTTGTGCCTGCATTGGTGCAGAGTGGTTTTCCTTGTGACCACTTCTGTTTCGAGGGCTTTTTGCCCCAGAAAAAGGGACGTAAGAAACGCCTCTCGCAGCTTGCCGACGAGCCCCGTTCGATGATTTTCTACGAGTCGCCTTTCAGGGTGTTAAAAGCGCTCAAAGAGTTTGCCGAGGCCTTTGGCCCCGAGCGTAGGGTGAGTGTGTCGCGCGAGCTGACCAAGAAATTCGAGCAGACCGTTCGCGGTAGCTTGGCCGAGGTGGTGGCCCACTTCGAGGCTCATCCTCCCAAGGGCGAGTTTGTGATGATTGTCGAGGGGTGTGATGCCAAACACACCGCTGCCGACAATGACGACTCGGAGCCCGAAGAGGAGTAATAAACAGAGAACTTTTTACGTTGCTAAGACACATTTAATAACGAAGATATGGAACAGATGAATGATAATATAACGCCCCAGGGTGCTCTGCAACCTCAGCAAGAGCCCCCCAAAGACCCCAAGCAGGCACAATCTTCGCGACTGTTTAGGTCGTTGAAGATATTTTTGCGTGGCCGTTTCGACCTGCGCGAGGATAGTGCATCGCAGGAGGTGGTTATGGAAGAGGTGCGCAAGGGTATCGAGTTCCGCGGAACAAACCTTTGGGTTTTGGTCTTTGCGGTATTTATCGCCTCGCTCGGTCTGAATGTCAATTCTACGGCCGTGATTATCGGTGCAATGTTGGTGTCGCCACTTATGGGCCCAATTATCGGTATTGGTACCGCTCTGGGTATCAACGACTTTGAGTTGCTCAAAAAGGCGTGGCAGAACTTCTTGCTGATGGTGGTTGTGAGCCTTGTTACCTCGTTGGCCTACTTCATTATCTCGCCCATCTCGACGGCTCAGAGTGAGCTATTGGCTCGTACCAGCCCAACAACCTACGACGTGTTGATTGCCTTCTTTGGCGGTATGGCGGGTATGGTGGCCCAGACTCGTAAGGATAAATCGATGACGGTAATTTCGGGTGTGGCCATTGCAACCGCACTGATGCCCCCTCTCTGTACGGCAGGCTACGGAATTGCCACGGGTCAGCTCACCTTCTTGGTGGGTGCTATCTATCTGTTCACCATAAATGCGGTGTTCATTGCGCTGGCGGCCTACCTGATGGTGTTGATTCTCAAATATGAGAAAAAGACAATTCTCGACCCCGCGGTGCAGAAGAAAAACAATCGCTATATTGCTATCATTCTGATTGTTGTGCTTGTGCCGAGTGTCATTGTGGCATCCTACATTGTGCGTCGCACCACCTTTGAGGATAATGCCGACCGCTATGTGGCCCAGGTGTTCCAATTCAATAAGACTATGGTGGTGGACTACTCCAAGGAGTTCCACTACGACAAGAATATCTCGAAGGTGGAGATTCGCCTTGTGGGTGAGCCCCTGAGTCAGAACGTTATCGACAATGCCGAGGCTCAGATGGCCGACTTTGGACTGAAAAATACCGAGTTGCACATCAAACAGACCGACTCCGAGGATCGTCGCCACCTCGATATCAGCCGCTTGCAGAAGGGCTATGCCGAGATTATCGACGAGAAGAATGCACAGATTGACCGCTTGCGCAAACGCTTGGCGTCGCTCACTACGGTCGATACTCTCTCGGGTGCCGACATTTCTCGCGAGATGGCTGCCGTGATTGACAATATCGAGTCGGTGTCGCTCTCGAAACATACCGCCTACAACGATGGTCAGGCCGAGGGTGAGTCGGTTGTGGTTATTGTCAAGGCGCGCGACAACGACAAGCCTCTCGACATCGAACGCATAAAGGTTTGGCTCTCGGTGCGTACCAAGAGCGGTAATATAAAGGTAATTCAGGAACAATAAAATCCCCTCTCTTTCCCAAACTTAACTATGGCAAAGGATAATAAACAAGATAAGATGAATCCGTTTCAGTGGGTGGCCTATTGGCTACTGCTCGGTAGTGCAAAGCTCATTGGTCTGTTGCCCTACTGCGTGTTGTACAGGGTGCTCTCGCCACTGATTTACTTCGTTTTCTACCACCTGGTGGGCTATCGCAAAAAGGTGGTAAGGACCAACTTGGCCGCTGCCTTCCCCGAGAAGAGCGAGGCCGAAAGGAGAGAGATAGAGCGCAAGTTTTATCGCCATCTGGCCGACGTGTTTGTCGATGTTCTCGACCTTACGAGTATGAGCGCCAAAGAGTTGCGTAGCCGTATGGAGATAACCAACCTCGAAGAGTTCGATCGTGAGGTGGGGGGCAAGAGTTGGATTGGTGCTCTGGGCCACTATGGCGATTGGGAGTATTTCTGTTCGTTTGCCATCGACCACCACTATCCCAATTTGGGCGTTTATCATCCGCTCAGCAGCAAGGTTATGGATAAGTTTATGATCCATATGCGCACTCGATTTGGTATGGAGGTTATTCCTATGTTCAACCTCGGTCGCAGGGTGTTGCAGTGTGTCAAAGAGCAGAAACAGATGGCCATCGGTCTTATTGCCGACCAGAGGGCACAGATTAAGTTTACCGATAAGCGCTGGCGTATGTTTCTCAACCACCCCACGCTCTTTATTGCCGGTATGGGCCACTATGCCAAACGTTTCGGTATGCCTGTCTATGTGCTCGAAACCGATCAGGTAAAGCCCTCGTACTACAAGTGTAAGTTTGTGCGTATCTACGATGGTGTGGAGGATATCTCGGATATGGAGATTGCCGACCGCTATGTAGCCGCGCTCGAAGATATGATACGTCGCAAACCGGAGTTGTGGCTCTGGTCGCATAAGCGCTGGAAACACGTTCCCGAAGAGGGCGCAGTGATCTACGATCCCCACACCAGCAAGCCCATCGAGCAGAAATAGATCGATATGAGCAGAGTTCAAGTGGTTATACTCAATTGGAATGGCGAGCAGTTTTTGCGTCGCTTTCTGCCTCGTGTAGTGTCCACTTGTGAGCCGAGCGATGCCGAAGTTGTGGTGGCCGACAATGGCTCAACCGACGGCTCGGAGGGTGTGGTGAAGGGAGATTTTCCTTCGGTTAGGTGGTTGCCTTTGGGCGAGAACTACGGCTTTGCCGAGGGGTATAACCGTGCACTTGCCAAGTGTGATGGCGAACTGTTTGTGCTGCTCAATAGCGATGTGGAGCCTGCCGAAGGGTGGCTCGAACCGCTCGTGGAGCGTATGGATAAAAACCCACGCCTGGCGGCTATTCAGCCCAAGATTTTGTCCTACAACAACCCGCAGATGTTTGAGTACGCGGGTGCCTCAGGCGGATTTTTGGACCTATACGGTTATCCGTTTTGTAGGGGTAGGATTATGAGTACGACCGAGCAGGACTGTGGGCAATGGAACGATGTCCGCAAGGTCTTTTGGGCCAGCGGTGCTGCTATGATGGTAAGGGCCGAGGTGTGGCGCAAGGCGGGAGGGCTGGATGGCGACTTCTTTGCCCACATGGAGGAGATTGATCTCTGCTGGCGAATGCAACTTATGGGCTACGAGGTTGAAGTTGAGCCCCATAGTGTAGTCTACCACGTTGGCGGAGGAACGCTGCCCAACAATTCGCCTCGCAAGATATACCTCAATTTCCGCAACTCACTCGCAATGATGTATAAGTGTCTGCCCGAGGGTGCGATGTGGCGACTCGCTGTTCGCAGGGCTATGGATTGGCTTTCGTGGGGAGTCTATGTTGTGGGCGGAAAGTGGAGCTTTGCGCGCGAGGTGGCAAGGGCTCACCGCGATTGGCGACGTATGCTGCCACAACTGAGAGAGAAACGCGCAAGGTTGTGGAGCGGAGAGATTTCCACCCCGTCGCCCGACACAATCTACCATGGTTGGATTGTGGGTCGCTATGCATTGGGTCGCAAGAGTTTCGATGGGCTGGATTTGTAGCCCGTCGGAAGGGGAGAGTGATAGATAATAAAAAAGGTACGCTTCACATCGAAGCGTACCTTTTTGTTTTGGTATAGACTACTGCTTACTCAGCGGGGATAACCTCTACCAACTCAACCTTGAAGTGGAGAGCCTGGTTGGGGCCGATCTGCTGAGGTGCGCGCTGGCCGTAACCCAACTCCGAAGGAATCCAGAGCTCGATCTCGCCACCCTCGCCAACGAGTTTCATACCCTCGGTCCAGCCTTTGATTACCTGGTTCAGAGCGAACGAAACGGTGTCGCCACGCTCGTACGACGAATCGAAGATGGTGCCATCTTTGAGTTTACCCTCGTAGCATACTTTTACGTTGTCGGTGTCGTTTACAGCTTTTTTGTCGCTACCGTCGCGGTTGATGCGGTAGAGCAGACCGCTCTCGGTCTTCTTCACACCCTCCATGGTCTCGATCTCTGCAAGGTAAGCCTGCGAAGCGGCCAAAGCCCTCTGGGGAACAACCACGTTGAAGTAGTTGCGCAAGAAAGCGAAAGCGTCCTCACGAGTCATAACGGGCTCGTCGGCCAATACATCGGCAACAGCGGCATTGAATACTTTCATGTCAATATCGCCATCAACCTGCTCAAGAAGTTGTTTGAGCGAGGTACCAAAGTCGGTACCCAGAGCGTACGAAAGGGTGTCTACCTCGCTTTTCAGAGCGCGACCACCACCGCACGAAGCCATCGAGCAAACCATTGCTGCTGCGGCCAAGAATACGATAATTTTTTTCATAGCTTGTTTGTTGTTTTATTAGGTTTTATTTGAGTTTCAACCGTTTTTCGACCTGACCCTCGGGCCAAAATCGTGCAAATATAAAACTTTTAATTTGATTTTAGCACAAGTCCGCACAATTTATAGAGCATTCGTGCGCCCACGTTGGCATCCCACTCGTCTTGTTTGTCGGCAGGAGCAACCTCCACCAGGTCGAAGCCCACAATCTTGCGACCGCCGGCCACAACTTTTTCGAGCAGATAGAGCGCCTGATTGAACGACAATCCTCCGGGTACGGGGGTGCCGGTCGAGGGGCAGTTGTCGGCAGCAAGGCCGTCGATGTCGAAGCTTATATAGACCTTTTCGGGCAAGTGGGAGATAATCTCCTTGCACTGCTCGGCCCAAGTGGTGCCCTCAAAAGCCTTAGAGGCGATGGCGTAGTCGGGGAATTGCTCCACGCGGGGAGTCGATGCGGCCAGAGCCACCTCGTCGTCGCAGTAGTCGCGAATACCCACCTGAACGATTTTCTCCACGGCCTCCACCTCGTTCAGCACGTTGTACATAATCGAGGCGTGCGAGTAGGTGAAGCCCTCGTAGGCAACCCTCAGGTCGCAGTGGGCGTCGATGTGGAGAATACCAATCGAGCCGTGTTTCTCGGCCAGAGCCTTGATGAAACCGAGTGGGGTGGAGTGGTCGCCACCAACAAGGCCCACGAGTTTGCCCTTGTCGAGCCACTCTTTGGTCTGCTGATATACCGACTTATTCAGCTCCTCCGAGCCGCTATTTACTCGGTGACGGCGCGAGGGGAGCAACGATGCGTCGAGCATAGTGCCGCCCTCTTCGAGGTACTTGATAACCCTGCGGGCATCGCCTCGGAGCATTGCGCTGCGGTCCTGAATGGTGTAGTCGATAGGAGCGGTTGCGATACCTCGCTTCCATTGGTCGGGGCTTATGGCGTCGTAGAAGTCGAGCTGTGTAGAGGCACCGATGATTGCGTCGGGACCGTAGGACTGACCACCTCCGTAGGAGGCCGTAACATCCCAGGGTACAGAAACGAGCACCAACTCGGCCTCATCGGTCGTGAAGGGCATACCGAAGTAGTTGCCATTATCAACACCCACATCGTTGGGGTTGTAATTTTTCTTATCCATACTCATACGTTTTTCTAATTGTAGGTTGTGGGAGTGGTGGCGAAAAAAAAGTCGGCCACACCTACAAAAATACGCTCTTTTTTTGTGAAAATGTTTGTATGGCAGGAATTTTTTACTAATTTTGTAACATAAAGCGGTGGCCGATTGTCCTTGGGCGCTTTTCGGAGGGCTCTTTGCCGAGAGGTTGTCGAGTTAGTGATTCTTTCATAATCAGTATTTTAAGTTGGGGGGTTGGGGATACCGTGAGGTGCCCCCAACTTTTTTTGTGCCCACTTATGACCTAATGCCACAAAGGCTGTTCCACCCATCCGTAATACTCCTCCTCGGCAGGCAGAGCCTCGTTGAACATCTCCACCAACGATAGTCGCAACCCGTAGCGCGAAATTAGCAACCCCAAATTGTTGCTCGGCTGGGCGAGAATGTAGGCGAGCAGATGACCGCTGTGGATTTTGGCCTCTGCGTTTTGTCCCCGCGAACGGGAGTAGTGCGCCACAAGCCCCTGCCAAAGGGTGTCGAGCGGCTCGCCATCGGTGTAGGCCGAGTGGTCGATCTGCTCGGTACGACTGCACAGCTCGTGGATTTGCAGGGTAAGGTGGTGCTGCTCGTGTAGATCGAGTGCCATAGAGATGATGTGGTTTGCGTGGCAGAGCTTGTCGTCGGCCATTTCGAGCACCACGGCATTGAGCAGCGAGATGTGAGGATTTCGTTCGGCCCTTACGGCCCCTTTTGCTATTATGGTAGCGAGTGTTTGCGATGGTCTTAGCTTCATCTTTCAGGTTGTTTTTCTTTGTTGATTAAACTTACACAAAAGAAAAACGGCCCCGAAAGGCCGCTTATTTTATCGTTGTCGCTCCCACACCTCCAAGTTTGAGGGCTTGCCGTCGCAGAGTTCGAGCCTTATGGCCGTTCTGATGCGGTGAAAGCCGTAGTTGCCGGCTGCCCCCGGGTTGATGTTGAGCACCCCCACGCGCTTGTCGTAGAATACTCGCAGGATGTGGCTGTGTCCGCAGACAAAGATGTCGGGTTTGAGGGTGGTGATGCGGTGCGCCACCGAGGGGAGGTACTTCCCGCCCCTCATACCTATATGAGTAATAAGCACCTTTACCCCCTCGCGCTCAAAGGCCTGCCACTCGGGCAGCTGTGCGCGCATTGTGTAGTCGTCGATATTTCCGTAGACGCCATAGAAGGGCTTGCCCATAGCGGCCACCTCGGCCATCACCTTTGGTGAGCCGATGTCGCCTGCGCACCAAATCTCGTCCACCTCGGCCAGAAAGGCTTTTAGTGGCTCGTCGAAGGTGCCATGGGTGTCGGATATGATACCGATTTTCTTCATCTTTGCCGTCGAACGTCTGCCTTACTAATTTTGAATTCTGAATTTTCAGTTTTAGAAGGGCATATCGTCGGCTTCGAGGCTGGCGTAGGAGGGCTCTTCGACGGTGGGCATAGGTGGCATATCGGGCATTGCGGGGGCTGCGGGCTGAGCTGCTGCGCCACGGGTGAGCTTCCACGCACGGGCCTCGGTGTACCAACGACCGTTGTACTCCCTCGATTCGATGTTTACGGCCACTTCGACCATCTCGCCTGGTTTGAGGGCTGCGGCATCCTGAGCCTTGTCGCCCCAGAAACCTACCACTATTTTGCGGTTAAACTCGTCGGGCTGCTCGAAAACAACCTCCTGCTTTACCCACTCACCGCGGGCGCTCTGACCCTTCACTACGGGCAGTACTTTGTAAACTAATCCTTTGAATTCCATTGTGTTTTATCTTTTGCGTTCGTTTTGTAAAAGTTCTTGTTTCTTGTCGGCACCGGCGTTGTAGTCGCCCAGCGAGCCGTCGGCGTGGATTACTCGGTGGCAGGGAATGAGTATCGCCACGGGGTTGGCACCCACGGCATTGCCCACAGCTCGGAAAGCCTTGTTGTAGCCCGTGCGGGCAGCAATGTCGGCATACGAAACCCTTATGCCCTGAGGAATCTTGACCACCTCGCGCCACACCTTGCGCTCAAACGGAGTGCCCTGCAAGTAGAGCACCATATTGCTCCACGAGCCCGTGGCTATGGCCTTCAAAACCACTCGGTGGCTATCTTCGGTCTGCTCCTCCAACTTGCAACGCCTAAACTCGGCCCTCAGCTCGTCGAGAGCCTCCTCCTTGTCCTCCACAAATGCCACGCGGCAGATGCCTCTGGTTGTCGAGGCTATGATGATGCGTCCGTAGGCGGTGTTGTGCCACGAGTAGGCTATGCGTTTGTTTTTCAGCGACGCCCAATTTAGCGAGCGGATAACAACCTCGCCCTGACGGCGGGGTAGGGTGTTTCCGTAGGCCCACAGATAGAACGAAGCTACTGATGCGTAGGGTACAAAGAGCTTTTTGTATCGCTCCACCTGCTTGGCTGTGAGGTTTTTGACCCCATAGAGCACACTCAGCGCACGACGTATGATTAGGTCGCCACCGCTGAGCACATTGTCCCTGCCCAGCGAGAAGATGAGCAACATCTCGGCAGTCCAACGGCCCACGCCATTGAGCGATGTGAGCCTTGCGATTACCTCCTCGTCGCCCAACTGCTGCAACTCACTCTGCTCGAACTCTCCCGCAGCAAATCTCTCGGCAGCCGACAAAATCCAACCAGCCTTGCGAGCCGTTATGCCACACCTTCGGAGCCCCTCTTCCCCAAGTGCGACGATTCCCGCAGGGGTAGGCTCTCCGCCCAATTCATCGTTCAGCGAGGCCATAATGCGGCCGGTTACGGAGGTGGCAACCTGTTGTCCGGCAATGTTCTCGACCAGAGCCCCAAAGAGAGGACGGTGGGTGTTGTGCTCGATGTATCCAAAGCGCTCGATAAGTTGCGCCATACGGCTGTCTACACTACGCAGATGCTCGATTTTGTCGATGTGGGGGAAAAGCGAGTTCATAGGGCGGTTCGAGTTAGAGGGTTAATCTTTACAAAGATAAAGATTAGAATTGAAATATGAAAATTATCAACCCAACTCTTTCTCGTAGGCCAACCTCAGGCTCTCGATTATCACGTTGCCGCAGTAGGTGTATCCTCGTTTGACAATTAGGCCCTGCATATAGAGGTTTTCGGGGTGGGTGTCGATGCGCATCGAACGAACTCCCTGTCTGATTAACTCCTCCTCGGCCTGTGCCATAAAGTAACCTGCCACACCCTTGCGGGCCTCGTCGGAGTGGGTACAGAGGCGGTGGATAACTCCATATTGCCCCTCGGTGAGCCACTCTCCGTCGGTCAGCAGGTCGTAGGCGGGCTCGCCCGTGAGAATCAGTGCTCCATAGCCCACCACGGTGCCTTCATTGTTGGTCACCACACGGCCCACGCCACGGCAGATATCTCCCTCGACCACCTCGCGATTGGGGTAGCCCCTATGCCATTGGTCAATGGCCCGACTGCGGAGCGACTCTTTGGCGCTCTCGATAATCTGGCAGATACGTTCGATGTCTTCTGGCTGTGCGGTGCGGTAGTGCATAGCGGGGTGTGTTTGGGTGGGGTGGGTTACAACAAAGGCCCCCTTTGCAGAGAGCCTTTGTGATTGCGTGTATCTGTGCTGTTATTTTTTAGAAGCAGCGTACTGTTTGTTCAAGCCCTCGATGATCTCGTCGGTCAGGTCGAGTGCGGGGTTGGCGTTCACGATGGGGCCACCTGCATACGAGCTTGCGAAGATCAAGTCGTATTTCAGATCGGCATTCAGAGCGTTTACGAACTCGTTGATGCTGAACATGATCTGGTTGCTCATAACCTGCTCTTTCTCGGCCAACTCAGCCATAGCTTTCTCGCTACGAGCCTGCAAGTTGTTCTGACGCTCCTGCAATTTAGCAGCCTCTTTCTCGGCGTCGGCACGGGTGATGAGTACTTTGTTGATTTTATCCTGCAAAGCGGCGAAATCTTTCTCGAGCTTGCGAGCGCTTGCGCCGAGCTCTTTATCTTTTGCCTCGTACTCTTTCTGGAAGTTGCTCTGGAGCTCTACCGACATGGTGTACTCCGAAAGTACGCGGTCGATGTGGTAGAAAGCGATTTTGCCGGTGGTTGCAGCAACCTCGGTCTGCTCGGTAGCCTCAGCGGCGGTGTTGTTGTTGGTGTTCTGGTTGTTGCAAGCGGTCAGCGCAACTGCCAATGCCATTACGGCGAACAAGATTTTTTTCATAATTCTTAGTGTGGTATAATCTTTTATTAAACTTATTTGCATTTTCAGCGACGCAAATATAATAAATTTCGTAAAAAGCACCACTAACTCCGCACCTTTTTATTAACTTTGCACGAATTAAGTTTAGTATTTGCACTATGTACGACTATTTGAACGGAATAATTGCCGAATTGACACCCACATACGCTGTCGTGGAGTGTGGCGGAGTGGGCTATAATGTGGCCATTTCGCTCCAAACCTACTGCCGCTTGGAGGGTGTCGAGAGGGCAAAAGTATATGTCCACCACATTGTCCGCGAAGATGCCCAACTGCTCTATGGCTTTGCTGACCGCACCGAGCGCGAACTCTTCCGCCTGCTCATTGGCGTGTCGGGCGTGGGTGGTGGTACTGCTCGTGTAATTCTCTCGACCTACTCGCCCTCCGAGTTGGCCAACATTATCTCGTCGGAGAATGCCGTGTTGCTCAAAAATGTCAAAGGTCTGGGACTGAAAACTGCCCAGAAGATTATTGTCGATTTGCGCGACAAGGTGGCAGTGGCTGCTGTGCCTATGGGCGAGCCTTCGATGGGTGTTTCGGCTGCTGCGGCGACCAATAGCGAGGCCTACCAAGAGGCCCTCCAAGCACTCGGTATGCTGGGCTTCGGAAAGGCCGCTTCGGAGAAGGTTTTGAAGCGTGTGGTGAAAGATAAACCATCGGCCGATGTGGAGGAGCTTATCCGTCTGGCACTCAAACAACTGTAAATAACAATCAGATTACTTTTGCAGACGCAACGTATGAACAAACTGATTAAGATATATCAATCGGCCCAGGAGTGGCTCAGAGTCCATCTTGGCAGCCGCATTACCCCCGTATTTTTGGTTATGCTGGGACTCACTTTTGTGCTCTGGTACGCCTCTAAGTTGCAGTATACCTACACGGCCAAAGTGCCCGTCTATGTCTCCATTGGCGACGATCGTCATCGCGTGGAGTGTGTGGTGGAGGGTACCGGCCACAACATTGTTTCGGCTCGATACTTTCACCACAAGAAGGTGAAATTCAGATACAGCGATGTGGAACTCATCCCCGTAGAGGGGTTGAACAACACCTATCGTGTTACGCCCGAATCGCTCCACAAAGCCATTACCGGCCACTTTTCGGACCTGAAAATCGTGTCGGTAGACAACTATCCCTTCGTAGAACTCGATTAGGGGAGGATCGAAAGTATGAAACGTGTGGCAGTAACGGGCGGAATTGGTAGCGGCAAGAGCACCTTTTGTGACTTGTTGGCGGAGCTCTCGGGGGCTCCCGTCTACGACAGCGACCGTAGGGCCAAGGAGTTGATGAACTCCCACCCGCAGATTATTGCCGACATTGTGGCTCTCTTTGGCCGAGAGGCATACACTGCCGAGGGGGAGCTCAATCGTGCCCACATTGCCTCCGTGGCTTTTGCCGACAAGGATATGCTCGGAAGGCTCAACGAGGCGGTACACCCACGAGTGGTGGCCGACTTCGAGGAGTGGGCCGAGAGTCAGCTGAGCCCCTATGTGATTTTGGAGAGCGCACTGCTCTTTACCTCGCCACTTACGGGTCACTACGACCTCTCGGTGGTGGTCGATGCCCCCTGGGAGGTGCGTATCGAGAGGGCCGTAAGGCGTGACGGAGCTTCGCGCGAGCAGATCGAGGCCCGTATGCGCAACCAGATGGACCCTGCCGAGATGAGCAGGCTGGCCGACCATACAGTCTTGGCCGACGGGGTGGAGTCGCTCCGACGTCAGGCCGCAGAGATTGACAACATTATTCGCAAAATGTAACTCAACGAAGTCGGAATGAAACCCATAGCACCATACCGCAAAGTGATGGCGATACTGAACGTAACGCCCGATTCGTTCTATGCCGCCAGCCGTGCCGAGGGCGAGGAGGCGGTGGCTCGACGTGTGGAGCAAATCGTGGCCGAGGGTGCCGATATTATCGACATCGGTGGCTACTCTACGCGCCCGGGAGCGGCTGTGGTGGAGGAGCAAGAGGAGATTAGGCGAGTGATGCAGGGCGTGGAGGTGTGTCGCAGGGTTGCTCCGAGTGTGACGCTCTCGATCGATACATTCCGTGCATCGGTGGCCGAGAGGGTGCTTGGCGAGTACGATAACGTGATTATCAACGATATAACCGCGGGTGAGGCCGACAGGCGATTGGTCGATGTGGTGGCCCGCTATGGCGCACCTATGGTGGCTATGCACACCCGAGGAACGCCCCAAACTATGGCCTCGCTGACCGATTATAAGGATGTCGTGGGCGAGGTTGTCGACTACCTTCGCAAGCGAGCCGAGTGGCTTGTGGAGAAGGGAGTGAGGAATGTGATTATCGACCCCGGATTTGGCTTTGCCAAGAGCGTGGAGCAGAACTTCGAGCTGTTGGAGAGGCTGGGCGAAATTGCGTCGCTCGGTTTTCCCGTTTTGGCGGGCATTTCGCGCAAGAGCTTTATATACAAAACTTTGGGCATTACTTCCGACGAGGCCTTGGAGGCTACCTCGGCGCTCCATTGGGCCTGCTTGGAGGGTGGGGCTGCGGTGTTGAGAGTTCACGATGTGGCAGCCGCACGACAAGTTGTCAAACTATACGAAAAAACAAAATGCTTATGAGTAGCAGCAAAAACATAATCGAGATTAGCGACCTGCACAAACACTACGACACCTTGGAGGTGTTGCGTGGCGTTTCGCTCACCATTGCCGAGGGCGAGGTGGTGGCCATTGTGGGCCCAAGCGGTGCGGGCAAAACTACACTTATGCACGTTGTGGGTGCTCTGTCCGACTTCGATAGCGGCAGTGTGGTGGTTAATGGAGTAGACCTCCGCAACCTTACCACCGACACGGCAGCCGACTTCCGCAATAAACACATCGGCTTTGTGTTCCAGATGCACTACCTGCTGCCCGAGTTTACGGCCTTGGAGAATGTCTGCTTGCCTGCGATGATTGCGGGCGTGGGGCGCAAAGAGGCCGAGGCGAAGGCTCTCGAACTGCTCGCGCTTGTGGGCCTTTCGGAGCGTGTGACTCACAAACCCTCGCAGCTCTCGGGTGGCGAGCAACAGCGTGTGGCTATTGCCCGTGCGCTTATCAACGAGCCCCGACTGCTGTTGGCCGATGAGCCTTCGGGTAATCTGGATAGCTACAATCGTGGCGAGATTCACCGCTTGTTCTTCGAGCTGAGGGATAAGCTGGGCATTACGGTTGTGGTGGTGACCCACGACGAGGGATTGGCCGATATGAGCGACCGCAAAATCACCATCACCGACGGACAGATAGAGTAACCCCTGCAACCGATTTCCGCTTTGAACTACACCCACACAGAACTGCACGCCCTGCTCGAAGAGTTGCACGACCGCTTCAACTGCGTCGATTTTATCGAGCCCGACCCCATATCTATTCCCCACTCGTTTTCCGACCCGCTCGACCGCGAGATTGCGGGCTTTCTGGCTGCCACTATTGCGTGGGGCAACCGCAAAGCTATCGTCAAGAGCGCCACGAAGATGATGGACTGCCTTGATGGCCGCCCCTACGAGTTTGTTATGGGTGCCTCGGAGTGGGAGTTGAAGGGGCTTTCGAGCTATGTTCACCGCACCTTTAATGGCACTGATTTAGAGTGCTTTGTTAGGGCTCTCAGGAGGGTTTGTCAGCAGAGTGGCTCGCTGGGCGAGTGGTTCCAGAATGATTGGGAGGCTACGGGCGATATGCGTCAGGTGTTGGCCCACTTCCGCCACGAGTTCTTCGACTTCGACCACCCCGCAAGGAGCGAGAAACACCTCTCGTCGATTGCCAAGGGGGCGGCTTGTAAGAGGTTGAATATGTATCTGCGCTGGATGGTGCGTAGGGACGAGCGAGGTGTGGACTTTGGCCAGTGGCAGAGGATTCCGATGTCGGCCCTATACCTGCCCCTCGATGTGCATAGCGGCAATGTGGCTCGTGCGCTGGGGCTGCTCGAACGTAAGCAGAGCGATTGGCGTGCGGTGGAGGAGGTAACCTCGCGACTGAGGGAGTTCTGCCCCGACGACCCCGTAAAATACGACTACGCCCTCTTTGGCGCAGGAATAAATAAGGTCTAATCTTGAAAATAGGCCCTATAAAAAATAATTTTCAATTTTCAATTTCCTCCCCGTGTCTGCTGATTTCAGATTCAAACGCTTTGGTGTGGTACAACACCGCTCGGCTATGAAGGTCGGGACCGATGGCGTATTGCTCGGTGCGTGGGCCCGTTTGGAGCCTTGCCACCAGCGGGTGCTCGACATAGGCACGGGTACGGGTCTTGTGGCCCTTATGGCGGCCCAGCGAACGGAGCAGTGGGGCGCCGAGGTGGTAGCCGTGGAGATTGATGCCGAGAGCGCTGCCGAGGCTGCCGACAACTTTGCGGCTTCGGAGTGGAGCGATAGATTGAGAGTTGTGCAACAGCCCATTCAGGAGTTTGAGGGTGGGGGATTGTTTGACCACATTGTGAGCAATCCGCCCTATTTTGTAGCCTCGCTGCACTCGCCCGATAAGGGACGCACTCAGGCCCGCCATACCGACTCGCTCTCGTTTGATGAGTTGGCCCGCTCGGCCGCGCGACTGCTCACGGAGAGTGGGGTGGTGTCGCTGGTGCTGCCAGCCGATGCGGTGGGCGATATTACGCTCTCGATGGCTCGCGTGGGGCTCTTTTTGAACCGTAGGTGCGATGTGCGCTCGAAGCCCACTTCGGCACCTATCAGGGTGCTGTTGGAGTTTGGCCGAGAGGCCGCCCCGACCGACCGCACAAGCCTCACAATCTACGATGGTGGCGACTACTCGGAGGAGTATAAAGCCCTCACCAGAGATTTCTACCTGAAATTCTAAACCCTCAATCCCATAATATAATAAAGGCTCGGAGCAGATGTTCCGAGCCTTTGTTGTGTATGGTGTAAGTTGATTACTACCAGAGTTTTGCGGGGTATTTGCCCTCGCGGATCAGGCCACGGATTTTGGCCTCTACATCGGGTTTGTCCTCTTTGTAGGTTACGCCAAACCACTGAGCGTCGCAGGTGAGTACGCGCATCGAAGCCTGACCGTTGTTGATGAGGTTGTTAACTGCCAAGGGAATGAAGAACTCGCTCTTGGGGTTAGCCATATTAGCCTCGTCGGCCAAGAACTCTTTGAACAAGCGCTCGCTGTGTGCAAAGTAGTCGGGGGTGAAACCGAACATGTTCATCGACACGGTTGCATCCTCTGCAATCTCTTTCTGCTCGCCGTTCTCCTCGTAGATAACGGTGCCGTTCTCCAAACGTTTGATGCCCAAACGCTCGGCCATACCGGTCAGGTTGCCCTCTGCATCAACAACGCACTCGCCACGCGATACGCTACCGAAGTCGCTAAGGGTGTTGTAGAGTTTGTAGCCTACCATGCAGTATTTGCCCTCGCTCTGCTCGCCAAGGCTGTTCAGGTAGTCGGCCATGGTTTTGAAAGCGTCGTAGCCGTAGAAGTCGTCGGCGTTGATAACTGCAAAGGGCTCGTTGATTGCGGTAGCACCCATCATTACAGCGTGGTTAGTACCCCAAGGTTTAACGCGACCCTCGGGTACAGTGAAGCCCTCGGGAAGTTTGTCGAGCTCCTGGAATACGAAGTCAACGTCGATTTTGCCGCCAAAGCGCGATGCGGGGAAAGCAGCTTTGAACGACTCTGCAAAGGTGCCGCGGATTACGAATACCACTTTGCCGAAACCTGCGCGAGCAGCATCATAGATCGAGTAGTCGAGAATGGCCTCGCCGCAAGGGCCTACGCCGTCCATCTGTTTGCGCGAGCCATAGCGCGATGCCATACCTGCTGCCAAAACAAGAAGAGTTGGTTTTTTCATAGTTTTTAGTTTTTTGTGTATTATGTTTATTTTATTGGTTTTCAGTCATGCACTTATTTGCAAATTTGCCCAACGGGCGCACAAAATTACACTATATTATTCAAAAATCATAATTCATAATTCAAAATTCGTAGCGGAATTTGTACCTTTGTCTATTATTTGAGAAAAAAGTATCACCCGACAGTAAAAATGAATATATATGGCTCACGGTAATATCCGATATTTTCTGAAAAACCTCCGCAGGCAACACCGTCTTAGTATGACCGATGGCGAGGGACGCGAGGTGTGGTATTCCCACAAGGCTTCGCCACTCAGGCTTATGGGTATGGCGCTTGTGTGTGCCCTTGTGGTCTTTGTGGCATCGCTGCTGATTGCTGCCTACACCAAGGTGCTTGATATTGTGCCCGGCTACGACGGCATCCAGTCGCGCGAAACGATGATCGAGAACATCATTCGCCTCGATTCGCTCGAACGCGAGCTCGCCTATATGAATGTCTACATCGACAATGTGGCTCAGATTATGGAGGGCAAAGGTCCCGTAATCCGTAGTGTCAAGCCTCAGGATCAGGATAAAATCACCTCCGAGAAAGAGGTGGTTGCCCCCTCGGCTCTTGACTCTCTGCTAAGGGCTCAGTTGGAGGGTAACGGCCGCTACGGACTCAACAAGAAGTCGCCCACCGATAAGGTCAAGCTGAGCAATGCCGAGATGTTGCGCCCCGTGGAGGGTAGCGTGGTGGAGCCATTTTCGCCTGCCGACGGTCGCTTTGGTGTGGTCCTCAGCGTGGAGAGTATTCAGCAGGTTGCTGCGGTGCAGGATGGCACGGTGGTGCTCTGCATCTGGGAGCCCGACGGCTACACTATGCAGATTCAGCACTCGGCCAACTTCCTGAGCATCTATCGCGGACTCGGACAGGCACACAAGGAGGTCGGTTCGCGTGTTAAAGGCGGTCAGGCCATTGGCGCAACCTGGAATGAGGATACCGCTGCGGGTAACGCTACAAACATTGAAGTTGAACTCTGGTACGATGGCACCCCCATCGACCCCGAAAAATATATCATTTTCTAATGAATCAAGTGCCCAAACAACGTCTGGCCCTGATGGGATCAACCGGCTCGATAGGCCGACAGACTCTCGATATTGTACGCAATCGCCCCGACGAATTCGAGGTTACGACACTCACGGCTGCCCGCAGTTGGGAACTGCTGGTTGAGCAGGCCAAGGAGTTTCAGCCCGATAGTGTGATTATTGCCGACAAATCGCTCTACCAGAATGTAAAAGATGCACTCGCAGGTGAGCCCATAAAGGTCTTTGCCGGTGACGAGGCTCTGTCGCAGGTGGTTACGGGTGGCGAGGTGGATACCGTGGTGAATGCCCTGGTGGGCTATGCGGGTATGCTCCCTTCGCTCTCGGCCGTTAAGGCTGGCAAACGACTTGCATTGGCAAACAAGGAGAGCCTTGTGGTGGCGGGCGAACTGATTATGCGCGAGGCTGCCCAGCGCAATGTTCCCATTCTGCCCATCGACTCCGAGCACTCGGCTATCTTTCAGTGCTTGGCGGGTGAGGTGAGCCCTGTAAGGCGTGTTATTATTACCGCCAGCGGAGGTCCATTCCTGCGTACTCCTGCTGAGGAGTTGGCAAATGTGACTATTGAGCAGGCGTTGAAACACCCCAACTGGTCGATGGGAGCAAAGATTACCATCGACTCTTCGACCTTGGTAAACAAGGGATTTGAGGTCATCGAGGCTAAGTGGTTGTTTGGCCTTTCGCCCGACCAGATAGATGTGCTTGTTCACCCTCAGTCGATTGTTCACTCGATGGTGGAGTTCGAGGATGGTGCCGTGAAGGCCCAACTCGGTACGCCCGATATGCACCTGCCCATTCAGTATGCACTCCGCTTTCCCGATAGGGGCGACTGCGGTGGTGACAGGCTCGACTTCCTGAAAAATCCCACTCTGACCTTCGAGGCGGTCGATGATGTGCGCTTCCCAATGTTGGGTGTGGCCTATGACTGCTTGCGCAGGGGTGGCAACAGCTGCTGCGTGATGAATGCAGCCAATGAGATTGCGGTGGCATCTTTTTTGGGCGGCAGGATAAAATATACCGACATTGCCAACGTTATTCAGACAACGCTCGCTCGTGCGCAGTTTGTAGCCTCGCCCTCGGTGGAGGATTATGCTGCCTCGAACGACGAGGCACGAGCTATTGCTGCCGAAATTGTGGCATCGCTCGGCCGTTAATAGATTTTTTGCTCAACACTGATTATGGATATTGTAATAAAAGTAGTTCAATTTATACTTAGTTTCACACTGCTGGTGCTCGTTCACGAGTTTGGCCACTTCTTCTTTGGCCGCTTGTTTGGCGTGAGGGTAGAGCAGTTCCGCATCTTTTTTGGCCGAGCGCTGATCAAGTGGCGCTGGGGAGATACGGAGTTTGGCATAGGTTGGATTCCCTTTGGTGGTTATGCCAAGTTGGCCGGAATGGTCGATGAGAGTATGGACACCGAGCAGCTCAAAAGTGAGCCTCAGCCTTGGGAATTTCGCACCAAGCCCGCTTGGCAACGATTGCTGATTATGCTCGGCGGTGTGATGATGAATGCCATCTTGGCGTTTGCTATCTATGTGGGTATCAGCCTTAAATGGGGCGATACCTATATCTCCAACAAAGATATGCAGTATGGCTATGTCTTTAACGACTATGGCCACGAGCTGGGCTTCCGCAATGGCGACAAGATTATCTCCATTGGCGGCAAGGAGATTGAGGATTATGCCAAGATTTTGACCACAATGGCTATCGAGAGCGACAAGACCACCGTGGTGGAACGCGATGGCGAGATGGTTGAGATTGAGATTCCCGTGCAGTCGGTTATGGAGTTTATCGAGCAGGCCGACTTTATCTCTCCCCGTGTACCTTTTAAGATTGCGGGCATTGTGGAGGGCTTGGGTGCCGCCGATGCAGGCTTGCAGGTGGGCGACCTGCTGGTGTCGTTCAATGGTGTGCCTACGTTGTGGTTCGACGAATACACTCCGCTGTTGGAAGCGAGTGCGGGACTGAATGTGGTGCTGGGCTACGAGCGTGATGGCGTGGTGGGCCAGACCGAGGTGGCCGTATCGAACGAAGGCAAAATCGGTGTGGGGGTAGCCTCGGCCGAGTATATACCCGTGCGCACAAGGGAGTATAACCTCTGGCAGGCCATTCCCCGTGGCTTCGAGCGTGTGGGCGAGGAGATGAGCGACTATTGGAAACAGTTGAAGATGATTGTTCAGCCCAAGACCGAGATGTATAAGGCTCTGGGTGGCCCAATCTCCATTGGCAGCATCTTCCCCAACGTGTGGAATTGGGAGTACTTCTGGCGTGTTACGGCTCTGCTGTCGGTCATTTTGGCCATTATGAACGTGCTGCCTATTCCTGCCCTCGATGGCGGTCACGTCTTGTTCTTGCTTATTGAGGTGGTTACGGGCCGTAAGCCAAGCGATAAGGTGCTGTTGGTAGCCCAGATGATAGGCATGGCTCTGCTCTTTGGACTTATGTTCTACGCAACGTGGAACGATATTGTAAGGCTCTTTGTTCGATAGCGGTCGAACGCCATAAAGAGCGGTAGATGCCAACCGCCTGCCATTAGGCAGTCGTGGCAAGACAAAAAGCGCAGGTATTATTTTTAATACCCGCGCTTTTTTGTTGTTGTAGGGCCTAAGATGCCGATTGCTCCTATAAGCCCTATATGTCCTATTAACTCCTTAGAAGTAGTAGCCCACGATTGCGGAGGCATAGTCGCTCCAATACGATGCAGCCTTGTAGGCATTCACGCTCGCACGAGGCACATAAATCGTGCGGCCCCAGGCGTTGTTGTAGAACATATCATAACCTCCCGTTGGCGGAGTTGTGGGCTTGCAATAGACACTTGTCAGCGAGGTGCAATTTTCGAATGCCAAATCTCCAATCGAAGTAACACCATTGCCTATGGTAACACTTGTCAGCGAGGTGCACTCATAGAATGCCCACTCTCCAATCTCGGTAACGCTGTCGGGAATGGTGATGCTTGTCAGCGAGTCGCAATAATCGAATGCATGATTTCCAATCTCAGTAACGCTGTCGGGAATAGTAACACTTGTCAGCGAGGTGCACTCATAGAATGCCCACTCTCCAATCTCGGTAACGCTGTCGGGAATGATGATGCTTGTCAGCGAGGTGCACTCATAGAATGCCGAATCTCCAATCGAAGTGACGCTGTCGGGAATGGTAATGCTTGTCAGCGATGAGCAACCTTCGAATGTATGATCTCCAATCGAAGTAACGCTGTTGGGAATGGTGTATTCGGTGAGCCCTGCGGGGAGAATAGAGAACAATACTCCATCTTTAATCAAGCAACGACCATCTTCCGATGCAAGTTTACCCTGAAAACTTGTCAGCGAGTCGCAACCATAGAATACATAACTTCCAAACGAAGTAATGCTGTCGGGAATGGTAATACTTGTCAGCGAGGTGCAATAAGAGAATGCCCTCTTTCCAATCGAAGTAACGCTGTCGGGAATAGTGATGCTTGTCAGCGAGCGGCAATACTCGAATGCATCATCTCCAATTCTGGTAACGCCATTGCCAATATATGCATTTACTAGTTCCGAACAAAGATAGAACGCCACACTTCCAATCTCAGTGACGCTGTCGGGGATGGTTATATCTGTCAGTGATCCGCAATTATAGAATGCAAAATCTCCAATCGAAGTGACGCTGTCGGGAATGGTGATGCTTGTCAGCGAGGTGCAATTGTCGAATGCCCCTTTTCCAATCTCAGTAACACCATTGCCTATGGTAACACTTGTCAGCGATTTGCAACCAGAGAATGCCCACTCTCCAATCTCGGTAACGCTGTCGGGAATGGTGATGCTTGTCAGCGAGTCGCAATAATCGAATGCATGATTTCCAATCTCAGTAACGCTGTCGGGAATAGTAACACTTGTCAGCGAGGTGCAATATTGGAATGCATAATCTCCAATCGAAGTAACGCTGTCGGGAATTGTGTATGAGGTGAGTCCTGCAGAGGCAACATATTTCAACGCCCCATCTATAATCAAGCAGCGACCATCATTCGACGCAAATTTACCTTGAAAACTTATCAGCGAGGTGCAACCTTCGAATGCACAAATTCCAATCGAAGTAACGCTGTCGGGAATGGTAATGCTTGTCAGCGAGGTGCAATAAGAGAATGCCCTCTTTCCAATCGAAGTAACGCTGTCGGGAATAGTGATGCTTGTCAGCGAGCGGCAATACTCGAATGCATCATCTCCAATCGAAGTAACGGGAGAATCAAAGTCTATATAGCCCTTGCCGTCAGTATACTCATTTCGAATAATGGTTGCGCCGAATGCATCTCTACTATATAGAGTAATGGTATAACCATCCGTAGAGGTGTATTCTATATAGTAGCGCTGAGCTTGTGTAATGGTGTACTCTGCAAACAACTCGCTATTATTTGCAGCAACAACCTTCACAACAGCACTCCTCTCCGGGCCTGCATTATTGGCGGCGATATTGAGAGTTACGGACTCATCGACCAAAGCCCTTGTTTTGGGAGCAATCGAAATCCAACTCTGAGCCTCCTCGGGGATAATTACGTCACACGCCATATTGGTCTTGTACGCTATCTGGATACTCTGATCCCAACCCTTGATATTGAAGGTATTGTTATTATCTGCGAAAAATGCATCGTTCTGCACCTGGTTGATGGAGTATTCGGCATAGAGCGTATTGTCGCCAACTTTCACCACTTTAACCACTGCACTTCGCTCGCTATAAGTGGTATTCTCGGCAACATCGAGTTGTACACTCTCTGCCATCAAACCACGAGTTGCATCGGCAGGGGCAATGGTTATCCAACTCTTTGCCTCTTCGGGAATAACAACCTCGCACTCGACGGAGGTCTGATAGTTGAGCACAGCCACGCCACCCTCGGCAGGAACACTGAAAGTGTTGTTCTCGTCGGCAATGATGACCTCTTTCAGCGACTGCGACACCGTGAATTTTATCTTTTCATCGGCACAGCGAAACCAAAAGGTCGCCTCGCGATTATCGTATGCCACATCAGCCGAGAAAGAAACTTTCTGGCCATCTTCGTTGGCCTCTCCACTTGTTGCAGAAGGAGTGCACCAATCGCTCGTGCCAGATATTTCCCATTTGTAGTTGCTATACACTATAACATCTACACTGCCACCATCGGGACTGATAGATACCGTTTCCTTGTCAAGGCCAAAGAAGATATTTTCGGGGGTTGGCTCGTTGGGGTTGATATCGCCTCCTCCTTGCTCATTGCAACCAACTGCAAAAAGCATTGAGAGAGTCGCAAATACTGCAAATAGTTTCTTCATGGTCTTATGATTTAAGTTTGTATTTTGCCAAATGTGTGCGTTACGTCTAACAAAGGTACATATATTTTCCACAAGCCGCACTCTCTACGACAACAAAAAAAGCACCCCAATATGCTGAGGTGCTCTTATGGTAGGCATAAAATAGCCGTTAGCGGTCAATGCGGATGAAGTCGCCATCGAGGCCGAACTCCAAGTCGAGGCCGTTGTTCAGCTCCACGTCGTAGTGTCGGTCGCGCTCGATGTCGATAACAAAGTTGTCGGGGTAGTTGGCAGTTAGATAGTCGGCAATCTTGGCAGGGATGACCGAGCCAACCACGCCCTCGCTACGATTCTCAATCTGTTTCCACTCTCCGTTCTTGCGGAACTCGATGTGGGTGCCATCGGCCAGGCGAACGTCGTAGGTGTAGCCCAAGTCGTCGTAATCTTTCACCACGCTCTGCACCTCTACTGCTCCGTAGTTGGCCGAGAGGAAGCTCTTGGCCGCGTCGGGCAAGAGTGCCGAGTTGATGTAGCTGTCGTTCTTCTCGCAGCTCTGCAATCCTACCAGAGCCACGGCTGCTATTGCAATGAGTTTGAATATGCGTTTCATAGTAATAAAAGGTGTTTAATCGGGTTTGGGGAGTTGTCTGTTTAGTCATTATCGACCCATTGGATGTGTCCGTGGCGGTCGAAAGAGAACTCTATGCCGTTGGAGAGTTTAAGCTCCCAATGGTAGTTGTCACGTTCGGCCTCGACGATGTTCTGAGTAGGATAGTTCTGACTCAGATATGTCGCTATCGACGAGGGAAAGAGCGCGGTGGGAATCATCGAGCCACGCTTGCAGTCGATTTGTCGCCACTCGCCACGACGGTTGAATTCGATCTGTGTGCCGTCGGAAAAAAACACATCGTAGTTGTTGTCGCCAATGGAGTTGTCGTACTTGGCGAACGAGAATGAGTGGGTGGGGAAGTAGGCCTCGATGAAATTCTTGGCCCTTGCGGGGAGTTGGTCGTAACGGATAGGTCTATCGTTTGCCGAGGCGCTAACTGCAATCGCCAGGGCGGCATATAATACTAAAAATCGTTTCATTGTCTTAATTGTTTATAAACATTATAAATTTGTATTCATTACAAAAATAGAGAAAATAATTTGATTTTGAAATAGTTCGGCCAAAAAAAGTTGTTGTTTTTGTGGTGTGGGGGGCAATTTTTTTGCCAAAATGGGCGTTCGGGGGCACAAAATGGCTTGATATATCTCTGTCGATTGTGTAATTTTGCCTATCGCATCAGGTGAAGAAGTCTGAAATTTATTCTTTATACACACTCAAATTAAAAATTACTTGCTTATGTTTCGTTTTTTACAAGCCGATTTGATCGCTGCCGACTCGGTCGCTACCGCCAAAGTGGTCGAAACCGTAGAGCAGATTAAAAGTATGCCCTTCCAAGAGGCTGTGGAGTTTGTGACCAAAGGTCTGATGAGCTTCGCTTGGGACATCCTCGTTGCCATTGCAATCTACATCGTTGGCCGCTGGATTATCCGCTATCTCGACCGACTGCTCGAACGCATCTTCACTCACCGCAATATGGAGATTTCGTTGGCCAAGTTTGTTCGCTCGTTTGTGAGGGTTGCTCTCTATGTTATTCTGATTGTGAGCCTCGTTCGCAAACTCGGAGTTGATACCTCGTCGTTTGTTGCACTGCTGGCTTCGACCGGTGTTGCTATCGGTATGGCGCTGAGCGGCACTTTGCAGAACTTTGCAGGCGGAATTATGATTCTTCTGCTCCGTCCCTTCCGCATTGGCGACTATGTACAGACTCAGGGCTTCGAGGGTACCGTTAAGGAGATTAAACTCTTCAACACCGTGCTGAACACCGTGGATAACAAACTTATCACCCTGCCCAACGGCCCTATCGTAAACAACGTAATCAACAACTACTCGGCCGAGAATCGTCGTCGTGTAGACCTGAACGTTACAATCTCTTATGGCGACGACTACGATGTGGCTCGTCAGGCTATCCTCGACATCATTGCTGCCGACTCGCGCATCGAGCAGGATCCCGCTCCCTTTGTGGCTATCGGCTCGCTGGGCGATAGCGCTGTGAACATCACCGTCAGGGTATGGGCAAAGAGTAGCGACTATTGGGGAATCTACCACAGCCTGAATGAGCAGTTCTACAAACAGCTGCCCACCAAGGGTATCAACTTCCCATTCCCACAGATGCAGGTACACATCGAGAAGTAGTGCTCTGCCAAGTGGGGGGAGTAGGGTACTCCCTCGCATAAGAAAAGGCTCTGTAACCAAGCAAGGTTACGGAGCCTTTTTTGTTGTGTGCCGTTGTGGCTGGCTATTAGTTTACCACAGGAGCGCTTACGGGCACCTTCTCATAGCGGTAGCCCAGACGTTTGAGCTGAATGGTCACGCCTGCGCGGAACATCACCTTTGCCGAGCGAGCCAAGATGTAGAAAGCTCGGGTGGTCTGTTTCTCGATATCCTCGTGCATAATTGCGGTCATAACCGTGTGCGAGAGTGTGCGCATAGTGTTCTCGATATCTTCGCGGGCCTCGCTGTCGGGCTCGATACCGAGAATCGATTTGAGAATATACTCGTCGATGGTGTCGAAACCACCGCCCAAGCGACGCAGGTCGTCGTAGGTGGTAGTCTTATGAGCGTTCCAATTCTTGTCCCACCAGGTTGCCAGAGCCATACCCACATAGGCGGCCACAGCGAGGGTAAAGGCGGGGTAGGAGTTGATTTGCGACACGGCATCGGTCATATATTCGGGGGCAAACTCGTGCCAACGCTCTTCGAGTTCGTCAATATCCATCAGTCGTCCTTCGGAGCCTTGCATCGAGGCCAGCAGGGCTTCGAGTCGTTGCTCGTAGTGCTCAAAATACTCAATCTCTTCCATCGTGTAAATCTATAAAGGTCTGTTTGCGGTGCAAATATCGGCCATTGTTGCGAGAATTCCAAATTAGTTGCCCGCTTCGGGTGGCAGAGGGCGGCCGATGGCACGTTTGAGGGCGTAGTGCAGGGTTGCGGTGGCGGCAACGAAGTAGACCGCAGCGTTGGCCCACAGAGTTGTCACCTCTTGGCCTATATCGGCAGTGGTTGCACCCATCGAGCTGACCTTTATATAGCCCAGAATGGCCGTAGGAGCGGGGATGAGGTAGTGCAGGGCTCGCCAAAATGGGGGTAAAAGTTCGAGCGGGAAGGACATTCCCGATAGGAACAACAGCCCCACCGAGAAGAAGGTTATGACGGGTAAACCTGCGTCACCATCCCTAAACAGCACCCCAAAGGCTTGGCCAAAGAGCGCGGCGGAAATCAAGAATGGGGTCAATAGAATGACTACATCCCACCACTGCCCACAGCGCGGTAGGTCGAAAACTGTGGGCAACCACCCAACCAGAAAGAGTGCCAAGAGGCCGTAGAGCAACACATACACAAAGGTGCGGGCTACGACCACAATGGATATGCTCGACCAACTAATTCCCCTGCGGGCGTAGTGGATGATTGTACCACGACTGCGCAGCTCGCCCGTGCGGATAGTTATGGCCATAATCATCGTCTGAAACAGAATGGCTATCAGCACCGCAGGCATCAGGTAGTCGGCATAGCCCCGAGTGGGGTTGTGGAGTGTGGTGGTTATAACCTCAAAGGTCTTGGCGCGCAGAAGTGGCTCGACCTTGTCGGCAGGAATGAAGCGTATCATTTCGGGCCGCAATTCTCCCTCGAAGTACTCCATAGCCGTCAGCGCTCCACTTGCAATGGCTTCGTAGTTGAGAAATTGGGCGGTCGAGGCCAGAATGATGAATATGCCACTCTCGCCACGCCCGAGTCGTTCCTCTAAGTCGTGGGGTATGTAGATTATTCCCTCGGCCTTCTGGGCGGCCAGCAACTCTCGGGCCGCATCGAGGTCGGTGCGATGGCCTGTAATCTCCACCTTGGGCGAGGCTCCGATGAGTGCGGCAAGTCTGCGCGAAGTGGTACTTTGGCTCTCATCAACCACCACTACGGCCACCCCTTCGACCACATTGGGCCGATAGAGCAGGTTGTACAAAAAGCCATACACCACCACTCCGCCAACCACTACCAACATTATTGGCAGCGAGTGCGATATGGCCTTCAACTCGTCGAGTATGGTCGAGGTGAGCAACCCCGTGCGACTAACTAATTTTTTCATAACGACCCGATGTTATTGCCCTACGCAGGCGGGGCATTAGTGGAAGTGGCAGTAGGCAAAATCCCACCAACGTGGCGATGTGAATCCACTCGGGGGTGGTGTGGAGGTAGGGTTCGCCTTGCAGTAGCAGTATAAAGTGGCGTATGGGTAGCGCAAGGGCGGCCCTCTCTATCACAGGTGCCATTGAGCCGAGCGGAAAGGTCACTCCGCAGAGTGTAGCCCCCAGCGAGCCAATCATCGACACCACGCTGATGACAATACCCATAGCGGGATAAATCGAAAATATAAAGAGCCCCAGCGACTGACTCGCGACCACCAAGAGTAGTGTGTAGAGCGCTGTGGTCCACCAATCGTTCGGGGTGGTAAAGGCTCCGCTCCAACCCAAAATCCATTGGGCCAAGATTCCCATTGCAGTAAATATAATCGTGTGTGGAGCGAGTTTCGATACTACCGCTGTGCCTATTTTCCCTCCTGCCGAAGTGAGCCACTCCTTGGCCGTGGAGAACTTAATCTCGCTGCCTATGGAGTAGACCGTAAAGAGTAGCACCACAATCTGAAACATCACAAAGAAGAAGGGTGCCGAGAGGTAGAGCGTGTAGCTGAGCGTGGGGTTGAAGAGTGGTTCGGAGCCGGCCTCTATGGGCATCAGCAGGGCCTCGGTCGCTTGGGGCGAAATGGCAAGCTGTGTGGCAGTCTGCACCATAGGGCCCACCGAGAGGGTGGCGAGCAGCGCATCCAGAGTGGAGGCCACCTGAGCCCCCGCACTCATCAGCGCATATTGGTAGTAGCCCTCGATGGTGGGCTGGCGCTCGGCCAACAAATCCTGCTCGAAGTTGTGGGGAATTATCACAAAGCCGTAGATTTTGCCCCGACGTAGGTCGGTGGCGGCCTCGCTGTATGAGGTGTAGTGCCCCTTTGCAGCCAATTTGGGCGACGAGTCGATGGAGCGTACAATGTCACGCGAGGTGGCCGAGAAGTCGTGGTCCACAACACCCACGGGCAGCTCGTTCATCTCTCCGTCGCCAAAAACGGTGGCCATAAAGAGGGCACAAAAGAGCGGCAGACCAAAGCAGACCACTCGAAAGAGCACCCTTTGGCCAAGCCTTTCGACCTCGCGCCTTAGTCCCGTGGCAAAGCCCGCATCCCTCTTTGCGCCACTCATCGGTTGGAAAGTGTAAGAAGTACCGACATACCCGCCCGTAGGTCGCCCGTGGGCCTCGTGGGGCGTGCGTGAATCTCGAAGGTGCGCATATCGTAGCCCTCGTCCGAACGGGTGGGGCGCCAGGTGGCATAGCTGCCCAAGGGCGAAATGTAGTAGACCTCGAACTCCACACCTCGGGCGGCAATGGCGGGCACGTCGGCCAAGAAACGCTCGCCAAGTCGAAAGCGTGGCATCAGATCCTCGCGCACCATAACGACGGCATAGGCGCTACTGAGGTCCACAATCGAGAGTATCGGGGTGCCCATCCCGACCAATTCGCCCACACGGGGGTAGATGGCCGAGATGATTCCCGACCGAGGGGCCACAAGGTGGGCATCTTCGAGTATGGCATCCACCTCGCTGGTGGCTCCTGCGGCGGCATCGACCATCGCTTGGGCACTCCGGCGATCCTCCTGCTGGGCTCCTGCCACGGCCAAGAGGTATTGTTGTCGGGCGGTCTGCTCGGCAGCCAAGGCGGTGCGGTAGAGCGCCTCGCTCTCGTCGCGACGTTGGAGCGACACCACGCTATCGGCCCAGAGCCGTTCGATGCGTTGGTGGCTCCTCTCGGTCAGAGTTAGTTGGGCTTTGGCACCCTGCCACACCTGTTCGGCCGAGCGCACAATCTCTTGGCGAGTTCCGCGGTCGATTTTTTGACTCTGGTAGCGGGCTGCACTCTCCATAGCCTCGGCCTGTTGTTGCTTGGCACGGCCCTCGGGCGAAAGTATCATCACAAGGGTGTCGCCCATAGCCACACTATCTCCCTCGGACACATAGAGCTCTCCGAGCCGTCCGCCCAGCTTGCCCGATACCATCACCTCATCGGCCTCGATCTGGCCCTGAATAACTATGGGCTTGGGGCGCGATAAGGCCAACCCCGCAATCGACACTCCCGCCACTACGGCTACTACCACAAAGAAGAGTACCTCTAAGACTCTATCCCTATTGCTTCTCATACGATATATAGTTTATGTAGTTTTCATCTTGTCCGCAGAGCATCAGCAGTGTTGCCAGCGATGTGTCTATGGCATAGAGTGTGGCAACCTTGGCGAGCCTTGCTTCCGACAGTACCACCTCGGCATCCACCACCTCGGTCGAAGTGGCTACACCCTCGGCAAAAGCCTTGCGACGCGAGTTGGCCAACTCTTGGGCCAACTTTTCGGTTGTGGAGAGGGCCTCGAATTCGGATATGGCGGTTTGGATACCGAGGTAGAGCCGTTCGATGGCGATGGAGATTTGGTCTTGGGCCTCGGTGCGGGCAGCCTCGGTCGAGCGCAGGGTGGCCTTGCTGCGAGCTACACGCTTTTCGCGCCCCAAGCCGTCGAAGAGTGTCCAACTAACCCCTACGCCCACGAAGGTTTTGGGAAATAGTTGGTCGTTCAACCCCTCCGACCAAAGCCTTTGGTTTGCTAGCAGAGCCACCTGGGGCAGATAGCTGCCCTGTTCGATACGCACCTGCTGAGTGGCTATGTTTTGTTGAATATCCAACGAGCGAAGGGTGCTGTTTTCGCCCAGCGCATTGGTAAAGAAATCCTCCGAAGGAAGCGAATCGGGCATAAAGAGTGGGGTGGTGGGGACAATCTCGGACACCTCCTCGCCCATAGCCGTACATAGTACTCGGAGGGTGACATTACGGTCGAGTTGGGCCTGATATAGTGCGGTGGTGGCCTGCTCGACGGCCACACGGGCTACAAGGTTTTCGGTGGGGGTAATCATCCCCTCCTCGGTGAGCCGTTGGGAGTTGTAGGCGTGTCGACGCAGAGCATCGACCCTTTGGGTCATCAACGTCACCACTTCGCTTGCAAGCGACAGACCAAAGTAGGCCCCAATCACCTCACACCTCACCCGCGCTGTGGTCTGCGAGGCCCCTTGTTGAGCCAACTCAACCATCTGTTTGGCTATGCGTGTGGCACCTATGCGCTTTCCGCCACTCATCACAGGCCACACCAAGTCGAGCCCCACGGATGCCGTATTGCGCGGAATAAAGTCGATACCTACCTCAGTTGAGCCCACGCTCTGCAAAACCGATTCCACGGGAGGAATACCCGCAAAGAGTCCCTCCAAATCGCCCAACACTCCGCCCATAACCTCACCGATGGTGGTCGAAAGTCCAATCTCGGTTGTAGTGTGGCTGTATTCGCCCGCAAGGGTCAGCGTGGGGTACCAGACCGACTCAATCACTCCCTGCTCGGCCTTGGCTACATCTAACGCGCTCTCGGCTACGGCAATGGCGTGGTTGCCACCCTCGGCAGTCACTATGGCATCCCAGAGCGACAAGGGGCGGCTTTGAGCCACCACATCACATTGCCCCGCCCAGGCCCATACCAATAATATATATACACCTACTCGCTTTGTCATATCTCCCTGTTCTTAGTGGTAGAGATATGCGCAAAGTGTGTACCAAAAAAAGAGGCGAGGTTGCCGACATCGTTCTGTCAGCAACCTCGCCCCAAATTGCGAGTGAAAACTATCTCTTACTGTGCGGGAGTAGCCTCGGCTGCGGGAGCATCGGTAATACCCAACTCCTTTTTAACCATAGGAGCCAAGTCGATCAGCTGGCTCTCGTCCCAGTATGCCAACGAACCGGCAGCCATATCGAATACCACGATAAAGCCACCCTCGGCAGCCACTTTGTCAATGGCAGCTTTGGCTTTGTCTACAACGGGTTTCATCAACTCTGCCTGTTTGGCCTGCATCTCGGCCGAGCCTGCTTTGCCAAGCTCCTCGTAGCGCTGCTGGAGGCTGATGAGCTCCTGCTCTTTGCTCTGACGGATAGCGTCCGAGTAGGTGGCAGCCTTCTGCTGATAGTCTGCATAGAGTTTGTTGTACTCCACCTGGATGTACTCCAACTGCTCTGCCAGATCCTTATCGAGCTGCTCGAGCTGCAACTGAACCTGCTGAATGTCGGGCATTGCTACGATAATCTCCTGCGAGTTGATGTAGCCAAATTTGGGTTGTGCATTGCCGGCCGAAGTTGCGCAGAGAAGTGCAGCAACCGCCAACGAAAGTTTCATCACTAATTTCATAAAAAGTTTCTCTTTGTTTATTGTTATTTAATTGTTTTTATAATTGCGTCGGTCACGTCCACCTTCTCCGAGTAGTAGGGTACGCTGGTAGTAGCCACGTCGATCAGAATATCGATGCCGTTGGCCTTGGCATAGTTGTCCATAGCGTTCTCCACCTTCTCCTGGAATGGGGTAATCAGCTCCTCTTGTTTCTTGGCAATGATGCCGTCGGCACCAAAGACGCTCTGCTGATATTTGGTGATTTTGTTCTCGTTGTCGATGATAGCCTGCTCGCGCGACTGCTGATCCTCATACGACAGACCATCTTTGGCTACCATATAGTTGTTATACATCTCTTCGAGTTTCTTGAAGGCCTCGTCGATGTTCTTCTGATATGACGATGCCAGCTCGTCGAGCTCTTTTACGGCTGCTGCATAGTCGTCCATCGACTCGTAGATTTTCTGGCTGTTCACCACTGCGAAGTTCTGTGCTGCTGCGCCCCAGCATACTGCCACGGATGCGAGCAAAAGGATGATAGACTTTTTCATAGTTGTATCTTTTATTGTTAGGTGTTTCGTTTTTGGTTGTTAGAACTGCTGACCGATAACAAAGTGGAATTGGCTTCCGCTAATCTGGCTCTGGCCGTAGGGAGCGTCGAAACCGTAGCCCCAGTCGATACCGAGCAGACCAATCATAGGCAGATAGATTCGCAGACCTGCACCCAGCGAACGTTTCAGCTGGAAGGGGTTGAAATCTTTCCACGAGAGCCAACCGTTACCGGCCTCGGCAAACAGCAGTGCATAGATTTGCGACGAAGGCTCCATAATCAGCGGGTAGCGCAACTCGGCGGTGTATTTGTTGTACACATTTGCGTAGGTGTAGCTGCTGCTACTTGGGGTCAGCGTTCCGTCCTCGTAACCACGCAGCGAGATGATATCTACACCATATACATTATATCCCGACATACCGTCACCACCGACGTCGAATCCCTCGAAGGGCGACTGCTTACCCTCGGTGTAGTTGCCCAGATAACCCATCTCTGCGCGAGTCATCACAACAAGTTTGCCATCGTTGGTCAGAGGGTAGTACCATTTGTAGCTCAGCAACCACTTGTGATACTCGATCCATTTGTATTTCTCCTCGTCGGCCATTGTCGAGTAGTCCTTCTCGGGCGTAAAGAGCGAGTAGGGGGGAGTCAGCGTCAGCGAGAACGAGAACTCCGAACCACTGCGGGGGTAGATTGGCGAGTCGGTCGAGTTACGAGACAGCAGGGTACGGAAGGTGATGATATTAGACCTACCATTCTTCAACAAGAAGTAGTTCCAATCGTTCATGTCGTAGGCGGTGTAGGCCAACTCGTTGTAGAGCGTGAAGTATTGGTCGGGCCAGTTGAGCCTGCGACCAAGACCTGCACTCACACCCATTGCACGGAAGTACTGACCGTTGTCTACCAAGCCGGTGTAGGCCGAGTAGTAGTTGGTGGTCTGCTCCGACCAATATCCACCGATGGTGAGCGAGTTGGGCTTTTTACCACCCAACCAAGGCTCCGTAAAGCTTGCCGAGAACGAACTATAATAAGTACCGTTGGTTTGGCCCCTAATCGAGAGTTGCTGGTTGTCGCCCTGAGGGTAAGGTCTCCAAGCCTCTTTTTTCAGTGCGTTACGCATACTCATATTGGTGAATACAACACCCAACGAGCCTACGAACATACCGGCACCCCAACCACCACTAATCTCAAATTTATCCGACGCCTTTTCGCTCAGGCCCCAGGTTACATCCACAGCCTCGTTCGATACGGGCTGAATGTTGGGCATAATCTGAGTCTCGTCGAAGTGGCCCATAGCTGCCAGCTGACGCATGGTCTGCATAATCAGTGCTCGGTTGTACAACTCACCGGGGCGGGTGTAGATCTCCCTGCGGATAACCTCGTCGTTCACCTTGTTGTTGCCGGTGATGTTTACGTTGTTGAATCTATACTGCTGACCCTCAAAGATTTTAATGTCGAGGTCGATCGAGTCGCTACCAATGATAATCTCGGTGGGCGAAATCTGCGATGCCAGATAACCCTCGTTCTGATAGAGCGAGTTTACGGTCGAAACATCCTCGGGGTCATCCTCTTTACCCACACCCAGGCGCTCGTAGAGGGTCTTTTTGTCGTAGGCGTCGCCCTTTTTGAGGCCCAAAATCTGGTCGAGCTGCTCGGTGGTGTACTTGCTGTTACCCACCCACTTGATGTTGCGGTAGTAGAACTTGTTACCCTCGTCTACGGTAATCACCAAACCGATACGGTCGGGCGAGATTACATAGACCGAGTCTTTAACGATCATTGCATTACGATAACCCTTCGAGTGGTAGAAGTCGATAATGTTGGTAAAGTCCTCCTCCAACTCGTCGTCGCGCAGCTTGGTATTGTGGAAGATGTTGATGCTCTTCTTGTGCACCTTCTTCATCACTTTGCGCAACTGCTGGTCGGAGAATACCTCGTTGCCCTCGAAGTCGAGCTCGCCCACGCGGACTTTCTCGTTTTTGCTCACCTCGAAGGTTACGTTCACTGCGTTTTTGATTACGCTGTCGTTCTCGATGCGGGGAACAACCGACACATTACGGAAACCCTTCTGGATGTAGTGGTCTTTAATCTGATTAACCCTCTTCTCCACAGCGTAGTCGCTCAGTGACTCGGCACCACGTTTGAGTTTGAGGTCCTCGGTGAGCGAGGTGGCTGCACTCTTGCTGATACCGTCGAACAACCAGCGGAAGATTCGGGGCCTCTCGGCCAACACGAAGTTGATGTCCACGCTGTCGCCATCGATGGTGGTCACGGCCTTGATGTCCGAGAAGTACTGCTTCGACCAGAGGCGCGATACGGCCTGCGAAAGCTCGCTACCTGGGATGGTAATCTCGTCGCCCACAGCCAGACCTGTCGAATTGACCTGCAACTCGGCATCGAGATATTTGATACCCGATGCGTCGAGCGAACGGATGATATACTTCTTGGGGTTGTTGTAGTCGGCCATTGGGGCGTTGATGTCGAGCGAGTCGGGCACCGCTGTCTCCAAACTCTCCACCTTGGGGGTGGCAGCGTCGGCAGTTGCAAGGGTGTCGGCTACGGCGACACTCGCCTCTTGGGCTTTGAGAGCTGTTGCGCCAAGTAGCGCAAGGGTTACTATCAGGAATTTTCTATTCATCGTTGTTATGTGGGAAATCTCTGTCTGTTCTGTATTCTGTCGGGGGGTTATTTTACCAAGCCGAAACGGCGGTTACGCTGGGCGTAGGCTTCGAGCGCCTCGTCGAACGAGTTCTTGTCGAAGTCGGGCCAAAGGGTGGGGGTGAAGAACAACTCGCTGTATGCAGCCTGCCACATAAGGAAGTTGCTGAGCCTATACTCGCCACCGGTGCGTACAATCAGGTCGGGATCGGGATAGTTGCACGAGTAGAGGTGTGCGGAGATGTAGTTGGCGTCGATTTGCTCGGGCTTCAACGCTCCTGCTGCCACCTGCTCGGCAATCTCCTTCACGGTTGCCGTAATCTCGTAGCGCGAACTATAATTCATTGCCAAAATGAGGGTGAGTTTGTTGCCCTCGGCAGTCTCGCTCTCAATTTTGTCGATGTAGTTGTTTACTTTCTCCGAGAAGGCTTTGCGGTCGCCCATAAGTTTGACCTGCACGCCCTGCTCTTTCAGCTCAGGCGCCTCGGCGATGACACTGCGACAGAAGAGCTCCATAATGGCCTCGACCTCCTCGATAGGGCGGCCCCAGTTCTCGGTCGAGAAGGTGTAGAGCGTAAGGTAGCGCACACCTCGGTTTACGGCTGCCTTAACCACCCTGCGAACGCTCTCTACGCCTGCGATGTGGCCCTCGGGGCGTTCCATACCACGCTGTTGAGCCCAGCGACCGTTGCCGTCCATAATGATTGCAACGTGCTGAGGAATTTTGTTTTCTGTCATATCGTGTGTCATAACTATCCAAATAAAACGCGCAAATATAAAACATTTTTGCAACTATCCCATAGGGATACGCCCCAAAAACGCATATTTGTTGATAACTATTTCGACTCCCTTGTGTCGAGTCCCCACATCATCTTCTCCTTTAACGTATCGTAAAACGATATATTATGCAGTTTTACCAAAAAAACTTGCTCCTTGGCGCGGGTTATGGTGAACGAGGCTCCGTTGTTGATGGTGTAGCTCTCGTTGTCGATGCCTGCCAGGGCGTGGGGGTCGCGAGCGTCGATGGTCAGACGGATGGTACTGCTGTCGGGAATCACAATGGGGCGCATTGTGAAGTTGTGGGGTGCAATGGGTGTGAGAATCATACAGTTGCACTCGGGGGCCACGATGGGACCACCCGCGCTGAGCGAGTAGGCGGTCGAGCCAGTTGGGGTTGCAATAAGAGCACCGTCGCTCCAATAGTTTGCCGCAAGGCGGCCGTCGATCTCCACCTTGATTCCGATCATACCCATATGGCTGCGCTGAATCGAAAATTCGTTAAAGGCCAGAGGAAATGCCACAGGTTCCTCGAAGTCGCCCTCGATACGCAGCAGCGACCTCTGCTCGATGCGGTAGTCACCCTTGGCAAGTGCGTCGAGCGCCACGCAGAAATCATCCTTAGAAACGGTGGCCAAAAAACCGAGCCTTCCGGAGTTGATACCCAAGATAGGTGCAGCGGCTCCACCAAGGCTGCGCACAGCACTCAGCAGGGTGCCGTCGCCACCGTAGGAGATAACTACCGAGTCGGGCGTAACCACGTCATTTATTGCATTATAGACACGCTCCTGAGTAACGGTAGTAACGCCATTGTTCGCCAGCCACTCGGCTGTCGAACTGTTTACAACCCACTCGAAGTTGTGCTCCTCTATGCTCTTCAACAGGGCCCCAAAATGGAGGGCCGAACTCTTCTCGTTTGGACGAGAAAACAAAATTATTTTCATTTCACAAGAATTTGTGATACCTTTACATCGCAAAAGTACCTAAAAACTTCCAAAAACACTTCAAATGTTATGACAAAATTGAGTGTAAATATAAACAAAATAGCGGTAATACGCAATTCGCGCGGCGGTAATATGCCCGACGTGCTGCTTGCTGCTACCAATATTGAACGCTTCGGAGGCGAGGGAATAACCGTTCACCCACGTCCCGATGGTCGCCATATCCGCTACGACGATGTGCGCAATCTGAAAGGTTTGGTCACTACCGAGCTCAATATCGAGGGTAACCCCATCGACTCGTTCACTGATTTGGTAATGGAGGTGGTGCCCGCGCAAGTTACCCTTGTGCCCGACGCTGCAAACGCCATTACTTCCAATGCGGGTTGGGACACCGTAGCCAATCGCGAGTTTCTGACCGAGAAGGTTAAGCAGTTCAAGTCCAAGGGTATAAGGGTGTCGATTTTTGTCGATCCCGTGGTCGAGATGGTTCGCGGTGCTGCCGAGTGTGGTGCCGACCGCATCGAGCTCTACACCGAGGCCTATGCCCGCGACTATGCCACCAATCGTGAGGAGGCTATTGCTCCCTACATTGCCGCAGCTGCCGAGGCTCACAAGCTTGGCTTGGGTATAAATGCAGGTCACGACCTCAATCTCGACAACCTCCACTACTTTGTTGAGCAAATTCCTTATGTGGACGAGGTTTCGATTGGCCACGCGCTTATCTCCGATGCACTCTACTATGGTTTGGAAAACACCGTACAACTCTATCTTCGCGAATTGAAATAAAGATGGAATCGCCACTTTCGTTACCCATTTTCGGACAGATCCGTGAGATTGTCGATAGGCTCGGCCTGAGGGCTTATGTTGTGGGCGGCTATGTGCGCGACCACTACCTCCGCAGGCCTTCGACCGACATCGACGTTGTGGTGGTCGGAAGCGGTATTGAGGTGGCTAAGGCTTTGGGTAAGCAACTGCATACTAAGGTGTCTATTTTCAAGACTTTCGGCACGGCAATGTTGCACGATAGCGAGGGTCGCGAGATTGAGTTCGTTGGGGCTCGTAAAGAGTCCTATTCGCCCGACTCTCGTAAGCCCGCAGTGGAGGAGGGAACAATCGAAGACGACCAGTTGCGTCGCGACTTTACCATCAACGCTCTGGCTTGGTCGCTCAATGCCGACACCTACGGAGAGTTGCTCGACAGCTTTGGCGGTATGGCCGATATGCAGGATCTTATAATTCGCACCCCGACCGACCCCGATGTGACCTTCTCCGACGACCCACTGAGGATGATTCGTGGCATTAGGTTTGCCACCCAGCTGGGGTTTGACCTCGCGCCCGAGACCTTCGACGCCATTGTGAGAAATCGCGAGCGCATCGCCATTGTTTCCAAAGAGCGCATCATCACCGAGCTGAATAAAATTATGCTTTCGCCCGTTCCTTCGATCGGTTTCGACCTGCTTAGTAAAACGGGCTTGCTGCCTTTGATTTTCCCCGAGCTGGATGCTCTACAAGGGGTTGAAGTAAGGAATGGTAAAGGCCACAAAGACAATTTTATACATACGCTTAAAGTTTTGGATAACGTGGCCAAAAAGAGCAACGATCTTTGGCTCCGTTGGGCGGCACTTTTGCACGACATTGCCAAGCCTCGCACCAAGGCTTTCGACGCCCGCGTGGGGTGGTCGTTCCACGGTCACGAGGTGGTGGGTAGCAAGATGGTGCCCGATATTTTCCGTCGTATGAAGTTGCCGCTGAACGAACATATGAAGTATGTGCGCAAGTTGGTGTTTTTGCACCTCAGGCCCATAATTCTCTCGGAGGATGAAGTGACCGACTCGGCTGTGAGGCGACTGCTCTTCGAGGCGGGTGACGATGTGGAGGATTTGATGACTCTCTGCGAGGCCGACATTACCTCGGGTATCGACTCCAAGGTGCAGCGATATCTGCGCAACTTTGCTCTGGTGAGGGTGAAGATGAAGGAGATTGAGGAGAAAGACCGTATTCGCAACTTCCAGCCCCCCATTACGGGCGAGATTATTATGCAGACCTATGGAATTGAGCCCTGCTCGCTGATTGGTGAGATCAAGACGGTGATAAAGGACGCAATTCTGGACGGCGAGATTCCCAACGACTACGATGCAGCCTTTGCGCTGATGGAGAAGATTGCTGCCGAAAAGGGCCTTGCGAAGAAGTAAAGTGTTGAAAGTTATATAAAAACAAGGGCGAGTTTCGATGAAAACTCGCCCTTGTTGTAGGTATATGTGTGGCGGGAACGCCCTTTGACTCTCCCACAGCCCTGTCGGGGCCTACTACATCTCGTCGCGGAGGTTGTCGATATCCTCGTCCTCGTCGTTCTGGTCGGCCAGCTCGTCGGCACCTTTCAGATCGTCGTCGTAGTACTCGTGGTCTTCGGCATCAACCTGCTCGTCGATTTTGACATCGATTTTGACCATATAGCTCACGCTCTCGGTCTCGAAGGGAACGGCGTAGAAAAAGTCGCCATTGGGTTTGTCGATACGCATCATAGCCTCGGTGTAGCCATAGGGGTAGAGTGCTTTGACCGCTTCTTGCAGTTCGGGGGTGAGGTTGGCGAAACTCACAATCGAGCGTGGTTTGTTGCTTTTACGGGTAATCATATTCTATTTTTTCTAAATGCGTGTGAAATTTTCTGCAATTATAGTCCAAAATTTCCTAATCGGTGCACCTCAGAGAACTTTTTTTCAAAAAAAGTAAATTTTTTGTGAATTATGGGCCGAGGTTTGGTCAGAACAGGTTTTTGTTGGTATATTTGTCCAAATTTTCCCCGAGAATACTCTGTAAAATGGCATCCGTTAGAGAACAGATAGAGTCGCTGCGTCGCAGGCTCAACGAGTATAACTACAAATACTATGTAGAGGCACAACCCGTGGTCAGCGACTACGAGTACGACACTCTGCTGCGCGAATTGCAGCAGCTCGAAGAACAAAACCCCGACCTGTTTGACCCCGCATCTCCTACCCAAAGGGTGGGCAGCGACCTTGTGGCCAACGAGTTTAACTCGGTGGAGCACCGCTTCCCTATGTTGTCGCTCTCGAACACCTACTCGCTCGAAGAGTTGAAGGAGTTTGTCGAGCGTGTAGAGCGCGAGGTGGAGGATGTGGAGTTTGTGTGCGAGTTGAAGTTCGACGGAACGGCCATTTCGCTCACCTACGAGAATGGTCGTCTTACCCGTGCTGTTACTCGTGGCGATGGCGTCAGGGGCGACGATGTTACGGCCAATGTGCGTACGATTCGCTCGGTGCCACTCGTTCTGCAAGGCGAGGGGTGGCCCGACTACTTCGAGATGAGGGGCGAGGTAATTATGCCCCACGCATCGTTCGAGAGGCTCAACCGAGAACGTGCCGCGGCGGGAGAAAACCTCTTTGCCAACCCCCGAAATGCCGCAGCAGGTACCATTAAACTGCAAAACTCGGCCGAGGTGGCAAGGAGAGGACTCGACTGCTACCTTTACTATATGGCCGGCGAAAAGTTGCCTCACCAGAACCATTGGGATAACCTCCAAGCGGCTCGCTCGTGGGGTTTCAAGATTTCGGACCGAATGCAGATGTGTCGTTCGTGGGCCGAGATTTCCGACTACATCACTCGTACAGATAGTCAGCGTGGCGATTTGGCCTACGACACCGACGGTGCAGTCATTAAGGTAAACGACTACCTCTCGCAGCGCAAACTCGGCTCGACGGCAAAGGCTCCACGTTGGGCTGTGGCCTACAAATTCAAGGCCGAGCAGGCTCTCACCCGTCTGTTGTCGGTAGACTATCAGGTGGGTCGTACCGGAGCCATCACTCCCGTTGCCAACCTCGATCCCGTACACTTGGCGGGCACGGTGGTCAAGCGCGCCTCGATTCACAATGCCGACCAGATTGCTCTGCTCGATCTGCGCGTGGGCGATATGGTCTATGTGGAGAAGGGTGGTGAGATTATTCCCAAGATTACGGCCGTGGAAGTATCGGAGCGTCAGGAGGGTAGCACCCCGCTGCAATATATCACCCACTGTCCCGAGTGTGGTACCGAGTTGGTGCGTATCGGGGGCGAGGCCAAGCACTACTGTCCCAATCAGGCGGGATGTATGCCGCAGATTGTGGGTCGCATAATCCACTTTATTTCGCGCAAGGCGATGAACATCGAGGGCATTGGCGACGAGACTGCCGAACTGCTCTATAAGAGTGGACTCATTAAGAACGTGGCAGACCTCTACGACCTTCAACCCGCAATGGTGGCAGCGCTGCCCCGTATGGGACTGAAAAGCGCCGAGAACATTAAACACCAACTTGCCGCCTCCAAAGAGGTGCCATTTGAGCGCGTGTTGTTTGCTCTGGGAATACGATTTGTGGGCGAAACAACGGCCAAATATCTGGCGCATCACTTCGGCTCGCTCGACAAAATTATGGCGGCTACGGAGGCTGAGTTGGCCGAGGCCGACGAGGTGGGCGAGAAGATTGCCCGCAGTATTGTGGCCTACTTTGCCGACGAGGATAATAGGCTGATTATCGAGCGTTTGCGTTCGGTGGGTGTGAAGTTTGAGGTGGCCGAGAAGGAGCTCTTATCGCAGTCGTTGGCGGGGCTGTCGTTTGTGATTTCGGGCAGCTTCGAGAGGCACTCGCGCGACGAACTCAAAGCGCTCATCGAGCTCCACGGAGGTAAAAATCTGGCAGCCGTGTCGGGCACTACGAACTACCTGCTGGCGGGTAACAAAATCGGCCCTGCAAAGTTGCAAAAAGCGACCAAGTTGGGTGTCGAAATCATCAGCGAAGAGCAGTTTGAAGCTATGATTGCAGGTGCCGAGGTGGCCGAGGTGAAGGCCGAAAAAGTGGCTGAAACGAAGCCTGCCGAGTTGGAGCCCGTGGCTACTCAGGGAGTGTTGTTCTAGGCCAAATCGGGAGCAGGCCGAGGGCAGAGAGAGAAATAAATTTGCCCCTCGTAGCTGCGATATATGATAAAATCATATATCTTTGCACCCGAAGAGGTCCGTGTGGCCCGACGCAAAAAAGATAATAATAAGCACAAAATACGACTATGAAATCGAAACTTACAGGCCTCGGAGTGGCTCTCGTAACCCCATTTACCGATAACGGCGAAATTGACTTTACGGCCCTTAATAGCGTGGTTGATAGCGTGATAGAGGGTGGGGTGGACTACCTTGTGGTTATGGGAACAACGGGCGAAACTCCAACCCTGTCGATGCCCGAGAGGGTGGCTCTGCTGAGGGCCGTTAAGGAGCGCAACGCAGGCCGACTGCCCATTGTGGTGGGTGTTGGCG
The DNA here is from genome assembly GCA_045634145.1 of Tidjanibacter sp. GTDB lineage: Bacteria > Bacteroidota > Bacteroidia > Bacteroidales > Rikenellaceae > Tidjanibacter. The sequence continues at coordinate 14,558 of JAZQZS010000028.1, read as the reverse complement.
GCAACGATACCGCAAGGGTGGTGGAGCTTATCAACCAGACCAATCTCGATGGCGTAGACGCAATTCTGAGCGTTACCCCATTCTACAATAAACCCTCGCAGAGGGGCCTTTTTGAACACTACAAATATATTTCGGAGCGTTCACCAAGGCCAATTATTCTCTACAACGTTCCCGGTCGCACGGGTGTGAATATGGAGGCCGAAACAACCCTTCGCATCGCTCGCGAGTGTCCCAACGTGATTGCGACCAAAGAGGCAAGCGGCAATCTCGACCAGATTCGCACCATCATCGACAACGCCCCCGAGGACTTTATGGTCATTTCGGGCGACGACTCGCTGGCTCTGCCTATCATCAAGTCGGGTGGCTATGGTGTTATCTCGGTGGCTGCCAACGCTTTTCCCCGCTACTTTGCCGAGATGATTGGCGACCAGTTTGAGGGCAAGTACGACAAGACCGAGGCTATGTTCGAGCGCATCCGTCCAACCGTGAAGATGCTTTTTGCCGAGGGTAACCCCTCTGGCGTAAAGGCTGCAATGACGGTTAAGGGTATCGTGAACAACAATCTGCGCCTACCCCTTGTTCCTGTGAGCGACGAGCTCTATGCCGAGCTTAGTGCAACCATCAAGGCCGAGGGCTTCGAGTAGAAATAGGGCAATAATCAGCTCGGAGCAAGCGTTTCTCTTCGGTATGAAAAACTTACTCAAAACATTGTTTGCATCGGTTGCCTTGTTGGCGGCCTCGTTCTGTGTTGTTGCACAGGAGGTTTCCGGCGAGGGCGACAAGGTACGTGTGCCCGTCGAGGAGGATATCTTGGCTCGTACCATCGACCCCTCTTCGCCCTACTATCTGCCACGACTGCTGGGGCTCTATCTGTCGGGCGAGCGAGAATTGTCGCTCGAAGAGTACCACTACCTCTACTACGGATATGCCTACTCGGAGAATTACAGCCCTCTGGACCCCATTTCGGCCGAAGATGATGTGTTGGCGGCTATGGAGAGCGTAATGGCCAACCCTTCGGAGGAGAATCTAATGAGGGTGGTGAGCTGCGGAATGGAGGTTATGGAGAGCGATCCGTTCAGCCCCAAGAATCTTAACTTTTTGGTCTATGCCTATGGCGCTCTGGGAGATACGCTGAACGAGCAGCGTTGCTATGACCGACTCGACAAGGTGTTGCGCACCATCGAGGCTTCGGGTAGCGGTGTAAAGGAGAGCGAGCCCAAACACGTGTTGCGATTCTCCCACGCTGCCGATGTAGTGTATGCCCGCGGAGCAGAGATTAAACGTCGAGAGGTCGTTTCGCGCACCGCGGAGTTTATATTCCTCACTCAGAAAGATCAGTATGGCCGTCAGGGCTACTATTTCGACTTCTCGCGCGTCTATTGGAACAAACCAAACACAACCACCGCTCCTCAAAAGAGAGGCTGGACGCTGAATAATGTACCACTCTAAATTGTGCCCCGCTTGCCGTTAAGTATGACTGTTAAGATGTTTCGCATAATTGCATATCTATTTGTGGCTCTTGTTGTTGGGTCGCTTGTCTCGTGTGCCGTAGAGGGACTCGACGGTGATGTGGAGGTGCTCGAACCCAACCAGAGCGAACACACGCTGGTGATGTATATGTTTGCCGACAACAACCTTGTAGGAGATATGATGTCGAATATCTACAATGCCGAAAAGGGACTGATGAAGTCGCTTCCGTCGTCACGTCTGGTTGTCTATCTCGACAAGGCCGATACCACTGTGCTCTATGAGCTGAAATACCTGCCATACGGCGATGGAGAGCACATCCGCCACTGCAAGGTGTTGAAAGGGTACGAGAAACAAGACTCGTCGAACCCCAATGTGATGTGTGCAGTGCTTGGCGACGTTAGGGAGTTGGCCCCAAGTAAGAGCTATGGTCTGGTGGTTTCGGGCCACGGCACGGGTTGGTTCCCCAAGCCTTCGTCGGGCACTTCGTATAGCGACCAACGTGTGGCTGCAAAAGAGGGTAGTGTGGGCCAAGAGTATAAGTTTGGCCATCTGGGCGAAGATTCGATGACCCGCTTTGTGGGATACGACAATGGTAGTTCAGAGAGCAGTATGGCGTCGAACGATCTGGTTGAAGGTCTGCGAGATATGCACTTCGACTACATTATGTTTGATGCTTGCTTTATGGGGTCAGTGGAGTTCTTGTACGACCTGCGCGGTGCGGCCGACTATATAATCTCATCGCCCGTGGAGGTGATGAATGCCGGTATGCCCTACGAAGATATTGTTCCGCTCTTTTTTGCCCCTGGCAGGGATATTCGCAGGGTTGGCGAAACGATTGTAGACGTGTATAAAAACACGGGCTTTTCGACCAAAAAGTCGGTTGCTGTGTCGATTGTCGATTGCTCGAAGTTGGAGAATTTGGCCAATGAGTTGGCGTATATATATAGGTGTGCGTCGAAGGGTGATGAGAGTGAGCCTGCCGAGGTGTTGAACAGACTTGTGGATCAGTCGCGCTTGCAGCCCCTCGACCGAGTTGAGCCTACGGCTTTCTACGATCTGGACGACTTCGGTTTGGAGCTGTGTGGCGACGACGAGTTGTTGCTGTATAGGTGGCGCAATGCGCTCTCCGAGGCGGTTATCTACTCGGGTCATACCGATGATATTTGGTCGGCCCGCTCGGCCTATGATTATTGGTGGATAGAGCACAAGGTGGATGGTGTCTTGGATCTCTGCGGAGTGAGCACCTACCTGCCTTTGAAGAGTGCTCCCGTGACCTCATCGTACTATTACGGCACCAATTGGGCACGAAAAGTCTATGCTTTGGAGTAGATAAAAACTCTACAATAACTCTACAAAAGATATTTTTACCACTTGCGGAATAATTATATAACCACCTGTTTTATAGGTGGTTATGTTGTTTTATTGGGTTTGAGTTATTCCTCTACAAATGAAAATTGTGGCTCTACATACATCTTTTTTATTATCTTTGTTATGGATAGTAAAACTATTGACCCCAAACCGCTATGTTATTTAGAAACCGAAAGGCTGATGTTTTGATCGAAAACATCGAAAAATACTTCAACACCATCGACAGCGCCCTGCTTATCTTCAAGGATGGTGTGCGCAACTATCTCTACTCAAATACTGAGGCTTTCAACGCCAATTTGCAGTCGATGTCGCACCTCGATACCGAGGCTGCAATGTTGCGTCGCACAATCGAAAACGACCTCTATGTTCACACCGCTTTGGTGCGTTCGAGGGGCGATATTATGCGTCTGTTGGAGAAGTTGGGCCACATTGCAACCACTCTAAACGACAGTCTGTTGCAGTTCGAGATCGAGAATCCCTTTGTGCCCACCGAGTTGAACAACGACTTCATTAAGTTGACCGAATTTTCGACCCTTGCGGTGGAGACCGCCATTCCTGCTGCAAAGGCCTATTTTAGGGCCCCTGAGGATGTGACCGAGAAGATTCAGCGTGTCTATTTCTACGAAAAAGAGACCAACAAGTGTGCTCAGGCACTCAAACGCAAGGTCTTCCACGAGATGATGAACCTCAAATTGAGCGAGAAATTCCACCTCCGCTACTTTGCACTCCACATTGAAAACCTTTCGGATGCGGCTGTGGGAATGGCCGATCAACTCTCGGTAATGGCAATCAAACGCTCGTTCTAACCCATTAGTAATATGAACTTTACACTCGCCATACTCGCCCTTGCGGTAACTCTCTGGTGGATCTTCGTCAGGGAGTTGCCTGTGATGTTTGGGGCTCTGGTGTCGGCGGGTGCAGTGAGGCGCAGTCGCTTCAACGCCATTGTGGTGGTTGGAGTGGTGGCAGCTCTGTTTTTGCCTGCTGCGACGGAGATGTCGGGCAGCGTGTTGGCGGGGTGTGGCGCTATGGCCTACGACCCTGTGGTGCTGATAGTTATGGCAGCTCTCGCGGTGTCGTTACTGCTCGAACGCTTTGGCTTTATGCCCTCGTTGGTGGTGGCTCTGCTGGCGGCCGTGGAGGGGTGGAGAGTCTTTTCGGGCGGTGCCGAGTCTATGGAGTACGGTCTGTTGGTAGGTTGGTGTGTTGCTCCGTTTGTGTCGGCCCTGATTGCGGCAATTCTCTTCGGAGCCTACAAAGTGACTCTGGGGCGTTCGCATATCCACATCATCAAGTTGGCGGGCTATCTGCGCTATGTGGTTATTGTGGGCGTGGTGTTGGCCGCCGTGGCTGTGGGTGTTAACAACGGCTCGATGTTGGGCGGATTTGCACGCCTTGTAGTTGGCGATGGTGCTGTGGCACAGATTATTACTGCTGTGGTGATGTTGCTGATGTTTGTGATAACGGCAGGCGCGTTGCGCAACCAGACAGACACCAAGGTGGAGAGGTATATGGACTTTTCGACACAGGCTGTCGGGGCGGTGAGCTTTGCGGCAAGTATCACTCTGCTGCTCTTTTCGACCAATGTTGTAGGGTTGGTGGGGCTTAGGCCTGCGCCCATCGGCATTGGCTCGACCGTGATGGGTGCAATGTTGGGCATCAGCCTTGTGCAGCACAAACTTGTGTGGGAGGGTAGGGCGATTGGCCGTGCGCTGATAGGCGTGGTGGCAACGCCTCTGTTGTCGGTGGCCTGCTACTATGTGTTGGCGTCGGTGTTCAATGCCGAGGCTATGGCCAACGACGAGTGGAACGCAACCATTCTTGTGACTATTTTGCTGGTGGCGATACTTGTGGCTTTTGCCCGCTATGTACGTCGCCAAGAGAGCATAAAGCAGTCGACCAAGAGGCTGCTGCTGAGTCAGCAACAACAACTCTTCGAGAACCAAAAGGCCCTCAACGACCTCGAACTCAAAGCCATCCTGGCCGAGAATCAGAGCCTGCACGGAACACTCGAACTGAAACGCAAAGAGATTGTGAATGTGGCACTTGGCATTAGCGAACAGAAGGAGTTCTTGGAGATGCTCTCGGAGAAGGTGCGCGTGGCGGCCAAGAGTTCGAGCGACGAGGAGAAGGACAAGATTATTGCCGAGTTGCAGAACGACTTGAACCAACGCATCGGCTCGTCGAACGAGATAGACGAGTTTTATGCCCAGGCCGAGCAGCTGCACAAAGATTTCAGCGTGAAGCTGACCGAGGAGTTCCCCCACCTGACCACCTCGGAGCGTAGGTTGGCTACGCTGCTGCGATTGGGCTTCTCGTCGAAGTATATCGCTACGCTGATGAACATTTCGCCCAAGAGTGTGGAGATTAGTCGCTACCGCCTGCGCCAAAAACTCGGCTTACAAAAGGGCGACAATCTGATAAATTTTATTAAATCAATTTAATACATTATTTTTAACTCAAATTTTTAACCCAAAACTCAAAACAAATGAAAAGATTTCTACTTATTGCAGCTGTTGCTATCGCATCGATTTGCGGAGCACAGGCACAGGAGGCCGAGGTTAACCAGTATGGTCAGAAGGTAACTTCGTTGCCTATCAACGCCAGCGTACAGGATGGTATCTTGGTATTCCAGAACAAAGATGCAAACTACAAGATGTGGTTTGACGTTCGCGTTCAGGGCGATGCAGCCGTTTACTTTGGCTACGACAAAAAACTCACCTCTATTGGTAACGGTATGAGCTTCCGCCGTACTCGTTTTGCTGTGAAAACCCAGATCAATAAAGATTGGTATGCAGAGTTCGATACCGACTGGACCAGCGGTACTCCCGAACTTAAAGATGCTATTCTCCAATACGATGGTATTGAGAACTTGCAGATTAAGATGGGTAACTTCAAGGAGAACTTCTCTATCCAGCGCAACTCCACCAGCCGCTACCTCCTCTTTATGGAGCGCGCAATGTGTACCTACTTGGCTCCTTCGCGCCATATGGGTGTAAACTTCCGCTACAACACTCCCGCATTGTGGTTGTCGGCAGGTGTCTTTGGTCCCGAAATCAAAGGTGCTGAGGAGCAGACCTATATGGAGGATAACAACAAAGACTATGGTATGAGCGAAGGTTTGAGCTACACCGGTAAAGTGGTATGGCGCCCCTTGCACAAGATGGAAAATGGCTCGTTGCACCTTGGTGCTGCTGTTTCGTACCGCGATCCTAAAACCACTGGTACTGATGGTATGAATGTTATTCGTTACAGCACCCGTAACTCGACCAGCATCAACCGCAAGAAATTCCTCGACACTGGCTCGATTATAGGTTTGGATCACGAGTTCCTTTGGACAGTGGAGTTGGCAGGTCACTATGAGGGCTTGCGCTATGAGGCTGCATACATCTCGCGTCAGGCATTCATTGATACCGAACTAAATCCTGATGGCGCAGACCTTAGACCTGCGACTGGTTGGTATGTTCAGGCAGGTTATATGCTCTTTGGTGGCAAACAGAAATATGATGCAGGTGGTGCTAAGTACACCCGTAGCACTCGCGGTAAAGATTGGGGTGACTTGGAGTTGGCTCTTCGTGTAGACCAAATCGACCTCAACCTTTCCAAATTTAATAAGGTGAAAAATATTATGGGTGGCTCGGCTATGCAGTATGCTATTGGTTTGAACTACTACCCAATCGAGAATGTGAAGTTTATGATTAACTACCAGTTTGCAGATAATGATATTTTTGCAAACGGTAAGGGTGCACAAGATGGTACAGACGAGGCGGCTAAGGATCCCTTCCGCACTGGTTACAACTCGGATGGTGAGATTACCGCTTTCCCTGGCAATGTTGATAAAACCAAGGGTGCAAATGGTATCGACTTCCACATGATTTCGTGCCGTTTCCAAGTTGCATTCTAATAACACAACACATAACAAACAAACCTTTTTTTATTAACTAATTAAACAAACAAAACAATTATGAAAAAATTTTTTGTATTTGCAGCTATGGCTGCTTTCGCACTTGTTTCGTGCGACAATGGCGACATCGACATTGAGGGTGGTGAGGACTACAATGTAGGCGTTACAGGTATCGTTTTGAATGAGCTTTCGGGTGCCGACAAGTACATCGAACTTTATAATACAACTGACGCTGAGGTATCTCTTAGGAAGGTTTATATTGTTAAGTACGATAGCTCGAAAGATGGTGGTAAGAGCACCACTTGGACTGGCGCAAAAGAGATGACTATTGCTGCTGGTGGTTATGTAGTATTGGAGAGTAGCGACCTTGCAGATCCCAATGAGAAAGATAGCGATCCTAACTATCCATATGAGAGCGAGAACCATATTTTCAAAGGTGGTCTTTCGGGTAAAAAGAATATTAAAATCGAGCTCTACAATGCTAAAAACGAACTTCTCGACACATTTGTCCGTGGTGAGGAAAGTACTGGTTGGAACCAGATAGATACCTACAACAATGACAAGAAACACACTTTCTCGCGTGTACCCGATGGTATCGGCGAGTGGGCTTATGCTGATCCTACCAAAGGCGCTGCTAACGGCGAGAAAACCGGCGACATTGAGCAGGAGCCTAAGATGTAATTTTTGGGACGAAATTTGTAATAGATGATTATTCGGATAGGGCTCTGCTCCGACAAAGCGAGCAGAGCCCGACCGAAAAAACAATTTTAACCAGAAAATACAACTATGTCGAAAGAGAAAATGGAGATTGGAGCAATCTCGAAACCCCGTTTTGAGTTCCGCTCCTTCGGTCAGAACTTCGAGGAGGCACACGCCCGTATGGCTCGTCTGTCGGTACCCGTACCCGAGAAAGTTTGGCGCCGCACCAGCGACGAAATCTACATCATCAGCCGCGCTAACGACATCAACAACACCAAAATCCGCGACGGCAAGATGGATATCAAAACCTACGTTCAGACCGTAGATGGTTTGGAGCAGTGGAATCCCCTGATGAAGGGCGAGTTCCCTATCTCGCGTGAGGTTTTGGAGCAGGAGGTTTTCCCCGCATTTATGGTTGAGATGCCCGCTTTGGACAAAGATACCTACACCTTCGAGGAGTTCCTCGCAATGGTAGAGGCCAACAAAGACCTCGCCGCTGTAAGGGTACACAAAGAGAGGTTCGGTTATATGGTTAATGACACCATCTGCGAGGTGGGCAACGTGCTCATCAACGGCGCAAAGGTTGTTACCATCAACTCGGAGTCGACCGAAATCGAGGATATCAAGAAAACCATCGCCGACTGCCACTTGGAGGGCGTTGAGAACATCAACTACCTGCAGGCTATCAAACGTGTGATCGGTATGACCAAGAAACCCCTTGCTAACGAGTAAAAAAAATTACGACTATTATGGCACAGGAGATTGAAAGAAAATTCTTGGTTGCAGGCGAGTTCAAAGGTCTTGCTAAAAAAGCAACCCGCATTACTCAGGGCTACCTTTCGTCGGTACCCGAGCGCACCGTTCGCGTGAGGATCAAAGGCGACAAAGGCTTCATCACCATCAAAGGTATCGGCTCGGCAAGCGGCGCAAGTCGTTACGAGTGGGAGAAAGAGATTCCCGTAGCCGAGGTGGAGGAGCTCTTGAAAATCTGCGAGCCCGGCGTGATCGACAAGACCCGCTTCCTCGTAGAGGCTGGCGAGCACACCTATGAAATAGACGAGTTCTACGGCGACAACGAAGGTTTGACCGTAGCAGAGGTAGAACTCTCGTCGGAGGATGAGAACTTCGTGAAACCCGAGTGGTTGGGCGAAGAGGTTACCGGCGACGTGAAGTACTACAACTCGATGCTGATGAAAAACCCCTACAAAAATTGGAAATAGACCAATGGCAGCTGCGTAAATAGTCGCAGAAGCCGAACTCTATTGAAAACACAATCTGCACCCGATGCTCTGCCATACCCACAATGCGGTATGGCAGAGTGGTGGTGCCACCAAGCGAGAAAATAATCTAAAAACGATATATCATTATGGCTGAAACTACTAATTTGAATCACGAAGAGGAGCAGGTATTCGATCCGCTGGATATGAATAACTACAAGGTCGAAAAACTCCCCAAAATGGAGAAAAGCGGCTTTGAGAAGTGGATGGCACGACTAGGAGGTCCTCTGGCAATTCTGGTCTTTGTGTTGATTTACTGGGTGCTCGACATCTCGTTCTTGGACAATATTTCGGCCGACACCCTCACGGGCGACAAGGCAATCAAAAGGCTTAACGATATCGGTTTGGCCGACTTTATTCGTAGCAATTACGCGATGTTGGCAATCTTCGCTGCGGCCATTGTGTTGTGGGTGAGCGAGGCTATTCCTAACTACCTCACTTCGTTGCTGCTCATCTTGGGCGTGGTGCTCACAAACGTTATGCCCCAGAAGGAGGCCTTTGCACAGCTCGGACACCCTGTGATGTGGCTCAATATCTTGTCGTTTGTGTTGGCAAGTATGTTGGTTAAAACCAAGGTGGCCAAGAGGTTTGCTCTGTGGTTTGTACTTAGGTTTGGTAAGAGCGCAAGCGGCATATTTTTCAGCTTCATAATCATCAACCTTGTGCTGTCGATGTTCATCTCGGCCACAACGGTTAAGGCTACCATTCTGCTGCCCATCTTTATGGTTGTGGCGGCAATCTATGGCGCAAGCAATGGCGATAGGAACAACTTTGGCCGAAACCTCGTATTGCAGAACCTCTTTGCCGTAAATATCGGTGCAAGCGGATTTATGACAGGTTCGGGTGCTAACCTGCTGGCAGTGTCGATTATTGCCGGTGCAGTGGGCGGATACAACATCTCCTACACCGATTGGCTCTCGGCTGCTCTGCCTTTGGCTCTGCTGCTGCTCTTCTTGGGCTGGTTTATTGGTGCAAGGGTTATCTTCCCCTTGAAGAAGGAGGAGAGGACTCCTCAGATCGAGGGTGGTATGGAGCGTCTGCGTACCGAGCTGAAAGCTCTGGGTAAAGTGTCGTTCGACGAGATTAAGTCGGTGGCAATCTTTGTGGGCGTGTTGCTCTTGTGGGTTACCAAAAATTGGCACGGCATCGACGAGACCACCGTGGCATTTATTGGTGCAGTTGTGGCACTGATGCCCGGCATCGGTATTGTTAAGTGGAACGATGTGGATATCCCCTGGCACCTGATGCTCTTCTCGGCGGGTGCTTATGTGTTGGGCTCGGGTCTGAACGCTACCGACCTGCACGTTACCCTTGTGGATACAGCCTTCAACAGCCTTGGTATCACCGGCAACACTCCCTATTGGGTGCTCTACCTGGTGCTCACGGGTCTGATGTTGTTCAGCGCGCTGCTATTTTCGAGCAAGAATATGCGTACAATGATCTTTGTGCCCATCGCTATCGCAACGGCCCAGAAGTTCGGCTATCCGATTATGAGCCTTGCATTCCCCGTGGCACTGCTGATCGAGCATGTCTATGTTCTGCCTTTCAACAGTAAGCCCGCAGCGTTGCTCTATACTACCAACCATTATAGTTGGAGCGATACCTTCAAGTTCGGTATCACAATGATGCTGATCGCTTGGGTGTTGATTATGATTTGGGGCGAGACCGTACTCCACTGGCTCGGCTTTACCCCCGGATTGTTCTAAAATCATTATTTGTGTAATACCGCATTGCAGGGTGGGGGAAAGGCCCACCTTGCAGTGTGCTTGTGATTAGATTTCGAGGCAAAATGATTACTATTCAGGCAAAAAAACACGACAATTTTTCGGTTGAGTTCAAATTTGGGTTCGTTGGCAATAGCGATGTCAGCGAACAGGAGTTTGCTGTCAATACCTGGGTGTTTCTGCCCAACAGCCTCGATATTACTCCGCAAACCTACGGCAAAGACCAATTCTACCGCGACATCAAGTCGAACGTAAGGCTCATCACGCCCGTCTATCTGATGCGTGAGCTGTCGGACCCCAAGTCGTTGCCATTTGTGAGCCTGCGTACCGCTTTCGAGAAGTTGGCCTCGAACCCCAATAGCGAGGCTGCCGACAACTACGAAACCCAGATTAAGATGTTTGCGGCAATCTTTAAGAGCGCCCTGCGAAACCACTCGGTACACATCAAAAATACCGCTACGGAGAGCGAGGTGGGCTACCTGAGTGACGACTTTGCCACCGAGGCCCGCAAAATCATAGATGAGTACAGAAGGCTCTATCAGCTGATAAATGTGCCAACGGTTACGCCAGAGTTGAGAAATCACTACTTCTTTGGCGACGAGATGATTAGCCATATCGTAGACGTGCAGACGCTCCGCATACTGAAACGTATCGACGAGTTGGGGGATCCCGGTTTGGCCGACGTTAGGGCCAAACTTGTGGCCCTGATGCGCGATGAGCAGAACTACAAGATTGCCAAGGGCTACCAGACCCTCAATAGCGAGGAGCCAGAGAGCAACCGTCAGCTCGTATTTCGCTACGGACTGCTCAAAAAGTATGTCGAGAGCGACCTCTACATCCACCTGAACAAAAAGCGCGACGGCTTTGCCGTCGAGCAGGTCTATTATAGCGTTGCGGCAGGCTTGGCGATGATTTTTGCCACAGCCGTGGCTTGGTTTGCACAGCTCAAATATGGCAACATCACAGGGCCCCTGTTTGTGGTGCTGGTGGTGAGCTATATGCTCAAAGATCGCATCAAAGACCTTATGCGCTACTATTTTGCCCATCAACTCGGCAACAAATACTTCGACAACAAGGCCCAAATCAAAATCCAGAATAGGGCCGTGGGAGTAATAAAAGAGGGCGTGGACTTTATCAGTGAGCGCAAAACTCCACGCGAGGTGCTCGACCTGCGTAGTCGTTCGTCGCTGATGGAGGTGGAAAACAAGGTCTTCGAGGAAAAAATCCTGCTCTACCGCAAACGCATTGTTATCGACAACGTGGCAATGAAGGCCGATAACCTCTACCCCCTGAATGGCATTAACGAGATTCTCCGTATCCACACGCACCGATTTACGCAGAAGATGGACAACCCCGTGGTGCCCATCGATACGCTCGATAGCGAGGGCCGTGTGGTGCCCGTAAGTGTGCAGAAGATTTACTACATAAATATGGTAATTCAGCTCTCCTATGGCGGCAAGAGTGACTACCATCGTTTCCGTATAGTGATGGCTCGCGATGGCATTATTGCCGTGGAGCAGATGTAGAAGAGAGCAGGGTGGTGTAGGGTATGGCAACCTCGGCAGACTATATCGAATATGTGGTGGAGCAACTCACTCTGTCGGGTTGCGGACTCGAATTGTGGGCGAGGCCTATGTTTGGCGAGTACTGCGTCTATGCCGACGTGAAACCGCTGATGTTTGTCTGCGACAATACCGCCTTTGTGAAACGCCTGCCATGCGTGGCTGAACTGCTGGCCGAGGCCGACAGTGGCGAACCTTACCCCGGAGCAAAAGGGTGGGTGATTTTGGACGTCGAGGACTCGCGGCTTGTCAGACAAGTGTTGGAACTGCTCTACATCCACAAACCGATGCCCAAGCCCAAAAAGAGAAAGGTCAAATAGCACCGAGCGTGCCATTTGACCTTTTTTGTTGCTCGTGGGGTGGGGCACCCCAAGCGTTAATATCTCTCTATAAAATCTCGGATGAGCTTGAATGTGGGCTCGTAGTTGATGAAAATCGCATTCTTCCAAGTGTCGTGCACCGTGTGGTAGTATTTGAACGCATCGCCATTCTCGTTCATAAAGAAGATGCAGGGAACGCCCCTTACGGCAAAGGGGTAGTGGTCGCTGTTGTCGGCAAGCTCCGCGCGGTCGAGAGCCTCGAAGTAGCCACTCTGGCCATTTATCTGCTCAAAGAGCGAGTATCCCGCCATACCCTCATCGCTCACCTCGCAATACATCTCGGGGTTGTTGTCGCCAATCATATCGAGGTTAAAGAGGTATTTGATCTGCGACAGAGGTACGACGGGGTGTTCGGCATACCACTCCGAGCCCCTCAGGTTGGCATCCTCGCCCGAGAAGGCGATGAAGTAGATGTCATATTCGGGCGTGTGCTGGGCGTAGTGGGCCGCAAAAGTGATGATGGCCGCAGTGCCCGAGGCGTTGTCGTGAGCACCGGGGTAGTAGGTCTTCTTGCCAAGTTTGCCGAGGTGGTCGTAGTGGGCCGTGAAAACGTAGCAGCTGTCGTGTCGGTTACCCTCCACCTTGGCAATCACATTGAAACACTCGTAGTCGTCGAGAAACTCATTTTCGATATCAACCTTGATGGTTTTGGCGTCGGTGGGGAAGTCGGGAGTAACCCAAATAATGGGCTTCTCGCGGACCGTTTCGCCATAGGCCTTGTAGAACTTCAATGGAGTCTCCCAAGTGTAGATAAAGCCCGAGGCAGAACACTCCTCTTTGCTCTGCAACTTCTTGAAGTCGGCCAAGTGCTTGTAGGTGAACATAAAGTCGCACACCACAAAGGCCCCTTCGTACTGGGGCGAGGCCAGGTCGGCAAATATTTTGTCGGGATTGTAGTTGAGAGTGTCGATGTAGTATAGGTTGAACTCTCCTTTGATACCGGGGTTGAACTCTCGGAGGGTAAAGTCCACTCCGGGGGTCTGCTTTTTGCCGTCGATGCTCAGCTCCATCTTGCCGGGGAAGGTGTTGATGTCCAGCGTGAAGGGCTGACAAACCACCTCGTCGGCTCCAACTTTGGCAAACTCTTTGGCAATCCACACTCCTGCCTTGTTGGCACCATCTTCGGCATATCCGCGCCCTTGGTATTTTGCGGAACTAAGCTCCTTTATGATTCTCTTGTAGTGCGACAAATCCTGGGCGTTCATACCCATCGTGAGTGCAGCTAAAACGGATAGTAAAACGAGTTTTTTCATATTATTGGTGTTCTTTAAGTCTGAGAGTTGATGTGGTTTCTATTTCTTATGTCCGGGGCCTTCGGGAAACCAGCCTTTGCATACACGTTCACGCTGATGTATGACTTCTAAAATGCTCCAAAAAGAAGAGAATGCAACTACACCTAGAATTGTAGACCAAATAATGTGGCTAGCTATAAGTGAGGCAACGGAGAAGAGCACCCCTGCAAGAGCAAAGATTATCCAACTTTTAACGCCTATGTAGTATTCGGCTTTAATTACAAGCGGATGAAATAGTCCGATTATCAAGAAAGTGGAAAGACCCACAAGAAGTCCTGTAAAGTTCATAGTATAACTTGGTGAAGTTGTCTTTGTTATATTTTACTTGCCTATGCAGTGTGAAAATGGCATTGATAATCAATGAGTTGCAAACTTTGAGCCGAAATAGGGTCGATAATTGTGCCATTCTATTACAGTAAATGCACACTTCTCTGATTTTCTGCTCGGAGCCCTAATCCAAGTACAAAGATAGTAAAATTTCATAGAAAATTGTGTTAAAGGTGTATAAATAAAGATTCCCTATTTGAGGCATTTTTGCTCACCAGGCTCTATAATTTACTTTCTATTTGGGAAAGTGTAGCTGACTACAAATTGTAGTCAACTTAATAAGATTTGCAGTTGGTTAGTGCGGCTAACCAACTGGCTATTTTTCTACCAACCGGTTAGTATCACTAACCACTTCAAAGAAAAACAACTCGTGAGTTTTGCTCAAGAGTTGTTTAGTTTAGTGATTGAGTTTGTTAAAAAATCAAAATATACTGTAATTTACCACTATTGTTTACGAGCAATCCATTGTGTATGCTCACGCGAAAAAGCATTTTCACTATTATTTACATATTCAGAAACTTTTGGGTTTTTGTTATTTATATAAATTTTGTATTT
>JAZQZS010000027.1:0-37790 GCA_045634145.1 Tidjanibacter sp. | reverse complement strand
GGTGTGGGCCTTGTAGCAGCTGCGGGTACTGCGGGTACTGCGGGCGCTGCGGGTGCGGCAGGTGTTGCAGGTGCAACGGGAGCCGCAGGAGCCGCTTGTGCGGTGGGCTGTGGTGCTACCGTTGTTGCGGGCTGAGGTGCTACGGGAGCCACGGGTTGTGCTGCCACCTGTGGGGCGGCAGCTTGCGCCTCTTGTCGGTTAAGCTGGGGGAGGGTAGGAGGCGTGACTAACTCCCCGTCAGAGTTTTTTTTTTGACCAAGACCGCAGAGCTTCATCAAGCCCAACTCAACGTGCAGACGCTGGTTGGTGGCGGTGCGGAAACCTCCGTCGAGGGCGCTCAGCAGCGAAATGCCGCCAAAGAGCAACTCCACACTGCAAGCACCACTCTGCTGTTTGTAGCGCTCCAACACCGAGCCGGTAATCTCGAGCAGGGGCAGAGTTTGGGGCTCTTTGCACATCAGTAGGTCGCGGAAGTGGCTGGCGAGTCCGGCCATAAAGGTTTGGCCCGAAAAGCCCTTTTTGAGTACCTCGTCGAACAGCAGCAGGGCGCTCTTGTAGTCGCCCGCAAGGATGTTCTCCGTGATGCCGAAGTAGGTGTCGTAGTCAAGCACGTTCAGAGTGGCTGCAACCTCCTTGAAGGCCAAGCGACCCTCGCAGAACGATACCGCCTTGTCGAACATCGACAGCGCATCCCTCATACCGCCGTCGGCCTTGCGCGCAATCAGGTGCAACGACTCGTCGTCATACACCACGCCCTCCTTGGCAGCGATACTTTTCAGATAGCCTACGGTGTCTTCGATGCGGATGCGGTTGAAGTCGTAGATCTGGCATCGCGAGAGGATGGTGGGTATGATTTTGTGTTTCTCGGTGGTTGCAAGGATGAAGATTGCGTGGTGAGGTGGCTCTTCGAGGGTTTTCAGGAAGGCGTTGAAGGCCGCCTGCGAGAGCATATGTACCTCGTCGATGATGTAGACGCTGTAACGGCCCACCTGGGGTGGAACCCTCACCTGGTCGGTCAAATCGCGGATGTTCTCCACCGAGTTGTTCGACGCAGCATCGAGCTCGTGGATGGTGAAACTACGGCCCTCGTTGAAACTCTTGCACGACTCGCACTCGCCACAAGCGTCGCCTTCGGCTGTGGGATTCAGGCAGTTGATGCTCTTGGCGAAGATACGCGCGCAGGTGGTTTTGCCCACACCTCGTGGACCGCAGAACAGATAGGCGTGTGCCAGCTGTCCGCGAGCTATGGCATTTTTGAGTGTTGAGGTAATGTGGCCCTGTCCCACCACCGATTCAAAGGTTGCGGGGCGATACTTGCGGGCCGAAACAATAAAGTTGTTCTCCATCGTTGCTTGCTTGTGAGGTATAACCTCACAAAGATACGCATTAGAATGGAAAATTGAAAATCGGAAGTTGAAAATCGAAAGATTAACCCTCGATAAGGTGCTCGACGAGGATTTTGAGGCCGATAAGAATGAGGATTATGCCACCGGCCAACTCGGCCTTGGATTTGTAGCGCGAGCCGAAAATGTTGCCCACTTTTACGCCCACATAGGAGAGTATAAAGGTGGTAACTCCGATGGTTGCGGCCGAGGTCCAAATCTCCACTTTGAGGAATGCAAAGCTCACTCCGACAGCCAGCGCATCGATGCTTGTGGCCACCGCCATAGGGAACATTTTGCGTGCCGAAAGCTCGTTTTGCGAGCAACATTCGCAGCCGCCATTTTTATCCTCTTTTTCCATCGATTCGCGTATCATGTTGATACCGATGAAGGCCAAAAGAACGAAGGCAATCCAGTGGTCGAAATCGGAAATTAGGTCGCTAAAATAGTGCCCCGCAAAGTAGCCGACAATGGGCATAAGTGCCTGAAAACCACCAAACCACAAACCCACAACGGAACACTTGTCGGCCGTTGCGCGGTGCATCGAAAGACCCTTGCAAATGGCCACCGAGAAGGCGTCCATCGAGAGTCCTACGGCAATTAAAAAGAGTGTTACAAAATCCATTTTTCGGGGTGGTTTATTGAGGTGAAATTATATGGTTGTTCGGCCTGCGGGAGTATAAAAAGTTCGGTGGGTTTTTATGCCCACCGAACCTATCAAACGTTATGATTACAACACGATGTTGATAATCTTGCCGGGAACGATGATGACCTTCTTGGGAGCCTTGCCCTCGGTGTATTTGAGGGTCTGCTCGTCGGCCAGCACTGCCGCCTGAATCTTGTCGTTCGAGATGCCCAGGGGTAACTCCTTTTTGAATCTCATCTTGCCGTTGAACGACACGGGGTACTCAAACGAATTCTCCACCAGGTACTCCTCGTTGTGCTCGGGGTAGGCAGCGTCGCATACCGAACCCTCGCCACCAAGCAGGTGCCACAACTCCTCGCTGATGTGGGGGCAGAAGGGTGACAGCAGCACAGCCATAGGCTCCAAAACTGCCCTCTTGTTGCAAGCGCCCAACTCGTTGAGGCAGATCATAAAGGCGGGGATTGAGGTGTTGAACGAGAAGTTCTCGATATCCTCCCTCACCTTCTTGATGGTCTTGTGGAGAGTTTTCAGCTCGGCAGCGGTGGCAGCCTCGTCGCTCACGCAGAAGTTGCCCTTCTTGTCGAAGAATTTACCCCAGAAGCGGCGCAAGAATTTGTGTACACCGTCGATACCGTTGGTATCCCAAGGTTTGCTCTGCTCCAAGGGGCCGAGGAACATCTCATACATACGCAGAGTGTCGGCACCGTAGTTGTCTACGATATAGTCGGGGTTAACTACGTTGAACATACTCTTACTCATCTTCTCGATAGCCCAGCCGCAAACGTACTTGCCATCCTCCAAGATGAACTCTGCATCGGCAAACTCAGGCCTCCAAGCGCGGAATGCGTCGAGGTCGAGAACGTCGTTCTTAACGATGTTTACATCGACGTGAATCTCCTGAGTTTCGTACTCTTTCTTCAAGCCGAGCGACACGAATTTATTGGTGCCCACAACGCGGTAAACAAAGTTCGAGCGACCCTGAATCATACCCTGGTTTACGAGTTTCTTGAAGGGCTCGTCCTCGCAGATAACACCCAGGTCGAAGAGGAATTTATTCCAGAAACGCGAGTAGATAAGGTGACCCGTAGCATGCTCAATACCACCGATATAGAGGTCTACATTACGCCAGTAGCCGTTGGCCTCGGTGCTCACCAGAGCGTCGTTGTTTTTGGGGTCCATATAGCGCAGATAGTAGGCCGAAGAGCCTGCAAATCCGGGCATTGTGCTGGTCTCGTAGGCGTAGCCCTCGGCGTTGTGCCAGCCCTCGGCGCGTGCCAATGGTGGCTCGCCCTGCGAGGTGGGAGTAAACTTCTCAACCGCGGGTAACTCCAATGGCAGATCGGCCAACGAGAGGGGGTGAGCAATGTCATCCTTGTAGTAGATGGGGAAGGGCTCGCCCCAGTAGCGCTGACGGCTGAAAATAGCGTCGCGGAGGCGGTAATTGACCTTGCGTTTGCCAAGGCCGCGCGCCTCAATCTCGTCCCACATACGCTCGATTGCAACCTTCACATCGAGGCCGGTGATGAAGTCCGAGTTAATCAGTTTGCCCTCTTTTGCGTCGTAGCTTGCCTCCTCGACATTGCCGCCTTCAACCACGGGGATAATCTCCAAACCGAAGTGTTTTGCGAAGGCCCAGTCGCGCGAGTCGTGGGCAGGAACGGCCATAATTGCACCGGTTCCGTAGCCGGCCAAAACGTAGTCACTCACATAGATAGGAATACGTTTGCCGGTGAAGGGGTTGATTGCATAGCTGCCGGTAAATACGCCGCTTACGCGCTTGGTCTCGGCAATACGCTCCCTCTCCGAACGCTTCTTAGTGGCCTCCAAGTAGGCCTCCACGTCGGCCTCGGCCTCGGCCACGGTGAGCTCTTTTACCCACTCGTGCTCGGGCGCGATAACCATAAAGGTAACACCGAAGATGGTGTCGGGGCGGGTGGTGAAAATTTCGAGTTTCTTGTCGCTACCATCGATGTCGAAGAATACCTGTGCACCGG
The DNA here is from genome assembly GCA_045634145.1 of Tidjanibacter sp. Taxonomy (GTDB): domain Bacteria; phylum Bacteroidota; class Bacteroidia; order Bacteroidales; family Rikenellaceae; genus Tidjanibacter. The sequence goes on along the minus strand of JAZQZS010000027.1, from coordinate 33,768 downwards.
TGCTCTTGCCGATCCAGTTGCGCTGAATCTCTTTGAGCGACTCGCTCCACTCCAACTTGTCCAAGCCCTCCAACAGACGGGGAGCGTAGGCAGTAACGCGGAGCAACCACTGCTTCATTCGACGCTGAACAACGGGGAATCCGCCACGCACCGAAAGGCCGTCTTTAACCTCGTCGTTGGCAAGTACGGTACCCAGCTCGGCACACCAGTTTACCATGGTGTCGGCACGGAAAGCAAGGCGGTAGTTTTGGAGCACAGCCTCCTTTTTTTGAGCGTCGTAGGCGTTCCACTCCTCGGCAGTGAAGGTGAGTTTCTCGCTGCACGCAGCGTCCACACCCTCAGTACCTTGCGCCTCGAAGTGAGCAATCAGTTTCTCGATCTTCTCGGCCTTGTCGGTGGTGTTGTCGTAGTAGTGCGAAAACATCTCAAGGAAGGCCCACTGAGTCCACTTATAATAGTCGGGCTCGCAGGTGCGTACCTCGCGCGACCAATCATACGAGAAGCCGATTTTGTCGAGCTGGCTGCGGTAGCGATTGACGTTCTGCTCGGTGGTAACGGCAGGGTGCTGACCGGTCTGGATTGCGTACTGCTCGGCGGGCAGACCAAAAGCGTCGTAGCCCATGGGGTGAAGTACGTTAAAACCGCAGGAACGTTTGTAGCGCGAGTAGATGTCCGAGGCGATGTAGCCCAGGGGGTGTCCGACGTGAAGTCCCGCACCCGAGGGGTAGGGGAACATGTCCAAAACATAAAACTTTGGCTTTGAGGGATCTACCTCTACTCGGTAGGTGCCATTTTTCTGCCACTCGGCCTGCCAACGGGCTTCGAGTTCCTTGAAGTTGTATTCCATAGTCTGAGTTATATTTTTTCTGATTTTTTCAAAAAAATGCTCCTGCGCCTAAGCGTATGAGCCACAAAGATAAGCATATTGGTCGGTAAATCCATAAATTTGGAAAATAATTTTCATAACAAGCGGATAATCAGCAAAATACGGCAATGTTAAATTTATGTTAATAATCAAACCAAATAGTTTTGCAAAAAATATAAGAAAAAAGAATAGCCACAAAGGGCAAAAAGGGGCCAAAATGCTGATAAATCGGGCAAAATGGGGGTGAAAAAGTTGCTATATATATTGTAGGTTCGAAAAAATGCCGTATCTTTGCAGGCCCAAAAATGGGAAAACGAGAATAAAAGTTTAACAAAAACAAGGACTAAAAGTAAGTAAAATGCCTACTATTCAACAGTTAGTACGAAAAGGCAGGGTTCAGTTGGAGATGAAGAGTAAATCTCCCGCCCTCGACGCATGTCCTCAGAGGCGTGGCGTGTGCGTGCGTGTTTACACCACCACCCCCAAGAAGCCTAACTCGGCTATGCGTAAAGTTGCACGTGTGAAACTCACCAACCAGAAAGAGGTGAATGCCTACATCCCTGGCGAGGGTCACAACTTGCAGGAACACTCAATCGTTTTGGTGCGCGGTGGTCGTGTAAAAGACCTCCCCGGTGTACGTTACCACTTGGTGCGTGGTGCACTCGATAGCGCAGGTGTAGACGGTCGTCGTCAGCGTCGTTCGAAATACGGTGCTAAACGTCCCAAAGCAGCCAAAAAGTAATCTCTCACAACAAGAACTTAATTAAAACACAAGAAAAATGAGAAAAGCAAAGCCTAAAAAGCACATTCTACTTCCAGATCCCAAGTTTGGTGACGTTATGGTTACCCGCTTTGTAAACAACCTGATGCTGGATGGTAAGAAGAGTATTGCATACACCATTTTCTACAACGCGTTGGAGATGGTGGGCGAGAAGATGAAGGATGCAGACAAGGCTCCTCTGGAGGTTTGGAAACAAGCATTGGAGAATATCACTCCCCAAGTTGAGGTAAAGAGCCGCCGTATCGGTGGTGCTACCTTCCAGGTACCTATGGAGGTTCGTCCTGAGCGCAAGATTTCGATTTCGATGAAAAACTTGGTCCTTTATTCTCGTAAGCGCGCAGGTAAATCTATGGCAGAGAAACTCTGCGGTGAGATCTTGGCCGCATACAACAACGAGGGTGCAGCATTCAAACGTAAAGAGGAGATGCACCGTATGGCAGAGGCAAACAAAGCATTCGCACACTTCAGATTCTAGGAGGAGAAGTAGATGGCAAGAGATTTAACATATACTCGTAACATCGGTATCATGGCCCACATCGATGCCGGTAAGACCACTACCTCGGAGCGAATCCTGTTCTACACCGGTAAGACTCACAAAATTGGTGAGACTCACGACGGTTCGGCTACCATGGACTGGATGGTTCAGGAGCAGGAGCGTGGTATCACCATCACTTCGGCTGCTACTACCGCTTTCTGGAACTACAAAGGCAAACAGTATCAGATCAACCTGATCGACACCCCCGGACACGTTGACTTTACCGTAGAGGTAGAGCGTTCGTTGCGTGTGTTGGACGGTGCTGTTGCAACCTTCTGTGCAGTAGGTGGCGTAGAGCCCCAGAGTGAGACCGTATGGCGTCAGGCCGACAAATACAATGTACCCCGTATCGGTTACGTTAACAAAATGGACCGTACCGGTGCAGACTTTATGAATGTTTGTTCGCAGGTTAAAGAGCGTCTGGGTGCTAACGCAGTGCCCGTAGTTCTGCCCATCGGTAGCGAGCAGTCGTTCCGCGGTCTGGTAGACCTTATATATAATAGGGCTATCATTTACGATGATGCAAAGAAAGATCAGCTCGTAAACTTTACCTACGAGGAGATCCCTGCCGAGATGGTTGCAGAGGCCGAGGAGGCTCGCGCACACCTGATCGAGGAGGTTGCTACCGTAGATATGGCTCTGATGGAGAAATTCTTCGAGGATCCCGATTCGATTACCCCCGAGGAGCTGTTGGCAGCTATCCGCAAAGCCACTATGGGCATGCAGATTATTCCTATGCTCTGCGGTTCGTCGTTCAAGAACAAGGGTGTTCAGCTGTTGCTCGACTACATTATGGAGTTCCTGCCTTCGCCCCTCGACATCGAGGCTATCGTTGGTACCGATCCCCGCAATGAGAGCACCGTTAAGCGTTACCCCACCGACGAGGATCCCTTCTGCGCTTTGGCGTTCAAGATTGCTACCGACCCCTATGTAGGTCGTTTGGCATTCATCCGTATCTACTCGGGTAAACTCGATGCCGGTACCTATGTATTCAACACCCGTTCGGGCAAGAAAGAGCGTATCAGCCGTATCTACCAGATGCACGCTAATAAGCAGAATCCTATGGATACCATCGGCGCAGGCGATATCTGTGCAGTAGTTGGTTTCAAGGATGTTCGCACCGGTGATACCCTCTGTATCGAGGACAAACAGATCACTTTGGAGTCGATGACCTTCCCCGAGCCCGTTATCGGTATCGCAGTTGAGCCTAAGACTCAGAAAGATCTCGACAAACTCGGCATCGCACTCGGCAAATTGGCTGAGGAGGATCCTACCTTTACTGTTAAAACCGACCAGGATAGCGGCCAGACCATTATCAACGGTATGGGTGAGCTTCACCTCGATATCATTATCGACCGTCTCCGTAGGGAGTTCGGCGTTGAGATCAACGTAGGTCAGCCCCAGGTATCGTACAAAGAGGCCCTCAACGGTACTCACCAGATGCGTGAGGTGTTCAAGAAACAGTCGGGTGGTCGTGGTAAGTTTGCTGACATCATCTTCGAGATTGGTCCCGCAGATGAGGGCGTTCAGGGCTTGCAGTTCATCGACGAGGTTAAGGGCGGTAACGTACCTAAAGAGTTTATCCCCGCAGTACAGAAAGGTTTCGAGTCGGCTATGGCCAACGGTCCTTTGGCAGGCTTCGGTATCGACTCGATGAAGGTTACCCTGAAAGATGGTTCGTTCCACCCCGTAGACTCGGATGCACTCTCGTTCGAGATTTGCGCTCGCAACGGTTTCCGCGAGGCTACTCCCAAGTGTACCCCCGTTCTGAAAGAGCCCATTATGAAAGTGGAGGTTGTAACTCCCGAGGAGTATATGGGTGACATCATCGGCGACTTGAACAAACGCCGTGGTCAGATTGAGGGCACCGAGACCAAAGGTGTTGCAACCGCAATCAAGGCCAAAGTGCCCCTGTCGGGTATGTTCGGTTATGTAACCGTACTGCGTACCCTTTCGTCGGGCCGCGCAACTTCGACTATGGAGTTCTCGCACTACGACGAGGTACCCGCTAACATCGCAAAAGAGGTTATCGAGAAATGCGGTGGTAAAAAACAAGAATTGGAATAATAGAATCATAAACAACTATGAGTCAGAAAATTAGAATCAAACTCGAATCGTACGACCACAACTTGGTTGACAAATCGGCCGAGAAAATCGTAAAAACCGTGAAGACCACCGGTGCAGTAGTTAGCGGTCCTATTCCACTGCCTACTCAGAAGAAGATCTTCACCGTGAACCGTTCGACTTTCGTAAACAAGAAAGCTCGCGAGCAGTTCCAGCTCAGCACCTTCAAGCGCATTCTTGACATTTACAGCTCGACCCCCAAGACCATCGACGCTCTTATGAAGCTCGAGTTGCCTTCGGGTGTAGAGGTAAACATCAAAGTTTGATAGGTTGCCCGCCCCACAAGAGCCCCTCGCTCGATACCTATGATATATAACGTGCGCGCGAGGGGTCTTAAATGGGACAAACAAGCAGCCCCGAAGATAAGGGGCAAACAAAACGGGGGAGGGAAGAAGACCAACCCCAAACCGAAAAGAAGACTTTTCACACAACAAACACATTTTTTATAAACAACAAGTAATTAAAGACACTAAAATGTCAGGACTAATTGGAAAAAAAATCGGAATGACTTCCGTTTTCAGTGCCGAGGGTAAAAATATACCATGCACTGTTATTGAAGCTGGTCCCTGTGTAGTTACGCAAATCAAGAACGAAGAGAAAGATGGTTACTCGGCTGTTCAGATTGCCTATGGCGAGAAAAGTGAAAAACACACCAGCAAAAGCTTGTTAGGCCACTTTGGCAAATCGGGCGTTACCCCCAAAGCCAAATTGGTAGAGTTTAAAGAGTTCGGCGAGGTTACCCTCGGTCAGGTACTCAGCGTAGCAGACACCTTCGAGGAGGGTGACTGGGTAGACGTTGTAGGCGTATCGAAGGGTAAAGGTTACCAGGGTGTTGTAAAACGCCACGGTTTTGCCGGTGTAGGCGGTCAGACCCACGGTCAGCACAACCGTCAGCGTAAACCTGGTTCGCTGGGTGCATCTTCTTATCCTTCGCGCGTCTTCAAAGGCAAACGCTTGCCTGGCCAGACCGGCGGTGAGAGAGTTAAGGTTCAGAACCTTAAAGTTCTCAAAGTTATTGCCGAGAACAACCTTCTCCTCGTGAAAGGTTCGATTCCTGGTGCAAAAGGTACTTATGTAATCATTGAGAAGTAGTTAAGGAGATGGAATTAGCAATTTACACCACCACAGGAACCCAGACCGAGAAGAAAGCAGTGCTTTCGCAGGAGGTCTTTGGCATTGAGCCTAACACTCACGCCATCTACTTGGCCGTAAAGCAGTATCTTGCTGATCAGCGCCAAGGCACTCACAAGGCGAAACAGCGTAACGAAGTAGCTGGTTCGACCCGCAAACTCAAACGTCAGAAAGGTACAGGCGGAGCTCGTGCAGGTAGCATCCTCTCGCCTCTCTTCCCCGGCGGCGGTCGCATCTTTGGTCCCGTACCTCGCGACTACAGCTTCAAGTTGAACAAAAAACTTAAAGCTCTCGCTCGTCGTAGCGCACTCTCACTGAAAGCTCAGGCTGAGGCTATCACCGTTGTAGAGGATTTCGTTATGGAGACCCCCAAAACCAAATCGTTCGTTGCAATGGCCGAGGCTCTCAAATTGGCTGACAAAAAGGTATTGCTCGTAGTAGCAGAGACCGACCACAACATCTGCCTCAGCGTTCGCAACCTCCCCAAAGTGAAGGTTATGCAGGTAGCCAACCTCAACACCTACGACGTGATGAACGCCGGTGTTATGTTGTTCACCGAGAGCGCAGTTGCTAAGGTTAACGAAATGTTCTAATCCACAAAAAACTGAAAGAGAATTATTATGAACGTAATTATCAAACCCATCTTGACCGAGAAAATGGCCGGTCAGGGCGAGAAGCTCGGTCAGTACGGATTTATTGTTGACCGCAGGGCCAACAAATTGGAGATTCGCAAAGCCGTAGAGCAGATGTACAGCGTAGTTGTTGAAAGCGTGAATACCATCAACGAGAAAGGTAAACTCAAAGCTCGTTACACCAAAGCTGGTTTCTTGGTAGGCCGCACCAACGCAGTGAAAAAAGCAATCGTAACCTTGAAAGAGGGCGATACTATTGATTTCTACAGTAATATCTAATTGAGAGATGGCAGTAAAAAAGTTTAATCCCATTACTCCGGGAACAAGACATAAAATCGCAGGTACCTTCACAGATATCACCTGCTCGGTGCCTGAGAAGTCGCTGCTCGAGCCTAAGAAGAGCAGCGGTGGTCGTAACCACGCCGGTAAGATGACCGTTCGCTACATCGGTGGCGGCCACAAACAGATGTACCGCGTTATCGACTTCAAACGTGCAAAAGATGGTATGGCAGCAACCGTTGCAACCATCGAGTATGATCCTAACCGTTCGGCTCGTATCGCTCTGATCATCTACGCTGACGGCTCGAAGAGCTACATCTTGGCTCCCAACGGCTTGAAAGTAGGTCAGACCGTATTGAGCGGTGACGCAGTAGCACCCGAGGTTGGTAACACCCTTTCGTTGGCTAACATTCCTCTGGGTACTATTATCCACGCAATCGAACTCTACCCCGGCCAGGGTGCAGTATTGGCTCGTAGCGCCGGTACCTACGCACAGCTTTTGGCTCGTGAGGGTAAATATGCTATTATTAAACTTCCTTCGGGCGAGACTCGTATGGTATTGTGCGCTTGCCGCGCTACCATCGGTGCCGTATCGAACCCCGACCACAGCCTTGAGCAGCACGGTAAAGCCGGTCGCAAACGCTGGTTGGGTCGCAGGCCTCACAACCGTGGTGTAACCATGAACCCTGTTGATCACCCCATGGGTGGTGGTGAAGGTCGTTCGAGTGGTGGTCACCCCCGTTCGCGCAAAGGTTTGCTGGCTAAGGGTTACAAAACTCGCAATCCTAAGAAGACTACCAGCAAATTCATTATCTCAAAGAAATCAAAATAATAAAATAGTAGCATAATGAGTCGTTCACTTAAAAAAGGACCGTTCATTGAGTTGAAACTCGAGCAGAGGGTTATCGCTCAGAACGAGAGCAACAAGAAGACCGTTATTAAAACTTGGTCGAGGGCAAGTATGATTTCGCCCGACTTCGTGGGTCAGACTATTGCTGTTCACAACGGCAACAAGTTCATCCCTGTATATGTAACTGAAAACATGGTAGGCCACAAACTTGGAGAGTTCGCGCCAACACGCACCTTCCGCGGTCACGCCGGTAACCGTAAAAAATAATAAACTATGGGAGCAAGAAAATATCAAATGGCCGAGAAACTCAAGGCCGAGAAGAAGCAGCTGGCTATCGCTTCGCTGCGTGATTGCCCAACCTCGCCCCGTAAGATGCGTATCGTTGCCGACACCGTTCGTGGCGTAGAGGTTAACAAAGCTTTGGCTCTGCTTCGTTACTCGAAGAAAGAGGCCTCTATCAAATTGGAGAAACTCCTCAAATCGGCTATCGCCAACTGGGAGGCTAAAAACCCCACCGAGAGGTTGGAGGATACCAAGCTTTGCGTGAAAGAGATTCGTGTAGACGGTGGTCGTATGCTCAAACGCATCCAGCCCGCACCCCAGGGTCGTGCTCACCGCATCCGCAAACGCTCGAACCACGTTACAATTATTGTAGACAAAATGGTAGTAGAAACTAAATCAGCTGAGTAAAAGAATGGGACAGAAAGTTAATCCAATAGCAAACCGTCTTGGTATTATTCGCGGTTGGGACTCCAACTGGTATGGCGGTAAGGACTTCTCGACTAAGTTGGTTGAGGACGCTAAAATCCGTGAGTATCTGAACGCCCGTCTTGCAAAGGCTAGCATTTCGAAAATCATCATCGAGCGTACTCTGAAACTCGTAACCGTAACCATCAGCACCGCTCGTCCCGGTCTGATTATCGGTAAAGGTGGTCAGGAGGTTGACAAACTCAAAGAGGAGTTGAAAAAACTCACCGGCAAAGAGGTACAGATCAACATCTTCGAGGTAAAACGCCCCGAGATCGACGCTGTAATCGTTGCTAACAACTTGGCTCGTCAGCTCGAAGGCCGTGTATCGTATCGTCGTGCCGTTAAAACCACCATCGCATCGACTATGCGTATGGGCGCTGAGGGTATCAAAATCCAGATCAGCGGCCGTATCGGTGGCGCAGAGATGGCTCGCAGCGAGACCTACAAAGAGGGCCGTATTCCATTGCACACCTTCCGTGCAGACGTGGACTACTGCTTGGCAGAGGCTCTGACCAAAGTAGGTATCATGGGTGTTAAAGTATGGATCTGCGTAGGTGAGGTATATGCAAAACGCGACTTGTTCGAGATTGCAGGTGCTTCGTCGGTAGCAGGCCCCGCACAGCGCGATGAGCGCGGTGGTAAACCCCGTGGCGACCGCAAACGCAGGCGCAATAATAACAATAACAAATAGTTAAGAACCCTTCTAAATAATATAAGAAATGTTACAGCCAAAAAGGACTAAATTTAGAAGAATGCAGAAGGGACGCATGAAAGGCCTCGCTCAGCGTGGTAACCAGCTTGCGTTCGGTTCGTTCGGTCTTAAAGCAATGGACTCGACCTGGATCACTGGTCGTCAGATCGAGGCTGCTCGTCAGGCCATCGTTCGTTATATGAAACGTGAGGGTAAGATTTGGATCCGCATCTTCCCCGACAAACCTATCACCAAGAAACCCGCTGAGGTTCGTATGGGTAAAGGTAAAGGTAACCCCGAGGGCTACGTAGCACCTATCACCCCCGGCCGTATTATGTTTGAGATCGAGGGCGTACCCTTCGAGGTTGCAAAAGAGGCACTCCGCCTCGGCGCTCAGAAGCTGCCTATCGAGACCAAACTCGTGGTTCGTCGTGACTATACTGAGTAATAACCATTAAAAAGAGACAAGAAAGAATGAAAACAGCAGAAATTCGAGAGATGGCAATCAGCGACTTGGTTGAGCGTCTGGAAGCTGAGCAGGCAAAGCTTGCCACTTTGAAGGTTAATCACGCAGTATCTCCCGTAGAGGACACTACCGTTATTAAAAAAGCTCGCAGAGACATCGCGCGTATGCAGACTGTACTGCACCAGAAGAACAACAAATAGAGAAGATTGACGCTATGGAAAGAAATCTTAGAAAAGAGAGAATTGGCGTGGTAGTCAGCAATAAGATGGAGAAATCTATCGTAGTTGCAGTTCACCGTAAAGTGAAACACCCCATTTATGGTAAGTTCGTAAACAAGACCACTCGCTTTGTGGCCGAGGACGCTGAGAACACCTGCAACGAAGGCGACACCGTTAAGATTATGGAGACGCGACCTCTGAGCAAGACTAAGCGTTGGAGATTAGTAGAAATTATTGAAAGAGCTAAATAGTTATGATACAACAGGAAAGCAGATTGGTTGTAGCTGACAACAGCGGTGCAAAAGAGGTTCTCTGCATCCGTGTTCTCGGTGGTACCAAGAAGAAGTACGCCACCATTGGCGACAAAATTGTTGTAACCGTTAAGAGCGCAACCCCTTCGGGCGACATCAAGAAGGGTACCGTTTCGAAAGCGGTTGTAGTTAGGACAAAGAAGGAGATTCGTCGTGCTAACGGTTCGTACATTCGTTTCGACGACAACGCCGTAGTACTCCTGAACCCCCAAGGTGAGATGCGTGGTACCCGTATCTTTGGCCCCGTTGCTCGTGAGCTTCGCGACCAGTATATGAAGATTATCTCGCTCGCACCCGAAGTATTGTAATCCGCTAAAAAACAAAGATTAGTATTATGGCAAAATTACACATCAAAAAAGGTGATACTGTTTTTGTTATCGCAGGCGGTAGCAAGAGCAAAGAGAAAACCGGTCGTGTATTGGAGGTTGATACCAAAAATCAGCGCGCAATCGTTGAGGGCTTCAACATCATCAAAAAACACACCAAACCCAGCGCCAAGAACACCCAGGGCGGTATCGTTGAGCAGGAGGCTCCTATTCACATTTCGAACCTCATGCTCGCAGACCCCAAAACCGGCAAACCTACCCGCGTAGGTCGCAAGGCTGGCGAGAATGGCAAACTTGTACGTTACGCTAAAAAATCAGGAGAGGAGATTAAATAATGGCTTACATTCCTACACTCAAAACAACTTATAAGGAGCAGATCGTTCCTGCCCTTATGAAGCAGTTTGGCTATACCAGCATCATGCAGGTACCCAAATTGGAGAAAATCGTTATCAACGAAGGCGTTGGTGAGGCAGTAGCTGACAAAAAGCTCATCGAGATTGCTCAGGAGGAGCTCACCATTATCGCAGGTCAGAAAGCTGTTCAGACCCGCTCGCGCAAAGATATCTCGAACTTCAAACTGCGTAAAGGCATGCCTGTCGGTGTTCGCGTAACCTTGCGTGGCGAGAGGATGTACGAGTTCTTGGAGCGTCTGATCGCAGTTGCTCTGCCCCGTATCCGCGACTTCAAAGGTATCAACGAGAAATTCGATGGTATGGGTAACTACACCCTCGGTATCAAAGAGCAGATCATCTTCCCCGAGATCGATATCGACAAGATCACCAAAATCCTCGGTATGGAGATCTGTTTCGTAACAACCGCTAAAACCGACGAGGAGGGCTACGCTCTTCTGCGCGAGTTTGGCTTACCATTCAAAAACGCAAAAAAAGGATAAGCTATGGCAAAAGAATCAATGAAAGCTCGCGAGGTTAAACGTGTTAAACTCGCAAACCGCTATGCTGCAAAGCGTGAGGCTATCGCTGCTGCCGTTAAAGCAGGCGAGATGAACGAGATGGAGGCTTGGCAGGCACTGTCGAAACTGCCCCGCAACTCGAACCCCATCCGCCAGCACAACCGCTGCAAAATCACCGGTCGTCCCAAAGGCTACATCCGTCAGTTCGGTCTGAGCCGTATCCAGTTCCGTGAGATGGCATCGAACGGTCTGATCCCCGGTGTAAAGAAAGCTTCGTGGTAGAGTAGCTCCGTGCCCTTAGGGGCCGAATATAATGGGGGAGGCTTTGTGTAAACAAGCGTACCCCGCAGGGTTGGGTGAGCACGAATAGTGCCCACTCAAACCTAAATATCAAAGTTGGGTGGCACCTGAGCCGTAAAAGGCGCAGGTGCTATGCCCGTCATAAGGCGGGGGCTTTGAAAAGCAGCATTTTAGGGGTGTTGATAAGAAATTTAGAACACCGAAAAGGAAATTTTGCACAGGTGGATAAATTTTCGAGCCCAAGAGTGTTGATAATCAAAGAAAAATACCTATCTTTGGCGGCTTTATAGCGCAAAATATGAAAAATAACCAACGTTGCCGACTGTTCAGAGATGGACGGCCGGCGATTGAGGTGAAAAATAATTAACAAACATTTTTAACTTTTAATCCATTTACAACTATGACTGATCCAATAGCGGATTTCCTCACTAGGATTAGAAACGCGGCGAAAGCCAACCACAAAACGGTTGAAGCTCCCGGTTCAAAAATGAAAGAAGAGATTACCAAAATTCTCTTCGACCAGGGTTACATCCTTGCCTACAAATTCGACAAAAACGAGAAAGGTTTTTCGACCATCAAAATTGCGTTGAAATACCACCCTCAGACCAAAGTGTGCGCAATCAAAGCTCTTGAGCGTGTTTCGCGTCCCGGTCTGCGTCGCTACTCGTCGGCTGCCGATATGCCTAAGGTACAGAACGGTCTTGGCATCGCCATCGTTTCGACCCCCAAAGGTATCATGACCGACAAGAAAGCACGCCAGGAGAATGTAGGTGGCGAGGTACTCTGCTACATCTACTAATTTCTTAGTAAAACAAACAATTTTAACACTTTAACAAAAGTAAAACAATGTCAAGAATTGGTAAATTACCTGTAAACTTGCCCGCAGGTGTGACCGTAGATGTTGCACCAAACAACGTGGTAAGCGTGAAAGGCCCCCTGGGTACCTTGAGCCAGCAAGTAGACGCTGACATCACCGTAACCGTAGAGGGAAACGTATTGACAGTAACTCGTCCTACGAACCAGCCACGCCACCGCTCGATGCACGGCTTGTACCGCGCACTTATCAATAACATGGTAGTGGGCGTTTCGAAAGGCTACGAGATTAAACAGGAACTCGTAGGTGTAGGTTTCAAAGCAGAGGTAGAGGGTCAGCTCCTCAAACTCTCGTTGGGTTATTCGCACGACATCTTCCTGATGTTGCCCGCAGAGGTTACTGCAGAGGTAAAACAGGAGAAGAAGGGCTACCCCATTCTCACTCTTAAGAGCATCGACAAACAACTTGTTGGTCAGGTTGCAGCAAAGATTCGCTCGTTCCGTAAACCCGAGCCCTACAAAGGTAAAGGTATTAAGTTCATTGGTGAAACCATTCGTCGTAAGGCTGGTAAGTCGGCTAACGCTAAATAGTAAAATCGCGTAAATTATGTCATTGAATAAAATTGAGAGAAGAGAGAGGATCAAGATGCGTATCCGCAAAGTGGTTGAGGGTACCGCACAGAGGCCTCGTATGACTGTATTCCGCAGCAACAAGCAGATCTATGTACAGTTGATTGATGACCTGAACGGTGTTACTTTGGCGTCGGCTTCGTCGTTGGACAAAGAGATCGCCGAGCAGGCACAGAAGGTAAATGGTATCGAGCAGGCTAAATTGGTTGGCAAACTCGCAGCAGAGCGTGCACTTGCAAAAGGCATCGAGGCTGTATCGTTCGACCGTAACGGCTACCTCTACCACGGAAGAGTAAAAATGTTGGCAGATGCCGCTCGTGAAGGCGGTCTTAAATTCTAAGAAGCAACTATGGCAAACAATAACATCAAAGTAAGGACTAGCGACCTCGAGCTCAAAGATAGGCTCGTAGCAATCAAAAGGGTATCGAAAACTACCAAAGGTGGTCGCACTATGAGCTTCTCTGCCATCGTAGTTGTAGGTAATGAAGCTGGTGTTGTAGGCTACGGCCTTGGCAAAGCCAGCGAGGTACAGTCGGCTATCGCAAAAGGTGTAGAGGATGCAAAGAAAAACCTCATTAAAGTACCTATCATTAACGGCACTATTCCTCACGCTCAGGAGTTCCGCTTCGGTGGCTCGGAGGTGTTGATGCGTCCCGCTGCCCCCGGTACCGGAGTTAAGGCAGGTGGTGCAATGCGTGTAGTGTTCGAGAGCGTAGGTATCCACAACGTACTCGCAAAAAGCAAAGGTTCGTCGAACCCCCACAACTTGGTTAAAGCAACCGTTGGCGCTCTGATGGAGCTCCGCGATGCTGCTTCGGTAGCCCAGTTGCGTGGTATTTCTATGAATCAAGTATTTAACGGCTAATCAAGGAGAATACACAAATGGCAAGATTGAAAATCACTCAGGTAAAAAGTCGTATCGGCCAGACCAAAATTCAGTGCGCCAACCTCGACGCACTTGGTCTTCACAAAGTAAATCAGACCGTAGAGCACGACGATTCGGCCATCATCCTCGGTATGCTTAACAAGGTTAAACATCTGGTAAAGGTTGAGACCGTTAAATAGTAATTATTCATAATTTAGTAACTTAAAAACACAGGATAACGATGAATTTAAGCAATCTTAAACCCGCAGCAGGTTCGACTCACCACGAGAAACGAATTGGTCGCGGTCAGGGTTCGGGTCACGGTGGTACCTCTACTCGTGGTCACAAAGGTGCTCAGTCGCGCTCGGGTTACAGCCACAAGCTCGGTTTCGAGGGCGGTCAGATGCCTTTGCAGCGTCGTATGCCCAAGTTCGGTTTCACCAACATCAAACGTGTTGAGTACAAACCCATCAACTTGGACACTCTCGAGGCGTTGGCAGCCAACAAAAACATTACCGATATTAACATTGAGACCCTCATCGAGGCTGGCTTTATCTCGAAAAACAACAGGGTTAAGATCCTCGGTAAAGGTGAGTTGACCAAAGCACTCAATGTAACTGCTCACGCTTTCAGCCAGACTGCTATTGCAGCTATCGAGGCTAAGGGCGGTAAAGTTGAGAAACTCTAATAAACAAAATCATCACTAACACAAATTAAGCGATGAAACTTATCGAAACCATTAAGAATATATCTAAGATTGAGGAGCTCAAAAAGAGGATTCTCTATACTTTGGGCCTTCTTCTTATTTATAGGTTCGGAAGTTTTGTGGTGATTCCTGGAATTGACCCCAACGCATTGGCAGCTATGGAGAGCCAGGCATCGGACGGTTTGATGGGCCTTTTGGACATCTTCTCGGGTGGTGCTTTCTCGAACGCTTCTATCTTTGCGTTGGGTGTTATGCCCTACATCTCGGCCTCGATTATCGTTCAGCTTCTGGGCTTGGTAGTTCCCTACTTCCAGAAGTTGCAGAAAGAGGGCGAGAGCGGTCACCGCAAGATGAACCAGATCACAAGGTATCTGACTATTGCAGTGTTGTGCCTGCAGGGTCCTGCTTACCTTGCTAACCTCCACGCCCAGGCTCCTGGCTCGTTTGTTATGGAGTACAACACCGCATTCATCCTCAGCGCGTTGGTAGTTCTCATTGCCGGAACTATGTTCGTAATGTGGTTGGGTGAGAAGATCACCGACAAAGGCCTTGGTAATGGCGTGTCGCTGATCATCATGGTCGGTATCGTTGCACGTCTGCCCCACGCTCTGTTGGCTGAGTTGGACGCTCGCACCAGTGCCGCTACCGGTGGTTGGGTGATGTTGGTTGTTGAGCTCGTACTGCTCTACCTGATCTTCATGGCTGCTATCGCACTCGTGCAGGCAACCCGTAAGATTCCCGTACAGTACGCAAAACGTATCGTGGGTAACAAACAGTACGGCGGTGTTCGCCAGTACATCCCCCTGAAAATCAACGCAGCTAACGTGATGCCTATCATCTTTGCTCAGGCACTGATGTTCATCCCCATGCTGTTTGGTAACTGGGAGGCAACCCGTGGTATCGCTGCTGCATTCAACAACTACACAGGTTTCTGGTACAACTTCACTTTCGCACTGTTGGTATTTGCGTTTACTTATTTCTACACTGCTATCATTGTGAACCCACAGATGATGGCCGACGATTTGAAACGCAACGGCGGTTTCATTCCCGGTGTTAAACCCGGTAAGGAGACTACCCGCTACATTGATACCATTATGACTCGAATCACCCTTCCCGGTTCGATCTTCTTGGCAGTTGTGGCTATTTTGCCCGCATTTGCTGAGATGCTCGGCATCAACCGTCAGTTTGCACTCTTCTTCGGAGGTACTTCGCTGCTGATCTTGGTAGGTGTGGTTCTCGACACTCTCAGGCAGATTGAGAGCTACCTGTTGCTCCGTCACTACGACGGTCTGATGAAGACCGGCCGTATCAAAGGTCGCTAACGAGTAGCTGTCGGTAAGGCTTTCAGTAGAAGTTCTTAAACAGAAAGAATGATACATATCAAAACAAAGGAAGAGGTAGAACTGCTGCGTGAGAATAACCTGCTGGTTAGCGCAACACTCGCAGAAGTAGGCCGTCACATCAAACCCGGAGTTACGACTCTGGAACTTGATAGGATTGCCGAGGAGTTTATCCGTTCGCACGGAGCAGTTCCAGGCTTCCTGGGCTACGGCGGATTTCCCAACACACTCTGTGTGTCGGTGAACGAAAACGTGGTCCACGGTATTCCGTCGAACTACGCCCTCCGAGAGGGCGATGTAGTGTCGGTAGATTGCGGCACCATCTTGAAGGGGTTCTATGGCGACTCGGCCTACACATTCTGTGTTGGCGAGGTGGCACCCGAGGTGAAACAGCTCCTCGATGTAACCAAAGAGGCTCTTTATAAAGGTGTCGAGCAGGCAGTTGCCGGTAACCGCGTAGGCGATATTGGTGCAGCTGTGCAGGCACACGCCGAACACTATGGCTATGGAGTTGTCCGCGAGCTGGTGGGACACGGACTCGGTCGCAAGATGCACGAGTCGCCCGAGGTTCCCAACTACGGTCGCAGGGGCACAGGCCCACTCCTCAAAGAGGGAATGGTCATCTGCATCGAGCCGATGATCAATATGGGCTCCAAAAACGTGGTCTTCGAGTCGGATGGATGGACGGTCCGCACAAAGGACAGAAAACCCTCGGCTCACTTTGAATTTGCGGTGGCAATACGCAACGGAGAGGCCGACGTGCTGACGGATTTTGGTATCATCGAACAAGCACTCGCAGAGCGTAACTAATTGAAAATTTGGTAATCCAAAGAAATTTGTTATCTTTGCGCGCTAAACAGAAAAAACAAGGAATTAAAAACCAATTTAAGTAACTCTCTATGGCAAAGCAAGCTGCTATTGAAAAGGACGGTACTATCGTGGAGGCCCTCTCGAACGCAATGTTCCGCGTGGAGTTGGACAACGGACACGTTATCACCGCCCACATCTCTGGAAAGATGAGGATGCACTACATCAAAATCCTTCCAGGTGACAAAGTAAAGGTTGAAATGTCGCCCTACGATTTGACTAAGGGTCGCATCTCATTCCGTTACAAATAATCCCGGGCCGAACAAAAGGGGCTAAGAGTAAAGGGTGTTGCATAGGCAATGGGCGAATCTACGCCGGGCAAGCAAAAGGCTGGCCTTGAATGAGTAGATTGGCATTGCGGACAAGGGCCGACAGACTCACGAGAGTGAGGGTCGGTGCTTAACAAAAGAAAAAGAGTATGTGACAGCCGCTACTGTTGGTTAAGACCTTTCGGCGAAGAGATTATGCCACACAAACAAACTAATTAAAAAAGCTTTTCAAAGATGAAAGTTAGAGCATCAATTAAGAAAAGAAGCGAGGATTGCAAAATCGTAAAGCGTGGCAACCACCTTTATGTAATTTGCAAAAAGAATCCTAAATTCAAAATGCGCCAAAAGTAATTAACAAGAAAACAGAAACAGATTTATGGCACGTATAGTAGGTGTAGATTTACCCAAAAATAAACGCGGCGAGATTGGTCTGACCTATATCTATGGTATCGGTCGCAGCACCGCTCGCAAGATTCTTGATATGGCCGGCATCGACTACAATACCAAAGTTGATGACTGGACCGATGAGCAGGTGGCTGCCATCCGTAACGCTATCGCTGAGAGCGGTATCAAAGTAGAGGGTGAGTGCCGTTCGCTCGTACAGTTGAACATCAAACGTCTTATGGATATCGGTTGCTACCGTGGTATCCGTCACCGTCTTGGCCTTCCCGTTCGCGGCCAGAGCACCAAAAACAACGCTCGTACTCGCAAGGGTAAGAAGAAGACTGTAGCTAACAAGAAAAAAGCAACTAAATAATTGTAGAGAGTTATGGCAAAGAAACCAGGAACAGTTAAAAAACGCGTCGTAAAAGTTGATGCAGTCGGTATGGCTTTTGTTCACTCGACTTTTAACAACGTAATCATTACCATCACCAACGGTGTTGGCGAGGTAATCAGCTGGAGCTCGGCAGGTAAAATGGGCTTCCGCGGTTCGAAAAAGAACACTCCCTACGCTGCTCAGACTGCAGCCGCAGACTGCGCAAAGGTTGCTTACGACTTGGGCTTGCGTAAAGTAAAAGTATATGTTAAAGGTCCCGGTCAGGGCCGTGAGTCGGCTATCCGTACCATTCACGGTGCTGGCATCGAGGTAATGGAGATTATCGACGTAACTCCACTGCCACACAACGGTTGCCGTGCTCCTAACCGCCGTCGCGTATAAGCGCACGTCATTAGAGCTATAAGAGTTTTTAATTCCTGGGGCAAGTTTTGGCCGAGTGCCGAAGTAAAGGGGCAGGTGTTTGGAGGTTCTCCTGAAAGAAAGGGGGCTTAAATGATAGACACTCCCCGGACATAGTGCAAAAGAGGTGCAAAGCAAACCCCGCAAACAACAAAAAAAGTAAAAAACAATGGCAAGATATATTGGACCAAAAAGCAAGATTGCTCGTAAATTTGGCGAGCCTATTTTCGGTGCAGACAAAGTTCTTGAGAAAAAGAACTATCCTGCTGGCCAGCACGGTCTGAACCGTAAACGTAAAAAAGTTTCTGAGTATGGTACTCAGCTCAGCGAGAAACAGAAAGCTAAAAGCACCTATGGTCTTTTGGAGCGTCAGTTCCACAACGCTTTCGACAAAGCTGCTGCAATGGGTGGTATTACCGGTGAGAACCTGTTGAAGATTCTCGAGTCGCGTCTCGACAACGTGGTATACCGTTTGGGCATCGCTCCTACCCGTGCTGCTGCTCGTCAGCTCGTTTCGCACCGCCACATCACCGTTAACGGCAACGTAGTGAACATTCCTTCGTACAGCCTCAAAGCTGGTGATGTAGTAGCTGTTCGCGAGAAATCGAAATCGCTCGAGATTATCGTAGAGTGTGTTGCAGGCCGTCGCAACCAGTACAGCTGGTTGGAGTGGAACGCAGAGACTCTGACCGGTAAATTCCTCCAGTTGCCCGAGCGTGAGGATATTCCCGAGAACATCAAAGAGCAGCTCATCGTTGAGTTGTACTCGAAATAGTACTTAACAAATAACTGATTTTTTATAAACTATGGCAATTTTAGCATTCCAGAAACCTGAGAAGGTGATTATGCTCGAATCGACCTCCACGTTCGGAAAGTTTGAGTTCCGTCCTTTGGAGCCCGGATTCGGTATGACCATCGGTAATGCTTTGCGCCGTGTGTTGCTCTCTTCGCTCGAAGGCTTTGCAATCACCACCGTAAAGATCGCCGGTGTCGACCACGAGTTTGCCGCCATCCCTGGAGTTATGGAAGGAATGATTGATATTGTCCTGAACCTCAAAAAGGTACGTTTCATCCGTACCGTTGAGACTGCCGAGGCTGAGAAGGTTACCATCAACGTAGCTGGTCAGACCGAGCTTACCGCAGGCTATATCTCGAACTTCCTGACTAACTTCAAAGTGTTGAATCCCGAGTTGGTGATCTGCCACCTCACCCCCGATACCAAGCTCACTATCGACTTGACCATCGGTAAAGGTCGTGGCTACGTTCCCGCAGAGGAGAACCGTCCTGCTGATGCAGAGTTCGGTCTGCTGCCTATCGACTCGATTCACACCCCTATCATCAATGTTAAGTACTCGGTTGAGCCTTATCGTGTAGAGCAGAAGACCGACTACGATAAACTCAACATCGAGGTTACTACCGACGGTTCGATTCATCCCAAAGAGGCTCTGAAAGAGGCTGCCAAAATTTTGATTCACCACCTGATGCTCTTCTCGGACGAGAAGATCACCATCAACATGGAGGAGACTTCGCAGGCAGAGGAGTTCGACGAGGGCGTATTGCACATGCGTCAGCTGTTGAAGACCAAGCTTTCGGATCAGGATCTCTCGGTGAGGGCACTCAACTGCCTCAAAGCTGCCGAGGTTGACACCATTGGCGACTTGGTACGTTACAATCGCAACGACTTGTTGAAGTTCCGCAACTTCGGTAAGAAGTCGCTCACCGAGCTGGACGACCTGTTGGCATCGCTCAACTTGCAGTTTGGAATGGACGTTTCAGTCTATAAGTTGGATAAGGACTAACCATACTAAAAAGAAACATTAACAATGAGACACAATAAAAAAATTAATCACCTTGGTCGCCAGGCTTCGCACCGCAAAGCACTGATGTCGAATATGGCTGCAAGCCTTATTCTCCACAAGCGTATCGAGACCACTGTGGCTAAGGCTAAGGCTCTGAAAAAATTTGTTGAGCCTATCATCACCAAATCGAAAGAGGACACCACCCACCAGCGTCGTGTTGTTTTCAGCTACCTGAAAGACAAATATGCTACTGCAGAGTTGTTCCGCACCGTAGCTCCCAAGATTGCTGACCGTCCCGGTGGTTACACTCGTATTCTCCACACCGGTTTCCGTCTGGGTGACGCAGCAGAGATGTGTATCATCGAGCTGGTTGACTTCAACGAGACCTATGTAGAGGGCGTTGCTCCCAAAGCTGCTGCTCCCAAAACCCGTCGTAGCCGCTCGAAAAAAGCAGCTGAGGACGCAGAGGTAGTTGCAGAGGGTGCTGAGGTTCCCAAAGCTAAGAAGCCCGCAGCTCCCAAAGCTCCCAAGAACACCGCAGCTAAAACTTCGGGTGCAAAAGTAGCCGCAGTTAAGACCGGTGCTTCGAAAAAGGCTTAATCGCCAAGTTGACTTTGTCGTGAGCTACGGCTCCCGCAAATCATAACCGAAAAAGGTTGAATCCACTCGCTGGGTTCAACCTTTTTTTCATTCTCTCGCCTTTCCGACAAAAAGGCGAGAGAATGAAAGGGTTTCTCTTTTGCCACCTTTTGCCACCAAAAGGTACAAAGAGTTTGAAAGTTTGTTTCGTCTTGCCACGACTACCGTCAGGTAGGCGGTTGGCATCGACTGCTCTTTTGTTGCCCAACGTCCAAGGTCTAATGTCCTAAGGCCAATGTCCTTAATGGCTCAAGAGAAGGCTTTTTTCTTGAAAAATGTCAAAAAATATCAATTTTGTTGTTGGTTGTATTATGCTGTTAATCAGTAATTTACCCCCCCCCCCCGAAAATTTTTGCAAAAACTTGCAAAAAGCCGTGCAACGTTTTCATATATTTGTGCATCTATATATAAAAAAGGACAACATTTTATTAACCCCTAATAGCCAAATATGATGAGAAAAAGTCTTTGGGCAACAATTTGCACGGCCATTGTGGCGCTTACATCACTTACATCCTGCGAGAGCGAACCCGTTTATGCTTGGGCGGAAGAGTCCCGTATCCACGAATATGTAACCTGGATGGACAATGTTGTTTGTCGTCAGATGGTCGACAATCTCGACTTCCTTTTTCAAGCATCTGCCTATCGTGACTCGCTCCTTTGTGGTGGCAACACCGAGGCGGTAGTCAAGCGACAATTCTCCAATCCCCACTTGAAACCTCCGCGCGTTAACGAGGCGGGTGAGATTTGTTGGTTTGAGGCCACGGCCGAACACTTCATTACCCACAATGGCATCTCGCTCGAGGAGGATGGCTCGGTGTGGACTGCGTTTGGCAAGATGGCGCGTGGATGGGATGCATACGAACAACCTGCCGAAGAGTACTGCCAATGGACGGTGAGTCGCGAGAATGGTGTCTATACCCTCTCGGGAGGAATGATTCACAATGGCTTATTCAACGAGTTCTTTACGATGAGTAACTTCCTCGATCTTAGCTTTACAACCTCTATTGCCGAGGTGCTGATTACCACCGATTTTGACAACAATGTACAGGAGATTAAGCAGACCTTGCGCTACCGCTTCGAGGGTGACCTTATGGCGGTTGCTGCGGGCAGAGAGGATGCTGATAGACTGCAACGCCCCGATGCTGTAATTTCGTTGAGTGGTGTGGCGGGACACAACACTAAGGAGTATATCAATGGTATTCCCGTTTTTGGTAGCATGCCATACTTTTCCAACGGCATACTTTCGGCCACGCTTGCAAATGGCAAAGCCACTTCGTGGCGTATTGTTATCGACTACGCACAAGGCGGCTACAATTACCAACCCTTGGAGTAGTGTTTGCTCTTAGGGAAAACCGCCCCCACACCTCGCGGGTATTAAAAAAGATACCCGCGAGGTGTGGGGGCTTCGGTGTTTATATGGGAGTGTTGGGAGGATTGAGAGTTTTGGGGAGCAGTGAAAAAATACAATTTTCAACTCTCAATTTTCAATTTTCAACTCTCAACAGAGTGTTTTTGTGGCAGAAAAAACGTATCTTTGTTATCTACTAACAACACTCATTCATGATGAATTACGACGTCTTTATAAGCTACTCGCGCAAGGATACCGCTATCGCCGACAAGGTGTGTGCGGCCTTTGATAGGGCTGGTATACGCTACTTTATCGACCGACAAGGCATAGGCGGAGGGTTTGAGTTTCCACGCGTGTTGGCCGAAAATATCATTGGCTCTCGGCTCTTTCTGTTGCTGGCAAGCGAAAATGCCTACGCATCAAAATTTACCACAAGCGAGATAATCTTTGCCTTTAACAAGAAGTCGAAGCAGTCGATTTTGCCCTATATTATCGATGGATCGTCGTTACCCCTCGAACTTGAGTTCACCTTTGCAGGTATCAATTGGCGCAACATTGCCGATCATCCCATCGAGCCCGTGTTGGTCAACGACATCTTGGGTCTGTTGGCTATGTTAAAGGCGGAGGAAGCAACGTCCGCACCTGCACAGCCCGCACCCGCAAAGGTGTCGACCGCAGCTCCAATCCATACGCCACCCCCTGCTCCAAAGGTAGAGGTGACGCAAGCTCCCGTGGCCAACAATGCCGGAGCCACCTACGACGTAGTGTTGCTTAGTCCCGGAGCGGCCAAGTTGGCGTGCGTTATGTGCCTCAGGGATATGTGCGGATTTGGTTTGGCTGAGTCCAAGAATCTGTGCGACAATGCCCCCTCGGTGGTGATGAAGGGTGTGGTGAAAGATACCGCCCAGCACGTTGTGGCAGAGCTTAATCACATAGGCGCTACGGCCGAAATGCAGGCAGTGGCTGGTGCACCCACCGCTGCAACACCCGCCACCGCAAATGTGCCCCCACAGAGTGCCGACGGTACTTACGACGTGGTGTTGATCGATGCGGGTCTGGCCAAGTTGGGATGCGTTAAGTGTGTTAAAGAGTTGGGCGGCTATAGCTTGCCAGACGCCAAGAGGTTGGTCGATGAAGTTCCAAGCGTTGTGCTGAGGGGCGTGTCGATGACGGAGGCCCAAAGGGCAGTGGCTGAGTTGGACGATATTGGCGCCAAGGCCGAGATTCAATCTCCTTCGGTCCCTAGGATTACTCCCAAACCCGTGCAGACGCCTGCTCCACAACCCGCAACTCCTAAACCTGCGGCAACGCCTACCCCCAAACCTGCGGCTCAACCTGTTGCTCCCAAGCCTGCTGCCAAGACCTACAAGGTGGGCGACTACTACGACAAGAATGGTAAGAGGGGAGTGGTTTTTGAGGTTACGGCCGATGGCCTTCACGGCAAGATTGTGAGCCTAGACCACATTGCAGGGGTGCGGTGGTCTATTGATAAAAACTTTGGTACGCTGTTCCAGCCAAACAACCCAAGCAAAACGAGGGTGGGATGTGACGATAGGTGGAATGGAATGGTCAATACCCGTAAGATTCAGCAAATTGACAATTGGAGAGAGAAGTATCCTGCTTTTGCTTGGTGTTGTGCCAAGGGCGAAGGATGGTATTTGCCAGCCATACAAGAATTGGATCTATTACTGCTATACAACCCTGTTCACGATGCCGTAAATAAAACTCTCGCCCAAAAAGGTGGAACAAAACTATACAACAAGGGTGATGAGTATAAGTGGTATTGGTCGTCGAATGAAGAAAATGGCAACAGAAATACGGCATGGGATGTTGCTATGCACGATAGTAAGGCCTCTTGTACCTATAAGGACAATGAGTACGGTTATGTCCGTGCTGTGGCTACTTTTTAGGCCGATGGGCGAAAAATGGTGCAAAAAGAGTCGAAAAATGTATTAACTTTGTAATAGAGTACGTTTAGTAGTGGCAGAGGTCGCAGGGACCTGTGTCTAAAAAAGTGAAAATAGCGTAAAACGATATATATACTATGAGCGAAGTTGTTAATATCAAGGAACTTAACGAGCGAATTGAGCGCGAGAGCGTGTTTGTAGATTCGCTGAATATGGAGATGGGCAAAGTGATTGTGGGCCAGCGTCACCTGGTCGATACGCTGCTCATCGGTCTGCTCACAGGCGGACACATCCTCTTGGAGGGTGTCCCCGGCTTGGCAAAAACCTTGGCCATCACCACACTTTCGAAGGCCATTGACGCCAAGTTTGCCCGTGTGCAGTTCACCCCCGACCTGCTGCCTGCCGACTTGGTGGGTACTATGGTCTACTCGCAGAAGAATGAGGAGTTCACCGTGAAGAAAGGCCCCATCTTTGCCAACTTTGTGCTGGCAGACGAGATTAACCGTTCGCCCGCAAAGGTGCAGAGCGCTCTGTTGGAGGCTATGCAGGAGCGTCAGGTGACCATCGGCGAGGAGACCTTTGCGCTGCCTCAGCCCTTCTTGGTTATGGCTACCCAGAACCCCATCGAGCAGGAGGGTACCTATCCTCTGCCCGAGGCTCAGGTCGATAGGTTTATGCTCAAAGCCAAAATCTCATACCCCAAGAAGCAGGAGGAGCGCGACATCGTGCGTATGAACCTTGCAGGCGAGGGTATGCCCGAGCCCCACAAAGTTGTCACCCCCGAGGATATCGTCAGGGCACGCAAGGTGGTGAGCGACGTCTATATGGACGAGAAGATTGAGAAATACATTGTCGATATCATCTTCGCAACCCGTGAGCCTTCGGAGTATGGCCTCTCGAAGATTGCGCCTATGATCTCCTACGGAGCGTCGCCTCGTGCAAGTATTGCGCTGGCCAAGGCGTCGAAGGCCTACGCTTTTATCAAACACAGGGGCTATGTTATTCCCGAGGACGTGAGGGCTATGTGTCACGACGTATTGCGTCACCGCATCGGACTCTCTTACGAGGCTGAGGCCGAGAACGTTACTGCCGAGGATATCATTACCGACATCCTGAATGCCGTAGAGGTGCCCTAAGAATTGAGAATTTTGGTGTGCCTTCGGCACGAGTTTTTAATAATCACCGAAATTCAGCACTACATAGAGGCAAAGCTTATGGAGTGTAAGAGATATGAGCCGTAGGCGAGTATCTCAGAAAAGTTTTTGGTGCAGCTTTTTACAAAAAGGTGCAAAAGAAAAAGAAAAAATGCGAGAGACAGCCGAGATACTAAAACAGGTTCGTAAGATCGAGATTAAGACCCGAGGGCTCTCGAACGACATCTTTGCGGGACACTATCATAGTGCGTTCCGTGGTCGCGGTATGGCGTTTAGCGAGGTGAGAGAGTACGCCTTGGGCGACGACGTGAGGGACATCGATTGGAACGTGACGGCCCGCACTCGCAAGCCCCACACCAAGGTCTACGAGGAGGAGAGGGAGCTGACGATGATGTTGGTCATCGACGTGAGCGGCTCGGGACTCTTCGGCTCGGGTGACAAGACCAAGCGCGATGTTATGACCGAGATTGCGGCCGTGTTGGCCTTCTCGGCGGCGTCGAACAACGACAAGGTGGGCTGCCTGCTCTTCTCGGAGGGTGTGGAGAAGTTTATCCCTCCCAAGAAGGGGCGTTCGCACATTTTGCACATCATTCGCACACTGCTCGACTACGAGCCACAGGGCAAGGCTACTTCGCTCGCCGAGCCTGTGAAATATCTGACCAATGCGCTCAAAAAGAGGTGTACGACCTTTGTGATTAGCGACTTCTGCTTGGGCTGTGGCGATGATGATGCGGCAAAGTACGAGGAGCTCGAAAAAACACTCAAAATAGCCTCCGGCAAGCACGATATCGTGGGCATTAGGGTCTACGATAGGCGCGATGCCGAGTTGCCCGATGTGGGACTTATGGAGGTGGTAGACTCCGAGAGCGGTCGTAGGGCGTGGGTTGATACCTCGTCGAGGGCCACAAGGGAGTACTACGCAGCCGCTTGGCACAAGGAGCACGAGGTGATAAACCGAATACTCGACCGAGCAAGGGTGGACCACGCCGATGTGGCCGCCGACCAAGATTATGTTAAGGAGTTGATTAAACTTTTCGGCCGTCGATGAAGAGAGTTGTGAGTTGGATATTGTGTGCACTGATGGTGCTTTGTGCCGAGGGGGCTGTGGCTCAGTCCGACCTTGGCTATCTGCGTATCAAGGGTGCAGAGTTCACACCCCAGGAGGTGCTTATTGGCGACCACTTCTGGCTCGAAATCGATGTCGAGGTCGATGAAGCGAGGGATGGCGAGGCTGTTGAGGTGGCCTTCCCCACCATCACGCCAGAGTTTACCGAGGGACGCATAGAGCTGCTCGAAGAGAGGCCCACCGATACTGTCGGCCACAAGGAGGGTGTCTACCAACTGCGCAAGCGTTATAGGCTCACCTCGTTCGAGCCCGCCGAGTACAGCATCGACTCGCTCGGTGTGTTGTGGTACGACGGTGTGGATCTCGACACGGTATTTATCGGCTCGCCCCTGAGGGTGAAGGTCGATATTATGCCCGTGGATACGGCCCAGAAGACCATCTATGACATCAAGCAGCCTATGAAAACCCCGCTGGTGGTTGAGGAGTTTGGTGGCTATGTGGTTTGGGGCGTTGTGGCGCTGTTGGCTCTGGTGTCGGCCATCTATCTGATTGTCAATCGCACCCGCAAGGCTAAGGCCGAGGAGGTGGAGGAGAGCCGCCCCAAAGAGGCTCCCCACATTGTGGCTATCCGCAGGCTCGAAGTGCTCAGCACACAGAAGCTGTGGCAGAATGGTCAGTACAAGAGCTACTATACCCGCCTGACCGACATCTTGCGCGACTATCTCGATGGCCGCTACGGAGTGGGTGCTATGGAGATGACCTCCGACGAGATTATCGCCGCCATCAAGGGGTTGGAGATAACCAAAAAACAGGTTGCCACTCTGGGCGAACTGCTCAAAGAGGCCGACTTGGTGAAATTTGCAAAACACACGCCCGATGCCGAGAGCAACGAGGCGGCATACTATACGGTCTACTACTTTGTGGAGGAGACCAAAGAGGTGGCCGAGCAGACCAAGGCCGAGGTGGCCAATAGCGATGTTGTTGAACTGAAAGTAGAGGGCCGCGAGGAGGGGCAGAGCGATGAAAAGTAACCTTCTGAGAGTGCTCTTTGTGGCCGTTATGACGGCTTTGTCGTGTGGTGTGGCGTCGGGACAGCAGTTCCCCGAGCGCAAACACATAAGGCGTGGCAACAAACTCTACGAGCAGCAGCGTATGGCCGAGGCCGAGAAGGAGTACCGTAGTGCTCTGCAACTCGACTCGATGTCGGTCGAGGGACTCTTCAACTTGGGCGATGCTCAGTTTGCGAGCGGTGCTTTTGAGGCTGCCGAGAGTAGCTTCAAGGGTGTGGCCGAGCGCGCGAGTGGTGTGACCGACCAGCAGAGGGCGGCCGCCTACTTCAACCTTGGTAACAGCCAATTTCAGCAGCAGAAGTTGCAGGAGGCGCTGGATTCCTACAAGGAGTCGTTGAAACTCAATCCGAGCGACTTGGAGGCCAAGTTCAACTACGCCTACACCAAGGCTCTCTTGGACCAGAATCAAAACCAAGATCAGAACCAGAACAATCAGGACCAAAATCAGCAAAATCAGGATAATAACCAAAACCAAAATAACCAGAACAACCAGAATAACAACCAAAATCAGGATCAGCAGCAGAACCCCAATGAGGGAAATCAGCAGCAGAATCCCGACCAGCAGCAGGGTGAGCAACCCGAGCAGCCCCAGGGCGACAAGCCCAAGCCGAGTGAGCAGGGCCAGCAGCCGGAGCAGCAACCTCAGCAGGGTCCTCGTAAGGAGAGTGAGCAGATGCTTAATGCTGTGCAGCAGGCCGAGAATCGCACTCGCGAGAAGGTAGACGAACAGCAGAAGGGTGTGGTGGTTGGCCGTTCGGGCAAAAATTGGTAGGTGCCTACCGTCGACCGTCGACCGTCAACCGTCGACCGACTGCTGACGAATTGAAAATGGAAAATTGAAAATGGAAAATTAAGGTGCGCCGTTGGCACAGAGTTTTTGATTTTCAACATTTGCCGAAATTCAGCAATGCTAAAAGTGATGACTTTCGGAGTGTAAGAGATACGAACGTAGTGAGTATCTCAGAAAAGTTTTTGGGCGACTTTTTACAAAAAGTCGCAAGGAAAAAAGGAAAAAGAAAAAAATGAAGTTTGCGAATCCATATATGTTGTGGCTGGTGGCGCTGGTGGTGCCTATGGTGGCCTACTATATCTGGCGTGACCGTCAGGGTGGGGCGACCATAACTCTCTCGTCGGTCGAGGGGGTGCGTAGGGCTCCACACACGGCTCGCTACTACCTTCGCCACCTGCCTGTGGTGTTGCGCTCGGTGGTGATTGTGCTGTTGGCGGTGGCCTTGGCACGTCCCCAGAGTAGCGAGCAGGGCAGTACCACCACGGTTGAGGGTATCGACATTGTGTTGTCGCTCGACGTATCGGGTACGATGTTGGCGGCAGACTTCCAGCCCGACAGGCTCACGGCTGCAAAGGATGTGGCCGCCAAGTTTATTGCTGACCGCGCTAACGACCGTATAGGTCTGGTGGTGTTTGCGGGCGAGAGCTATACGCAGAGCCCGCTGACGACCGACAAAGCCTCGTTGCAGACTTTGTTGGCCAAGGTGGAGTTTGGTGTGATAGAGGATGGTACGGCTATCGGTATGGGCCTTGCAACGGCCGTAAACCGACTGAGGGATTCGGATGCCAAGAGTAAGGTGGTGATTCTGCTCACCGACGGTGTGAACAACGCCGGACAGATTGCCCCTATGTCGGCGGCCGAGATTGCTGCCGAGTATGGCATCAGGGTCTACACCATTGGTGTGGGTAAGCAGGGCTATGCTCCCTATCCCTATTACGATGCTTGGGGCAATGTGCGTTACCAGCAGGCCAAGGTGGAGATTGATGAGCAGACCCTGACCGACATTGCGGCCAAGACGGGTGGCGAGTACTTCCGTGCTACGGATAAAAATTCGCTCCGCGAGGTCTACAACCGCATCAACGAGTTGGAGAAGAGCCGTATCGAGACCGACGACTTTGTGAAATATAACGAGCTCTATGGAGGGTGGTTGCTGTGGGCTTTGGTGCTGTTGGTGGCCGAGTTCGTGGTACGCCGTCTGTGGCTCAATACCATTCCGTAACGAAGAGAAAGAGATATGTTCCGATTTGCACATACCGAATACTTCTACCTGCTGTTGTTGGTACCGCTGATGGTGGTACTCTTCGAGTGGTGCCTTTCGCAGCGCAAGCGTCGCTTGGCTCGTGTGGGAACCCCTGCGGCCATTGCAAGGCTTGCACCCGAGGCTTCGGTGAGCAGGCTGAGGTGGAAGTTTTGGCTCTTGGTGTTGGCCATTGTGGCCATTGTGGTGGCGCTTGCTCGTCCCCAGGCCGGCGCAAAACTCAAAGAGGTGGAGCGCGAGGGCGTGGAGATTATGGTGGCTATCGACGTGTCGAACTCGATGTTGGCCGACGACTTCGAGCCCAGCCGTTTGGAGCGTACCAAGTATGCCGTGGGGCGTGTGATTGAGGGGCTGAGCGAGGACAAAATCGGAGTTATTGTCTTTGCGGGCGACGCCTATGTGCAGCTGCCCATCACGGCCGACTATCTTACGGCCAAGAACTTTGTTCAGCAGATTTCACCCTCGCAGGTTACTAAGCAGGGTACGGCCATTGGTGCCGCAATAGATATGGCTGCGGGTAGCTTCTCGTCGCAGAGCGGGAGTAGCCGTGTGTTGGTGCTTGTCACCGATGGCGAAAACCACGAGGACGACGCTCTTGTGGCAGCCGAGCGCGCTGCCCAGCAGGGCATAACCATCTATACCATCGGTATCGGTACTCCTGAGGGCGCTCCAATCCGCATTGGCGACGACTTTATCCGCGACAGCGAGGGCGAGATTGTGGTGAGCAAACTCGACGAGGAGGGTTTGCAGAAGATTGCCCTGACCACGGGCGGAGCCTACGTCAGAGCCTCGGCCCAGAGCGTGGGACTCGAAGAGATTATTAAACTCATAAACCAAACCGAGAAGGCCAAGTTCGAGAGCGAGGTCTTTGAGGAGTACAACGAGCAGTACGCGGTACCCGTAATTGTGGCGCTGGTGTTGTTGGTATTGGAGTTCTTCCTGCTCCAACGCAAAAACCGACTGCTGGCTCGTGTGCGACTCTTCGGCGAGGAGAAATAAGAATAACTATCTAATACCAAATAGAAAGACTATGGCATATTTTGAAGTCTATGGCGGCCGTCAGCTGAGCGGTGAGATTACACCCCAGGGCGCCAAAAATGAGGCGTTGCAGATAATATGCGCAACATTGCTGACCAAAGAACGTGTGGTACTGCACAATGTCCCCGAGATTGTCGATGTGTTGGGACTTATCGACCTTATGCGCAACCTCGGCGTTGAGGTTGAGCGACTCGGTCTGGGCGAGTATGCCCTCTGTGCTCGTAATGTCGATTTGGGCTATCTGCGTACCGAGGACTACAAGCTGCGTGGCTCGAAGTTGCGTGGCTCGGTGATGGTCGTTGGTCCACTGCTGGCCCGCTTTGGTGTGGCCTATATGCCCAAGCCCGGTGGCGACAAGATTGGTCGTCGCAGGCTCGACACCCACTTCATAGGTCTTAAAAAACTCGGTGCCGAGGTGAACTTCGACCTCGCGGGCGACTTCTTCGAGATTGCCGCCCCCAACTTGCAGGGTACCTACATCCTGCTCGACGAGGCCTCGGTGACCGGTACTGCCAATATCATTATGGCCGCCGTGATGGCCAAGGGCACTACCACCATCTACAATGCTGCCTGCGAGCCCTATATCCAGCAGCTCTGTAAGATGCTCTGCCGTATGGGTGCCAAGATCGACGGTATCGCCTCCAACCTGCTCCGCATCGAGGGTGTGGAGGAGTTGCACGCCACCGAGCACACAATGTTGCCCGATATGATCGAGGTGGGCAGTTTTATCGGTATGGCCGCAATGACCCAGAGCGAGCTCACCATCAAAAACGTGTCCTACGAGAACCTTGGCATCATTCCCGCTCAGTTTGCCCGTATGGGTATCAAATTTGAGCAGAGGGGCGACGATATCTACATCCCCCGTCAGGAGCACTACGAGATTGAGAGCTTTATGGATGGCTCGATTATGAACATTGCCGACGCTCCCTGGCCCGGACTTACGCCCGACCTGTTGAGCGTATTCTTGGTAGTTGCCACCCAGGCCAAAGGTTCGGTGCTCATCCACCAAAAGATGTTCGAGAGCCGCTTGTTCTTTGTAGACAAGCTGATCGATATGGGCGCACAGATTATCCTCTGCGATCCACATCGTGCTACCGTCATTGGTCACGACCACTCGCGTCGCCTGAGGCCTACGAAGATGACCTCGCCCGACATCCGTGCGGGTGTGGCTCTGCTTATCGCAGCCCTCAATGCCGACGGCAAGAGCATTATTCAGAATGTTGAGCAGATCGACCGCGGCTACCAGAACATCGAGGGCCGCCTGAACGCTTTGGGAGCCAAAATTATCCGTAAGGAGTAAGGAAAGCTCGCTGCAAGCAAGGAGAAACAACACAGACAAACAACACGCTATAATTCAAACTTAAACAACACAAACACTATGATTCTTTACATCGTTGGTCTTGTGTGCGCCATCTGGTGCGTGCTCGACGTATTCAAGAAGAACATCGACCTTCCCTGGAAACTTATCGTATCGGTAGTGGTACTTGGTACCAGCTGGTTGGGTTTGGCACTCTACTACTTCCTCGTTCGTACCAACATCGAGAAATGGCTCAAATAGTGCCGTCGGGCACTCCGAGTGTATTTGGTCGGGGTGCTAAGAATGGCTGAGCAGCCTCAGTATAGAGATATGAGCGCAGCGAGTATCTCAGAAAAGTTTTTGCTGACCAGATTGGGAAAGGTCACGACCAAATGACAAAAGTGGCGTTACGCCACCTTTTTACAAAAAGGTGCAAAAGGAAAAAAGAAAAAGGGCGGAAGTGATTCCGCCCTTTCCTGTATAAAAACCTATCCTACAAAATTATTTGCGGTAGATTTTCTTGTAGCCGTAAACAGCCTCGTCGCCGAGCTGCTCCTCGATGCGGAGCAACTGGTTGTATTTAGCCATACGGTCGCTACGGCTCATCGAACCGGTCTTGATCTGACCCGAGTTGGTAGCAACAGCGATGTCTGCGATGGTGCTGTCCTCGGTCTCGCCCGAACGGTGCGAAGTAACCGAAGTGTAGCCTGCACGGTGAGCCATCTCGATAGCGTCGAGAGTCTCGGTGAGCGAACCGATCTGGTTTACTTTGATCAGAATCGAGTTACCGCAACCCATCTCGATACCCTTCTTCAAGAACTCTACGTTGGTTACGAACAAGTCATCACCAACGAGCTGGCATTTGTGACCGATAGCGTCGGTAAGAGCTTTCCAACCGTCCCAGTCGTTCTCTGCCATACCATCCTCGATCGAGTCGATGGGGTATTTCTCAACCAGACCTTTCAGGTACTCTACCTGCTCAGCCGAGGTACGTTTTGCACCCTTCTCACCCTCAAATTTGGTGTAGTCGTAGATGCCATCTTTGTAGAACTCGCTCGAAGCGCAGTCCATACCGATCATAACATCTTTGCCGGGAACGTAACCAGCAGCCTCGATAGCTTTCAAGATGCTCTCGATAGCGTCCTCGGTACCCTCCAAAGCGGGAGCGAAACCACCCTCATCACCTACTGCGGTGCTCAGGCCGCGAGCGTGGAGAACTTTTTTGAGGCTGTGGAATACCTCAGCACCCATACGCAAAGCCTCACGGAAGGTGGGGGCGCCTACGGGGCGAATCATGAACTCCTGGAATGCGATAGGAGCATCCGAGTGCGAACCACCGTTGATGATGTTCATCATAGGAACGGGGAGGCTCTTAGCGTTGGTACCGCCGATGTAGCGATAGAGGGGCATACCGAGCTCGGCAGCAGCTGCGTGAGCGGTTGCCAACGATACACCGAGGATAGCGTTTGCGCCCAAGTTGCTCTTGGTAGCGGTGCCGTCCAACTCGATCATAGCTTTATCTACACCCACCTGGTCGAAGATGCTCATACCAATGATAGCGGGGGCAATTTTCTCGTTTACGTTAGCAACGGCTTTGAGTACGCCTTTGCCGAGGTAGCGACCTTTGTCGCCGTCACGAAGCTCCAAAGCCTCGTTCTCACCGGTCGAAGCACCGCTGGGAACAGCAGCACGACCTGTAATACCGTTAATGGTGGTTACCTCTACCTCGATGGTGGGGTTACCACGCGAATCAAGAATCTCTCTTGCGTGTACGCCTAAAATCTCTGACATAGTCTTTTAAGTGATTTAGTTGTTAATTGTGTTATTAAACCTAACTGTGTTGTTGTATTATTTCCCACAAAAGGAGGGCGATTGCTCACCCTCCTCTGGTGTGGAGTCATCATTTACTCTGATTAGCTGCGGAATTTAGCTTTCAGATACTCGCGGTTAAGGCGAGCGATGTGGTTGATGGTAATGCCTTTGGGGCACTCTGCCTGGCAAGCACCGGTGTTGGTACAGTTACCGAAGCCGAGCTCGTCCATCTTAGCAACCATAGCCTTAGCCCTGCGAGCAGCCTCAACCTGACCCTGGGGCAGTTTAGCCAAGCTCGAAACCCTTGCAGCAACGAACAACATAGCCGAGCCGTTCTTGCAAGTAGCAGCGCAAGCACCGCAACCGATACAAGCAGCAGCATCCATGCTCTCCTCTGCGTCATCCTTAGCGATTGGAATAGCGTTACCGTCGGGCACGCCACCGGTACCAACCGAGATGAAACCACCGGCCTGGAGAATGCTCTCGTAAGCGGTGCGGTCTACAACGAGGTCTTTGATTACGGGCAATGCGCGGCTCCTCCAAGGCTCAACAACGATAACGTCGCCATCCTTGAAGTTACGCATGTGCAGCTGGCAGGTGGTTACCTCGCTCTCGGGGCCGTGTGCGTGGCCGTTGATACGCAACGACCAAGCACCGCAGATACCCTCGCGGCAGTCGTGGTCGAATGCCAGGGGCTCTTTATCCTCGTGGATGAGCTGGTTGTTCAAAATGTCGAGCATCTCCAAGAAAGAGC
>JAZQZS010000026.1:0-56141 GCA_045634145.1 Tidjanibacter sp. | reverse complement strand
CGTTCATCCTGAGCCAGGATCAAACTCTCCATTGTAAAGTAAAGTTTTTAATATCTTGGCTTGTTTCTCAAAGGCATTGAATTCAAAAACCTTGAATATTTTTGAACGTATTTAGCTGCTTCATTACTTCAAAGAACATATCTTCTGTGCGACCTTATCGTCGCGCCGTTCATATTCAAACGGACTGCAAAGGTAAGGACTTTTTTTTTAATCTCCAAATTTTTCGCAAAAAATTTTGAAAAATTTTTCGACCGCCAGAATCTTTCAGAACTTGTTGCAATCTTGTTTTCTCGATTGCGGATGCAAAGGTAGTGACTTTTTCCAAACCTCCAAATCTTTTTCCAAAAATTTTTCGGGCACTTTTTGCACCATTTTTTGCACCCTGCATAGTATCAGCAATTTAGCCATTTTGTGTGCAAAATTTCTTAACATTCGCTTAACATATCTTTTTGCGCCCCTACTGCTCCGGAGGCAAAATTGGGAGCAAATAAGCTCCGAGATCATTAAGCGCTTTAAGAACTTTATGGGTCCTAAGGAGCCTGACAACCGCTGCCCTTATATATAATATATAGGTATGCCCAAAAAGAGCGAGCCGCCCCACAATAGAGGTCGGCTCGCGCAGTTCTATTCTCCCATCGGGTGGGCTTAGAAGAAGTAGTTCAGGCTAAGAGTTGTGGTGGTCGTAAGGTCGAAACTTGTCGAGTTTGCCTTGCCGATATTCGACAGCGAGAAACCACAAATGTTGCCACTAACGCTCAACGAGGGGTTGATAATATAGTGGAACGAGCCCAGCTGTACCCCAAACGAGAAGTCGGTATAGGTCGTATCGATGTTGGAATAGTGGTCGATATCAAATCCGAGTCGCACGCCGGGAGTATAAACCAGCGGGGTATCTTCGATGGGAAGCCAATAGCGACCCGTTGCTGCCAAGCCATAGTGGCCGTGGTAGGAGCCAAAGCCGAGGCCCAAAGTACCCTCCACCGAGATATTATCGGCCACAAAGTAGCCAAACGTGGGGGTAATATTGATCGACGCTGCACCGCTGGCCGAGAACGACACCGCACTACCAAGCCACATTCGGCCCGCGCCTGCCTCTTTTGTCTGTTTCACTTCGCCACCCGCCTGTTCCTGTTGCTGAGCAAATGCACCCGTGGCAACCGCCAAAGCTGCAATAATCATCAAAAACTTTTTCATAACATCACTTATTTAGGGGTTTATATTTCCGTCGCTTCTCTCACAAAGATACAAAAATTTGCCACACTCCACCCCCACAGGCCAAAGAAACGTGGGCCAAGGGGGCCGAAATCTCAGATTTTATCGCTACATTTGTGGAGAATTTGAGAAACAAAGGCCATCACAAAACAAGCAATGACCCAAAAATCACACATAACACTTGCCGAAATCAAGGCACCACTGACCCACGAACTCGAAAAATACGAAGAGTTTATGCACCAGGCCCTCCACTCCGAGAGCCCCTACTTTAACGACATACTCCAATACATCTTCGACAATCGTGGCAAGGGAGTAAGGCCCACGCTCGTGATGCTCTTCGCAGGGCTCTACAATGGTGGCGCACCCTTCGGCAGTCGTGTGCACCTGGCTGCGTCGCTCATCGAGCTCATCCACACAGCCTCGCTCGTTCACGACGACATCATCGACAAGGCCTCGATGCGTCACGGACAGGCCAGCGTAAACTCCAAATGGGGCGGTCGCAACGCCATCCTTACGGGCGACTTTATCCTCTCGCGCATCTTCGAGCTGGGTATGGAGAGCCTCGAATTCGACATCCTCACCTACGTTTCACACTCGATCAAGTGGCTCTGCGAAGGCGAAGTGATTCAGGACGAGCAGACCAAAACCCTCGCGATGACTCACCAGAGCTACTACGACATCATCGACAAAAAGACAGCCTCGCTGCTTGCCATCAGCTGTGGTGTGGGTGCTCTTGCGGTCAAGGCCAAGGCCGACGAGGTAGACAAAGCCTACACCATAGGCCGAGCCATCGGTATGGCATTCCAGATCAAAGACGACATTCTCGACTACGCCACTGCCGACCAGACAGGCAAGCCCACTTGTGCCGACCTCAGGGAACACAAAATCACCCTCCCACTGTTGGAGGCCCTGAGCGACTGCTCGGCCGAGGAGGTAGAGCACATCAAAGAGCTTGTGCGTCGTGCCGACGACGAAGATATTGCCCAGATTAGGGCTTTTGTGGCAGCCCACAACGGTATGGAGCGTGCCGAGGAGATTATGAACGGCTTTTTGGCCGAGGCCAAAGGACTTCTGTCGAGCTATCCCGACTCGCCTTATCGCCACTCGTTATATCTAATGTGCGACTTCTTGGCACAAAGAAAAAAGTAATTGTCTAACCGACAATTACTTTTTTCTTTGTGTGTTTTTGCACCTTTTTGTAAAAAGCTGCACCAAAAACTTTTCTGAGATACTCACTGCGTTCGTATCTTTTAAGGCCTTTGCTCTACACTATTTTTATAGGTCGTTTAGACGTTAGACGTTCGACAAAAAAGAGAGGACTCCGCCGAAAAGCGGAGTCCTCTCTTTTATCTACACACGGGGGCTCTTAGAGGGCCGATGCTTGGCACTCAATAATCTCACTGGCAACCTCCATATCCACAGGCTTAACGTGAACAACCTCGCCATCCTGTACTACCACAAGGTCGCCGTCCTCTTTGATGGCCTTCTCGACCAAGCGCTTCTGCGCCAGCCTTACGCCATTGTCAATTTTCTCTTGCAACTGCTGTATCTCAATCTCGCCCATAGTTCATTATCGTGTTATAGGATTCGGGGTCGTTAATCTCCTTAATCTCGCCCTTGGCACCCCAGGCCACACGTTTCACCTCGCCCGTACCACTATTGTCGTAGATGGTCCAGAGGTCACACACGGGCATATAGAGCGCTTTAAGGTTGTTGATACCCGCGTCGTAGCGCCTGCGAATCACATCCTCAGGGATGTTGTGTCCGCCCTCCTGGACCCTTTTGGCCACACGTTCGATGGCAAGTTCAGGGGTGGGCAGCCAGAAATAAAGAAGAGTAACAAAGTATTTTTTTGCGTGTGCTTGCTCAATAAATTTGGTATACGAGCGCGAGGCGAGGGTGGTCTCGAAGGCGAAATCTTCGTCTTGACACAGCAGGTCGTCCATACGTTGCAACATCAGTCGGCCTGCATCGATAGCCATACGCTCGGGGTTGAAAGGCGACAGACCCTTGGCAATTTCGTCGGCATTGACAAACTCGCGGCAGTCCAGCATCTCGGGCAGAATGGTGTACGATGCGGTAGTTTTGCCCGCACCGTTGCATCCTGCTATGATATACACCTTTCTCATTCCATCTCACCAGCGCCCTCTTTGCCCCACCCTACGATGGCGACTTTGGCGCTAATGTAAACGCAAATATAAAAACTTTTTCCCAATCAACAAAATTCTCTACACAACAATAGCGCCAAGTTGAAAATTGAAATTGGAAATAGCCACCAACGCCCTCGAAGGCCCTAATGATTTTTTTAGACCACGCCAACCAGGTTCAACATCAGCACCACCAACACTATGGGGACAACATAGCGCAGCATAAAGAGCGTGGGGCCCACAACTCTGCGTCCGTAGCGGCCACCCGTGGTGAGTTCGTCGGCCAGCGCCTTGCGGCCCAACA
The DNA here is from genome assembly GCA_045634145.1 of Tidjanibacter sp. GTDB lineage: Bacteria > Bacteroidota > Bacteroidia > Bacteroidales > Rikenellaceae > Tidjanibacter. The sequence goes on along the minus strand of JAZQZS010000026.1, from coordinate 52,478 downwards.
CCCACGCCATAAATATCACCACAGCCAAACCGCCCAGAGGCATCATATAGATCGAGGTGAACATATCCAGGAAGCTGAGCAGGTCTGTACCCGCCACCCTCACAACCGAGTCGGGCATCTGCGACACCACACAGGTGAGCGACAGAACGCTCATACCCGCCAACGAGAGGAGCATGGCTTTGGTGCGCCCCATTCCGAACTCTTCGCTCAGGTAGGCCACCACCACCTCCATCATCGAGAAGGCCGAGGTGAGGGCTGCAAACAGCAACAGCAAGAAGAATGCCACGGCAATAAACTGACCCGCAGGCATTTGTGCAAAGAGTGAAGGGAGTGTGAGAAATACCAAATCGGGACCTGCCGTGGGGCTAATTCCGTAGGTAAATACTGCTGGGAAGATGGCAAAACCCGCCAACAGAGCCACCACCACATCGGCAACTGCCACCGACGAGGCTACACGATAGAGATTCTCTTTGCGGTCTACATAGGAGCCGTAGGTGGCCATAGCGCCCATACCCAGACTGAGCGAGAAGAACGATTGTCCGAGGGCTGCGAGAATAGTGTCGCCGGTAATTTTGCTCCAATCGGGGTGCAACAAAAAGGCCATACTGTCGCTCCATCCCTCCATAAATACCGAGCTGATGGCAATACCCGCCAAGAGCAGCAGCAACAGCGGCATCATCACCTTGCTGTAACGCTCGATACCCTTATTGACACCCAACACGAGCACCACACCCGTGGCAATCAGAAATACCTGCGACCACACTGCGGGTCCCCATCCACCTGCCACAAAGCCGTCGAAACGACTTCCAATCTGGCCTGCGTCCATACCCATATAGGCTCCCGTAAGCGATTCGGTCAGCAGCTGCAAGCCCCAACCCGCAATGACGGAGTAGAACGAGAGTATCATAAAGGCCGCAATGACGCCCGTCAGGCCCACCGCACGCCACCCTTTTTGCTTGGGTGCGAGGTTGCGAAAGGCTCCGAAGACATTGCTCTGTCCACGTCGGCCCAGCGCCAACTCGGCCAAAAGCACGGGCACTGCAATCACAAACGAGATAATGATGTAGATAAGAATAAAGGCCGCGCCACCATTTTCGCCGGCCATATAGGGGAACTTCCAGATGTTACCAAGTCCCACCGCCGAGCCTGCCATAGCAGCCACGGCACCAAATCTGCTTCCAAAGGAGCTACGCTTATCCGCCATTTTCTAACCTTATTAAAAATTTTTAAAAACCTAACTAAATCTATCTTGCGCGTGTCAAATGACACTCTGTTTTCTACTTATGCGCCCCCTCTAATGGCTGTACAAGACCAACGAGGCTCGCTCGAAACGCCTCTGAGCCAAGTCGGTGGCCTTAATCAGAAATCCGATGGTGCCCATATCGAAAAACCTGAGCCCCCAACGCTCCTCCTCATCCACTTGCAGCAGCAACCTCAGCGACCCGTCCTCGGTATCGCCCCACTCGTCCATCAGTGGTCGGCCAAGCAGTTTGTGGCCTGCGTCGAAGGTGTCGGTGGCCGAAAAGTGCATCTTCTCGGCGGGCATACAAGCCTCCGAGCCGTCGGCCCAAAAGACCTTGTGGGTATTCAACTGCGAGCAGTCGGGCGAATAGATAACCCTAAAACTATCTTCGGGCCACTCCCCTATTCCCTCGCAGGGAGCATCGAGGTCGCCCAAGAAGTAGTCCAGGTCGGCAAAAAACCACAACATACCCTCTCGTGGCAACACCCCCTCGGTGTCGAGCGGTGCTACATCTTCGAGCCTTATCTGACAGATGAACGTGAGGGTCTCTTCGGTCCCCTCCTCATCCATCTCGCCACCCTTGCGGCAGGGAAATTCAACTCCGTCGGGCAGGTCGGCAAAGCCCCACCAGTGGCTCTGGCCCACGAGTGACTCGGTGGTCGGTGTGGTAGTGATTTTTATTGCCATAACTTCGGTTACTTAACAAAGATTTCCACCTCGGTAGACTCCACTCCATCCACCGTACAAGCCGCATCTATCAGTTTACCGATGGTGGCATTCTCCTTCTCCTTGGCCTCCATAAACTCGTTGAACATACGCTCATACTCTTTGAGCCAAGCGCTCATATTTTTGAGCAGTATGCGCATTTCGCGTATCTTGCGAGGATCGATGTCAATCAGACCCGTCAGAGCAGCTGTGCCCGACACTTTCAGCGCCGCAAAGGTAAATTTGGTATTCTTGATTGCCGAGATGAGCAGTTTGTTGCGCTCGACAATTTGCAGATAGCTATATTTGTCACCTCTGGGCGACTGCACACGGAACGAACGCCACTCCTTGCCATCGTCGGAGGTCACTCTGCGACAAATGGTCACATAGTCGTCGGTCAGAATGTTGTCGATGAGCTTGTCGAACTCCTGCATACTCACCTTATACAAATCGCGGTAGTCGTTGATAACGCTCGAACCGCCATAGGTGGGATAGTCCCACTCCAACTTGTGAGGAGCTCCGTTTGCGGCACTAATGTCGTAGGGGTTTGGGTCGCCCAAAATTGCGGGCCTAACTTCCCTGTCGTCGATATTGGGAATCGATGCGTAGGTGGCACCACCCTTGCTCAACCTCAGGTCGTAGAAGATGAACTGCCCCGAGTTCCAGCCGCCACATTCGAGCCAGAACATCAGCTGGTGGCACTTGTTTATGGGCACGGTGTAGGTGGTGGGTTGCATCTTGTCGTGAATCTTGAATTCGGCAACCACCTCGCCATCGGCACCTATTTTGAGCGTCTCCATCGGGTCATTCTCCTTGAAGTCTATGGTGTCGATAGTGTTGTGGGGCATACGGCAAGCCACCGTAAAGGTGAGCATATCATACTCGCCCCAGGTGTTGAAGGCCGCACACGACGACTCGTGGGCCGTACCTCCCGCAGCCAGAGCCAAAAAAGCACCAAAGGGCGACACGGCGGCTATGGTGGCATTGCCCACCGCGCCAATCATAATCGACGAGCCAAACATTGGGGCCATAATGCCCGCCTGAGGGCTGCTTGTCGGGCCCATTTCGATATCGAAGTGAACGCTTGTTTTGAGCAGAAAGCCCTTGTAGATGCGCTCGCCACCGGGCATCGAGAAGTAGTCGCGACGGCTGCTGCCATCCATCCAGCACTGCCCATCTACGCTGCTGACGTAGTGGATGTAGGGTGGATTGAGGTCTATAAGGTCAATCTCGTCGGGACACTCCGGAACGGGGTGGTAGAACAATCCGTGGTCGAGCTTGGGCTCACCTCGGTAGACCACCATATCGGCCAGACCGAAGGCGGGGTGCTCCATAGACGACATACCCACCTTCTCGAATTTCAGCACACGGCACTTGTTCAGCGGCACAAGATATTGCTTGTTGGGGTCGGTGGCAATCAGCTCGACCTGCAAGACCAGCTCGTCGTCGGCAAAGACCCTCAGCCAATCGTTTTTCAGCACACCACACTTGCCCACCCAGCCTGTGGTGAAGCTCACATAGTCGAACTCTCCACCGAGGTTGAACATAACGTGTGCACCGGTATTGTTGTGGAAGAAGTTGGTGGTGGATTGCAACACCACACCCTCGCTGTACTTGATACCTCCCATCGAGAAGGTAACATACTGCGAGATGTCCGTAAATACGCCATTCTCTCGCGACACGCCACCGCCCACAGCAAAGGGTGGAATCTTCGACACCAACTTACATTGGTCGGGCAACTCTTTCAGATAGGCGGGGGCCTCGGCCACCGTTTCGACCACCTCTACGCCATTTGCTTGCAGGCTGCTTGTGCCCTCTTGGGGCACCGAGTTCTCCCTCTGATACCCCTTGGGGTAGAGCACCACATCTACCATACCGATATCGAGCGACCCTTCGGCCTGCTCGGAGCGCAGCGTAAGCGAGGTTGCACCACCCAGATTTACCGTAACGCTCTGGGCCAACTCGCCCTCTTTAATCTCCTTTTCGTAGATGATTTTGCCGTTGGCCTCGATGGTGAGCCAGCCTCGGCTCAGCGTACCGTCGTCGGTATCCAGGGCTCCCACAATGAAGCTCATCTGGTCGAAGTGCCCTCCGAGGTTAAATTGCGAGGTCTGCTCGTTGTTGCCAATCAGGGCCATACCCGCACCCATCAAGATACCATTCTCGTAACTATTGCCGCTGAGCCTAATCTCGCCCTTCTCGCCCTGAATAAAGTCGAGCCCCACTTTGTTGTAGAACTTGGGGTTGGAGGTGTAGATGGTGTGTTTTGCACGCCAAGGCATCAGGTCGTAGCACAACTTTATGGGCTTGCTGCCATCCACGAGTGCAAGTCTGTCGGTTTCGTAGGGAGTTTGGTCCTTGCGCCACAAGATAGGCTCGGCAATGCCATAGCCCACACCCGTCTCGGCCATCGTAAAGCGCAGTTTGTGAACGCCCTCAACATCCAAACTCATACGTTGGTTTCCGTCGTTGGAGGAGATAATCTTGTCTACAATCCTTCGTCCGTCGGCCTCGACGACCATAATACTCTTGTGGTTGGCTCCTTCGGTACGGGGGATACCATAGATGAAGGTGAGTGTTTGGTACTTACCCCCGAGGTCAAACTCGCGGTAGCCATACTCATACGACACGAGGGTTGAGTAGTAGTCCACATCAAAGGCGTTGTCGTAGTAGACTCCGCCCAGCATAATGTCGGTGCGGTCTTTCAGCGTCGACAGACTGCGGTGCGATGCCACTGCGGGCACATCCCTGTCGAGGTATATGAGTTTAGCCTTGCCATTGGTCTGTGCAAACGACAGCGTGACAGAGAGGATTATAATCAGTGTAGCAATAGTTCGTTTCATAACTCGCTATGTGTTTTTCGGGGTGAAATTAGTCAAACATCACTCTGGGATTCATCGCTGCGGGCGAACGCCACTCGATGCCAAACTTGTCGGCCAACACCGCAGCCTTGGTGCTCCAATAGCCAAAGCAGTAGCCCATAACCATAGGCTCTCCTGCCAACCTTTCGGCCACTATCTGCTCTGCCTGGTCGATAACCTCTTCCCAGCGGGCTGTCCACTCCACGGGGTCGCGTTTGAGGTATCCTGTCTGCTCCACAGCTTTCAGCCTGCCCTTGTCGGCAGCGGCAATGTTGCGACGGAAGAGGTCAATCTTTGCCTCCACCTCTTCAAGTTCCTCGACGTGAGTGGCGAGCGACTTCAACACCTCGGCCCTCTGAGTGAGCAGTTCGAGCCCAAGTCGGGGGCGTAGTTCCAGGGCCGCAAGAATGCGCTCCAAGGCCACCTGCACCATTTCGAGCTCGTGGTTGTGGTCGGCCAGCACCTTTGCGTAGTGGCTGCACTCGCGTGCCAGCGCACTATTCTCCCACATACGGCCACCCAGCTGGCTATTCTCCTCGGCCACCAGCACACAGCCATACATACCCTCTTCGCAGAGCGCCACAAGCGCACCGTCGCTAATGTTTGTGTTGGCCGCAAGCACCTGGCGCACTCGCTCCAAGTCGGCCCGATAGTCGGTCTTGTTCTCCATAGTTTTTTTTGGGGGGGGGACGCTACAAATGAGCAGATGTGAGTGGTCTAATCGTCGTCGCCAAAGAGGTTCTTAAACATCCAGTAGTCCATCATATCGTTGGCCAGATTGCGACCCGTGTGGTGGCGATGGCTGTGCATACCGTGATGATGGTGGCTGTGGTGGCTGTAAGGATTGTGGCCAAAGTCGTGGGTGTGACCGTAGTCGTGACGGCTGTAATCGTTGTGCCTGTTGTGGCCAAAGATACTTCGAAACATCATCCAATCAAGAAAATCGCTCATAACAACAAGATTTTATGGTTATACTTTTGCGACATCCGAGCATAAAACACCCCGACTTTACAAATATACCAATTATATATAAGGATTGCAAACCGAGCCGCCAAAAAAACGTAGCGGCAAAAGTAAAAGAGCGGGGCCATAAGCCACCGCCACCAGAGCCATAGACAAACAAAAAAGGGGCACATTTCTGTACCCCTCTTAGTGATTCCGACAGGACTCAAACCTGTAACCTTCTGATCCGTAGTCAGATGCTCTATTCAATTAAGCTACGGAACCGTTTTGCGAGTGCAAATATACAAACATTTTCTCACTCTGCAACTCTTTTTACAAAAAAAATTGCACATTTTTACAACCACCCCTCTGTATCAGGCAGTTGCGCTGCAAACATTTTTGTTCACCCATTAGTGGTTTCCGCACTCGTGGTGGTCACAGCCCACTCCCGAGTCGAACACAAAGCCCAGCAGGTAGGTCCTAATGAGCGTCGCCACCTCGCCACGACAGCCGCGAATAACCCTGATACCCGCCGCCGAAAGCTTATTCTTGGCACCCTCGCCCATATTTCCCGCCAGCATCACCTCCACGCCCATCTCGGCCAACACCGAGGCGATATTGCTCTTACATCCGCAACCCTGAGGCGAAGGCAACGTCGCGGTATCAACAACCTGCCCCTCCTCGATGGTAAAAATGGTATAGTGGTCACAATGGCCAAAGTGGTCATCCACCCTGCCATCCCTTGTCGGCACTGCAATCTTCATTTTCTTTTTCTCTTTTTTATTTGTCGCTTTTTTGTAAAAAAGCGACGCAAAAAACTTTTCTGAGATACTCGCTACGCTCATATCTCTTACATTACTTTGCTCTACCCCATTCGGTACTTATAGTCGTCGTAGCCAAAGGTGCGGACAACCTCCACCCTTCCGTTGGTGTGGCAGATAGCAATCGAGGGGTGACTCACGCCATTAAACATCGTGGTCTTAACCATAGTGTAGTGAATCATATCCTCAAAGATGATGCGGTCGCCCACCTGGGGACGCTTGTCAAAAGCCCAATGGCCCACAAAGTCACCCGCCAAGCAACTATTGCCGCCCATACGCCACTTCTCCTCGCCCTCCTCGGGGTCGTGAGCACCCACAATTGCGGGCTTGTAGGGCATCTCCAAGCAGTCGGGCATATGGCACGCAAACGACACATTCAGCACCGCAGTCCTCTCGCCTCCGCCCTCAACAATATCCTCGATGGTCGAAACGAGCGTACCTGTGCGCCAAGTGAAGGCACTACCCGGTTCGAGAATCACCCTCAGGTTGGGGTGACGCTGCCTGAATGCTTTGAGGGTCGAGATGAGCAGCTCCACATTGTAACCCTTACGAGTCATCAGGTGACCTCCGCCCATATTGAACCATTTGAGTCCATCCAGCAGGTGACCAAACTTAGCCTCAACAACCTCCAAGGTGGCAGCCAAATCTTCCGAATTGCTCTCGCACAGCGAGTGGAAGTGCAGACCCTCGATGCCCTCGGGCAACGAGGTCAGCTTATCAGCCGTAACGCCCAAACGACTTGCGGGCGATGCGGGATTATAGAGGTCGGTCTCGACGGTCGAGAACTCGTGGTTGATACGCAGACCGCACGAAATGCCCTTGGCCATAGCCCTCGGTGCAAACCTCTCCCACTGGCCCAACGAGTTGAAGGTGATGTAGTCGCTATACTGCATCAGTTCCTCAAATTCGCCCTCGGTATAGACGGGGGCGTAGGTGTGTGCCTTCTCGCCATACTCCTCAAAGACCAGGCGTGCCTCGGCGAGCGAGCTTGCCGTAGCTCCGTCGGAGTGTTCCCTGAGAATGGGGAAAATGCTCCACATAGCGTTGGCTTTGAGTGCCACAATAATCTCCACGCCTGCCTCGCGGCGCACACGGTCGATGACCGCCATATTTTTCAGCAGCTCCGCCTCCTCCAACACATAGCAGGGCGACGGTACGGTGTTGTAATAATTCAAAATTGAAAAATGGAAAATTGAAAATTAAAAATCAGCAAATGCGAGTAAGATACCCGCATTTGCCATTATAATCAACTTTGCACAAGTGCATATCGTGCTGCAAATGCAAGGCTTGCAAAGGGCGAGGAAGCGGAGTTTACTCGGCGTAAACGAGCATTCCAAGCCCGAGCGTAACGCAGCAGATGCGGTGCGAGATGTACTTGTTTAGAGTTCGAGGTCTACGTCGTGTAGCTCGACCCAAGGCAGACCCTGAGGACCGAGCTCGGCCAAGAATGGATCGGGATCAAACTCCTCTACGTTGTGCACACCGGGCATAACCCACAGACCTTTGGCAAACATTGCAGCACCCAGAGCAGCAGGAACACCGGTGGTGTAGCTTACGGCCTGAGTACCGGTCTCTTTGTATGCCTCGGCGTGGTCACAGTTGTTGTAGATATAGTAGGTCTTCTCTTTGCCATCTTTGATACCACGGATGCGGCAACCAATCGAGGTCTCGCCGTGGTAGTTCTCGCCCAGAGTTTTGGGATCGGGCAGAACAGCTTTGAGGAACTGGATGGGCACAATCTCCTGACCATTATACATAATGGGGTCGATACGAGCCATACCGATGTCCTGAATTACGCGCAGGTGGGTGAGGTACTCCTGACCGAAGGTCATCCAGAAACGAGCACGCTTGATGGTGGGATAGTTAATTACCAAGCTCTCCAACTCCTCGTGGTACAAGAGGTAGCTCTCGCGAGGACCGATATTGGGATAGTTGAGAGTCTTGTGGATCTCGAGCGAGCCGGTGGTTACCCACTCGCCATTCTCCCAGTAGCGGCCGTTCTGGGTAATCTCGCGGATGTTGATCTCGGGGTTGAAGTTGGTAGCAAAAGCTTTGCCGTGGTTGCCGGCGTTGCAGTCCACGATGTCGAGGTAGTGAATCTCGTCGAAGTGGTGCTTAGCAGCATAGGCGGTAAAGATTGCCGACACACCGGGGTCGAAACCGCAACCGAGAATGGCGGTCAAGCCGGCCTTCTCAAACCTCTCGCGGTAGGCCCACTGCCACGAGTACTCGAAGTGAGCCTCGTCGAGTGGCTCATAGTTGGCGGTATCAAGGTAGTTTACGCCACACTCCAAGCAGGCGTGCATGATGGTCAGGTCCTGATAAGGGAGTGCTACGTTGATAACGATATCGGGGTTGAAGCCACGCATCACACGGCACAGGTCGGCCACATTGTCGGCATCCACCTGCTCGGTTTTGATACGGTCGCCACCGATAGCAGCAGCGATCTGGTCGCATTTGCTTTTGGTACGACTTGCCAGCATAATGTCGGTAAATACGGGGTTAGCCGCCACTTTGTGTGCAACAACGGTGCCCACACCGCCTGCACCAATAATGAGTACTCTACACATAGTAATTCTGTCTGTTTAGAGGGTTTTAGTATATTGTGTTTTTGTCTATCTGCAAAACTTGCAACATACAAAGATATAAATAAGAATTGAGAAAACAAAGTTTTACCCCAAAAGCTCGGCAAGAGTGTGATAATTCACACCACACGGACGAAAATTGGGGCCACGCTTGCAACCTTGGAGCTTTATTCATACCTTCGCACAAACAATCAACCCGAAAAAAAGAGAGATGAAACATAAAAAACTGATAACTCTACTGCTGGTGTTGGTGGGCTCTGTGCCCCTGCTCCGCGCCCAAGAGGGGCACGTTGGGGCGGGTGTGAGAGTGGGCAACATCGCAACCTTTGGCAGCTTTGGAGCCCTGACATTGGAGGCCGACCACAACTTCAACGACTCGTTCGCCGTCAGGGGCGGAATTATGAGCACCACCTACGAGCGTGTGGCAGCCGATGTGCGCCCCAGCTACTCGCTTGATACACATTTTGGCACGCTTCACTTTGAGGCATTGCTTCACTATGCCGGCCAAAACGACATCAACAACTGCGTTCTGGGCGGATGTGTGGGCATCGACGTGCGCAACCTATGGATCAAGGCGGGCTACTACCACCGCACTCTGGTGAGCGGTAGCGACAAACTTGCCGAGCCCTTCAATGTCTACTACTCGTTTGGCGTGAACTGTCTGCCCAAGGTGGAAGATTGGGACTTGGAGGTCGAATTCACCAACGGCAGACTCTTCGACCTCGACCGCCACTACCTCCCCTCACTTGCGGTTGATGGTTGGTGGTACAGGTCCGACAAGGTGGGCGTAAACCTCGGTGTTTGCTACACTCCCACGGGCGTATTTCACATTTCGAGCGACTTCTATCGACTCTACACAACTCTTGGCGTATGTTACAGATGGTAAAACGAGCAATAGGCACCCTGAGCCTTGCACTCCTGCTTGTGGGGTGCGACCGAGTAGAACTTTCGGGCTTTATTATGCCCACGGGCGAGGTGGTAAACCGCAGATTTGAGCAGAGCCTTGCGCTCCACGGCTCTGCCCCCGTGGCAACACTCCAAGCCGAAGAGGAGTACCTCTTCTATGTCTGCACCGACCCCCACGTCAGCACCACAACCAACAACCTGCGCAGCTTTGTAACCGACCTTAGAAACGACCCCAAGGCCCTCTTTGGCATCGTGCTGGGCGACTGCATCGACCAACTCGGCAGTATGCCCACCTATGTGGAGGCTATCAATCACCTGGCCGACACTCAGGCCACCCCCACCCCTATATTCTCGGTCTTGGGCAACCACGACCTCTACTTCTCGCAGTGGGACAAGTTCCGCGAGTTGGTGGGCCCGTCGGTCTATTGGTTTGAGGTGGCTCACGGGGCGGGTAAGGATCTCTTCCTCTCACTCGACACGGCAAGTGGCACCCTCGGAATCAGGCAGACAAAATGGCTGAAAGAGTTTCTGGCCCAGAACCGCAAAAACTACCGCCACTGCGTGGTTATCACCCACTCCAACCTCTTTTACAACGACAACTCGCAGAGGACTTCGGGCAACCTGCCCCTCGACGAGACTATGGTGCTGCTCGAACTCTTCGACAAACACGACGTGCTGCTCTGCTTGCAGGGCCACGACCACCATAGGGACGATTTGACCTTCCGAGGTGTGCGCTACACCATTGTGGGCACCCTCCGCGACGAGGCCGACAACCCCGAGTACCTAACCGTTCGCCTATCGGCCGACGCCCTCCACTACGATTGGGTGGAAATGAAGTAGAACGGCAAAAATCGACCAAACATAAAAAAATCCCAAAGGAAGTTTTTCTTTGGGATTTTTTGTGGGCAGGGGGGGGTGGAGTGCACAAATTTGCACTTTTCGTTTTACTTTGTATCTTTGTGGGAAAATTCCAACTTTTCCAACTTTTATAACAAGTAAGACCATGCAGGTAGAAAAAGACAAATTCCTCTTCGGAGTAGTTAAGGTAGGCGACAAAGGACAAATCGTAATCCCCAAAGAGGCACGCGAGGTCTTCGGCATCAAGCCCGGCGACTCGCTGCTCGTGCTTGGCGACAAGACCAAAGGTCTGGCCCTCGTGAGGACCCAGATTTTCGACGCAGCCGTAGACGAGGTGTTCCGTTAGTTCCACGCCACAACCCCTTACAGCTATGAAAAACCGCTATTATTTCATCGACAACCTCAGGTGGGTGTGCGTGGCCCTGGTGCTCATCTACCACGTCTTCTACAACTTCAACTCCCTTGGGGTGTTCGGAGCCGTATGTGCAGGCCACTTTGGTCCCAACCAGTGGCAAGACATCGTCTGTACCGCCCTCAACCCTTGGTTTATGACTCTGATGTTTGTTCTTGCGGGTGCGTCGAGCAGGTATGCACTCACACGTCGCAACGCCACCGAGTTCCGCAAGGAGCGTATGCGCAAGTTGCTCGTACCTTCCACCGTAGGACTCTTTGTCTTTGGCTGGGTGCTGGGCATTGTAAACATCTCGTCAGGCGACGGTTGGGCGCTTATGCCCGAGGGTATGCCCTTGTGGGTAAAATACCTCATAGCGTGTGGCTCAGGCACGGGTCATCTGTGGTTTTTGCAAGACCTCTTGGGATTCTCGCTACTACTGCTTGCCCTGCGTAAGTTGATAGACGTAGAGAGGGTGGACGGATGGCTTGGCCGACTCTCCGACAAGGGGTTGGCTCTTGTGCTCATCGCCCTGCTGCCCCTGCTGTGGGTGGTGTCGCAGACCCAGATCGACAACCCCTCGGCTGCCCAAGGACTCATTAACCTCTACCGCCCAGCCTTCTATCTTGTGGGATTCGTGGTGGGCTACTACATCTTCTCGTCGGAGAGGGTACACACCTTCCTCGCAGAGCGTGCCGTGACACTGATGTGTGTGGCGCTGATGTCGGCAGTGGCCTTCTGCTGGAAGTTCTACGGTGCCGACTACACCTCGGCCGCAGCACTCCAAAGCCCCTTGTGCAACCTCTACTGCTGGGCAATGGTGCTGGCAATGGTGGGAGCCTTCAAGCGTTGGGCCGACCGCACCTCTCCCCTTGCGGGCTATATGACCAAGAGCAGCTTTGGCATCTATGTGGTCCACATGGCCGTATGTTCGTGGGCCTGCTTCGGGTTGAAGGGTTGCGCCCTGCCCGAGTGGAGCATCTACGCCTTGGCCTTGGTGGCAACCTTTGCAGGGTCGGTGATACTCTGGGAGGCCTTGCGCAGGATTCCCTTTGTGCGCTGGGCCGTCTTCGGAATATCCAAGCCCAAGAAGAAAGAGTAGGTCATCAAATTTTTTTCACTACCTTTGAACTACATTAACGAGTAAAACCTATGAGAAAACAGTTGCTTTGGATTGCAGCCCTGCTGATGGGCTTGGTTGCAACCGGTTGCGTAGAGCGCCAGAGCCGTGAGCCCTTCTTTGTTCAGATTTCCGACCCCCAGCTGGGCTTTATCAACGAGTCGGAGGACTTTTCGCCAGAGGTGGCTCTGGTGGAGCGCATTGCCGAGGAGGTAAACAGCCTGCGTCCCGACTTTGTGGTCTTTGCGGGCGACCTGGTGCAGTGGCGTACCGACCAAGCAGCCCTCGACGCATTCAAGCAGCTAACCTCACTCTTTGACCAGCAGATACCCCTCTACTTTGTCCCCGGCAACCACGATGTGGGCAATAGTGCCGAGGCCGACGAGGTGGCCCGCTTCGAGGAGCGCTATGGTGCCGCTCACTTTGTGTGGGAGGGCGAGGGCTATACCGTCATAGGCTACAACTCGTGCGTTATAAAGGCCCAGACCGAGGCCGAGCAGAGCGAGTATGAGTGGCTGCGAGCAAGGCTTGCCGAGGCTGCCGAGCGCAACTACCCCATCATTATGGTGGCCCACCACCCTCTGTTTGTTCACTCGACCGACGAGGCCGACTGCGGCGAGAACATCCCCTTGGCGGTACGACAGAAGTATCTCGATCTGGCTGCGGAGTTCGACGTGGAGTTGATACTCTCGGGCCACCTGCACCGATCGGCTGCGGGCGAGTATGAGGGAGTACGTTTGCAGACCGTCAGTGCGGCTGGTCGTCCCCTTGGCGAGTGCGGCTCAGGCATTGGTGTTGTAACCATCTCGGAGGGTGCCGTGGAGGTCGAGTTTCGCGAGGTTGGGGATATGTAGGCGTGCTTTTGCCCGTTTTGGGCGATAAAATTGCGCCAAAAGCAAAAAAAATAGTCAAAGAATTTGCAGAAACAGATTTTTGCCTTATCTTTGCACCGCTTTTGGAATGAAAGCGCGATGATTCGCTAGCTCAGCTGGTAGAGCACAGCACTTTTAATGCTGGGGTCCTGGGTTCGAGCCCCAGGCGGATCACCGAACAGGGCGGAAGACGATAAGTCTTCCGCTTTTTTTTGTTATCTGTCCCTCTGGGCTCGAACCCAGCAGTGCCCCCTTTCAAGGGGGTTAGGGGGTTGTAAACAAAAAGCCCGCGAGGGTGCTGATGCACCCTCGAGCCCCAGGCGGATCACCGAAACGAGGAGTCGAGAAATCGACTCCTTTTTTCGTTTCAGTGATCAAGCATTTACATTCCCCCTAAATCCCCCTTTGAGAAAGGGGGACTTTTCGCTGACGCTCAGTAAATCGAAGAGGACCGAATGTTTTATCGTTCCGTCTTTTTTTGTTATATACTCTAAATCCTTATAAAAAAAGAGCCGCGGGAGAAATCCCACGGCTCTCATAATTCTATCTGGCACACCCTCGCCTACTCCTCCTTGAAGAGCTCCGAGAGTACCTCCTCAATTACCTCACCACGAAGGTTGTGGTCCACAATCAGGCCGGTCTTGCAGTCGATAAGGTAGTTAGTGGGGATGGCCTTCACCGAGTAGTTCTGCGTAGCGTGGCTATCCCAGCCGCCCTGAGTGCCAACGTGTACCCAAGGCATACCACCCGCTTCTCTAATGGCCTTAACCCAAGGCTCGCGACCCTCGTCGAGGTTTACGGCATAGATCTCAAAGCCCTTGGCGTGGTACTTCTTATAGGCCTCCTGCAAGTAGGGAATCTCCTTCATGCAAGGGTTGCACCACGAAGCCCAGAAGTCCAGCAACACATAGCGGCTTTTGGCCACTACGTCGCTCAGTTTGAAGCCGCGACCATTGTAGTCCACCATATTAATCTCGGTATAGGGCTGACCAATCTCGGTACGTTTCATCTCCAACGCCATATCGTAGAGCTCTACAAGCTCGGGCAGGGTGCGGAGTTTTGCGGGGAAAGCCTCGATAGCCTCGATAATCTCGGTGCTGTTCATCATCGAGAAGCGGCTCATAGTGAGCAGATAAGCACCCCAGAGGTTGGTTTTGTTCTCGTCGTAGCTCTCGTCGAGCAGCTTGGTGGCGTTCTCTTGAAACTCGTAGTAGTCGTGCTGCGACTTAGCCTTATCCAACTCCAAAACCAGAGCGTTGTGGGCATTCATATACTCCGCAAAGGCGTTGTTCGATGGGCTGCCCGTAGCGGTCAGAAAGCCCAGTTGGTCGGCACTACCCTTAACCTTCACGGGCTTGGCCGACTCGAAGAAGAGGGGCAGAGTGCTCTGACCATCAACCACCAACACCGCAAACAGCGGGGTCTCGGAAGTGAACTCCAACTCAAATTTACCATCGGTGGTGTTGGTCGAGGTGTAGATGTAGCCCGAAACCTCGTTTGCCACGGCCACCTCGCCATTGTAGCCCTCGATATTACCCTTCACGGTGTAGGTACCGGGAGCACTTGCACAGCCCGCCATAATCAGTGCGGCTGCGAGTATTGCATACAGTTTGTTCATACGCTTTCTATTTGTGTTTGTTACGTTTTATTTCACTTTCTTGGCAGTCCTCACCACCCTATCGGGATTAGAGGCCACAAAGGAGTCCCACGAAGCCTTGGTCGAGCTACGACGGCTGCGACTTACGGGCTGGTGAGGTATGGGTGCTGAACTCTCGAAGTAGTGACACAGCGCCACGGCCAATCCGTCGGTTGCATCCAAGCGCTTGGGGTTGTACTCCACGCCGAGCATACTTTTGAGCATTGCGGCCACCTGCTCTTTGGCGGCACCGCCATTGCCCGTAATAGCCTGCTTAACCCTCCTGGGGGCGTACTCAAAGACCTTGTGTCCCCTACACAGCGCAGCAGCCATAGCCACTCCCTGCGCACGACCGAGTTTGAGCATACTCTGCACATTCTCGCCAAAGAAGGGCGATTCGAGAGCCACCTCGTCGGGCTTGTACTCATCCACGAGCGAGAGCACACGGTTGAATATGTAGCGCAACTTCTCGTAGGGGTCTTTCATCTTGGTCATCTCGATGTCGCCGATAACCACCGCACGGAGTTTGTTTTTGCCCAACACTTCCAGCACCCCGTATCCCATACGGTTTGTACCCGGGTCGATGCCCATAATGATACGCTGTTCGGGGGTTGCCATAGTGCAAGCGGAAAGGGTGTGTTTGTGTCTACTTTTTGAGAGCCTCGACCTCTTTTTTGAGCTGATTTACGGTCTGCTGCAACTCGGGCAGGTTGCGATACACGGCATTAACCCTGCGGAAACGTCGCACGTCGATACCGTAGGTACCCATCACCTGCGAGCCCTCGGGCAGCGAGTTGGTAGCACCCGAACTCGAAGCCACCACCGAACGGTCGCCCACGGTGATGTGGCCCACCACACCGGCCTGACCGCCAATCATACAATGTTTGCCCACCTTGGCCGAGCCTGCCACGGCCGACTGACCCGCCATAACGGTGCTCTCGCCCACCACAACATTGTGGCCAATCTGTACCAGGTTGTCGAGCTTTGCGCCCTTGGCGATAACGGTCGAGCCCATAGTTGCGCGGTCGATGGTGGTGTTGGCACCAATCTCCACGTCATCTTCGATAGTAACGATACCAATCTGGGGAATCTTGTCATACCCGCCATTGGCATTGGGTGCAAAACCAAATCCGTCGGAGCCAATCACAGCGCCCGAGTGGATAATACACCTCTGGCCAATCTTACAGCCCTCGTAGACCTTCACGCCCGAGTAGAGTGTCGAGCCTGCGCCCACACTTGCGCCATCACCCACATAGACGTGGGGATAGATGCTTGCGCCATCGCCAATGTTAACTCCCTCGTCGATTACGGCATAGGCACCGATGTAGCAACCCTCGCCCACCTTGGCGCTCTCGGCCACCACGGCTGTGGGGTGAACGCCCTGTTTCTTGGGCTTGTAGGCAGCATAAAGCTCCAACAGCTTGGCAAAACATCCGTAGGCATCGTCTACCTTGATGAGTGTTGCTTTCACGGCCTCTTTGGGCTCCCACGAACGGTTTACAATCACAATGGTAGACTCGGTAGTATAGACGTAGTGCTCATACTTGGGGTTGGCCATAAAGGAGATGGCTCCGGGATGACCCTCCTCGATTTTCGCAAAGGTGCTCACCTGTGCGTTCCTATCGCCTACAATATCACCGCCCAAACCGGCGGCAATCATCTCTGCACTAAATTGCATACTGTTTATCCTCTCTATTTCAAGTAGTTCTTAATATCCACGCCCTTGGGCATAAACTGATCGACGCTACCACCAAAGGCCAAAATCTCGCGAATAACGCTGCTCGACACAGCCACATACTCGGGCGGAGTGAAGAGTAACACGGTGGTAATCTCGGGATAGAGCCTCTGGTTAATCTGCATCATATTGCGCTCATAGTCAAAGTCTACGGTGTTGCGCATACCTCGGAGTAGGAGGTTGAGTTGGTGCTCACGGCAGTAGTCGCCCGTGAGGCCCTTGTAGCTCACCACCTCCACACGGGGCTCGTTGCGATAGAGGTCCTCGATGAGCCTCTTGCGCTGCTCCATAGGGAGCAAACCTCGCTTCTCGCTATTCTCGCCGACGGCAATAATGATGCGGTCGAAAATCTTCAATCCCTGCTCCACCAACGCCTCGTGGCCAATGGTGAATGGGTCGAACGACCCAGGGAAAAATGCAGTTTTCATACTCTTTTTTTGTCCAACGTCTAACGTCTAACGACTTATTAAATTACACCCTCGACGGTTGTAGTTTGTGAGGGGGTTTCAAGGCTTGGTTTTAATTTGACACCGCAGTTTACAGGGCGTAAATGAGGATGTCAAATCAAAAGCATAACGCCGAAAACACCCACAAAGTACGACCGCTATACGAGTTTCTCAAACAGCTGGCGCATACCAACCTTCTCGGCCACGATAGCCTCCAACTCGTCGATGCTCACACGCCACTGTTTCATAGTATCCCTCTCGCGGATGGTTACGGTGCCATCCTCTTTGGTCTGGTGGTCTACGGTTACGCAGAAGGGAGTACCAATGGCATCCTGACGGCGGTAGCGTTTGCCAATCGAGTCTTTCTCGTCGTACTGAACGTTGTGGTCGAATTTGAGCTTGCGTACCAAGTCCATAGCAATCTCCTGCAAGCCATCCTTCTTCACCAGAGGCAACACCGCAACTTTCACGGGTGCCAGAGGTGCGGGAATCGACAGTACTACGCGGCTCTCGCCACTCTCGAGCTGCTCCTCCTTGTAGGCAGCCGACAGTACCTGCAACACCATACGGTCTACACCAATCGAGGTCTCAACAACGTAGGGAACGTAGCTCTCGCCGGTTTCGGGATCGAAATACTGAATCTTCTTGCCCGAGAACTGCTGGTGGCGACCCAGGTCGAAGTCGGTACGGCTGTGGATACCCTCCACCTCCTTGAAGCCGAAGGGGAAGTTGAACTCCACGTCGGTAGCGGCATTGGCGTAGTGGGCCAACTTCTCGTGGTCGTGGAAACGGTATTTGTCGTCGCCAAAGCCCAGAGCGCGGTGCCAGCTCATACGGGTCTCTTTCCACTTCTTCCACCACTCCATCTCCTCGCCGGGACGAACGAAGAACTGCATCTCCATCTGCTCGAACTCCCTCATACGGAAGATGAACTGACGAGCCACAATCTCGTTACGGAAGGCTTTACCAATCTGTGCGATACCGAAAGGAATCTTCATACGGCCGGTTTTCTGCACATTGAGGAAGTTTACGAAGATACCCTGAGCGGTCTCGGGACGCAGGTATACGGTGTTGGCACCCTCGGCTACCGAGCCCATCTGGGTAGAGAACATAAGGTTGAACTGACGCACCTCGGTCCAGTTGCGCGAGCCCGAAATGGGGCACACGATCTCGCAGTCGAGGATAATCTGACGCAACTCCACCAGGTCGTTGGCATTCAAAGCCTCGGCCATACGACGATTTACCTCGTCCCTCTTGGCAGCAATCTCCAACACGCGACCGTTGGTCTGCACGAACATCTCTTTGTTGAAGCTCTCGCCAAAGCGTTTAGCAGCCTTGGTGCACTCCTTCTCGATCTTCTCGTCCTGCTTGGCGATCCACTCCTCGATGAGCACATCGGCGCGGTAACGCTTCTTGGAGTCTTTGTTGTCGATCAGAGGGTCGTTGAAAGCTCCAACGTGGCCACTTGCCTCCCACACTTTGGGGTGCATAAAGATAGCGGCGTCGATACCCACGATATTGTCGTGGAGCTTGGTCATCGAATCCCACCAATAGGTTTTGATGTTGTTTTTGAGCTCAACGCCCAGCTGGCCGTAGTCGTACACGGCGCTCAGACCGTCGTAAATCTCGCTCGAGGGGAAAATAAAACCGTACTCTTTGCAGTGTGCAATCAGTTTCTTAAAAAGTTCTTCCTGTGTCATTGTTTTGTATATTTATTTGTTATTCGTTTTTGTTCATAATCATTCAACTTACAAAAATAAGGTTTGTAATTTATAATTACAAATAAAAATCGCCACCCGCTACATTGGGGTGGCGATTTTATCATTCACTTGACCGATAGTGGCCCATCTTAAAGGCAATTAGTGGGCAAAACTACCAAAGTATGAGAGTGAAAACTTATTCTCGATACCGTATTCTTGGCAGTAGGCTGCCCAAATATCGTAATACTCCTGCACACTCTTATAACCTTTATAAAAGTTGTCGCGCGACTCGTCAACAAACTTAAACAGATACAACTCAAATTCGTTTTGATTGGTGGACATCCAAGGCATAGTACCCACAAAACCTTCAAGAATAGCATACTCACCACCAAAGACAAGAACCTTGGCCTCAAATGTATCTGACCCTACAATAGTTTTGAAAGTATTGGTTTCCGCATCGTAACTCCACTCATGAGTAGTGTACCAACCTTTGCAATTAAACTCCTCGCGCATATAGTTCTCAACCGCCAACATATCATTATCTAGACAATCCGGGAAAGTATGGTTCACGCCAAATTTTCCATCACCATCACAACGCAAAATAGAGATGTTTGGTGCATCTCCATCCATCATCATTACACACTGCCATGAAAATCCCTGTTTCCAACCAGTATTCCACTCTTGCAATTGGTAACGATCCACACAAAATAGAGTCTGTTGGGTGAGCGTTTCGACAAAAGCTGCATCATTGACCTTTACATATTCGTGGGCTACAATAGAATCAACTATTGCTTTCATATCATAAGAGAATATGGCCTCTGGTATCTCCACACCGCGCCATTGTCCCTCAACGTAGTCGCTCAGGTCGATTTCGGGTGTAGGCTTTTTTTCTTCGGGTGTGTTACAGCCAATCATAAAGGCCGCAAAAAACAAAACAAAAAAGTAACGTGCCATAATAGATTGTGTTTTAGTTAATAGTGAGTTTTTACAAATATACAACATTGAATTGAGAATTGAAAATTGAGAATTAACAAAATGGTCCAACGTCTAACGTCTAACGACTTTAATGAGATATAGGAGATATAGGAGATATATGAGTTATAAGAGCTATAAGAGTTATCTTCCTATTTCTCCTATTTCTCCTATTTCTCCTATTACTCCTAAAATTCCTTAAACTCCCGAAACTCCTTAAAGTCGGTAGACGGTCAACGGTCGACAAAAAAAACGCAGATAGCGGAGGGATTTTTATACCAAACGAGAAGGCGAGTCCACAGCCTACCTTCGGGAGAGGTAAAAACGCAAATAATTAGGCGAGTACTAGGCGCACAAGAAAGCGGGCTCCGCAGTTTACTTCAACGTAAATGAGGAGCCCCCTTATCGCAGCGCAACGACGTAATCGTCAATTATTTGCGTTTTTTTTACTTGGAGCCGCCACCGAGGGCGTAATAGAGCTGTACGATGCCCTGAATCTCGGCATAACGGTCCGAACTCTCATCCAACTCGGCACCCAGCAGGTTCTGCTGAGCCGTAAGCACCTCGATATAGTTGGCCGAGCCGTGTTTCATAAGCAGCTGGGTATTCCACACTGCCGCCTTCAAAGTAACAATGCGTTTCAAGTCGATCGACAGACGCTCACGAGCGGTCTGCCAAGTCATCAGTGCGTTGTTCACCTCGGCACCCGCAGTCAGAATAGTCTGGCGGTACTGCATCAGAGCAGCCTGCTCCTGAGCGCGCGCAGCTTTGAGTTTTGCCTTATTGGCACCACGCGCAAAGATGGGTTGAACGATACCTCCCACTAGTTTCAGCACAAAGTCGCCGGGGTCGGTAATAGCCTCGCCCGCAGCACCACTCCATCCCAACGAGCCACCCAGGGTAATCGAGGGGTAGAAGGCCGCGCGAGCCTCCTGCACGGCGTAGTATTTGGTAGCCATATTGGCCTCGGCCTGCACCACATCGGGACGCATAGTGAGCAGCTCACCGGGGACACCCACCGAGAACTCCTCGGGGAACTCCTGGTCGCGCAGGGTGCCGCGTTTAATCTCAAAGGGCAGCACACCCAACAAGTTTGCCAGCGCCTGCTCCTGAGCCACAATCTGTTTTTTGAGCGTCAGCACCGAGCCCTCCACGCTAAAACGGCTCGCCTTGGCCTGCAACACTGCCGCCTCGGTAGCTTTACCCGCACGTTTCAGAGCCGTAAGGGTACGGATGTTCTCCTCCCAAGTGGTGAGGGTGTGTTCGCTGGTTTTGAGCTGTTCATCAAGCATCAACAGCGTGTAGTAGCTATTGGCAATGGTGGCGATAAGTTTGCTCCTGGCGGCCTGCTCGGCAAGTTCGGCCCTCACCAGAGCCACCGCAGCACCTCGGTAGGCATTGTGGGTCTTACCAAAGGCGTCGATCTCCCACGAGGCCGTAGGAATAAGGCTATAAGAGAACACGGCACCATTTCCGTCGCCACCGCTCAGAGAGGTCTGCAACGATGCGCTCACCGAGGGCAGGAAGGCCAGCTTGGCCGCTTCGAGGGCAGCCTCGGCAGCCTCGATGTTGTACTTAGCCGTGCGCACGTCGATGTTGTACTCCAAGCCCTTCTCGATATAGCCCTGCAACAGCGAGTCGGTAAAGAGCTCGCGCCACGAGTAGCTCGCCAAGTGCTTGTAGGTAGTATCGGCGTCGTAGAGTTGTTCGAGGTTGGTTACGTTGGGGTGCAGGAAGTCCTCATAGAAGGTACAGCTGCCCATCACCAGCGCTACAAGTATTACACAAAGTGTTCTTTTCATATTGTGTGCAAATTGTCAATGTTCCGTTATTACAGTGTTGGTTTTCTACTACTCTTTGGTGGCTACTACGGCCTCTCCACCCTCTTCGATGCGCTCCTTCTTGGGCATTACCCTCTCCTCAATGGTCTGGAAGACAATGAAGAGTGAGGGAACGACAAAGAGCAGTGCCAGAGTACCGATAAGCATACCACCCACGGTACCCACACCAATCGAGATATTACCATTAGCGCCCACACCCGTAGCAAACATCATAGGCAACATACCGAAGACCATCGTAAGCGAGGTCATCAGAATTGCCCTCAACCTTGCCTTGGCTGCCGAGAGGGCCGACATCACAATCGACACACCCTCGGCCCTACGAGCCGATGCGTACTCGGTGAGCAGAATTGCCGTCTTGGCCAGCAGACCGATAAGCATCAGCAGACCGATTTGGAGGTAGATATTGTTCTCCAAGCCAAACATATTGGCAAACAAGAAGCTACCTGCCAAGCCGAATGGAACAGAGAGGATAACCACAATGGGGATGAAGATACTCTCGTATAGAGCACACAGAATCAGGTAGATAAACACCACACAGATTACGAAGATGATGGCCGTAGAGGAGCCACCTGCGGCCTCCTCACGCGACATACCGCCAAACTCGTAGCCATAGCCTGCGGGCAACAGCTCGGCTGCCACCTCCCTGACGGCCTGAATGGCCTCGCCCGAAGAGTAGCCGTTGGCTGCCTGACCATTCACGGTGATTGCCGAGAAGAGGTTGAAACGGCCCAGCGACTGAGCGCCATAGATACGGGTGAGTTTGATGTACTGGCCCACGGGCGACATCTCGCCCTTCGAGTTGCGCACAAACATATTGTTGAAGGCCTCGGTGTCGAGCCTATACTCGGGCGAAGCCTGGAACATCACTCGGTAGAGTTTCGAGAAACGGTTCATATTCGAGGCATACGAACCACCCACATAGCCTGCCACCACACTCAGCACATTGCTGGGCGACACGCCGTTACGTTTACACCTTGCAGCGTCTACCTCCAACATATACTGGGGATATTTGGTGTCGAACGAGGTCGAGGCACGACCAATCTCGGGCCTCTCGTTCAGGGCCGTAATAAGGTTGTCGGTAATGTTCTTCAAGTCCTCGATCGAGCCACCCTTTTGGTCCTGAATATAGAGCTCGAAGCCACCACTTGCGCCATAACCGGGAATCATACCTCGTGTAAAGGCCAAAATCTTGGCCGAGGTGATATCCGAAGTCTTTTCGTAGATGCGGTCGATAATGGAGTCGATATCGTCGCCCTCGCCTGTACGCATCTCCCAAGGCACAAGGCGGATGGTCATCATACCACACGACGAGCCCACACCACTCATCATACCGTAACCGGTGGTGTAGGAGTAGGACTCAATCTGAGGAATCTCGTCAATACGGCTTGCTATCTTCTCCATCACAGCCACGGTTTCGCCAAGGTTGGTACCGGGAGGGGTCTGCACATCGACGTTAATCGAGCCCATATCCTCCTTGGGCACAAGACCCGTCTTGGTGTTGGCCATCATATAGAAGAGTCCGCCCGTTGCGGCAATCACCAGCAACCAAGCCAGCCACTTATTCTTAAACATAAAGAATACGCCCTTCTTGTAGCGGTTTACGAGCCCCTTGAAGCCTGCGTCGAAGGCGATATGGAAACGTGCAGAGAAGGGCAGTTTGCCATCCTTGCCTGCAACGTGGGGTTTCATCAACAGCGCACACAGAGCGGGCGAGAGGGTCATTGAGTTCACCAGCGAGATACCCACCGCCACAGCCATAGTCAGACCAAACTGGGTGTAGAAAGTACCCGTGGTGCCACCCATAAAACATACGGGGATAAACACTGCCATAAATACGAAGGTGGTTGCCACCAGCGCACTGCTGATGCCCTTCATTGCGTCTACCGTAGCCAGATAGGGCGAGCGGTAGCCCTCGTCGAACTTGGCCTGCACAGCCTCTACCACCACAATGGCGTTATCCACCACCGTACCGATAACCAGCACCAGCGCAAAGAGGGTAATCATATTAAGGCTAAATCCTGCCACCGAGAGGAAGGCAAAGGTACCCACCAGCGACACGATAATAGCCAGCGCAGGAATCAGCGTCGAACGCAAACTCTGCAAGAAGATATAAACCACCAACACTACGAGGATGATAGCCAGAATGAGCGTCTCGATAACGCTTGCAATCGAAGCGTCGAGGAAGTCTTTGGTACTCATCAGGTCCACAATCTCGATACCCTTGGGCAGCGACTTGCGAATCTCCTCCACCTCTCTGTCGATAGCCTCGATAATCTCGTTGGCATTCGAGCCCGAGGTCTGCGAAATGTTCAGCGTAGTACCTGCGTGGCCGTTCACCTTACCGATGTAGTCGTAGCTGTTCGAGCCGAGCTCCACACGGGCCACATCTTTGAGCCTAAGCACCGTACCATCGGCCTCGGCGCGAATTACCATATTGGCATAGTCCTCCTCCTTCTCATATCGGCCTCGATATTTGAGCGTATAGCGGAAGGTGTTCTCCGAGTCGGCACCCAGAGTACCCGTTGGAGCCTCCAAGTTCTGCTCGGCCAGCACAGTCGAAATGTCCGAAGGCATCAGCGCATACTTGGCCATCTTGGTTGGGTCGAGCCAAATACGCAGCGAGTAGTCGGCACCCCTTACATCTACCTCACCCACACCCGCAATACGCGAAAGGCGGGGCTCGATGTTAATTTTCAGGTAGTTCGAGATGAATCGCTCGTCGAACGAGTCATCGGGACTATACACAGCCAGAGTCTTAATTCGGCTGGTCTGGCGCTTACGCACGCTCACACCACTACGGGTAACCTCGGCAGGCAGCAGACCCTGAGCCGAAGCAATACGGTTCTGCACGTTCACCATAGCCATATCGGCATTGGTACCCTGACGGAAGAAAATCTGAATGCTCGCACTACCGTTGTTGGTTGCCGACGAGGTCATATACATCATATCCTCCACACCGTTGATGGCCTCCTCCAAGGGGATAACCACACTTCGCTGTACGGTCTCGGCATTAGCACCCGAGTAGTTGGCCGACACGCTCACGGTTGGGGGAGCAATCTGGGGAAACTGCTCCACGGGGAGTCCCACCAGACATATTGCACCCAGCAGCACGATAATCACGGAGATTACGCCTGCAAAGATTGGTCGGTCGATAAATGTCTTTATGTTCATAGTATCGTTGCGTCTATCACGTTTTGAAACAATCTTGTTTGCTCTCTACACTTCGGGGGGGGCTCTATTTGCTCTCCTCGAAGGTCTGACCATCCTGGGCAAGTGCCGCAGCCTCCTCGGCAGCCTTGCGTGCGGCCTCCTCGGCCTCGGCAGCAATCTGCTCGGCGGTCTTGATAACGGCACCCTCACGCACCAGACCTGCACCCTCGGCAACAATCACGTCGCCCACCGACAGACCCTCCAACACGATATACTCCACACCGTTGTTCTGTGCAAGCACCCTCACCTGGGTAGACTGCGCCCTGCCATCGACAACCTTGTAGACAAAGACCTTCTCCTGCAACTCGTAGGTGGCCGCCTGAGGAATCACAATGGCACCCTTCACTACCGAGGGAATTACCACCTGACCGCTACCGCCATCGCGCAGAAGCCTTGCCCTGTTGGGGAACGATGCACGAAGGCTCACAGCACCCGTCGAAGCGCTAATGGTACCGCTGACTGCGTCGATACGGCCCTTCTTGTTGTAGGTCTGACCGTTGCTCATAATCAACTCAACCTCGGGCATCTCGCGGATAGCCTCGCGCAGCGAGCCGTACTGCTGAATAAGGTCGAGCATTGCATTCTCGGCCATCGAGAAGTAGGCGTGCACGTCGCTATCGTCCGACACGGTCACCAGAGGGGTTGCAATATTGCTGCTCACCAGCGCACCCACACGGTAGGGAATCATACTTGCCACACCATTTACGGGCGAACGCACCTCGGTGTACGAAAGGTTGTTGGCAGCATTTGTTTCGTTGGCCTTAGCCAGCGCCAGACTCGCCTCGGCCTCGGCAAGGTCGTTGCGCGAGGTCATAAGGTCAAACTCCGACACCACGCCCTCCTCGAAGAGGGCCTTGTTGCTATCCAAAATCAGCTGGGCAGTCGAAAGACCCGCCTCGGCACTCTTCACATTTGCCACCGCAATCTCGTAGGCAGCCTTGTAGGGGGTCTGGTCGATAACGAAGAGCACCTGGCCCTTGGTCACAAAGTCACCCTCGTTGATGAGGATGTCGGTAATCATACCGCTCACCTGGGGGCGGATCTCTACGGTCTGGCAGCCGCTAATAGATGCGGGGTAGCCGGTTTTGAGCACTCGGTCCGAGGCGCTAACCTCCAAAACCTTGTAAGCCTTTTCGATTGTGGCCGTGGGAGCACTCTTGGGTGCACACGATGCAAGCAAAGTGGCGCTTGCCAACAGAATTAGGGTAAATCTTTTCATCTATCGTTGGTGTTTAATTTATTGTCGAACGGAGCCTGTCGGGAGTGCCTTTGGGGGCCGTTTCAGACCCACACTCTCTCAACGTACAAAAATAATTATTTTTGTCGGAACTTGTTCACATTCTCCCCCTCCACCCCAAACTTTTTACACCTTTTAGCCCAAGGCGGGAAATTTCGACACCCCAATCGAGAAAAATTCCACACCCAGACGTACAAACACGGCAAAAAAACATTACCTTTGTAGAGACACGCAAAACAATACCGCTATGAAAAAAACAAGTATCAAACTGATTATAGGCTGTGTAGCTTTGGGCCTTGTGGTTGCCCACCTCATCATCCGCACCCTCAATGTTATCGAGGCGCGTCGCCCCGTGGCCAAGAATGTCATCTTCCTGATTGGCGACGGTATGGGCATCTCGCACGTCACTGCCACGATGCTCGAAGCGGGTCCGCTGGCTATCGAAAGGGCCCACAATGTGGCTCTCACCACCACCCGTTCGGCCAACAACCTCATTACCGACTCGGCGGCTGCGGGAACGGCTCTCGCCACGGGCTACAAGACCTACAACAACGCCATCGGAGTGGATGCCGACACCACCGCCCACCCCTCAATTCTCGAACGAGCCGAGGAGGCAGGCCTTGCTACGGGACTCGTGGCCACCTATGCAGTGACCCACGCCACCCCCGCATCGTTCTACGCCCACGTTGCCAGCCGATACTATCAGCACGACATTGCCGAGCAACTGATTGACAAGGATGTAGAGGTGATTATCGCGGGCGGAGCAAAACACTTCGAGGAGCGCAAAGATGGTCGCAACCTCTCCGACTCGCTCCGCACTCGCGGCTATGTTGTGGCACACTCACTCGACGAGGTAGCCGACATCAACGAGGGTAAAATTGCCGTTTTTGCGGCCCATGACGCTATGCCAAGTGCGCTCGATAATCGCGGCTCATTCCTGCCCGATGCTACGGCCAAGGCGCTCGAAATCCTCGCCAAAAACAAGAAGGGTTTCTTCGTGATGATCGAGGGCTCGCAAATCGACGGACAGGCCCACGGCAATAATTTGGAGGGCGTGGTGGCCGAGACTCTCGACTTCGATAAGGCCATAAAGATTGCTTTCGACTTTGCTGATACTCACAAAGATACGCTTGTGATTGTAGGTGCCGACCACGAGACGGGCGGCCTTGCGGTCATCAACCCCAACGGCGATTTCAGCACCCACAAGAACCCCGTAGACTACGCCTTTTCGACTCGCGGTCACTCAGGCGGAATGACCCCATTTTACTTCTACGGTGCGGGTGCCGAGGAGTTCTCGGGTGTGCTCGACAACACCGACATTCCCCGCATCATTGCCCGCGTTATGGGCCTCGAACTCTAACCGAGTGGAGAGTTGAAAGTTGAAAATTAAAAGGCGCTCACTTGGAGCGCCTTTTTTATTCTGCCAATATGGGGTCTACCCTATCAAATGTTCCGTAGAGTTGTTCGGAGGCAGCACGGCATCCTCCCCTGCAACGTGCCCATAGTTCACACTTACCACAAGGCGTAGGAATCGTGTCGAAGTATCCGTCGTTCTGACTCTCGGCCACAATCTCGCCAATGGTTTTCTCGTAGATATTTCCCAGCACTCGTGGCGAGTGATTACAAAAGCGCACCTCGCCCTTATAATTAACCGTCAGCGGACGGTTCGATAAATCGGTCGAGCAGTGCGAAAAACGGATGTTGGGATAGTCATCGGGGTTGAGCACACACATAGGGGTGCAAACTCCGCTCTGGATTATCATACCAAGCTGGCCGGCCACCCTATCAACACGCTCAAACACATCCCTCAACTCGGCCGTGGACAGATTGAGTTCCAAAGCGTTGTGCAAACCAAGGCCACCGATGTTAAACCTATTGACCATAGCCCTTGTTACTCCAAAGCGAGAGTTGTAAAAGCGCATAATATCCCCCACACAATGGGCGTTGAGTTTGCTCACAATCAAGACGGGGAGTAACCAATCCGCCCTCTTGGCACTCACCCTGAGGGCGCTATCCACAGCCCTCTGCCACGAGCCCGAAAGTCCCGTGGTGTAGTCGTGCAGAACAGGCTCGGCTGCCAAGATGGGAATCTGCACACACCCCACCCCAATTTGGTCCATAATCTCCACGTCGCTTGGACCGAGGCGTGTTCCGTTGGTCAGGAGGTTTACATTTGCCCCCGTAAATCTCGCTTTGAGAGCAAGGTCGTGTATGCGGGGCATAAGCGTGGGTTCTCCGCCAGAGAGCGAAAGGCTTCCGAGTGTTGCTTGACGCATAAGTCGACGCAGGGTGCGACGTGCAAGACGGAAGTCGGGAGCTGCGGGCACAACAGAGCACTCGCCCCCCTTCCAATAGTTGTAACAAAATTT
The DNA here is from genome assembly GCA_045634145.1 of Tidjanibacter sp. Lineage (GTDB taxonomy): Bacteria > Bacteroidota > Bacteroidia > Bacteroidales > Rikenellaceae > Tidjanibacter. Next base: position 24,028 of record JAZQZS010000026.1, on the reverse strand, counting down.
ACACTTTTGGTTGCAGGCGTCGGTCACCTCGTAGACCACAAATGGGATATGGTGTTTACTCAACGACATTCAGCTCACAAGCAAAAACAGTCACTTCGTCGCCATCACCAACGAGCGACACAATCAACTCGGCTTCACCCACATAGTCGTCTACATCGACAGTAAAGAGGACCTCTTTGGTGTTATAATCCACCTCGAACACCTCTCGTTGCATCTCCATCGCAGCTGCGTCATTGAGGGCAACAACAAGTTTATTTACGGTGAGGTATTGAGCGTGGATTGTCAGCTGATCGCCATTACGCACCTCAATAACACCCTCTTCGTTACGGTAGTCCGCATTGGTCCACCAAATCTCGTTTGCGGGTGCAGGGTCATAGCAAGTGCCACCGGGAGGGGTACAACTTCCGAGCGACATCATACCCGTAAGTGTGAGGAGTGCTCCGCCCAAACGGAATTTTGCTTTTACGGCCTTGGCGCTCTTGCCATTCGAGAGCCAAACCCACAGCGATACGGCCAAGAATGCCGTGCCAAGACCAACTATTGCCAATGTCTTTTTCATAATGATTGATTTGTTTTAGGGGGTGGGGATTTTTATGTTTCTAACTATATAGACGCAGAAAAGGGGTAAAACGTTGCACGCAAGTTAAACTTTTTTTGCCTATGCCCCAAGATTTTAGCCCAAAATCAGCCCTCAAACCACCAAAATAGGCAAATTTTCTGGGAGGGGTAAAATTGCACATCTAAATAGGAATTACAACACTTATAAGAGGTAAAAAAATAGGAGCCATAAGAGATATAGGAGTTATAGGAGTTATAGGAGATATAGGATTTCTATTACTCCTATTGACGTTAGACGTTAGACCTCTGTCGGTCGACGGTCGACGGTCGACAAAAAAAAGGTTGAATCCTCTGCGGATCCAACCTTTCTCTTTGCTTGCCCTGCGCTTGCTTATTTTTTGTAGCGAGCGTAACGCTGCATGAACTTATCAACACGACCTGCGGTGTCAACCAGTTTCATCTTACCGGTGTAGAAGGGGTGCGAAGTGTTCGAAATCTCCATCTTGTAAACGGGGTACTCAACACCGTCAACCACCAAGGTCTCTTTGGTATTCACTGCCGAGCGGCAGAGGAATACGTGATCGTTCGACATATCCTTGAATGCAACGATACGATAATTTTTAGGGTGAATATCTTGTTTCATTGTTCTCTGTGTGTTAAAAGTGTTAATTACTCTGCTACAACCGAGAATTTAACGGTTGCTTTAACCTCCCTGTGGAGTTTCACAGTTGCAGTGTACTCGCCAAGAGTCTTAACTGCATCGAGAGTGATGGTCTTGCGGTCAACCTCGATACCCTTCTCTGCCAAAGCAGCAGCCAGGTCGGCCGAGGTGATGCTACCGAAGATTTTCTCCTCCTCAGCCTTAGCGGTGAGGGTGAATGCGAGGTTCTCGATTTTCTCTGCCAAAGCCTGAGCGTCTGCGAGGATTTTAGCCTCTTTGTGAGCCCTCTGGCGGAGGTTCTCTGCCAATACTTTCTTAGCCGACTCGGTAGCTACTTTTGCGTAGCCCTGGGGAAGAAGGTAGTTGTTAGCATAGCCGGGTTTTACGTCAACGATATCGTTTGCGTAGCCCAATTTCTCAACGTCTTTAATAAGAATAATCTGCATAATTCTGTCCTCCTCCTCTTAATTATTTCATCAAATCGGTTACGAATGGAAGAATAGCGAGGTGGCGTGCGCGTTTAACGGCCTGAGCCACTTTCTTCTGATATTTCTGCGAAGTACCGGTCAAACGGCGGGGAAGAATTTTACCCTGCTCGTTGAGGAATTTCTTCAAGAACTCGCCATCCTTGTAGTCGATGTACTTGATACCGCTCTTTTTGAAACGGCAATATTTTTTCTTCTTCACGTCTACAGCGACGGGGTTGAGGTAGCGGATCTCGCTATCGTTTTTTACTGGTGCTGCCATAATTAAGCCTCCTCTGTTACTACGGGTTCAACTTCAACCTCAGCCTCTACTGCGGGGGCCTCGGTGCTTACTTTGCCTGCGAGTTTGTTGCGGCGTTTGATCGAGTACTCTACGGCGTCTTTGTCCTGACGGAACGAGAGGAAACGGATAACGCGCTCATCGCGACGATACTGTTTCTCGAGTTTCTCGATGAGGGTACCATCGCCGGTGAACTCGATAAGGAAATAGTAACCGGTGGTCTTCTTCTGGATAGCATAAGCGAGTTTTTTCAAACCCCAAGCCTCTGCATTTACGATCTGACCGCCGTTCTCGGTGATTACACCTTGGAATTTGCCAAACAGCTCCTCAAGCTGAACCTCCGACAAAACGGGGGTAGCAATGAAAACGGTTTCGTAATTGTTCATAGTGTTTTTGTTTGTTAAAAAAAAGTTTATTGCATACCAAATGCGGGCGCAAAGATACGAATAAAATTGAAAATGCAAAATTGAAGGTGCAAAATTATTCATTTTCTGCCACATTACCCTCGAATCCGGGGGCGGTGAGGGGCAGTTCGCTGCCGTCGGGGGTAACCATCACGGCTCCCTGCTGGGTGATGTGGCCGATGATGTCGATACCGCCAAAGCGAGCCACCTTCTCCTGCATTTCGAGAGGCACGGTGAAGAGCAACTCGTAGTCGTCGCCACCATTGAGCACTGCCACGATGGGGTCGGAGTTGAGCTCCTCGGCCATTGCGCGGGTGTCGGCAGCGATGGGGATGCGCTCCAAGTAGAGCCTTACGCCACAGCCCGAACTCTTACACAGTTGCAGAGCGTCGGAGGCGAGTCCGTCGGTAATGTCAATCATCGATGTGGGGACAATGCCCTCGGCCTTCAAAGCCTCAACAATATCGCCACGCAGTTCGGGTTTGAGCCACTTGCGCAGAATATACTCGTGCCCCGTAAAGTCGGGCTGAGGATTGTCGTGACCGGCAAAGGCAATCTTCTCGCGTTCGAGCAGGTGCAGCCCCATATAGGCAGCACCCAGGTCGCCCGTCAGGCAAACCAAATCGTTGGGCTTGGCACCGCTCCTGCGTACCAATCTCTCTTTGTCCACCTCGCCAAGGGCAGTAATGCTGAGCGCCAGACCATTGACCGAGGCGGTAGTGTCGCCACCCACAAGGTCGACGCCCCACTCCTCGCAAGCCAGACGAGCACCCTCGTACAACTCTTCGAGGTCCTCGACGGCAAAGCGTGCCGACACGCCAATCGAGAGGGTCACCTGCTTGGGTGTGCCGTTCATTGCCACAATGTCGCTGCACCCTGCCACCACAGCCTTGTAGCCGAGGTGTTTCAGGGGGAAGTATGTAAGGTCGAAGTGTACGCCTTCGAGCATCAGCTCGGTCGACACGAGATGGTAACGATCGCCTGCGTCGATAACGGCGGCGTCGTCACCCACGCCCACCACGGTGGAGGCGTTGGCGTGTTGTGCGAATGGTTTTGTGAGCCTGTCTACGAGTCCAAACTGGCCCAAAGCGGAGATTTCGGTACGTTTTTTCATTTTCATCAGAAACAATTTGGCACAAAGTTAGTAAATTTTCTTTACAAATGTGGGATTATTGCGCGCGAATACCTATATTTGCACACGAATTATAAATTCCCGAAATTTGTTTCGTACACAATTAGGTTAAATGAAGAACATTGTTTTATTCGGCCCTCCGGGAGCAGGCAAAGGCACCCAGGCCGACAAATTGGTTGAACGCTACGGCTTCAACCACATATCGACAGGTCAGGTTATTCGTAACGAAATTAAGAATCAGACAGAGGCCGGCAAACAGGTGGAGGCCTACATTGCCAAAGGCGAGTTTGCCCCTGACGAGTTGGTAAACAACATCGTAAAAGATTATTTAGCCAGCCACACCGAGGGCAACGGCAACATCTTCGACGGTTTTCCCCGCAACACTTTCCAGGCCGAGCAGTTCGACCAGATGGTAGCTCAGATTGGTATGCAGGTAGACGTTATGCTCTCGTTGCAGGTGCCCGATCAGGAGATTGTAGACCGCCTTTTGCTGCGTGGTCAGGTGAGTGGCCGTGCCGACGACGCCAACGAGGAGGTTATCCGCAACCGAATCCGCATCTATAAGGAGCAGACCGAGCCCGTGGAGCAGTACTATGCCGCTCAGGGCAAGTTTGTGGCCATCGATGGCGTGGGCACTATCGACGAAATCTTCGGCCGCTTGTGCGAGGCCATAGATAAATTGTAGTCCTGCGGGGCTTTGTAGAGGAAATGTAGAGGTGTGGTCCTTGTGGGCCACACCTCTTTATTATATGCGCCTATACGCGCGCACAAGCCAGATTATTCAACGAGAAACACTACACGCCCCCTACTCTTCGAGCCACTCTTGCAGCAGGGTACGCCACTCGTCGGGGATAGGCACCGAGCTCTGGGTGGCAAAGTCGAAACAGACAACCACCGTGTGACACTCGGCATTGACCACTCCGTCGGCACGGTTGATAAGCCTCTGGGCCACACCCATACTCTTGCCACCGATGCGCTCCACCCAGCTCTCCACATAGATATCGTCGCCCAAGCGCGTCTGGCGCATCATATCGGTCTTGATACTCACCAACACGAGGTTCACCCCGCGCCAATCTATGCGGTCGCCAAGCACTCGCCCATAGAGCTCCATCTTGCCCAGATCGAAGTACTCCTGCAAGTGAACATTGTTGATGTGGCCGAGGGTGTCGGCATCGGCAAAGCGCTGTTGTATAGGGGTTTGAATTTTCATCGAGTTGAAAGTTGAAAGTTTAGAGTTGAAAGTTAGACGGTCGACGGTTGACGGTTGACGGTCGACTATCTAAGTATCTTAAATTCGCCATTCTCGTGGAGAATCATAATCGACGAGGCCTGACGGGTGGGGTTGCCCTCCACCTCAACGGGAGCAACATAATCTACCCCCTTTTTAATACCCTCGGCAATGTCGCCAAAGCAGGCAGGTGTAGGCTCGCCCGAAAAGTTGGCCGAGGTGCTCACCAGCGGTCTACCCAGCTTACCCACCACCCTACGGCAGAAGTCGTGGTCGGCCACTCGCACCGCAATCGACCCCTCCTCGGGAATCAAGTTGGGGGCCACACCCACAGCTCCGTCGAGAATGAGCGTGAGGGGTTTGTCGGAGAGCTCAATCAAGTCCCACGCAATCTCTGGCACCGTGCGCACATAGCGGGCCACATTTATGGGCTTATCGAGCAGCACAATCATACCTTTCTTATTGACGCTCCCTTTGAGGGCATAAATTTTAGCTACGGCCTCGGCATTGGTAGCGTCACACCCTATGCCCCACACGGTGTCGGTCGGATAGAGAATCACTCCCCCCGCACGCAACACCTCCACGGCCCTATTTACCTCTTCCTGAATCATAGTACCACAAAGATAACAAAATTTTTGCTCGTGCAGAGTAATTTTGCTACTTTTGTACTACGTCAAACAACAATCACAACACAGTATGAAAAAATTAGCCCACATCGCCATATTGGCAGCCCTCACTCTGGCAGCCTGCACCCCCAACACCGAGCAGAACATCTCTCCACAGTTCAACACCCCCGCAGAGGTAATCGAAGAGGTCCTGACCGCCAACCCCATAGGACACCCTGCCGAGTCGTCGGACAAGTCGATGCTGTTGGAGATGTACTTCGAGGCCGACGGAGCGTGGCGCGTGGAGCCCGCCCAGGAGTTTGGCTGGATCGAAGTAACCACCACAAGTGGCGAGGGTAACTCTACTCTGGTATTTGCCGTCGAGGCCAACGAGAGCACCGAGGGCCGTAGTGCCGAGTTTTCAATCTGGGAAACCTTTACCGCAACAAATACAGACCAAATAACCACCGACGAGCCCACAACCCAAGAGATTAAGACCTACACGATTGTCGTGGAGCAGGGCATCATTGAGTCGAACCTAGCCGAGGGTACACTCAACTTCCTCTATGCGATTGTGTCGGGACAGATGTTGGGCGACCAGACCCCCAAGGTGGATAATTGGGCCAACGTGGATGCAATCTTCACCGGCTTTACCTTCGAGGCTATGGCCGACGGCAAGTTGGAGATTATCTCTATCGACCACGCCCCCTTTGTGGATATGCCCGCAGTGATGAATCTGCCCGAGCTAACCAACTTCAACATCAGCGACCAACCCGAACTCAAAGGCAAGATGCTCCCCGCCGAGTGGAACACCCCTCTGCTGACCTACTGCAACATCGCAGGTTGTGGTCTGACCGGTCCTCTGCCCGAGGGCTTTGCAAGCACTACGCCCAAGTTGCAGACCGTATTTTTCAACGGCAACAACATCTACGGCGCTCTGCCCCACACCTGGGCTGCGGGTGCCAATGGCGGTACGGGAGTGTTGGAGTGCCTTATCGGTACGGCTAACAAGAACAACGTGGGCGCAAGTGCCACACTACCCATCGTTCACCTCGAAGATAACCCCTATATGGGCTATATGGTCCCCGCCACCTGCGATGTTAAGCTCAATAGGTGGAAGAACAACAACCCCGAGCTGGGCCACGACAACCCAAGCCGCGATAAGACCCAGATGAAACTCGGCGGCTGTACCGAGCAGAACTATGTGGGCTTCGAGAAGGGCTGGGGACAGGAGCGCTATGTTAAGTATGGCGGCGGTGCTGCGAGCAACCTGGCTACTTGGAGCGACCACCGACTGCTGTGCGACGAGTGGGAGTCCTACTTCTCGAACTTGGGCTACCCCGATATGGCCGAGACTGTGCCCCACGTCATGAAGGATTGGGATCAGGCGGCAGCCGACGCTTGGACTGCCGAGGCCGCCAAACTGGCCACCACAAACGAGGAATATCAATAGTACACACAACCTAAACCACAAAAAGGGAGGCTCACGGGCTTCCCTTTTGTTTTTGCAAATAATTTTCTTAAATTTGTAGCGCCCAAGAGTGTTCTTGGGCAGACATATTTTTTGATGAAAGTGTATTAGCTTTTATCCTTGCGTAGAAATCTGGAAAATTTCAATGGAACAAGGAGAGCATCACACTCGTCACTCCGTATTGCATAGTATTTGGGGTGTTCTTACCCCGTGCTCAATACGAGTGTGGGGTATGTTTATTTGTTCCATAGGTATTCCAGAACCTCTACGCAGATAGACTAATCAACTCCACACTTTCTTTTTGCACATAATCCGCCGTAGAGGAGTTGTATGGTTTTGAGTAGCAGTAATTTATTAACTCAAAACATAAACGCTTATGAAAACCAAAGAACAAGTGGGCTACCTTGCCCCCGAAATCGAGGTGAACGAAGTTGCCGTAGAACAAGGCATTGCCGCATCTAACCTGGAGGATATCGGCAAAGAAAACCCCGATGCAGATTGGTAGAAACTAATCGAAAACTACTCCTAAACACTATGAAGAAACTAACGATTCTTGCTGCGCTTTGCGCGCTACTGCTGGGTAGCTGTGCCGAGAACAATCTGGACGGCGTAACTCCCGAAACCGCCATCACCCTACCCGACCTCACCGCAGGTTTTGCCGAGGATGACACCAAAACCTATGTAGAGAACGGCAAATACCTCCGTTGGCACGAGGCCGACCTCATCACCGCCTTCTTTGGCAACACTCTCAACCGTCAGTATAAGTTCAAGGGTAAGACCGGCGACAATAGTGGCACTTTCAAACTTGTTCCCGATGGCGAACTCGGTACGGGTAATAGTTTGAATGCAATCTATGCTATTTATCCCTACGACGAGAGTACAACCATTACCGACGAGGGAGCAATGACCATCAACCTGCCCGCTGTGCAGAACTATGCCGAGAACTCGTTTGGCAAGGGTGCAAACACGATGATGGCTGTGACCGCAGGCGTGGAGGACACCTTTCTTGGCTTCAAGAATGCTTGCGGTTACCTCAAACTGAAACTCTATGGCGAGGATGCAACCCTTGCAAGCGTGGAGGTTAGAGGTAATAATGGCGAGAAGATTGCAGGCTCGGCCACTGCCACTATGGAGTTTGGTGGCGTTCCCACCTTGGCGATGAACAACGACGCAACCACCTCGGTTACACTCGATTGTGGCGAGGGCGTAGTGCTTGGCGCTACTGCCGAGACCGCAACCGAGTTGTGGATCGTACTCCCCGAAACCACCTTTGAAAATGGCATCACAATCACCGCGACCGACGTCAATGGTATCACCTTCGAGAAATCGACATCAAACACCATAACCATCGTTCGCAACGAAATTCAGCCTATGGCAGCACTCGAAGCAGAATTTACTCCCGCAGGTCCTGCCGATAACGAGATTTGGTACACTGCCACAGAGAAGGTTACACCCTACGACGCTAATGTATTTGGAGCAAACATTGTTTCTAATGAGTGGAATGAAACCACGGGCGAGGGCGTGATTACCTTTGATGGAGAAGTTACTTCGATTGGTAGCGATGCATTCTCTCGTTGTAAGAGCCTTACAAGCGTAACCATTCCCGATAGCGTAACTTCGATTGGTGAGGATGCATTCTTTTACTGTTTGAGCCTTGCAAGCGTAACCATTGGCAATAGCGTAACTTCGATTGGTGAGTATGCATTCTACTACTGTAAGGGCCTTGCAAGCATCACCATTCCCGATAGCGTAACTTCGATTGGTGTCAGTGCATTCGGCAGTTCGGGCCTCGAGAGCATCACCATTCCCGATGGCGTAACTTCGATTGGTGCCTATACATTCTCCGGCTGTTCGGGCCTTGCAAGCATTACCATTCCCGATAGCGTAACTTCGATTGGAAATTATGCATTCTCTTTCTGTAAGGGCCTTGCAAGCATCACCATTCCCGATAGCGTAACTTCGATTGGAAATTATGCATTCGAAGGCTGTTCGAGCCTTACAAACATTACCATTCCCGAGAGCGTAACTTCGATTGGTAGCAATGCATTCGAAGGCTGTTCGGGCCTCGAGAGCATCACCATTCCCGAGAGCGTAACTTCGATTGGAGATCAGGCATTCTACGGCTGTTCGAGCCTTGCAAGCATCACCATTCCCGATAGCGTAACTTCGATTGGTTGGTATGCATTCTACGGCTGTTCGAGCCTTGCAGAGGTGTACTGCAAGCCAACAACTCCTCCCACAGGAGACTACAGTATGTTTGACAACAACGCCAATGGGCGAAAAATATACGTTCCTACCGAAAGCGTAAATGCATACAAAGCTGCCGAGTATTGGAGCAGCAATTATAGAAGAGACATAGTGGGCTACGATTTCGAGAAAGGCGAGGTTGTTATTCCTACCAAACCCGCCAACGACGAGATTTGGTATACTGCCACAGAGAAGGTTACACCCGACAACGTTAAATTTGGAGCAAACATTGTTTCTAATGAGTGGGATGAAACTACGGGGAAGGGAATAATTATATTCGATGGAGAAATTACAATGATTGGAGAGTGGGCATTCGGTTATTGTTCGAGCCTTAGCAGCATTACCATTCCCGATAGCGTAACTTCGATTGGTTGGGATGCATTCTACGGCTGTTCGAGCCTTGCAAGCATCACTATTCCCGATAGCGTAACTTCGATTGGATATGAGGCATTCTATAACTGTTCGAGCCTTGTGAGCATCACCATTCCCGATAGAGTAACTAGGATTGGTTACGAAGCATTCTATAATTGTTCGAGCCTTGCAAGCGTTACCATTGGCAATAGCGTAACTTGGATTGACGATTATGCATTCCAGAGCTGTTCGAGCCTTACAAGCATTACTATTCCCGATAGCGTAACTTCGATTGGTAACTATGCATTCCGTGACTGTTCGAGCCTTGCAAGCGTTACCATTGGCAATAGCGTAACTTCGATTGGTAGGTATGCATTCTACGGCTGTTCGAGCCTTGCAGAGTTTAAGGGTAAATTGGTTTCGGAAGATGGCAGGTGTCTTATTATTAATGGAGTCCTCAATTCATTTGCACCCACAGGACTTACAGAATATACCATTCCCGATAGCGTAACTTCGATTGGAAATTATGCATTCTCTTTCTGTAAGGGCCTTGCAAGCATCACCATTCCCGATAGCGTAACTTCGATTGGAAATTATGCATTCGAGTATTGCTCCTCGCTCTCAAGCATCACCATTCCCGATAGCGTAACTAAGATTGGTAGCGATGCATTCACTCATTGTTTGAGCCTCACAAGCGCTACCATTGGCAATGGCGTAACTTCGATTGGTCTCGGTGCATTCTATAACTGTTCGAGCCTTGAAAGCGTAACCATTGGCAATGGCGTCACTTCGATTATAGGATATGCATTTTATTACTGTTCTAAACTTCTAAATATATACTGCAAAGCCCTTACTCCTCCTGCAATATATTATGGTAGCTATAGCAACACATTCCCCTCTAATTCGGGTATGAAAATATATGTTCCTCGTGAGTCATTGGCAGCATACAAACAATACTCTTCTGGCCAATCTGACAGCGCCTCTGTACAGAATTGGTATTATTACGAGAGCTATTTGGTAGGCTACGACTTCTAAAAGACTTATAACCTATGGGAAGCAAAACGGGGAGGTCTGGCGGCCTCCCTTTTTTGTGCCAACATACCTATGTGTAAATAATTTTCAATTCTCAACTTTCAATTTTCAATTTAATTTTATACTTTTGCGCCACTTAGTAGAAATATAACAATACAGCACATAAAAAACAGTAAAAACTATGGGAAGGGCTTTTGAGTATCGTAAAGCGCGTAAAATGAAACGTTGGGGCAACATGGCCCGCACATTCACCAAAATTGGTAAAGAGATCGAAATCGCTGTAAAGGCCGGCGGTCCCGACCCCTCAGGCAACACCCGTCTGCGAGTGCTCTTGCAGAACGCTAAGGCCGAGAATATGCCCAAAGAGAACGTTGAGAGGGCTATCAAACGCGCTATCAGCAAAGATACCACCGACTACAAAGAGATGGTTTACGAGGGCTACGGCCCCTTCGGTGTGGCTATCCTCGTGGAGACCGCAACCGACAACACCACCCGTACCGTGGCCAACGTGCGCAGCTACTTCAACAAGTGTGGCGGTACCCTCGGCACCAGCGGCAGCGTGACCTTTATGTTCGACCACCTCTGCGTATTCAAAACCGCTAAAACCGACAACATCGACCTCGAAGAGCTCGAGTTGGATCTGATCGACCTCGATCTGACCGAGATGTTCGTAGACGACGACAACGTCATCAACATCTACGCCAAATATGAGGCATTCGGCGGCATCCAGGCCTACCTCGACGAGCACAACATGGAGATCGTGAGCGGTGAGTTCGTGCGCATCCCCACCGACACCAAAGAGGTTACCGCAGAGCAGCGCGAGGCTCTGAACAAACTCATCGAGAAACTCGAAGAGGACGACGACGTAACCAACGTATACACCACTATGGCCGAGGAGGCAGAGGAGTAGTTCCCCACCCTTTGGCACACAATCGTAACTTTTGGCACACACAAAAACCAAATGATACACACCCGCAAAGCCCAACCCACGAGGTTGGGCTTTGTTGTTTCGCCTTTTTTGTTTAGTTTTGTAGGGAGATTAAAACCAACCCACCAAAAAGATATAGCTATGAAAAAGAGTATTTTCGGAATGATATTGGCCCTTTGCGCCTCGTTGTTTGCACTTAGTTCGTGTGAGTCCGAGCCCGTGGATATGCTTTTGGGCAGCTGGAAGCTGACCGCAATGAACATCTCGGCCAACGGCATCTCTATGGATATCGACCCCTCGGTGGCAGGTATCGACTACACCTACTCTTTCCGTGGCGACGGCACCGCCACGCTTGTCATCACCAGCAGCGCCACCAGTAGCGAGGTCGAAAACTGTAACTACACAGTAACGGAGGTCGATGGCGAGAGAATCATCACCTTCACTTCGACCGAGGGCGAAGTTTCGACGGCCAAGATGACCCACCTCGACGCCACGCAGCTGGTGTTGAAAGTAAACGAGTTCGACGGCGACGGCAATGCCCTTGTGACCCTCACATTCAGAAGGTTTTAGAGCAGAAGCACATACAATAACAAAAGGGAGCCTTTTCGGCTCCTTTTTTTTGCTTTTATAGCAACCCCGCTTCGTAGAGGTTTATGATCTGTTCGATGAGTTTATCTTCGCCCTTGGTGGGGTCGTAGCGCTGTTTCAGGTCGGCGCGGAAAATCTTTGCAACCATATTCCAGAACTTGGCCGAAAAGCGCCCCCTAAACTCTTCCAAGAGTTCGTAGGAGGTGCGCTGCGTTTCGCGGTCGATGAGTCGCAGCAGTATCTTGCCCTGCGTGAAGTTCATCTTTTCGAGAATGGGGGTGTAGCGCTCCACAATCTCATCTTCGTAGGCCTTGGTAATCTTGTTACGCAGGCGTTTGTCGCTCACGGTGGCAAGGGTGTCGTTCAGTTCGCGGAAGTAGTTGCGGGCATCGACTGCATAGGGATAGACGGCCTTGACGTTGTTGATGAGTCGTCGGTGGCGTTTGATGTCGCCAATGGAGCGGTAGACGATGATGTCGGAGAGTTGTACTATGTAGGTGGTGTCGCCCGTTGTGGGGTTGGCCTCGGTGCCTGCCATATAGCCACCTCCGTAGCGCGAGTAGGGCACATAGCCTCTGGTGCGGTAGCGAGATTGGCCCTCTGCCGCCCCAACGACACACATAAGTGCTAGTATTACAAGTAGTACACGTCGCATCACAACGCAAATATAACGTTTTTTTTGGCCTGTTTATTCTGTGCCGCAAGCCACAATTTTAGCGCGAGGCCGAATGGGCAGAAACATATTGGTCGTAGTAGCTCAGGTTGTTGTCGAGCGCGTAGTTCTCGGTATAGCCATAGTGGAGCTTCGAGAGATAGGACTCAACCACCGCCAAAGCTGCCTCGCCACCCGAAAATGCCGAGCGAACATCCGACCCGTCGGTGGTAAACCTATTCAGGGCATCGAGCAGGTAGTTGAAGCGTTTCCAATCGCTCCACTGCGACTCTTGGTCTTGGTTGCGAGGCAGGGTGTAGAGGTAGTCGAAGGTCTTCTTCCAGAGGTCCCAGCCATACTTATCCACAATCTCGGTAAGCATATAGGTCAGGGCGTTGCCCATCTCCTCGCTCTTGCCTGCGGCGATAATGCGGTCGTAGCAGTTGTTCGTATCGCTCTTGTAGAGTGCGCGAATCTCGTCGCCCACATAGGTTTTAACCTTATAGGTATATCCGCCCGAGCCGTTGGGCTCATTAACGTCGGTAATGATGGTAATGCCCAGCTGAGTAATGGCATAGTACATTCGGAAGTTGGCAAAGAGCTCCTCATTCCAATCGAACGTATAGGTCGCGTCGGACATATAGGGGGCGAAGTTGTGGCCCATCTCGTGGAGGATACCGAAGCAACAGTCGCCCTCGGCCACGCGCTGCAAAGATTGACTGATGTAGTCTTGGTGCCACTGGATAGGCTCGCCCGCATAGGCCCAAGCGTCGATCAGAGCCGAGCGGAACACAAACTTGCGTCCCTCGAAGGGTACTCGCCCGCTAAACAACTCTTTGTAACACTCGTAAACCCTATCGAGCTTGGCCAGCCAATCGTCAATCACCTGGTCCGACACCGACACCAACTCCTTATCGACCACAAGTCGGCAGTGGTTGCTCTCGCGAACGTAGAGCGACTCGTTTACGCACACCTCCACATTGTCGAAGTAGGCCTCGCCCTGAGAGTCGGATGCAGTATTTCCCAAGCGCAGACAGATGGTCACCTCGCCACTCTCGGGCACATTGTCTATGTAGAGGGTTTCGGTGTGCCACTTGTTGTCGGGCGTGAGCATACCGCCACTTGCGGGGGCCCAGATGTACTCCTGACAGATGTTGGCACCCTTGCCGCCCCAGATGTTCGACGAGCGCACCTGCACGGTAGCCTTGTAGGGAATACCCGGTTTGAGCCCCGTAATTACCTGACCCACCCTAATATCCACACCGGAGCCCTGAGTTCCGAAGAGTGCCAAACCACGCGAGCCGTCTACGCCCACTCCGTTGAGCTGTTTCACCTCGGCATAGCCGCTATTCCAGCCACCCAGATAGCTCCACTTGCCCACAACGGCCTGCCCCACCATCTCCAAGTCGATATCCTCCTCGAAGTTGGGGTTGGCAACCAGATTTTTGGTACCGGGCTCCACATTGTTGCCCCCGCCACCTGCCGTGAGAGGAATGGTCACAACCGTTCCGTCGGATAGGGTGAAGTAGGCATTCTGGTCGTCGGTCGTGACGCTCGTGATAACCGAGGTGCCATCCACGCCATCTTTGCCGTCGGCTCCATCTTTGCCATCTTCGCCGTGGTGGATGATAATTATCGAGCCGTCGGAGAATGTAACCACAATACCGCGATTGTCTTCGTGTACGGTTTTGATAGTGAGCTTTTTGGAGAGTGCATTGAGCAGGGTCTGCTGTGTGGCGAGTTGCTCTTTCATCTCTTCTTGCTCGGCTTTGAGCTGTTCAATAGCCTCCCATAGGGCGCTATTGTCGCAGCCCATAAGAATCATCAGTGAGGCCGAAAGAAGAAGTACGAGTCGTTTCATCGCGGTAAGGTTTTTTATGGTTTTAAGCGTCTGCCACCCCTGCCAAGCGGGGGTCATAACTCTACAAATGTATAAAACATTTGGGAGTTGTGCAAATATGATAGTTATTCGAGAAAAATTATTACCTTTGCGGTGCAAAGGTGGCAAGGAGAAATAACCCACTCCGAGCATAAAAACCCGAACACACATAACAAACACTTAAATATCACCAATTTATGAAACAAGCTATTGCTATTCTTACTGGTGGCGGTCCAGCTCCCGGCATGAACACAGTTGTTGGCTCGGTAGCCAAAACTTTCCTTAACAAAGGTTTCCGCGTAATCGGTCTTCACGAGGGTTACAGCGGTCTGTTCAAAACCGATGCTCGCACCGAGGACATCGATTTCCGCTTGGCTGACGATATGTTCAACCGCGGTGGCTCGTACTTGCAGATGAGCCGTTTCAAACCCACCGACGCAGACTTTGAGAACAACTTCAACCTCAAATTCTTCCAGGACAACAACATCAAGTTGCTCGTAACCGTAGGTGGCGACGATACCGCTTCGACCGCAAACCGTATCGCTAAATTCTTGGAGGCAAAACAGTACCCCATCGCTAACATCCACGTTCCCAAAACCATCGACAACGACCTTCCTCTGCCCGCAGGCGCTCCTACCTTCGGTTACGAGTCGGCCATGGACAAAGGCGCAGTTATCGGTCGCGCAGTTTACTCGGATGCTCGCACCAGCGGTAACTGGTTCATCCTCGCAGCTATGGGTCGTTCGGCAGGCCACTTGGCTTGCGGTATCGGCGCAGCTTGCCACTATCCTATGATCGTTATCCCCGAGATGTTCAACAAAACCGAGATCACCATCGACAAGATCGTTAATCTCGCTATCTCGGCTATCATCAAACGCAAAATTATGGGTATGGACTACGGCGCAGCTATCGTGTCGGAGGGCGTATTCCACAGCCTCAGCGACGAGGAGATCAAAAATGCAGGCGTAAACTTCTCGTACGACGAGCACGGTCACCCCGAGTTGGGCAAAGTATCGAAAGCTCACGTATTCAACGAGATCTTGGAGAACAAGGTTAAAGCTCTCGGTCTGAAAGTTAAATCGCGTCCCGTAGAGATTGGCTACGAGGTACGTTGCCAGACCCCCGTTGCAAGCGACCTGCTCTACTGCACCACTCTCGGTATGGGTGTTTACAAACTCTACAGCGAGGGCAAGACCGGCTGCATGGTATACGTTGCACAGGACGGCCAGATCAGCCAGCTCTACCTGAAAGATTTGCAGGATCCTACCACCGGCAAGATTCCTCCACGTCTGGTTAACCCCGATGGCGACCAGTTCCAGGGTATCGTAAACAACATCCTCTGCTACATCACTCCCGCAGACTACGAGGCTGCTAAGAAGTATGTTGCAAACCCCGAGGATTACGACTTTATGAAGATTCTTAACTGGTAGTCTGCTACCGCTTCATAAATCACACAGAAAAGGCCCGACAGAGCACTGTCGGGCCTTTCTTATGTCTTATACCAATCGCACTCTAACGTGTGGGGCTTACACGGAAGTATTGACGACCGTCGAGCGTGTAGCGGTGGCGATAGAGAGTGTCGGCCGAAAGGGCAACACTCAACTCTCCCTCACGCCTACTCAACCTCACGCGGGCAGCCAGACCGAAGTCGGTATAGCGGTCGTTTTGGTTGGAGATAAAGTTGCCGAGCGAGTAGTAGACTCCGCCCACTCCCCTGCCACTCTCGTCGCTCCACCCCTCGAAGGGTTGAACAACGTGGGGGTGTGAGCCTACAATCACATCTACGCCCAGCTGTCGCATCCACTCGGCCGCCTCGGTCTGCTGCGACGAGGGGGTACGTTGATACTCGTTGCCCCAATGCACAAGGGCCACCACAACATCCACATCGTCGGGCAGCTGTGCCACATCGTGGGCCACCCTGCTCTGCGTCAGTAGCGACACCTGAGCATCCGCGGGCAGTTGTCCATTCACACCGTATGTGTAGGCCAGCAGAGCAATCCTCAAACCTCCTACAACAACCACTTGTCCGCCCAGATTGCCCTGACAGAACTCCTCTACCGATGCGCCTGCGTGACCAATGCCCACATTGTCGAGAGCAGCAATGGTGTGGAGCACTCCCACGGCTCCTCGGTCTACGATATGGTTATTGGCAAGGGTCACAAAATCGACTCCCGCAGCGGCCAAATCGCGAGCCAGGCAGTCGGGCGTAGCAAAGGCGGGATAACCTCCGTAGGGAGGTCGTGGCGAGAGGGTTGTTTCGAGGTTGGCAACCACATAGTCGGCCGCGTGGAAGAGCGGTGCCACGGGGGCAAAGTGAGGCCCAAAATCGTAGCGCTCGGGGGCAATCCGTGCAGCCTCAACCTGGGGCATATGAGCCATTACATCGCCCACAAAGACAATCTCTACCTCAACATCTTGCGCCTGTTTAGCCACTACACATTGTTCCTTGGCCGAGGGCACAAACTCCACTACCACAGCCCACAGAGCCGCGGCAAAATAGAGCGCCAGAAATATGTATCCGAAGAGTCGTTTCACGCCACCCGAAAGGTCTAAAAAAGGGGCTGTCAAAACCGAGTGTTGGCAGCCCCCTGATGGTTATACGTTAATGTATTACGCGCGCACGACTACCAAGCAAAGAGAGGATAGCCCGACATCAGCTCGTTTACATCTTTGCGAACTGCTGCGATATTCTCCTCGTTCTCGTGGTCGGAGAGTACGCGGTCGATGAGCTCTACGATGTAGTCCATCTTGTCCTCCTTCAAACCACGGGTGGTGATTGCGGGAGTACCGAAGCGCAGACCGCTGGTCTGGAAGGGCGAGCGGCTGTCGAAGGGCACCATATTTTTATTGGTAGTGATGTCGGCTGCCACGAGCACCTTCTCGGCCACCTTACCGGTCAGCTCGGGGAATTTGGTGCGGAGGTCTACGAGCATCAGGTGGTTGTCGGTACCACCCGACACCACTTTGTAGCCACGTTTGTCGAACGCCTCGGCCATAGCGGCAGCGTTTTTCTTAACCTGTGCCTGATACTCTTTGTACGATGGGTCGAGAGCCTCGCCGAAGGCCACAGCCTTAGCAGCGATGACGTGCTCCAGAGGACCGCCCTGAATACCGGGGAATACGGCCGAGTTGAGCACTGCCGACATCTTCTTAACGATGCCTTTGGGAGTGGTCAGACCCCAAGGGTTGTCGAAGTCTTTGCCCATAAGGATGATACCGCCACGAGGACCACGGAGAGTCTTGTGGGTGGTAGAGGTAACGATGTGTGCCCACTGAACGGGGTTGTCGAGCAGGCCTGCTGCGATAAGACCTGCGGTATGGGCCATATCTACGAGCAACAGAGCACCCACCTTGTCGGCAATCTCGCGCATACGTTTGTAGTCCCACTCACGCGAGTAGGCCGAAGCGCCACCGATGATCAGTTTGGGTTTGTGTTCGAGTGCGAGAGCCTCCATCTGGTCGTAATCCACCTGACCGGTCTCCTCGTTGAGCTGATAGCCCACGGCTTTGTAGTTCACACCCGACATATTCACGGGCGAACCGTGCGAGAGGTGACCGCCGTGAGCCAGGTCGAGGCCCATGAAGGTGTCGCCGGGTTTCAAGCAGGCGAAGAATACGGCCATATTGGCCTGAGCGCCACTGTGGGGCTGTACGTTGGCGTACTCGGCACCGTAGAGCTCTTTCAGACGCTCTTGTGCGAGCAGCTCCACCTGGTCTACCACCTCGCAACCGCCATAGTAGCGAGCTGCGGGATAGCCCTCGGCATATTTGTTGGTGAGCACCGAGCCCATTGCGGCCATTACCTGGTCGCTAACGTAGTTTTCGGATGCGATAAGTTCGATACCGTTGGTCTGACGCTCGCGCTCTTTCTCGATGAGGTCAAAGATTTGGTTGTCGTGTTTCATTTTGTTGTTTAGTTTTATGGTTTGTTGTTGTTTGTTCTGTGTTGTTCCGAACTACAAATTTATAAAAAAGATTTAAGTTGTTATCGGTTTTCGCCAAAATTTGTATCTTTGGAGATATAAAACCGAGATAATAACCCTAAAAACGGAAATAGTATATGGGACTTTTGACAGGAAAGGTGGCCCTTGTGACGGGAGCCACACGCGGAATTGGCCGTGCCATTGCACTGCGCTATGCATCTGAGGGTGCGGATGTTGCATTCACCTACCTTTCGTCGGCCGAGGCCGCCGAGAGCCTTGTGGGCGAGATTGAGTCTATGGGCCACAAGGCGGTGGGATATCGCTCGGATGCGGCTTCGTATGACGAGGCCCACGAGCTGGTGACTACGGTGCAGAAAGAGTTTGGCAAAATCGACGTGCTGGTGCACAATGCGGGCATTACGCGCGATACGCTGCTTATGCGCATGACTGCCGAGCAGTGGAACGCAGTGTTGCAGACCAACCTCACCTCGGCATTCAACATCAGCCACGCCATTAGTAGCGTTATGGCGCGCCAGAGGAGCGGCTCGATTATCTTTATGAGCTCGGTTGTGGGCATTGGCGGCAACGTGGGCCAAGCCAACTACGCAGCCTCAAAGGCGGGCCTTATTGCCTTGGCTAAAAGTATCGCTAAGGAGTTGGGCGCCAGGGGCGTGAGGGCCAACTGCATTGCTCCGGGCTTTATCCAGACCGATATGACGGCTGTGCTGAGCGAGGAGGTCAGGGCGAGCTTTGTGGAGGGTATTTCGCTGCGTAGGGCGGGCACTCCCGAGGATGTTGCGGGCGTGGCCTTGTTCTTGGCGAGCGAGCTGAGCAGTTACGTCACAGGGCAGACTATTGCCTGCTGTGGCGGAATGAGGGGCTAACCCACTAAAACTGGCAAGACGGAGCCACGCTCCTTTGTTTACTCCAACAGCTCGACCTCAACGGCCGAGCTGTTTTTTTTACAGACAGGTGGCTCGCTCATAAAATCAGGGGAGCTCGGAGCGAAAGGTGCTCCGAGCGGGGCGGGTGGGGTGCGCCCACGGGGCAGAAAAAAAATCCTCCCACACTTGCGTCCTTTGGCAAAAAATTTGTACATTTGTCTAAACTATTCACTACATAAACAAAACAAAAACAGCACAACAACTATGGCATCGATTAAAGGTACACTCACCGAACAAAACCTGCTCAAAGCTTTCGCAGGCGAAAGTCAGGCTCGCAGCCGTTACACCTTCTTCGCCTCGCAGGCAAAAAAAGAGGGTTACGAGCAGATAGCAGCAATCTTTATGGAGACCGCTGAGCAAGAAAAAGAACACGCCAAACGCTTCTTCAAATTCCTCGAAGGCGGTATGGTAGAAATCACCGCAGCCTATCCCGCAGGCATCATCGGCGACACCGCAGCCAACCTCGAAGCAGCAGCCGCAGGCGAAAACGAAGAGTGGGAGGTTCTCTACCCACAGTTCGCAGCCATCGCCGACGAGGAGGGTTTCCCCGCAGTGGCAGCAGCCTTCCGCAACATCGCCAAAGTAGAGGCCTATCACGAGAAACGTTACCGTTCGCTCTATGCACGAGTGGCCGATGGCGAGGTGTTCCTGCGCAAAGACGAAATCACCTGGCAGTGTCGCAACTGCGGCTTTATCTACGTTGGTAAAGAGGCCCCCAAAGCCTGCCCCGCATGTCTGCATCCTCAGGCCTATTTCGAGCCCCTGAAAGATAACTTCTAGGAATTGAAAGTTGAAAATTGAAAATTGAAAATTATGGTGCGCCCGATTGGGCGCACTTTTTTTATACACCCCACTAACCAACCTCAGGCAAAAATTCTCAATTCTCAATTCTCAATTCTCAATTCCTTTTCGTATCTTTGTGCCAAATGCACAAAAATTACCCTTAACACAAACACAACAACTATGGCAGACGAGAAAATTATATTCTCAATGGTGGGCGTCAGCAAGGTGCTCAACAACAATCGCAAAATTCTTAACAACATATATTTGTCGTTCTTCTACGGCGCCAAAATCGGTATCGTGGGTCTTAACGGCTCGGGTAAGTCTACACTGATGAAAATTATCGCAGGTATCGACAAGAGCTTCCAAGGCGAAGTGGTATTCTCGCCCGGCTACTCGGTGGGTTACCTCGAGCAGGAGCCCCAACTCGACGACTCCAAGACCGTGCGCGAAATCGTAGAGGAGGGTTGCGCTCAGACCGTCGCCCTGCTGAAAGAGTACGAGGAGATCAACGCCAAGTTTATGGAGCCCATGGACGACGACCAGATGGCAAAGCTCATCGAGCGTCAGGGCGAGCTCACCGAGGCTATCGACAACGTAAACGGTTGGGAGATCGACGCCACCTTGGAGCGCGCAATGGACGCTCTGCGTTGTCCCGACCCCGACCGCAACGTGGCTACCCTCTCGGGTGGCGAGCGTAGGCGTGTGGCTCTGTGCCGTCTGTTGTTGCAGGAGCCCGATGTGTTGTTGCTCGACGAGCCTACCAACCACCTCGATGCCGAGAGTATCGACTGGCTCGAGCAGCACCTGGCTCAGTACAAGGGTACAGTTATTGCCGTAACCCACGACCGTTACTTCCTCGACAATGTGTCGGGTTGGATCTTGGAGCTCGACCGTGGTGAGGGTATTCCTTGGAAGGGTAACTATTCAAGCTGGTTGGAGCAGAAGAGCAACCGTCTGGCCCAGGAGGAGAAACAGGAGAGCAAGCGTCGCAAAGCTTTGGAGCGCGAGTTGGAGTGGGTGCGTATGAGTCCCAAGGCTCGTCACGCCAAGAGCAAAGCCCGTCTGGGTGCTTACGACAAGCTGCTCAACGAAGATACCAAACAGAAAGAGGAGAAGCTCGAAATCTACATTCCCAACGGTCCCCGCTTGGGTAATGTGGTCATCGAGGCTCACGACGTGTCGAAGGCCTTTGGCGACAGGGTGCTCTACGAGGGTCTGAACTTCGTATTGCCTCCCGCAGGTATTGTGGGTGTGATTGGTGCCAACGGTACCGGTAAGACCACTCTGTTCCGTATGATTATGGGCTTGGAGGAGCCCACCAGCGGCTCGTTCCGCATTGGTGAGACCGTTAAGCTCGCCTATGTAGACCAGCAGCACAAGACCATCGACCCCGAGAAGACCGTCTTTGAGGTAATCTCGCAGAACAGCGAGTTGATCACCCTCGGCAACCGCCAGATCAACGCTCGTGCCTATGTGGGCAGGTTTAATTTCAGCGGTGCCGACCAGGAGAAGAAATGTGGCGTATTGTCGGGTGGTGAGCGTAACCGCCTGCACTTGGCTTTGGCTCTGAAAGAGGAGGGCAACGTGTTGCTGCTCGATGAGCCTACCAACGACATCGACGTAAACACCCTGCGTGCATTGGAGGAGGGTTTGGACAACTTTGCGGGCTGTGCTGTGGTAATCTCGCACGATAGGTGGTTCCTCGACAGGGTTGCCACCCACATTCTCTCGTTCGAGGACGACGGCCGCGTGGTTTACTTCGAGGGCTCGTACAGCGAGTACGAGGAGCACAAGAAGGCTCAGGGCATCGACACCACTCCCCACCGCGTGAAATACCGCAAACTGATTGAGAACTAATAAAAAACTCTCCGGATTGTAGCGGGTGCGATATATGAGGCGAGTTCAAGGCCTGCGAAGTGTGAGTAAGCGCAGTTTACAGACCGTAAATGAGCATTCCGAGCACGAGCGTAACGAAGAAATCGCCCATAGAGCGCAACCGACGCCAAAAAGAATTATAACGTAACACAAAGATATAATGGCACAAAAACCAAGCATACCAAAGGGCACAAGGGACTTTTCGCCCGTAGAGATGACCCGCAGGAACTATATGTTCGACACCATCAAGAGCGTATTCCGCACCTACGGCTACGCCCCTCTGGAAACACCCGCAATGGAGAACCTCTCGACCCTGATGGGTAAGTATGGCGAGGAGGGCGACAAGCTGCTCTTCAAGATTCTCAACTCGGGCAACTTTATGGACAAAGTGACCCCCGAGCAGATCGAGGGCAACCCCAACGCTTTGGCTACCAAGATTTGTGAGAAAGGTCTGCGCTACGACCTGACCGTACCCTTCGCAAGGTTTGTGGTTCAGCACCAGAGCGAGATTGCTTTCCCCTTCAAGCGTTACCAGGTGCAGCCCGTATGGCGTGCCGACCGTCCCCAGAAGGGCCGTTACAGAGAGTTCTATCAGTGTGACGTCGATGCTATCGGCAGCCGTTCGTTGCTCTACGAGGCCGAGTTGGTGGAGATTGTAGAGGAGGTATTCCGCAGGCTGGGTATTGCCGTGGTGCTCAAAATCAACAACCGCAAGATTCTCTTCGGTATTGCCGAGGCCATCGGTCACGCCGACAAGATGATCGACATCACCGTAGCTATCGACAAGCTCGACAAGATTGGATTGGAGAATGTGGAGAAGGAACTCTTGGAGAGGGGTATCGAGCAGGAGGCTATCGAGAAGCTCAAACCCATCCTCTTGTTGGAGGGCACAACTGCCGAGAAACTCGCAACTCTGCGCACCACCCTGGCCGAGAGCGCAACCGGTCTGAAAGGTGTAGACGAGGTGGAGGAGCTCTTCGGCCACATTGCCACCAACGAATCAAGCCTCGAAATCGAGCTCGATCTCTCGTTGGCACGCGGTCTGAACTACTACACAGGTGCAATCTTCGAGGTTAAAGCCAAAGATTTCCAGATTGGCAGCATCTGTGGCGGTGGTCGTTACGACGACCTGACCGGCATCTTCGGTCTGCCCGACACAAGCGGTGTGGGCATTTCGTTTGGTGCCGACCGCATCTACGACGTGATGTTGGGCCTGGGATTGTTCCCAGAGGAGGCTCAGATGACTACCAAGGTGCTCCTTATCAACTTTGGCGGCGAGGAGCAGAAAGCCTCGATGAAGTTGCTCAAAGAACTCCGCAAGGCAGGCATCCAGAGCGACATCTATCCCGATGCGGCTAAGATGAAAAAACAGATGGAGTATGCCAATAAGAGAGCCATCCCCTACGTTGTTATCGTGGGCGAGAGCGAGCGCATCGAGGGCGTAGCTACCGTGAAAAATATGGTCAAAGGCGAGCAACAGAAAGTTCCCTTTGCAGAGCTTGCCGACTTTTTGGCATAATTAGGCACTTTGAAACACAGAGGTTTACATAGCAGACTAATGGCGGTGGTTGCAGCAATTGCAACCACCCTTTTGTCTGTGGGCGTAGCCAGCGGCCAGAGTTTCCAGAAGGATTTGGAGAAGTTTGGCTCGTTTTACTACTACCTCAACTCGCTATATGTAGACCAGCCCGACAATGGCGCACTCGTGGAGGAGGCCATACGCAGTACCCTTGAAGCCCTCGACCCCCACTCGGCCTATCTGACAGCCGACGAGGTAAAGAGAGATATGGAGGTCTTTGAGGGTGCCTTTGGAGGTATCGGCGTGAGTTTCAGCACCATTGAGGGCGAGCTCTATGTCATCTCCACCTCGGAGGGCTCACCCGCCCGCAAAGCGGAGTTGGCCGAGGGCGATAAAATCGTAGCCCTCGACGGACCTAGCACAAAGGGTGTCCCTGCCCATTCGCTCACCACCATTGTGTGAGGCAAGGTGGGTACCCCCATC
>JAZQZS010000025.1:0-168741 GCA_045634145.1 Tidjanibacter sp. | reverse complement strand
TTTAGATTTAATTTTACAATACTCTGAAATACAACAATTTACAATCTCCTCACAAATCGAAAAATTGCTGATTTTTACACGTAAAAACACGACTTAAAACACTGTATATCAATACGCTACAAGTGTTATTTGCCGATGCAGAAACGGGAGAAGATTTGGCCGAGGATTTCGGTGTTGGTTACTTCGCCCGTGATGGCGCCAATATGTTCGAGGACTTCGCGGATGTCTTGTGCCACAAGGTCGGTCGAAAGTCCCGCGCAAAGTCCACTCTTTGCCCTCAAAAGTGCCTCCCTGGCTCGCAGCAATGCCTCGTAGTGGCGGCCATTCGACACCACTGCGTTGCCGTTCATAATCTCGCTCGTATCGACGCACTCGCCAAGTCTTTTGGTCAGCACCTCTATGCCCACACCCTGTTTGGCCGAGATGCCGATCCATCCGTCGGGTAGGGGCGTATCTTGGTGTAAGTCAATCTTATTCAGAACGCGCAGAACCTTCTGCTCGTTGCCAATCTCAACAATATCCTCGCCCACGCTCTCGAACATCTCGATCACAATCTGAGCTCCGGCCAGAGCCTTATGTGTGCGTTCGATACCCATATTTTCGAGTTTGTCGCCCGTGTCGTGTACGCCCGCGGTGTCGATAAACCTAAATACAACACCGCCAATGGTCACACACTCCTCGATGGTGTCGCGTGTGGTGCCGGCAATGTCGCTTACCATAGCCCTCTCGTCGCCCACAAGTCGGTTGAGCAGTGTGCTTTTACCCACATTGGGCTCTCCCACAATAGCCACGGCAACGCCCTTTTTTACGGCATTACCCACGGCAAACGATCCCGCCAGGTGCTCCACCTCGCCCTCGATACGTTCGAGTAGGGTAGTGAGCTCTTTGCGGTTGGCAAACTCCACGTCCTCCTCGCCAAAGTCGAGCTCCAATTCGAGCAAAGAGGCCAGGTTGAGCAGTTCGCCCCTCAGGTGACTCAGCGCCTCCGAGTAACAACCCCTCATCTGTGTGTCTGCCATAGTGAGTGCCGCTTTCGAGTCGGCTGCAATCACGTCGGCAACGGCTTCGGCCTGCGAGAGGTCCATTTTGCCAGCAAGGAAAGCCCTCATCGTAAATTCGCCGGCCGTGGCGTTGCGGGCACCATTCTCGATAGCCAATCTGATAATCTCGCTCACAACGTATGCCGAGCCGTGACAAGCAATCTCCACCATATTGCCACCCGTGTAGCTGTGTGGGGCGCGAAAGATGGTCACAAGCACATCATCCACGCGCCTTTGATGGTCGTAGATGTTGCCGTGCATCAGGGTGTAGCCCTTGGCCTCGGCGGCTGTGGTGCCTTTGTCGGAGCGGAAGATTTGGTCGCACACGTCAAAGGCGGCATGGCCTTCGATGCGGACTACTGCAATGGCTCCTCCTGCGGGGGTGGCGGCGGCTACTATGGTGTCGCTGTGGTACATAACGGACGGGGGTTATTTGAAGAATACCTCCAACTTTTGGCCCACGCGGAGCTTGGAGGGATCCTTGATGTTATTCCACTTAATCAACTGTTTTACAGTTACATTGTATTTCTTTGCGATAATCGACAAGTTCTCGCCCGACTTGACAACGTGGGTCTTCGAGTCGATTACGAAGGTGGGGATTTCGCCATTCTTCGCGGGGCTCATATACTCGGCCAGATAGATGGTATCTTTGCCCATAATGGCGGCCTCGTGGTCGATGAATTTGCCCACCTCGGTCAGTGGCAACACGAGCGAGTAGGCGCGACCCCTGACAGCAGGAACGATGTCTTGCTTGAATTGGGGGTTAAGCGCTCGCAGTACATCGATGGGTGTGCCGATGGTCGAGCTGATTTGTTCGAGGTGCATAATGCGGTCGATGCGCAGGGTGTCTACGGCCAGCGGTACGGGAGGCTCAATGGGAGTGATGCCGTGCTGCTGGTGGTAGTGGTAGGCGTAGGTGGTGGCGATAAATGCGGGCACATAACCCCTTGTTTCTCTTGGCAGGTAGGGGTAAATGTCCCAGAAGGTTTTGCCGCCATTCGACCTGCGCAGGGCCTTGTTTACATTGCCGGGACCGCAGTTGTAGGCAGCCAGCGCCAAGAGCCAATCGCCGTAGGAGTTGTAGAGATGTTTGAGGAATTTGCAGGCGGCCTTGGTCGAGAGAATGGGGTCGAAACGCTGGTCTATAAACGAACTGACCTCCAAGCCGTAACCCTTGCTGGTGCCATACATAAACTGCCACAGACCTGCCGCACCCGCCTTCGAGCGAGCCTTGGGAATGAGTGCCGACTCAATAACGGGCAACATCCTCAG
The DNA here is from genome assembly GCA_045634145.1 of Tidjanibacter sp. GTDB lineage: Bacteria > Bacteroidota > Bacteroidia > Bacteroidales > Rikenellaceae > Tidjanibacter. The sequence continues at coordinate 166,429 of JAZQZS010000025.1, read as the reverse complement.
TTCGAGGGGCATGCCGTGTGCATCCAACTCGGCCTCGAAGAGAGGGAAGTAGTAGAGCGAACGGCCCAGAGCGTTGCTGATTACCTGCTTGTTGCGCGTGGTGTAGGAGATGATAAACTGCCTTACGACGTTGTTGTACGACAGTGGAATGGCCGAGCCGATAGCCATAAGCCTATTGACGTAGACCGAGTCGGGAATATCGCCCGCAGCCACATCTACGCTATCGACCATTGGGGGTTCGCCAATGACCATTTCGCGGGCCATAAAGGCGTGCTTCTGGGCCCAGGCGCACAACATCGAGTCCATTGCTATCGAGAGGCTGTCGGAGGGGCGTTGGGTGGCGCGTGCATCTTTCAGTATCATCGCAGCCGAGTCGGCTACCATCAGAGCGTCGCCCTCGTCGGTAACGGCCACCGAGTCGGCAGCCATAACACCCACCTCGGTTTTGGCCTTGCTGCCCTCTACGACGGCCACAACTTCATCCTCCTCGTCATCTCCGTATAGTTGTTGCTCGGTGGGCGGGGGAGTGGTGGTTTTGCCTTTTTTGAGGGCTTCGAGTATGTCGTTTTCGTTCTGGGTTTGCGCCACGGTACCGCACACTACGGCCACAAGGGCAAACACTGTAAGAATTGCTCTTCTCATTTAGAAAGTCATCGAGATATTCAGGCCGATGTTGTTGTTGATACCTTTGGGGCCCGAGGTTTGAGTAATTTGTGGCTTAATCTCCATCGTGAGGTTGTCGCTGATGTCGTAGGCCTGCATGTGTGCGTCGATGTGTGCATCGGCCACCTGAACCAGATATACGGCCACGGTACCGATGATTGCAAGGTCGCGGTTACGACGGTAGGCGTTCTTGATCGAACGTAGCGACTCCTCCGAGGTGTTGGGGAATTCGCCCACGGTGTTGGGGTCGTCGTCGGTAGCCAGATCGTAGGCAGTCTTGAAACGGTCGTAACCCCTTTGGTTCCAGTCGATGACGTAGACCATCGAGGCCATACCTGCCACAACGATGGGCACCTTCCAATAGCTGCCGTTGTAGATCTGACCCGCAGCCGGACACACCAGCGACAGCGTGGTGGCCTTTTCGATGTGCGTAACCTTGTCGGAGTGGTAGTTTACCACACCGTCGGCCAAAAATCCCATGTAGGATGCCACCGCAGCACCAAAGAGCAGAGTTCTATAACTCTTGTGTTTCAGCATCTTGGTCTGCACAGGTGTGCGATCGGCTTGTGTGGTATTGGGATTGGCCTTCATTACGTCATATTCGGCCTTGTATTTTTTGTAGAGTTTATTCTGCTGCAAACCACCCCACAGAGGCAGACCCACGGCTGCATATTCGAGCGGAATCTTCCAATAGCTCTCCTCGTAAAGCTGTGCAAAGCCGGGCAGCACCACGCTACCCGCTGTTACGGCTGCAAACGAGAGCGAGTCGCGGAACAACCAATTATAGCGCTCCTTGGGCAGAGAGTCGGCAGCCAACGAGTCGAGAGCGGTGGCTGTGGAGTCGCTTGCCTTGGGCAGTAGCAGGTTGCGACGTGTGGTGAGCGAGTCGATACGCCATTGCATAGTTGCCACGGCGGTGGTATCCTCCTGCGGGGTCATCTCGCGGGCCACAACCAACGAGTCGATAAGTCGGGTGAGCTGTGCCGCTTCGAGCGAGTCCTGCTCGGGGGTGCGGATGGCAATCTCCACGCGACCGCCACGCTTAATCTCGAACCCCTGTGTAAAGTCGGCAATAGCCACAACCTCTTTCTTTTTGCGGCTCTTTTTCTCCTTGGGGGCTCTCTCTTTGGTCGCTTTGGCCACCTCTTTTGTGGTGTCGGTCGCAACGCTGTCGGGCACTACGACACTATCCTCTGCCACCTCCAACGAGTCGGCCACCGCCTCACGGGCCACAACAGCCAACGAGTCGGGCTCCTGAGCCGAAAGGGGGCGGGGAAGTGCTACGACTACCAGGGCCAACGCCACAAGGGAGAGTATTTTGCCTTGCAATAATCTCATCTGCGGGCGGCTTTATTTGATGATTTTTTCGAGTTTCTCGGCCAGCAGTGCAATCTCCTCGTCGCTGGTAAAGCCTACAACGATTTTGCCGCTACCGTCGGCCGAACGCTTAATCTTGATATCTTCGCTGAGCAGTCGCGAGAGTTGCTCCACCACCTTGGTGTAGATTTCGGGGAACTCCTCGCTCGACTCATTCTCGGCCTTTGCGGGCTGCTCGCTGCTCAGTTTTTTTACCAGCTGCTCGGTGGCGCGCACCGAAAGTTCCTTTTTGATAACCTTCTTCACAATCGAGGGCTGCAACTCAACCTCCACACCTGCAATAGCCTTGGCGTGGCCCATAGTGATAAGGTTGGCTTTCAGGGCGGCCTGTACCTCGGGCGACAACTGCATCAGTCGCAGGTAGTTGGCAATGGTCGAACGCTTTTTGCCCACCCTCTGTGCCACGGTCTCCTGAGTTACGCCACACTCGTCGATAAGCCTCTGCAAGCTGATGGCAATCTCCATCGCATTGAGGTCCTGACGCTGGATGTTCTCCACCAGAGCCATCTCGTGCAACTCCTTGTCGTCGGCCTCGCGAACGTAGGCAGGAATACTCTTGCGACCTGCCAGACGCGATGCCCTCCAACGTCTCTCGCCGCTGATGATGATATACTTGCCGCTCGACTCTTTGCGAACTGTGATGGGCTGAATAAGGCCCAGAGTGGCAATCGAATCGGCCAACTCCTCCAAAGCGTCGTCATCAAAGATGGTACGAGGTTGCTTGGGGTTGGGGGTGATGAGTTCGATGTCGATCTCCTCCATACGGATCACTGCGGGGAGCTCGTCGATATAATTTTCGGCTTCGAGAATTGCGCTCAATCCACGGCCGAGGCCTGTTGTTTTCTTCATTGCTGTATGTTTCGTGTTTTGATTGTCAATAGAACGATTGGGGTGGGCGATTATTTTTTGCGGTTGCGACGCAGGAACTCTTTGGCCAACTCGATGTAGCATTTGCTGCCGCTGGACGATGCGTCGTGCAGAATTACGGGCACACCGTGGCTGGGAGCTTCGTCGAGCCTTACGCTACGCACAATGATGGTGTCGTAGGTGAGGTGTTTGAAGTGCTCTTTGACCTCCATAGTTACCTGGTTTGCCAATCGCGAGCGCGAGTACATAGTCATCAGAAAGCCCTCGATTTCGAGCCCTGTGTTGAGCTTGCTCTTGACCATCTTGATGGTGTTGAGCAGCTTGCCCAAACCTTCCAGAGCGAAGTAGCCGCACTGAACGGGAATAAGCACCGAGTCCGACGCCACCAGAGCGTTCACGGTGGTGTAGCCGAGGCTGGGTGAGCAGTCGATGAATATATAGTCGTATTTCTCGCGCAGAGGGTCGAGCACGTTTTTCAGTCGGTAGTGGCCGTCGTGGAGCGTTGCAAGCTCGGCATCGGCACCCACGAGGTTGATGCTCGAAGGCAGGATGCTCAACTTCTTCACCTCCTCCGACTTCTGAATAACCTCCTCGGCACTGCGCGAACCGATGATGCACTCGTAGATGCCCTCGTTCTGAATATCAAAACCGAGGCCCGAAGTGGCGTTGGCCTGAGGATCGGCATCCACAAGCAGAATTTTCTTGCCCATAATGGCCAGATTGGCGGCAAGGTTGATTGCCGTTGTTGTTTTACCTACGCCACCTTTTTGGTTGGCAAGTGCTACTATCTTACCCATAACAATTATATCTTTCTTATTTAATCGAACAAAAATAGAGATTTTCTTTGAAACTTTCGCACACTTTGTCCAAAAATCCGTATATTTGAGGTTGTGAAAAGTGGTTATCACGACCCATCAACGCAGAAAGCTAACTAATTATTAACTAAATAACCATACAGATATGGAGAGTTTGAAAGGCAAAAATTTTCTGAAATTGCTCGATTTTACCCCCGACCAGATTCGCGAATTCTTGGCTCTGGCCGCACAGCTTAAAGCCGACAAAAAGGCCGGTTGCGAGAAACAACACCTTGTGGGCAAAAACATTGTTCTTCTCTTTGAGAAGGATTCGACCCGTACTCGTTGTTCGTTCGAGGTGGCTGCCCACGACCAGGGCGCTCACGTTACCTACCTCGGCCCCAGCGGATCGCAGATGGGAAAGAAGGAGAGTATCGAGGACACCGCTCGCGTGTTGGGCCGTATGTTCGACGGTATCGAGTACCGTGGCTACGAGCAGGAGATTGTAGAGAAGTTGGCCGAGTATTCGGGCGTGCCTACTTGGAACGGTCTTACCAACGAGTATCACCCAACTCAGATTTTGGCCGACTTTTTGACTATGAGCGAGCATTGCGACAAACCCTTTGAGCAGATGAAGTTCTGCTACTTGGGCGATGCACGCTACAATATGGGCAACTCGCTGATGGTGGGTTGTGCCAAGATGGGTATCGACTTCCGCGCAGCTTGCCCCGCAGGTTATGCACCCGAGCCTTGGTTGGTAGAGGAGTGTCAGAAGATTGCTGCTCAGACCGGCGGTAAGGTTACCATTACTCAGGATGTGGCCGAGGCTGTGAAGGATTGTGATTTCCTTTACACCGACGTGTGGGTGTCGATGGGCGAGAGCGACGAGGCTTGGGCCGAGCGTCTGGATGTTATGATGCCCTATCAGGTGAATATGGATGTGATTCGCGCAACGGGCAATCCTGAGGTAAAATTCCTCCACTGCCTGCCCGCATTCCACGACCTGAAAACCCGCGTTGGTCGCGAGGTTTACGAGAAGTTTGGAAAGGCCGAATTGGAGGTTACCGACGAGGTGTTCGAGAGCAAGCACTCGATTGTTTTCGACGAGGCCGAAAACCGTATGCACACCATCAAAGCAGTGATGGTTGCAACCCTCGGAGAATAAACCTGTTAAATAGCCCTATATAAACCTAAGGATGAATAACGACGCAGAAGTAAAAAAGAGTGTTTCGGAGCAGGCGGAAACCCCTGTACAAGAGGTGCAAAATGAGCCCCAAAATGAGGCTCAAAACAGCCCCGCCGAAGAGGTAAAAACAGCCCCCGTAAAACAGCGAAAATTCCCATCGTGGTTGGATCTTTTTGCGCTGGCCGGAGTCTTTGTTTTCTCGGCTCTGCTGGGCAGTGTGGTCTTTGCCCTATGTGGCGGTTTGGAGGGTGGAACCAAGCCCGGTTGGGCTCTTCCGCTCTACTACACCATTCAGATGTTGCCACCTATTGTATTTGTGGTTTGGCAGCGTCGCAAGCTGGGCCGAAGTTGCGGAATTCGTTTGGGCTTTGGCGGCCTCAGTGCGCCACTTTTGATGTGGGGTGTGGTGTTGTTGGTGGCTTCGAGCGTGGTAATAGAGCCTCTGTTGGCGCTCTTTCCTGCCGAGGACTACAACGCCGTGACCGACCTTGTGGGCAAGGGCGCTTGGTCAATCTTGTCGGTGGTGGTGTTTGCGCCATTGTTTGAGGAGATACTCTTCCGTGGACTCGTTTTCGAGTCGTGTAGGGAGCGTTTCGGAGGTGGTGCTGCGGTGTTTATCTCGGCTCTTTTGTTTGGACTTATCCACGTCGTACCCGTGCAGGTCGTAAATGCCTTTGTGGTGGGTATCATCTTGGGTTACATATACTTGCGCACCGGCTCGCTGCTCAATGTGATGTTGCTCCATGCAGTGAATAACGCCATTGCCTACCTGACTATGGGGTTGGAGGTGGATACCATTAGGGAGTTGATTCCTCAGTCGTGGCTCTATTGGACAATCTATGGAGTGTCGGCACTGATTTTCGTGCTCTCGATGGTGAAGGTAATCGCCACCCTGAGGGCCAACAGAGAGTTGGAGTAGGGCGCTGGGAGCAGAATTGTTGCACAAAAAAAAGTGGGTCGGCAGATAATAATGCCGGCCCACTTTGCGTTTTTAACTCTAAAGAGTTATATTTGCGCCCGTAAATGAGAATTTTGACCAAAATAGTATGCATATTGTTGCCTGTGGCCCTGATGGCTACGGGTTGTGAACTTTTGCACCACGACCGTGTGGTGGCAAAGGTGGATAAAGCACAACTGCACGAATCGGTTGTGAAAGAGGCCACTGAGGGGCTCTCGGGCGATGATAGTGTGAAGATTGCCAACAAGTTTGTGGAGCAGTGGGTGCGCTCGCAGGTCAAGAGCCGCGAGGCCCACAAGGTGCTCGCATCGTCGTATGACGAGATTGAGAAACTTGTGGAGGAGTATCGCACCTCGCTCGTGAACAACCGCCTCGACCAGCAATATCTGGCAGGGCGAATGGATACGCTCATTACCGACAGTATGGTGCGTCGCTACTTCGATGCCCACCGCTCGGATTTTGTGATGGATAGGGCTGTGGTCAAGGGGCGCATCGTGCGCCTCCCCGACAACTATCGCCAGTCGGTAAAGCTCTTTAACCTTATGGGCTCAAAGAGCGACGAGAAGCAGCAAGACTTTTTGGATCTGTGTGCCAAAAATAATTTCGAGCTGCATACGTTTGATAGCTGGGTGGACTTTAACGAGTTTTTGTCCTACCTGCCCGTGAGGCGTGATAAGAACTACGACTATCTGCTCTCGGGTGGCGAGATTAGGCAGATGGCCGACTCGGACAACAAGTACTTTATCGAGATAAAAGATGTAATCAGGCAGGGTGCCGATGCCCCCTACGAGCGAGTGGCCGACAGGGTGCGACGTATTCTTTTCAATCAGCGTAGGGCCGAGCTTGTGGGATTCTACAACGACAGCCTCTACAATGCAGCTCTGATAGAGGGAGTTATAACCATTGAAAACATTGACTAACAAAGATATATGAAGCGAATTTATCTACTTTTTGTAGCAGCAGTTGCTACTCTTTCGAGCGTTTGGGCTCAGCAGACCATCATTGCCGACAAGGTTGTGGCCGTGGTGGGCAATTCGGCAATTTTCTACTCCGATGTTGTCGATTACAGCAAGCAGATTGTGGCCCAGCGCAAAGAACAGAACTTTACGACCGACCGTAGCGCTATGAGCGAGGCTTTGGAGGGACTGCTGATGCAGAAACTGCTCTACAATCAAGCACTTATCGACTCGGTGGAGATTAACATCGACGGTGTGGTGGCACAGATTGACGAGCGTGTGGATGCTCTGATTGCAAGGGCAGGCTCGATTGGCGCCTTGGAGGCCGAGTACCACAAACCTGTCTACGAGATTAAGGCCGATATGCGCCGACTTGCCGAGGAGGCCGAGTATGCACAGCGTATGCAGGGAACCATTATGAGCAAAGTGACCATCACCCCCGGTGAGGTGGAGCGTTACTACAACACTCTGCGCAGTGATCTGTTGCCCATCGTTCCCGAGCAGTATGTCTATGCACAGATTACCCGCTTCCCCTCGACCACCACTCAGGCCAAGCAGCGCACCCGTGAGCGTCTGCTCGATATGAGGGAGCGAATTGTGAGCGGCTCGCGCTTCGATATGTTGGCCAGGATGTACTCTATGGACCCCGGCTCGGCACTGCAAGGTGGCGAGATGGACTTTGCAACCCTCGATACCTACGAGAAACCCTTTGGCGATGCGCTGGGTAAGTTGCAGGAGCCCGGTCAGGTGTCGGGTGTTGTGGAGACCGTCTACGGCTTCCACCTGATTCAGCTTATCGAGAAGAAAGACAACCTCTACAAGTGTCGTCACATCTTGTTGCGTCCTTCGTTTACCGACGTGGAACTGGCCGACGATATCAAATTCCTCGACAGCCTTGCAACCGACATCAAGGAGCAGAAAATTACCTTCGAGGAGGCTGCCAAAGAGCACTCCGACGACAAATACTCCAAGCAGAATGGCGGTCTGGTGACCAACCACGAGCTGTTGGAGCTCTACGGTGCAAACGACACAAGCTACTCGCGCACAGCATTCTACAAGGAGGATTTGGGCAAAGACTACAACTTTATGCGTAGTCTGAAACCTGGCGATCTGTCGGTGCCTTTCCAGAGTCAGGATATGAGGGGCAACACTCTCACCAAGCTGATAAAACTCATCGAGATTATCCCAGCCCACACCGCCGGTTTGGCAAACGACTACCTCCAAATCGAGAAAATCGCTCTGCAAGACAAACAGCAGAGGGAGTTTATGAAGTGGGTAGAGAAGAAGATTGCAGCGATGTATGTCCGCATCGACAAAGATATGGACACAAGTGAATTTGAGAATAAGGCGTGGATTAAATAGTGAAAAAAGTTCTCTACATACTTGCGCTTGCACTGATATTGCTTGGTGGCGGTGCAGAGGCCATGGCTCAGAGCCGCACCTCGAAGCAGAGCCAAAAGACCGAACGCAAGCCTATCGATATCAAGTCGCGACGCACAAGGCCTGTGCCTGTGGGCGACTCGACGGGTTATGCGCTGGTGGGCGATGTGGTGTTGTACCACAATGGCTCGGTGATTACCTGCGACAGCGTGGTGCGTTATAGCGACCGACAGATGAGTTGCTACGGCAATGTTATTATCAAGAAAGACGACACCTACGTCTATGGCGATAGGGCAGAGTATAGCCGCGACGAGGGTCTGGCAAGGGTCTACTCGCCGCTGATTAAGGTCTACAACGGCAACTCGACGCTCTATACCTACAACCTGCTCTTCGATACGGAGAACAACATCGGCGAGTTCTATGGCGGTGGTACCTTTACCAACGGCACTAACCTTATGGAGTCGGAGAAGGGCTACTTCTATGCCGACTTGGACGAGATGGTGGGCGTGGATAATGTGGAGTTGAAGAACGAAACATACGAGCTCAAATCGGACTCGGTGAACTACAACTCCGAGAGTGAGATTGCTCGCTACTTTACCCGTAGTGTCACTTGGAAAGATGGTGGCGAGATACTTAGCTCCGACGAAGGTGAGTATCACAATAAAGAGGAGCGCTACATCTTCCGCTCGAATGCCTACGTTATGGGCGAGAAGCAGGAGATGTGGGCCGATACGATTGACTATAAGTCGCTTATCGAGTTTATCGAGCTGAAACACAACGGCCAGATTCGCGATGAGGAGCACCAGAGCATAATCTTTGGCGACTACGGCAACCACGACAACCGCACGGGCGATACGTTCCTGACGATGAACCCCTCGTTTATCTCCTATGGCGATGGCGACGGCGATGGAGTGGGCGATACGGTCTATATGCGCTCGGACTCGATGTTTGTCTACCTGATTGACTCGCTCGGCTACTGCACCCTTACAAGGCCCGACTCGGCCACGCTGGCTGCCGAATTGGAGGCTAAGGCCAAACGTATCAGGGACTCGCTCTTGGCCGACAGCTTGGCCAAAGTGAAGGTCATCAGGGATGCATTCTTGGTCGATAGTCTTACGCTGGTGTGTGACTCGTTGGTGCTCGTGGAGCCCCAAGATAGCCTTGTGCTGCGCCACACCGACAGTCTTCGCGTGGTGATTGAAAGTCTGCGCCCCGTGGTGAAAGAGGAACCTCAGGCCGACTCTCTTGCCGTGGATAGCTTGGCGACGGAGTTGCCTGCTGCAATGAAGGATAGAGTGGTTGTCGAGGAAGAAGAGGTGGTGGCCGAAGAGCCTGAGGATGATGGTCAGCCCGACCGTATAATGCTGGGCCTTAGGAATGTGAAGATTTTTAGGGCCGACTTCCAGGGCGTATGCGACTCGGTGTTGATGTTCTCGGTTGACTCTACCGCACAGCTCCACCGCAACTCGGTGATGTGGAACGAAATGAATCAAATCGTTAGCGAAAGGGCCGATGTGTATACCCGCAACAAGAAACCACACAAGGTGTTCTTCTCGGAGGGTAAACCTCTGATGAGCTCCGAGCTGGATACCACCCGATATAACCAGATTGCGGGCAAAACTATCGAATCGCTCTTCGACGAGGAGGGTGTGATGTATCAGACCAATGTGGAGGGCAATGCCCAGACCTATTATTATATGGTAGACGATGCCGATGGAGCAATTATGGGATTCTTGGTGGCCGAGAGTGCCAACATCTCGTTCTACATTGCGGATAATACCGTGAATGGCATTATGTATCGCGGCTCGCCCGTCTATACCATCTACCCAATGGACCAGATTCCCGAGGATCAGCCCGAGCGTATGCCCAACTTCGAGTGGTATATCGACCGCAAGCCTACCCGTGAACAGATTATGGGCGATAGGGTCATCAACCCCTCGGAGCGCGAGAGGTATAAGAATATGAAGCGCCCCCAATTCCCCATCACCTATGCCATCGAGCGCCACAAAGAGTCGCTCATTTCGGGTGGCCGCTGGGCCGACCGCACCGACGATATCTCGGATATGGCCAAGGAGTTTATCGAGAAGGTTAAGGAGGAGTAGGGCAGAGGGCCGAAAAGAGTTGCCCCCGAAACGCACAAAAATAAAACATCCCGACATCGTTGTAATGTCGGGATGTTTGTTTTTAGGGCAGTGGCCTAAGGACTACTCCTCGGTCTGCTCCTCAGCCTCCTCGTCGAACGAGAAGTCGGTCATACCTGCGGCAACCAAGATGTTGAACCACTGAGCTACCTTGCGCATATCCGACAGGTGGAAACGCTCGCGGTCGTAGCCGGGGATAACCTCGCCAAACACCTCGCGCAACTCGGCCTCCGAGGCTTTGTGCGACACGGTCTGCTCGCCTTTGGTGTAGGCATAGAGGTCGGTGAGTACCTGGCTGAGAGCCACATCCTCGTCGTCGGTGAAGATCGAGATCTCTGCCAACGAGCTCACGCGCGAGTGAGTACCCGAGAAGTTTTTGCGAGCGCCGCTTACGAGCGACTCGGCGATGATACCGTTGCGGCTGCTTGCTACATATTTGTAGAGTCCGGGCTCGCCCGAGATTGCCAAAATGTCCTGAATTTTCATAGTCTATTCTCTGATATAAATAGTGTTACAATGTTTTCCGAGCACAAATATAGAGAATAGAAATCAAAAAACGAAAACCGAGGGCTATTTTTGCATTAGCTATATGCCCGAAATTATTGCGGACCAAAGAGTGGTATTACGCAGTATCCACCACGCTACATATAATACTAAAATAATTATTATATGTGTTTATTGTAAAATTATAAATCGTTTATTGCTTGTTGTTCAACAGTATTTGTGTTTATTTTGTCAAAATATTGGAGCACTACATAACAACCAATTAAACTCTTATGTCCAAGGGACAATTCTATATTACCTTTGTCGGTTTTAAAAATGGTGTACCAATTACAACTATCAAGTCTTAGTTTGTTCAAACGATCATTGTCACTTCTTGGTTGAGAATATCCTTGAAACTCTTCTACGCATTCATCATACTTACCATATTTTTGGGTAAGCATAGACTTAAGACGTTCATATGTATTATTAAGAGTAGACCAATCGTCTGCTGCTGGGAATATAACACCTATTCTATTGACTATGTCAAGAGATTGAAGAGTGTTTACACCAATAATACATCCTTTGTGTCCGGCAAAATCTCCCATAAGAATTGCCGTTCCATCTTGTTTGTCAATATAATCAAAGCCTGCTTCTTTCATCTTATCGATGTATTCATTAAGAGTACCATCTATGGGTACACCTTTGAATGTGAGATGTTCGGACTGTGCAAAAGCAGAAAATGATATTATTGCACATAATAAGGTGGAAAATAATCTCTTCATAATTGTTTGGTATTTAGTGAATAATAAAAAAAGCGTGCACTCTTCCTGCACGCCATCAAGGGCTACCACACCCTTACATCTCCGCAGGTAAGTACACGCATAAGCGCAACTCACCTAATGAGATGTACAAAAGCCTTTCCAAATCAGTGTGGTAGTTCGATGGCGATTAGGCTGTATGTCGTTACAAATATACGCAATAGAGTTTGATTTACCAAACCCCATTGCGTATCTAAGTGCTAAGAATGAGTCTATTTCTTTTAGAAGTTCACCTCGAAGCGGCAAGCGAGCATATTGTAGCCAAGGCCGATCTTGGAGGAGTCGGAGGCTACATCGGCAGGGTTGGTGGTAGGAGCACCAGCGGAGTCGTAGCCCACAACATAATCACCATTGCCGTTGGCGTACTTGTTGTTCTTGACATACTGCCAGTTGAGCATAAACTTGATGTTGGGATTGACATAGTAGTTCACACCCAGCGCCCAAGCGTTTGCAGCACCGCCATAGATGCCCTGACTATCGAGGTCGAGGCGGTCGAAACGACCACACAACTCCACGTCGCCCCACGAACGGCCGGGGGTAATGCGGGTGTACTCGGCGTGTTTGCTATCGTAGTTCTGGTGTCCGCCAAAGAGTAGCATACCTGCCTGAACATAAGTACCATAGAAGTGTTTGGTGCTGTTGTTCTCTACGCCCTTTTCGATGTGTACATTGTCTTGGAGGTAGGCAGCCTCGACACGCAAACCGCGCCAGTGGCCCGCAAGTTCGACATTCATCATCATCTCGAAGTTAATGTCGTTGATATTGCCCGTGTCGAGATACTTTTTGCGGTTGATGGCGGTGGCATTTCGCGTCGAGATTCGCACCGAGCCCCACTTGTTGGGCGCGTAGTCCGACTTGGGAGTGCGGTAAGAGGCCGCAAAGCCGATGTGCAACGACGCATCCTTCATTTTATAGAGGGGCTGAATGGCGATTTTACCCGTGAAGGAGTGGCCCGTCGAGCGTCCGAAGTCTTTGTTGTTGTCCTGAACGTTGTCGATAGCCTCTTGGCCCTCAATGGGTTGCAGGAAGGCGCCCGCAGCTACGCACAACATTGGCAGGTTGTAGCTCACCTGTGCACCGAGGTGGCGCGAGGGGGCAAAGGCGGTGGCCATAGGTCGCTCGATGAACTGCAAGTAGCGGCTTGTGGTGTTGGTCTGAATAGCGAAGCACTCCTTGAAGTTACCCACCTGAATGGCCATATTGGGCACGCCATCGAAACGCATATAGGCATCTTTTAGCTCGAGCGAACCGTTGCCAAAGTCGAGGTCAACCTCGCCATACCAATCCTTGTTCAACTGTCCCTTGACGGCAAAGCGGGCGCGACGAAGCGAAGCTCCGTTACCAATCTTGTCGAAACCCTCGGGCTCGCCCCAGAAGATTGCCGCATCGGTCTGTACGCGAATGTCGAACCAGAGTCGGTAGCCGGCATTTTTGTTCTGGAATACGAGAAAACCGTCTTGCAGCTCGGCTTTTACGGGTGTCGAGGTTACGGTCATTCCGTACTGATTTACGTCGGTTGTGGAGCCTTGGTCGGCGTGGTGCTTGTGGTGGTGCGACTGTGCCCATAGGCTTGCCGAGTGGGCGACGCACAAGATTGCTAAGAGTGTAAAAATCTTTTTCATAAGCAAAAAGTGTTTTGGTTTGTCGCCCCTTAGCGATGCAAAATGAGTGCCGTAGTGGTCTTGGTGGTGGGAAAACAAAAAGTGCACCCCACGACGCAGGGATGCACCTTTTATATATGGTATGTGTGTCGAGTCTTAGAGAATCACAAGGCTCACGGCCATAACCGCCATACCCACAAAGAGTCCGAGGATGGAGGTGTGGCTCTCGCCGTAGTAGTGGGCTGCGGGCAGAAGCTCGTCGAACGAGATGTAGATCATAATACCCGCAACGGCCGCCATGATGCAGTGGAGCACCACGGGGGTAATGAAAGGCGTGAGGATGAGCCACGCAAGCAGTGCACCCAGAGGCTCGGCCAAGCCCGAAAGCATCGAGTACCACAGCGCTTTGCGACGGCTGCCGGTGGCGTGGTAGACGGGTACCGACACGGCAATACCCTCAGGGATGTTGTGTATGGCCACGGCTATGGCAATAGCCACGCCCGTAGAGATGTCGGTATAGGCCGCAGCAAAGGTGGCAATGCCCTCGGGAAAGTTGTGCACGGCAATACCGATGGCCGTAACCAAGCCGACGTGGCGCAGTTTGTGGGTAGAGTGGTGGTGTTGCTGATTGTCAGCGCCTTGCATCTCCTCTACGTTGTGCAGTTCGTGGGGGTTTTCGGCCTCGGGGATGAGTTTGTCGATAACGGCTGCCAGAGCCATACCGCCAAAGAACAGACCAATGGCCAAAATCTCGCCCTGACGCCCCGCAATAAGCCCTTCGAGCCCTATGCGAGAGTCGTGGAGCAGCTCCATAAACGACACATAGACCATCACTCCTGCCGACAGTCCCAACGAAAAACAGAGGAACTTGCGGTTGGTGTGCTTGGCAAAAAAACCTATCACACTACCAATGCCGGTCGATAGACCTGCAAAAAGTGTGAGCAAAAGAGCGAAAAGTGTGTTATCGTTCATATAATTTTTATTACTTTTGCGAAGATATAGATAAATTTTTACTCCACATACCTTTAACCATAACTTTTTTCGATATGAGCCAGGAGAAAGCACCCCGTGTACAACTGCACGACAAGACCTTTGAACTCTCGATTCCCTATGCAGAAATCGACCAGGCAATACAGAAGGTTGCCGACCAAATCAATAACGACTACAAGGATAAAGAGACTCCTCTCTTCCTCGGCGTGCTTAATGGCGCGTTTATGTTTATGAGCGAGTTGATGCAGAAGATGGAGATTCCCAGCGAGATTTCGTTTGTGAAACTCTCGTCGTACAGCGGTGTTTCGTCTACCGGCAAGGTGCAGGAGCTCATCGGTCTGCGCAACAACATCGAGGGTCGCCACATCATCATCGTCGAGGACGTTGTCGATACCGGCGAGAGTATGGACCACCTGCTCCGCTCGCTCGAAGGCCACAAGCCCGCAAGCGTGGCTATTGCAACCCTGCTCTTCAAGCCTACAAAGTTTACCAAAACCTACGAGGTGAAGTATCGCGCAATGGATATTCCCGACGACTTTATCGTGGGCTTCGGTTTGGACTACGACGAGTTGGGCCGCAACCTGAAAGATATTTATACTATTGTAAATGAGTAATTTGATTAGTGAAGACGTGCTGCAAGGTGGCGAACTACTGCCCCTTGTAGAGGATTTCTATACAATTCAGGGCGAGGGCTTCCATAGTGGCAAGCCCGCCTATTTTATACGCCTTGGCGGATGCGACGTGGGCTGCAAGTGGTGCGATGCAAAGTTCACTTGGGATGCCCGCAAATTTCCGCCCGTAGAGGTAGCCGAGGTGGTCGAGCGCGCCTGCTCCTATGAGGCACAGGCCATTGTGATTACCGGTGGCGAGCCTTTGCTCTATCCGTTGGAGAGGCTCACGGGGTTATTGCACGAGCGCGGCTTGGAGATTTTTCTCGAAACCTCGGGAACTCAGCCCCTGAGTGGTACGTTCGATTGGATTTGCCTTTCGCCCAAGAAGCAGAAAGCACCGTTGGGTGAGGTGTGCGCCAGGGCGAGTGAGCTGAAAGTTATCATCGAGAGCGAGGATGACTTCGCTTGGGCCGAGGAGTGTGCCGCAAGGGTGTCGGAGGAGTGCCTGCTCTTTTTGCAGCCCGAGTGGAGCCGCTACGAGAAGATTATCGGCCCCATCGTGGAGTATGCCAAGCACAACCCCAGATGGAATGTGTCGGTGCAGGCCCACAAATTTATGCACATTCCCTAAAAGCGTAGAGTGTTGAAAATGAAAGACTTTGCAAAACGATATTGGCATTGGATAGCGATAACGGTGACGGTGGTGGTGATTGCCTTCGCCTTTGCCGACGTACCTCCCCACAAGCTTATCCAAAAGAGGACTATGGTGGGCCGCTTGGAGAGGGAGATTGCCAACTATCAGAGCAAAATCACCGCCGACAGCCTCTTTCTCGAAGAGTTGAAGGATGATGCCAACCTCGAAAAGTTTGCCCGCGAGAAGTTCTATATGCACGCCGAGGGCGAAGAGGTTTATCTGTTTGAGGAGTAAATAATTGAGGAGTATGGCGACGGAGTTGAAAAATCAAGTGGTCAAGGGTGTGGCGTGGTCTACGGTCGAGAAGATTTGCTCGGCTCTGTTGCAGTTGGCTGTGAGCCTTGTGCTGCTCAACCTGCTTTCGCCCACCGACTACGGAATTATGGCCATCGTGGGCGCATTTCCCTCGATTTTGATGCCGCTGGTCGATAGCGGTTTTTCGCAAGCACTGATTCGCAAAAAAGAGGTCGATGATTTGGACTACTCGTCGGTCTTCTATGTCAATATCATCATTTCGGTTGCACTGTACTCGCTGTTGGTGGCTCTTACGCCCGCGATTTCCAACTTCTTCGAGGTACCCGAATTTCGCCAGATAGCCCCCGTGCTCTATCTGCTTATCCCGATTAACTCATTCTCGAACATCCAGAACGCCATTCTGTCGCGCAAGATGGAGTTCAAACACTTGTCGCTCTATGTGTTGGTGGCCAATGCGGTGTCGAGTGCCGTGGCTATATGGATGGCTGTGAGGGGCTTAGGTGTGTGGGCACTTGTGGGTCAGCGTATGGGCGTGGTGATTGTCAAGACGGCTCTACTGTGGTGGGGTAGTAGTTGGAGGCCCAAGTTGCTCTTTTCGCTCGACCGCATCAGGGGTATGTTCCGCTACGGCTCGCGCATCTTGCTCAGCGACCTGATTAGTAACGTCTATTACCAGATATCAAATCTCTTTATCGGTAAGTTCTATACCAAGGTCGATTTGGGCTACTACGACCGAGGTAATAAGATTAAGGAGATGCCCGTAACATCGACCATTATGGCGGTGTTGAACGTCACTTTCTCGGCCTTCTCGCGTCAGAAAGATGATGAAGTAAAACTTGCAACCAACGCTCGTAAAGTATTTATGCTTTGGGCCTTTGTGATGTTTCCGCTGATGGGCGGACTCATCGCCATAGCCGAAGATATGTTCCGAGTGCTGTTGCCCGAAGTGTGGCTGCCCGCAGTGCCTTATCTGCGTATTCTGAGCCTTGCGGGACTGCTCGCTCCGCTGTCGGTAATCTCGTTCAATCTGGTGAAGGTATGCAGCGACGGCAATATGGTATTCCGCATCGAGTTCATAAAGAAACTTATCGCCACGGCCATTTTGGCCATCACCATTCCCATTAGCGTTAGGGCTATCGCTTGGGGACAGGTGGCAATCTTTGTGTCGGATATGGTGGTAAATACCTTGGCGGCAGGCCGATATGTGAAGAGCTGGAAGCTGTGGAGCCGAGCGCTCGATTCGCTGCCAATGTTGGCCCTGAGTGTGGTTATGATTCTGCTCATCGACCTCTTTGGTGTGGCGGTGGCAGGAGTGTTGCCCCTCTGGTCGGTACTCGTGCTTAAAATCGTGCTCGGAGCGCTTATCTATGCTGCTCTGGCTCAGGTGTTCCGCCTTGGCGTGTGGCGCGAAATGAAAGAGATTTTGGTGGGCTATCTGCCTAAGCGTAAGTAGAGTAGGGCGCGTGTCGTAACGGCACGGCATAAATAAAAAAGAGGGGGTCGACCAACATCGACCCCCTCTTTTGCTACACAGCGTGTGTCTATTTGTACTCCTTGGGCGAGAGTTTGCCTTCGAGAACTCTCTGGGCATTCATTGCGAGTGCCTCCAACTCGTTCTCACCGGGTTTAACCCACACCTTGGCCATAGGCTCAATCATCTCTTTGATGTAGCCCACAACGTTTTTGTCGTAAGCAATACCGCCGGTCAGAATGACTGCGTCAACATCGCCTTTCAGCACAGCAATCATCGAGCCGATAGCTTTGCCCACACCATACGACATTGCGTCCGACACGAGCTTGGCTTTGGCGTCGCCATTGTTTACCATAGCCTCTACGTCGCGCATATCGTTGGAATTGAGGTGGGCTACAACGCCACCCTTGCCGTTGATCATTTTGGCCACCTCTGCCAAAGTGTATTTGCCACTGAAACAGAGTTTTGCAAATGCCAACGCGGGCACGGTTCCTGCACGCTCGGGCGAGAAAGGACCCTCGCCATCAAGTGCGTTGTTCACATCCACAACCAAGCCTTTGCGGTGGGCACCGATAGAGATACCACCACCCATGTGGGCCACTACGAGGTTCAACTCCTCGTACTCTTTGCCCACGCTCTCGGCATAGAGCCTTGCTACGGCCTTCTGGTTCAGGGCGTGGAAAATCGAAGCCCTCTCCAACTCGGGCAGACCTGTCAGTCGAGCCACATCCTGCATCTCGTCAACCACTACGGGGTCGGCAATGTAGGCCTTAACGCCTGCGAGCTTGGCAATCTCGGCAGCCAGCAGTGCACCAAGGTTGGATGCGTGCTGACCTGCGGGACGCTCTTTGATGTCCTCAATCATCTGGGCGTTAACCTCGTAGGTGCCGCTGGGGATGGGTTTCAGTAGACCGCCACGACCGATAACTGCGTCGAGCTCGGCAATGTCGATACCGCCCTGCTTAACAGCGTCGAGAATTACCTCCCTGCGGAAGTCGAGCTGGTCGAGGATGGTTTTGTAGCGACCAATCTCGTCGCTCGAATGGCGTAAAGTGGTTGAGTAGAGTTCTTTGTCGTTCTCGAACACCGCAACCTTGGTCGAGGTCGAGCCGGGGTTGATGGTCAGAATTTTATACAGTTTTTCCATAACTACAATCTCCGTTGTTTGTTCTATTTTGCGCTAAGGCAAGCCAAAGCGATCGAGTAGAGTTTGGTCTTGGTCGAGTCGCCACGCGAGGTGAGCACGCAAGGAGCGGTAGGACCTGCAACCATTGCTGCCAACTCGGCACCTGCAAACTTCGAGCAAGCCTTGAAGAATACGTTGCCGCTCTCGATGTTGGGGAACAACAAGCAGTCTGCGTCACCTGCAACAGGACCGGTGAGCTTTTTGATCTTCACGCTCTCGGGATCGATAGCAACGTCCAATGCCAAAGGACCCTGGAAGATGCCGTCGCCGAGCTCGCCATTCTGGCCCATCTCCGACAGAGCTGCCGACTCAACCGAGCTGACAACCTTGGGCAACAACTGCTCGCTGGGAGCAATCAGAGCCACTTTGGGCTGCTCGATACCGAGGTTCTGAGCGGTCTGTACGAGGTATTTGGCAATCTGTTTTTTCTGGTCGAGGCTGGGGCAGGGGAGAACTGCTACGTCGCTCACGGTGAGGAGCTTGTGGTAAGCAGGAATCTCCAACACGGTAACGTGGCTCAGGGTAGTACCTGCGGGCAGCAGACCCCACTCTTTGTTCAGAATACCACGCATATATTTGTCGGTAGGAACAACGCCTTTCATCAGCACGTCGTACTCGCCGTTGTGGACAGCCTTAACGGCAATCTCCACAGCCTTAACATCCTCGCTCTCGGCGATGATGGTGTACTGGCTCATATCTACGCCCTCGGCCTCGCACGATTTCTTAATCTCCTCGGGGTCGCCCACCAGAGTAACCTCGGCCAAGCCTGCCTTGATAGCCATATCGGTAGCACCAATCGAGTGGGTGTCCTGACCGTATGCAACAATCATCTTCTTCTTGCCGCTTGCAACCGCAGCAGCAACAATATCTTCCAAGTGTTTAATCATAGCTGTATATCTCTTTTGTTTGTGTTAATTATTTCAGATTGCTAACGATGTTGAAGGTGTCGGTGGCGATAACCAACTCCTCGTTGGTGCCGATAACCACAACTTTGGTCTTCGACTCGGGCTTGGTGAGCACTTTGTCCTGACCTTTCAGACCACGGTTTACGTCGAAGTCGAAGTCGATACCGAGGAACTCCATATCGGTACAGATATACTCCCTCATCTCGGGACCGTTCTCGCCAACACCACCGGTAAATACCAGCAGGTCGATGCCGCCCATGGCAGCTGCATAGGCACCGATGAACTTCTTTACGCGGTAGAAGTAAGCCTCCTCGGCCTCGGCAATAACCTGATCGCCAGCCTCGGCACCTGCACGGATGTCGCGCATATCGCTATATACGCCGCCCGAAAGGCCAAGTACGCCCGACTCTTTGTTGAGCATATTCCAAATCTCCTCCATCGACTTGCCCTCTTTGTTGTGGATGAAGTTGAGCACACCTGCGTCGATCGAGCCGCAACGGGTACCCATCATCAGACCATCAACGGGGGTAAGACCCATCGAAGTGTCCACACTCTCGCCATTCTTCACTGCGGTTACCGAGCCGCCATTACCGATGTGGCAGGTTACAATCTTCGAGCTCTTGAAGTCCAATCCGGCCAAGATGGCTGCCTGCTCGGCAACGTAGCGGTGGCTGGTGCCGTGGAAACCGTAGGCCCTCACGCGGTACTCGTCATAATAACGGCGAGGAATACCGTAGAGGTATGCCTTAGCGGGCATAGTCTGGTGGAAAGCGGTGTCGAAGTTAGCTACCTGAGGTACGTTGGGCAGTAACTCGTTGATTGCGTAGATACCTTTCAGGTTGGCAGGGATGTGCAGAGGAGCCAAATCGACGCAACCCTCGACCATGTCGATTACCGACTTGTCGATCAGGGCGCTCTGTTTGAACTTCTCGCCACCGTGAACCACGCGGTGACCCACAGCATCCAACTCTTCGAGCGAAGCAATAACGCCGTGCTCGGGGTTGGTGATAGCCTTGATTATAAGGTCGATACCAACGGTGTGGTCGGGAATATCGGTGGTTACTTTGTAGGGCTCTTTGCCCACGGGTTTGTGGGTCAGTACGCCATTTTCGATGCCAATGCGCTCTACGAGGCCTTTGGCCAACAGGGTGTCTCCCTCGTTCTGCATCTCGATTACCTGATACTTAATCGAGCTACTTCCGCAGTTAAGAACAAGTATTACCATTGCTTTGTGTTTTGTGATTTTTGATTATTATTTGTTGTTAATTTTCTCTACTGATATTTGTAACCCACGCCCTTGATTGTGACAATGTGGTCTTCGCCAATCTTGGTGCGGAGTTTGCGGATATGTACGTCTATGGTCCTATCGCCCACAATCACCTCGCTACCCCAAACGGTGGCGTAGATCTCCTCGCGCGAGAATACCTTCTGGGGCTTGGAGTAGAGTAGGGCAAGCAGCTGGAACTCTTTGCGTGGCAACAGCAGTTCCTCGCCATTCTTGATGACCACAAACCTCTCGCGGTCGATGGTAATATCGTTGCTACCCTCGCTGGGAACGGACTCGCCCTCTGCCTCTGGCTGGGCATAAACCACCTCGGCACGTTTGAGAATGGCTTTCAGACGGCTCACCAACAGCTTTACCTTCACGGGCTTGGTGATATAGTCGTCGGCACCTACCTCGAATCCTTCGAGCTGCGACTCGTCCTCGCCCCTTGCGGTGAGGAATACGACCATTGTGCGAGCTAGAGCAGGATTCTCCCTAAGCCTGCGACACGTCTCGATACCGTCCATCTCGGGCATCATCATATCGAGCAGAATCAGGTGGGGCAACACCTTCTCGGCCACTTCGAGGGCCTCGCGTCCGTTGGCTGCGGTGTAGACCTCAAACTCCTCGCGACGGAGGTTGTAGCCCACAAATTCGAGAATATCGGGCTCGTCATCAACAAGTAGAATTCGGTAGTTCATCGTTGCTTGGTAGGGTTAAAACATACTTTCTCCTAAAATCCCCGAAAGGTAGTGCTTTTTTGTGAGATATCCTACAAATAACTCGCTTTATTATTCAATAGGTAAAATTTGGCGGTGTTTCGTTGGAAAGTCCGCAGGAATGTGCTATTTTTGTGGGTTGTATGTGCGTATGAAAAGTGCGCCACACAGCGACGAAACGTAAACTAAACATTACGACTATGACTACCGAAAAAATGAATTCTGTTCCTGAGGAACAAGTCGGCACTGCCGAGGATGTGAAAAATGTTGCTACCCAAGAGCCCCAAGAGGCTGTTACTGAGTGCGCTGCTGCCGGCGAAGAGGCAGAAATCGAGAGTGTGAATTTTGCGGAGGAAGAGGCCGCTCTGGCTGCCGAGGCTCCCGAATTCGAGCTCGAAAATGACGAAATGGAAGAACATACCGAAGAGGAGATCGACCAGAAGGTGGCTCTCTCGTTGGCCGACGTGGCTGCGATGAACAAGAGCGAGCTGGTGGACTACTTCGGCAAACTTATCGACGAGAAACCCGTGCAGACACTGCGCTACGACGTGGAGGCCGTGAAGGTGGCCTTCTACAAGCAGCACCGTGCCGAGGTGGAGGCTGCTAAGGCTAAATTCGTGGCCGAGGGTGGCAGTGTAGAGGATTTCCGCCCCGAGGTCGATAGCGACGAGGTGAGGCTCAAAGAGTACTTTGGTCGCTACCGTGCTCTGCGCGATGAGTATATGTCAGGACTCGAAAAGAGCAAAGAGGAGAACCTGAAAATCAAACAGCAGATTATCGAGGAGCTGAAAGCACTCGTTAATAGCAACGAGACAATGAACCAGACTTTCCAGAGCTTCCGCGAGTTGCAGCAGCGTTGGAAAGAGACAGGCGTAGTGCCCCAGGCCAATGTGAAAGAGGTTTGGGAGACCTACAACCTGCACGTCGAGAATTTTTACAACTACATCAAGATAAACAAAGAGTTGCGCGATCTGGATTTGCAGCGTAACTATGAGGCCAAAGTGGCTCTGTGTGAGGCTGCCGAGGCGTTGGCTGCCGAGAGCTCGATTGTGGTGGCATTCCGCAAGTTGCAGGAGTTGCACGAGCAGTGGCGCGAGATTGGTCCCGTGGCTGCCGAGCACAAAGAGGCCATCTGGGAGCGTTTCAAAGAGGCTTCGTCGCGCATCAACAAGCTCCACCAAGAGTACTTCGGTGGTATCAAGGAGGAGCAGAAGAAAAACCTCGATCTGAAAACCGAACTCTGCGTTAAGGCCGAGGAGCTTACCACTCGCGTGATGACCAACCGCAAGGAGTGGAACAAGGCTTCGGAGGAGTTGATCGAGATTCAGAAGGTGTGGAAGACCATCGGCTTTGCACCCAAGAAAGATAATACCAAGATTTACGAGCGTTTCAGGGCTGCTTGTGACAAGTTCTTCGAGATTAAGCGTTCGTTCTACGACGGCGTTAAAAACGAAATGGAGCACAATCTGGCTCTGAAAATAGAGATTTGTGAGGCTGCCGAGGCTATTCAGGACAGCGAGCAGTGGAAGAAGACCTCCGACGAGCTGATTGCTTTGCAGAAGCGTTGGAAAGAGGTTGGTCCCGTGTCGCGTCGCCACTCCGACCTGGTGTGGAAGAGGTTTAGGGCCGCTTGCGACCACTTCTTCGCGCGCAAGAGCCAGCACTTCTCGAGCGTCGATGCCGAGTATGCCGACAACCTGGCCAAGAAAAACGCCCTCTTGGAGGAGATTGAGGCCTTTGAGTTGGCTGGTGCAGGCTACGAGGCAATAAAAGAGTTCCAGAGCCGTTGGAACGCTATCGGCTTTGTGCCTATCAAGGAGAAAGATGCGTTGCAGAAGCGTTATAAAGCTGCCATCGACCGTCTGTTTGAGCAGTTGCGCAGTGGTGATAAGGCTCGTAATGCCGAGCGTTTCCGCAACAAAATCAACGCCATCAAGGCCGGTGGCGGTAAGCTCCGCAACGAGCGCGAGAAACTCTACAACAAAGTAAAACAGTTGGAGGTTGATATCGCAACGCTCGAAAACAATATCGGTTTCTTCGCCCATTCGAAGGGTGCCGAGGCTATGATCCGCGAGGTGGAGAACAAAATCGCCCGCGCTAAGGCCGAAATGGCCGAGGCTATTGAGAAAATCAACCTCATAGACAATCAGCAGGAAGAGTAGGGCAGTAGCCGACTATCCAAAGCAAAAGAACATAATAGACACAAAATATAGAAACACAAACATCAAAGGGAGGATAAAGTTATGTTTGAAAAAGAGAGTAACAGCAACAAGACCAAGTATGTATTCGTAACAGGTGGTGTTGCTTCGTCGCTGGGTAAAGGTATCATCTCGGCATCGCTTGCACGTCTGTTGCAGGCAAGGGGTTACAGTGTGGCTATCCAGAAGATGGATCCATACATCAACGTAGACCCCGGAACACTCAACCCCTACGAGCACGGCGAGTGCTACGTTACCGAGGATGGTGTTGAGACTGACCTCGACCTGGGTCACTACGAGCGCTTTACGGCTATCGCAACCTCGCACGCCAACACTATGACCACAGGTAAAATCTACCAGAGCGTCATTAACGCCGAGCGCAGGGGTGACTTCTTGGGCAAAACCGTGCAGGTTATTCCCCACATCACCGACGAGATTAAACGTCGTATTATGTTGCTTGGCAAGAAGGGCGGCTACGATGTGGTAATTACCGAGATTGGCGGTACCGTGGGCGACATCGAGTCGGCTCCCTACATCGAGGCAGTACGTCAGTTGCGCTACGAGTATGGTTTTGGCAACACTCTGGCAGTACACCTCACTCTGGTACCCTATATGCGTGCTTCGGGCGAGTTGAAAACCAAGCCCACTCAGCACTCGGTTAAGCAGTTGTTGGAATATGGTATGCAGCCCGACGTGTTGGTACTCCGTTCGGAGGAGCACCTGAGTCAGGAGCTCAAACGCAAGGTGGCTCTGTTCTGTAACGTATCGCCCGACGCTGTTGTTCAGTCGGTAGACGTGCCCACCATCTACGAGGTACCTCTGATGATGCACGCTCAGGGTCTGGACAAAGTGGTACTCGAAAAGCTCCACTTGCCCTGCGAGGGTGAGGCCGACTTGAAGAGCTGGACCGAGTTCGTAGAGCGCATCAAAAACCCCAAAGATACCGTAAACATCGCTCTGGTGGGTAAATACACCGAGCTGCCCGATGCATACAAGTCGATTGCCGAGGCATTTATACACGCAGGTGCTGTACACCAGGTGAAGGTTAAAGTGGCCTATGTGAATGCCGAGAGCATCAACGAGCAGAACGTCGAGGAGCAGTTGGGCGGTTATGCAGGTATTCTGGTAGCTCCCGGCTTTGGCCTGAGGGGCGTAGAGGGCAAACTTACCGCTGTGAAGTATGCTCGTGAGCAGAAAGTTCCCTTTATGGGTATCTGCCTCGGTATGCAGTGCGCCGTTATCGAGTTTGCTCGCAACGTGCTCGGTTATGCCGACGCTTGCTCGGCCGAGTGGGATATGCCCAGCTGGCACAAGGTTATCGACCTGATGGAGGAGCAGAAAAATGTGTCGGAGAAGGGTGGCACTATGCGATTGGGCGCTTACCCCTGCCGTGTTGAGCGCGACAGCAACCTCTACAAGGCCTATGGTCAGGAGGTAGTGTTCGAGCGTCACCGTCACCGCTATGAGTTCAATAGCTCGTTCTTGGAGGAGTATGAGAAAGCTGGTATGAAGGCTACCGGTGTGAACCCCGAGACCGGTCTGGTAGAGGCCGTAGAGGTAGAGGGACACCCCTGGTTTGTGGGCGTTCAATTCCACCCCGAGTACAAGAGCAACGTGAAGTATCCTCACCCTCTGTTTGTGGGCTTCGTGGGTGCAGCTATTGAGAATAGCAAAAAGTAATTGAAAATTGAGGTGCGCTTTGGCGTAGTATTTCAATTTTCTATGCTATGTCAGTAAGAGATACGAATAACGTGAGTATCTCAGAAAAGTTTTTGCAGACCAGATTGGGAAGAACCACGACCCAATAACAAAAGTGGCGTTACGCCACATTTTTACAAAAAGTAGGTGCCGTCGGGCACTCCGAGTGTATTGGTCGTGCTAAGAATGGCTGAGAATTGGCAGTAAGAGATATGAGCGTAGCGAGTATCTCAGAAAAGTTTTTGGGCGACTTTTTACAAAAAGTCGTAAAAAAAGAAAAAACAAAACACAAAAAAAATAAAGAAAGTAAGGAGAAAACAACAATGGACAAAAAGAGTATTATCGGCTTCGTGCTGATGGGCTTAATCCTCTTTGGATATAGCTGGTATCAGGGCGAGCAGGCCGAAAAAGCACGAGAAGCCTATCTGGCAGCACAGCACGAGCAGTATCTGCTGGATTCGATTGACCGTGCCGAGCACCCCGAGAAATATCTTGCCGAGGTGGCCGAGAAAATCGCAAACGAAGAGCAACGAGCAGCAGCTGTGGCAGCCATTCAGGCCGAGCAGCAGGCTCGCTTGGAGCACTCCATTGCACAGAACTTTGGCCAAGAGTTGCTCGATGCCACCAAGGGCTCGGAGCAGTTCTATACCATCGAGAATGAGGTGCTGAAGATGACAATCTCGTCGAAGGGCGGTAAGATTGCCGACGTGGAGCTGAAAGAGTACAAGAAGTACTCCGACGACGGTAACGGCCCCAACGTCAAGATGTTCGACCCCAATAGCGCCAAGTTCGACGTGGGCTTCTACTTGCGCAAGGGCTACAACGAGGCTAAAATCAACACCGAGGGCTACTACTTCACTACCGACGGTGTGGAGCAGGTGGTTACCCCCGAGGGTGAGCAGCTCCAAAGGCTCGCAATGACTCTGGCAGTAGGCGAGGGTGCAGCGTTGCAGATGGTCTACACGCTCCGTCCCAACGACTATATGGTAGACTACGACTTGAAGTTCGTGGGTATGGGTCAGTGGATGCAGACCGTGCCTTCGTTCGACATCACTTGGAACAACACCAGCTACCAGAACGAGCGTGGCTATCAGAACGAGAATATGTACACCACTCTGTCGTACCTCTTCCCCGACGACCGCAAGGTTGAGAAACTCGGTATGGCCCAGGTGGGCAAGCGTGGTGGCGGAAGCAAGTCGGAAGAGGTGGCTACCGAGTTTGAGTGGTTTGCCTTCCAACAGCAGTTCTTCTCGTCGATTCTGATTGCTCCCGAGGTGTTTAGCAACGGTCAGCTGGGCTTTGATACCTACAAACCCGGTTCGGGCTATATCAAAGATTATCAGGCAGCCGTGAGCGTTCCCTTTGATGATGAGAAAGATAGCTACGGATTTAAGTTCTACTTCGGTCCCAATAAATACTCGCTCCTGAAAAGCTACGACCTCGGCTTGGAGAAGGTGGTTCAGTTGGGTGGCCGTCTGGTGAGCTGGGTGAACCGTTGGATTGTAATCCCCGTGTTTGACCTCCTGAGCAGGTTTATCAACAGCTATGCGCTGATTATTCTGCTGCTCACAATCTTCATCAAGTTGCTCATCTTCCCCTTGACCTACAAGTCGATGATTTCGAGCGCCAAGATGAGGGCCATCCGTCCTGAGTTGCAGGCCATTCAGGCCAAGTATCCCAAGGCTCAGACCGATCAGCAGGAGATGATGAAGAGTCAGCAGGCCACTATGGAGCTCTATAAGAAATATGGTGTGAGCCCTATGGGTGGCTGTCTGCCTATGTTGATTCAGTTCCCCGTGCTGATTGCGATGTTGCGCTTCTTCCCCACGGCAATCGAGCTGAGGGGGCAGAGGTTCTTGTGGATGAAAGACCTCTCGACCTACGATAGCGTGCTGAATCTGCCCTTCAACATTCCTTGGTATGGCGACCACGTTAGCCTTATGGCCCTGCTGATGGCTGTGACTCTGTTCTTCTACAGCAAGCTCACCTACAAAGAGCAGGAGCAGACCACCGCTGCAGCCCCAGGTATGGCGGGTATGAAGTTTATGACCCTCTATATGATGCCTATTATGATGCTTATGTGGATGAATAACTACGCGAGCGGTCTGTGCTACTACTACTTTATTAGCCAGATGCTTACGATGATTCAGAACTTTGCCTTCCGCTACGGTATCAACGAAGATAGGCTGCGTGCCAAGATGCTCGCTGTGGCCGGCAAGCCCAAGCAGAAGAGCAAGTGGCAGCAGAGGCTCGAAGAGGCCCAGCGCCATCAAGAGGCTATGATGAAAGAGCAACAGCGCAAGCAGTATCGCTCGAAACACTAAAACGAAAAAACAGCGAACTCAAACGGAGTTCGCTGTTTTTTATGTCTAACGTCAAACGTCGAGCTTCTCTTTATAGTCCCGTGATTTTTTTGATTTCGTTTAGGGTGGTGAGGGCTTCGATGGGTGTGAGGTTGTTGATGTCGATATCCCTGATTTGGTCGCGAATCTGGACCAGCACGGGGTCATCCAACTGGAACATACTCAGTTGAATACCCATTTGGGGTGCGGTCTTTGCCGCCTTAACCTTGGGCTGAGCCTTATTCTTTTTGTCGGCGCTGCCCTCCACAGCCAGAGCATCGTCGGCGTGCGAGGCCACCAGCACCGCAAGAATCTCGTCGGCACGCTCCACAACCCTCTGGGGCATACCCGCCAGGCGAGCTACGTGGATACCAAACGAATTGTCCGTTCCGCCCCTCTGCAACTTGCGCAGGAAGAGGATGGTACGGCCCACCTCCTTCACGCTCACGTTGTAGTTCTTCACCCTCGCAAGGCTCTCTTCCATCTGGTTGAGCTCGTGGTAGTGGGTGGCAAAGAGGGTCTTGGCCCTCGCCTTGGGGGTATTGTGCAGATACTCGACCATACTCCACGCAATCGAGATGCCATCGTAGGTGCTCGTACCTCGACCAATCTCGTCGAGCAGTACGAGGCTTCGGTCGGTGACGTTGTTGAGAATCGAGGCACTCTCCAACATCTCCACCATAAAGGTACTCTCGCCCTGCGAAATGTTGTCGCTGGCTCCCACACGGGTAAAAATTTTGTCTACCACACCGATGTGGGCGCTCTGGGCGGGCACAAACGAGCCCATCTGTGCCATCAGCACAATGAGTGCAGTCTGGCGGAGTAGGGCACTCTTACCCGACATATTGGGACCCGTAATCATCATAATCTGCTGATTGTCGGTGTCGAGCAAAACGTCGTTGGGGATATACTGCTCACCCACAGGCATAAGCATTTCGATAACGGGGTGGCGACCCTGACAGATGTCTATGACCTTGTCGTCGGCCACCTCGGGACGGCAGTAACCCCTCTCGGCAGCCACTGTGGCGAACGAACAGAGGCAGTCGAGTCGGGCGATGGCTGTAGCGCTCTTTTGGAGCGATGCGAGCGATCCCGAGAGGTAGTCGAGTAACTCCTCCCACAGACGCAACTCGATGGCCAAAATGCGCTCCTCGGCACCCAACACCTTCTCCTCATACTCTTTCAGTTCGGCAGTGATGTAGCGCTCGGCATTGGCCAGTGTCTGCTTGCGAATCCACTCGGCTGGGACTTTATCTTTGTGGGCATTTCGGACCTCGATGTAGTAGCCAAACACATTATTAAAGCTAACCTTTAACGAAGGTATTCCCGTGCGCTGACTTTCAAGCTGTTGAATTTCGCTTATGCGGTCTTTCCCGTGGAGTGCAATGTTACGCAAATCGTCGAGTTCGAGGTCTACTCCCGAGGCTATAATACCGCCCTTCTGAATCTGGTTGTTCGAGGGGTCGGGGAATATCCATTGGCCTATTTTGTTGCGCTGTTCTTCGAGCGAATCGAGGGCCTCGGCCACAAGGGTTAGGGGAGCGTAGTCGGTACATCCGAGCAACACTTTCATCTGCTCGATAGCCAAGAGCGACTGGCGGAGCGCCAATACCTCGCGAGGAGTGATGCGACGGGTAGCGATGCGACCCGCAATACGTTCGAGGTCGCTCACCTGAGCTAGAGTGTCGGCCACACCCTCGTAGAGCTCCGAATCCTCACGCAGACGAGCCACAATATCGAGTCGGTTGTTGAGCTTGGTGGTATCCTTGATGGGCATAGTGACCCAATGGCGCAGCAGTCGGCCACCCATAGGTGTGTGAGTGCGGTCGATAGCCTCGACGAAGCTCTGCCCTGTGGGGCTATTCGAGCCGAGCAGTTCGAGGTTGCGGATGGTGAAACGGTCAATCCAGACGTAGCGATCGGGGTCGATGCGCTGAATAGAGTCTATGTGGGCAGTCTCTTTGTGCTCGGTGTAATCGAGGTAGTAGAGGATTGCTCCCGCAGCGGTAATACCTGCTCCAAGTCGCTCAATACCAAAGCCTTTGAGCGAACGAACGCCAAACTGCTTGCAGAGCTTTTCGCGATTTATCTGCTCGTTGAAAACCCAGCTGTCGATGCGGTAGGTGTAGTGTTGACCGCTCACCACTCGACCAAAGCGATCTTCGTAACCACGCTGGTAGATAATCTCCTTGGGGCCAAACGAAGCTATGAGTTTGTCGGTATAAGCGTCGTTGCCTTCGGCTACATAAAACTCGCCCGTCGAGAGGTCGAGGAAGGCAATTCCGTTGCACTTTTCGCCAAAGTGGATGGCCGCAAGGAAGATATTTTCGCGAGCCGAGAGCACATTTTCGTTCATAACCACACCAGGGGTCACGAGCTCCACCACGCCACGTTTTACGAGTCCCTTGACACTCTTGGGGTCTTCGAGCTGCTCACACACGGCCACCCTTCGGCCTGCTCTTACGAGCTTGGGCAGATAGGTGTTTACGGCGTGGTAGGGGAATCCGGCCATTTCGATGTAGTTACCGGGGCCGTTACCTTTGCGGGTGAGAGCTATGCCCAAGATTTGTGCTGCCTCTACTGCGTCAGTTCCATAGGTCTCGTAGAAGTCGCCCACACGAAACAGCAGTATGGCATCGGGATGGGTAGCCTTTATGCCATAGTATTGCCCCATCAGGGGTGTCTCTTTGCTCTTTTCTTGCTTGATTTGTGCCACTGTGTTTGGTCTGTTAGTTGGGTGGTGAGCCTTACTGTTGGGCTCCAACGGACAAAGGTAGCGTTTTTCTTTGGATTTTCAATCCCACGCGCGCCTTTTTAGAAAGAAGAAAAAAGTGGGTCGAAAATTTGGCAGACCCGGAAAATCTGCTTACTTTTGTGGGCAAATAGAGAGTGACTATGACAGTGATGATGGATAGCTATTTGCAGGCGTGTATCAATGCGCTCGTGGCGAGGGTTAAATCTCCTGAGAGCAACCGCTGTTTCGTTACTGTTTTGACACAAGAGGTGACTGCCTAAGGCTAGTTGCCTCTTTTTTTATGCACAAATACCAAATCGAACTGTATGAATAGTGGCAAAGAGAGCATAGTTGTACGCGGTGCAAGTGTCTGGACCAACGAGGGTTTCAGGGTTTGCGACGTGGAGATTTGTGGCGGTGTAATCACTCGCGTCGAGGAGCACATCGCTCCCGCCGAGGGTACCCGAGTGGTGGAGGCCGAGGGGCTTCATCTGCTGCCCGGATTGGTGGATATGCACGTTCACCTGAGAGAGCCCGGCTATGGTTACAAGGAAACTATTGCCAGCGGTACAGCTGCTGCCGCAAGGGGTGGTTTTACCACCGTGTGCCCTATGCCCAACCTCAATCCCGCACCCGACAGCCCCGAGCATTTGGCCGAGCAACTCGCCATTATCGAGAGGGATGCACTCATTGAGGTGCTGCCCTATGCGACCATTACCACGGCTCGTAAGGGCGACGAGTGTGTCGATTTCGAGGCTCTGGCCGACAAAGTGGCAGGCTTTTCGGACGACGGCACGGGCGTACAGTCGGAGGAGGTTATGGCCGAGGCTATGAAAGGTGTTGCCCCCACGGGTAAACTGCTGGCAGCCCACTGCGAGGTGGAGAGCCTGCTCCGTGGCGGTTATATCCACGATGGCGAGTGGTGCAGGGCACACGGCCACCGAGGTATCTGTTCCGAGAGTGAATGGGCCGAGGTGAAACGCGATATCGAGCTGGCCGAACAGAGCGGTTGCAGACTCCATATCTGCCACACCTCTACGGCTGAGAGTATCGAGCTTGTGCGTCAGGCCAAGGCGAGGGGAGTGAAGGTGACGTGTGAAACAGCGCCTCACTACCTTGCTCTGTGTGACGAGGATATGAAAGAGGAGGGTAGGTTTAAGATGAATCCTCCGCTGCGTTCGAGGGCCGATATGGAGGCTCTGCGCAGGGGTGTTGCCGACGGCACTATCGACGTGATTGCCACCGACCACGCTCCCCACTCGGCCGAGGAGAAGGCCAAAGGGTTGGAGAAGAGCGCTATGGGCGTTGTGGGTATCGAAACGTCGCTTGCGGCAACCTACACCTTTATGGTCCAGAGCGGACTCATCTCGCTCGAAAGGCTGGTGGAGATTATGGCCATCACACCCCGTAAGTTGCTCGGCATCGAGGGCGGCTTGGTAGTGGGCCAGAGGGCCGATGCAGTATTGGTAGACCTCCGCAAGGAGTTCTATGTCGAGCCCGACGAATTCCTCTCGATGGGCCGCAGTACTCCCTTTGCGGGTATGAATCTGCGAGGCGTGGTGATGATGACCATCGCAGGCGGCAAGGTTGTTTACGAAAAATAGAAACAAAAACATATTTAGACTTGTAAGATGAAAAACTTCACGAAGAAACTTGTATTGGAAGATGGGCACGAGTTCTACGGCTACGGCTTTGGAGCCGACACCGAGAAGGTGTGCGAAATTGTCTTCAACACATTGGTAGTGGGCTATCAGGAGATTCTCTCCGACCCCTCCTACACCAACCAGATGGTCGTGATGACCTACCCTCTGATTGGCAACTACGGTATTACCGACGAGGACTACGAGACCAAATTCCCCTCGATTGGCGCTATGGTGGTGAGGGAGAATAACGACCTGCCTAGTAACTTCCGCTATACCAAAACTTTTGGCGAGGTGCTCGAAGAGAACGGCATTCCTGCCATTAGCGGTGTGGATACCCGAATGATTACCCGTATTCTTCGCAAGAGCGGCTCGCAGAGGGCCATTATCACCTCGGTAGATACTCCCAAGGAGGAGGCTTTGCAGAAGATTGCCCAGAGCCCAATGCCCACCGACCTCGTGGGCAAGGTGAGCTGCCGTAAGAGGTGGTTTTCGCGTACCCCCAACCACAAGTACGACGTGGTGGCTATCGACTGCGGTCTGAAATACAACCTTATCCGTAGCCTGAATGCTTGCGGATGTAACGTAACCGTAGTGCCCTATACCACCTCGGCCGAGGAGATTCTCTCGTTCAACCCCCACGGTGTGTTGGTAACCAACGGTCCCGGTGCTCCTACCGACGTGCCTGAGGTTGTGGCTACGGTGGAGGCTTTGAAGGGTCGTGTACCAATGTTCGGTATCGGCTTGGGCCACCAGATTATCGCTCTGGCATATGGCGCAACTTGCAGCCGTATGATTCCCGGCCATAGGGGAGGACACCCCGTGAAGGTACTCGAGAGCGGCAAGATTCTGATGACTGCCCAGAACCACGGCTATGTGGTGGATGGCGAGTCGCTGGCCAAGACCGAACTCACCCTCACCCACGTCAGCCTGCTCGACGGCAGCGTGGAGGGCTTCGAGCACAAAGAGCACAAGGTTATGTCGGTAGAGTTCCACCCCGAGAGTGCCCCAGGTCCTCAGGATGCCAACTATCTGTTCGACAAGTTTATTGAGATGATTAAGTAACACAAGCACAAAATAGAGTATAGAATTATGCCAAAACGTACAGATATCAAAAAGGTTATGGTTATCGGCTCGGGCCCCATTGTGGTAGGTCAGGCAGCCGAGTTTGACTATGCAGGTACTCAGGCCTGTATCGCCCTTAAAGAGGAGGGCTTCGAGGTGGTGCTTGTAAACTCCAACCCCGCAACCATTATGACCGACACCAATATTGCCGACAAGGTCTATATGGAGCCTCTGACTCTCGAATATGTAGCCAAGATTGTGCGCTACGAGAGGCCCGATGCCATTGTTCCCGGCTTGGGTGGTCAGACAGGTCTTAACTTGGCAGTTCAGTTGGCCAAGAAGGGCGTATTGGAGGAGTGTGGTGTAGAGATTCTGGGTACTTCGTTCGAGAGTATCGAGATGGCCGAGGATAGGGAGTTGTTCAAACAGCTCTGCGAGAGCGTGGGCGAGCCCGTGTTGCCCAGCGACGTGGCTAACACCATCGACGAGGCTGCCAAGATTGCTGCCGAGATTGGCTACCCCGTAATTCTTCGCCCTGCATTTACGCTGGGTGGAACGGGTGGCGGTTTTGCCGACGACGAGGAGCAGCTGAGGGATATGATGCGTACCGCTCTGGACCTCTCGCCCGTACACCAGGTGCTTATCGAGAAGAGTATCAAGGGCTATAAAGAGATTGAGTTTGAGGTAATGAGGGATGCCAACGACACCGCCATTGCCATTTGTAGTATGGAGAACGTAGACCCTGTGGGTGTCCACACGGGCGACTCGATTGTGGTGGCTCCTGCTCAGACTCTGACCAATAAGGAGTTCCAGCTGCTGAGGGATAGCGCTCTGAGGCTTATCCGTGCGCTGAAAATCGAGGGTGGTTGCAACGTTCAGTTTGCACTCGACCCCCACTCGTTCAAATACTATCTGATTGAGGTGAACCCCAGGGTGTCGCGTTCGTCGGCTCTGGCCAGCAAGGCGAGTGGTTTCCCCATTGCGAGGGTGAGCGCCAAGATTGCCGTAGGTCTGCACCTCGACGAGATTAAAATTGGTGTCAATCCCGCATCGTTCGAGCCTTCGATCGACTATGTGGTTACCAAGGTGGCTCGTTTCCCCTTCGACAAGTTTGCCGATGCGTCGAACGAGCTGGGTACCCAGATGAAGGCTACGGGCGAGGTGATGAGCATTGGCCGTACTATGGAGGAGAGCTTGTTGAAGGCTATTCGCTCGCTCGAAACAGGTGTGTGCCACATCTACCACAAGAAGTTCGACTCGATGGAGGTTGAGCAGATGTTGGAGTACATTCAGCGTGGTACCGACGACCGTCTCTATGCCATTGCCGAGCTGATGCGTAGGGGAGTGGATGCGGGTATCATCTACAACCGCACCAAGATCGATATGTTCTTCCTCGAAAAGATTAAGAATATCGTAGAGTTCGAGCCCGTGGTTAAGAATGCACCCGGTAGTGTGGATGTATTGGCCGACGCTAAGCGTATGGGCTTTGGCGATAAATATATAGGTATGCTGTGGGGTATCTCGGAGGCCGATGTATTCCACCTGCGTAAGGCTAACGGCATTATGCCCGTGTATAAGATGATCGACTCGTGTGCGGGTGAGTTTGAGGCCGATGTGCCCTACTTCTACTCGACCTACGAGCAGGAGAATGAGTCGGTTTGCAGCGACCGCAAGAAGATTGTGGTGCTCGGCTCGGGTCCTATCCGTATTGGTCAGGGTGTGGAGTTCGACTACTCGACCGTTCACGCCATCTGGTCTATCCGCAAGGCGGGCTACGAGGCTATCATCATCAACAACAACCCCGAGACCGTTTCGACCGACTACACCACCAGCGATAAGCTCTACTTCGAGCCTCTGACCGTGGAGGATGTGATGAACGTCTTGGAGTTGGAGAAACCTCTGGGCGTGATTGTATCGCTCGGTGGTCAGACCGCCATCAACTTGGCCGAGCCTTTGGCTGCTCTGGGTGCTCCCATTATCGGCACAGGCATCGAGGCTATTCGCAACGCCGAGGATAGGGGTTGCTTCGAGGCTATTATGACCAAGCTCGGTATTCCTCAGCCTACGGCAGAGGCAGTGACCGACATCGAGGCAGGTGTGAGGGCTGCTAACCGTATCGGCTATCCCGTATTGGTACGTCCCAGCTATGTGTTGGGCGGTAGGGCTATGCAGATTGTGTCGAACGAGGAGTCGCTCAGGCGTTACTTGCAGAGTGCCGTAGAGGTGAATGTTGATCAGCCCGTGTTGGTTGATAAATATATTATGGGTAAAGAGTTGGAGGTAGATGCAGTGTGCGACGGAGTAGACGTATTTGTCCCCGGTATTATGGAGCACGTCGAGCACACCGGTATCCACTCTGGCGACAGTATCAGCGTATATCCTACTTTCAGCGTAAGCCAGAAGGTTAAAGACACCATCTTGGAGTACACCGTAAAACTCGGTATCGAGATTGGTATCGTGGGTCTGTACAACATACAGTTCATCGTAGACGAGAAGGAGGATGTGTATGTGATCGAGGTCAATCCTCGTTCGTCGCGCACGGTGCCTTTCTTGTCGAAGTCTACGGGCGTTCAGCTGGCCGATATTGCCACTATGGTTATGTTGGGCCACTCGCTCAAAGAGCAGGGCATTATGGAGCTCTATCCCACCGAGAAGAAGCGTTGGTTTGTTAAGACCCCCGCATTCTCGTTTGCAAAACTGAGGGGTATGGACTCTTACCTTTCGCCTGAGATGAAATCGACCGGCGAGGCTATCGGCTACGACAAGTCGCTCAATAGGGCACTCTACAAGTCGTTGCAGGCATCGGGTATGACCGTGGCTAACTACGGTACCATCTTCGTAACTCTGGCCGGTAACGACAAAGAGAAGGCTCTGCCTCTGATTCGTCGCTTCTACAATCTGGGCTTCAATATCGAGGCTACTCGCGGCACGGCCGACTACCTGCGCAATAACGGTATTCGCACCCGTATGCGCAAGAAACTTAGCGAGGGTAGCACCGAGATTATCGACTCGCTGCGTCAGGGCCACGTTAATTATGTAATCAACACTATGTCGCTCAGCAAGCAGAGCACCCACCGCGACGGCTACCAGATTCGTCGTGCTGCTGTGGAGAACAACATCACTATCTTCACTTCGCTCGAAACCGTAGAGGTGCTGCTGAATGTGCTCGAAGAGATTACTATGAACGTATCGACCATCGACGCAGAGGCTTAGTCAAAAGAAAATAGATAACACACATTCCAAGATGTATAAAAAGAATATATATAAGGTACGCTCCAATGTGGCGCTGTCGGCCAAGACTTGGCTGATGGTGTTGGAGGGCGATACCCAATATCTGACCGCCCCCGGTCAGTTTGTAAATATCGCCATCGAGGGCAAATTCTTGCGAAGGCCCATTTCGGTGTGCGACTACGACGAGCAGACCATCACACTGCTGTATGATGTGGTGGGCGAGGGTACGAAGTATATGAGTACCCTGACCGAGGGTGCGGAGCTCGACCTACTCACGGGTCTGGGCAACGGATTCGACACCTCGGTGGAGTGCCAGAGGCCCCTGCTGTTGGGCGGTGGCGTGGGTATTGCGCCAATGCTCAACCTGGCCAAGGTGCTTGCAAAACAGGGCAAAAAGCCCGTGGTAATTGCGGGTTGTAACAGCTCGGCAGACGCTGTTGTGGCAGGGCTGTTCGAGCAGAGTGGGGCAGAGGTCTATGTGGCTACCGTGGATGGCTCGGTGGGCACCAAGGGCTTTGTGACCGACGTGATTAGGGAACAGGCCTTGGAGGGCGACTACTTCTACGCCTGCGGTCCGCTGCCTATGTTGCGTGCGCTGACTACGGCAATGGAGATTGACGGCGAGTTGAGCCTCGACGAGCGTATGGCGTGCGGTTTTGGAGTGTGTATGTGTTGCAGCGTGGAGACCAAGAGCGGTGCCAAGCGTATCTGCAAAGAGGGTCCCGTATTTAAGAAGGAGGAGCTGATATGGAAGTAAAGAAGAGTGTAGATTTGTCGGTCGAGTTGAGCGGTGTAAGGCTCGATAACCCCATCATTCCCGCAAGTGGCTGCTTTGGCTACGGCTACGGAATGACCGAGTTCTATGATATCAACATTCTGGGCTCTATCTCGTTCAAGGGCACTACGCGCGATGCCCGCTATGGCAATCCGCTGCCCCGTGTGGCCGAGTGCTCGTCGGGTATGATCAACTCGGTGGGTTTGCAGAACCCAGGTATAGATGCCGTAATAGCCGAGGAGTTGCCCAAGATGAGGGCAGCCTTCCACAAACCCATCGTGGCCAACATCAGCGGCTTTTCGATTGACGAGTATGTGGAGTGCTGCCGCAAGATCGACCCCGAGGAACAGGTGGCCATTATCG
Source organism: Tidjanibacter sp. (assembly GCA_045634145.1). Lineage (GTDB taxonomy): Bacteria > Bacteroidota > Bacteroidia > Bacteroidales > Rikenellaceae > Tidjanibacter. The sequence goes on along the minus strand of JAZQZS010000025.1, from coordinate 129,064 downwards.
AGCTCAATGTGAGCTGCCCCAATGTTCACGGTGGTGGTATGAGCTTCGGTACTTCGGCCGAGTCGGTTGCCGAGGTGGTTAGGGAGGTGAAGAAGGTTATCACCAAGCCTCTGTATGTAAAACTGACTCCAAACGTGACCGATATTGTGGCCATTGCCAAGGCTGCCGAGGAGGCTGGTGCCGACGGTATCTGCTTGATTAACACAATGCTCGGTATGAGGATAAACACCCGCACACGCAAACCCGTGGTGGCAAACGTGATGGGTGGTTTTTCGGGCGCTGCGGTATTCCCCGTGGCTGTGAGGATGGTATATCAGGTGGCCAAGGCTTGCAACATCCCAGTGATTGGTTGCGGTGGTGTGGAAACAGCCTCGGACGTTATTGAGATGATGATGGCAGGAGCTACCGCCGTGGAGGTGGGTGCCGCCAACCTGCGTAACCCCTACGCCTGCAAAGAGATTATTGAGGCTCTGCCCGCCGAGATGGAGAGGTTGGGTATCGAGCGACTGAGCGATATTATTGGAATTGTAAACAAATAAAAAAGATAACGATATGAACGTAAACGCCAAAGATGTGATTATTGCCTGCGACTTTGCGTCGGCAGAGCAGACTCTCGCTTTTCTGGACAAATTCGAGGGCGAGAGCCGCAAACCTTTCCTCAAAATCGGTATGGAGCTCTACTATGCCGCAGGAAACGAGATTGTGAAGGAGATTAAACGCAGGGGACACAAAATCTTCCTCGACCTAAAACTTCACGATATCCCCAACACCGTGCGCAAGGCAATGAAGGTGCTCTCGGCTCTGGATGTCGATATGGTAAATGTTCACGCAAGCGGCACCATCGAGATGATGAAGGCAGCCAAAGAGGGCCTCACCCGCGAGGACGGCACAAGGCCTCTGCTGATTGCCGTAACTCAGCTTACCTCGACAAGTCAGGAGGCTATGCAGAGCCAGCTGCTCATTGGCGCAACCATCAACGACACCATCGCCAAGTATGCACAGAATACCAAAGAGGCAGGCTTGGATGGCGTTGTGTGCTCGCCCTTGGAGGCTTCGTTGGTTAAGGCGGCTTGCGGTCAGGAGTTTATGACCATCACCCCCGGCATCCGCTTTGCCGACTCTTCGACCGACGACCAGGTGCGTATCACCACCCCCGCCAAGGCTCGCGAGATTGGCTCGGACTACATCGTTGTGGGTCGTCCCATCACCGCAGCCGAGGATCCCGTGGCAGCCTACCGTCGCTGTGTGGCCGAATTTCTGAATGAGTAATAATGTGTAACGAATAAAATAAAAGTATAGAGATATGACTACCGAGAAGATTATTGCATCGCAGCTGTTGAGCATCAAGGCCGTATTTTTGAGCCCCAACGACCCATTTACTTGGGCAAGTGGCATCAAGAGCCCCATCTATTGCGACAACCGCTTGATTTTGACCGCTCCCGCAGCTCGTAAAATCGTGGAGAGCACCATTGCCCAGACCGTTAAAGAGAAATTTCCCGAGGCAGAGGTGTTGATGGGTACAAGTACCGCAGGTATCGCCCACGCCGCTATTGCTGCCGATATTTTGGATATGCCTATGGGCTATGTTCGTGGTAGCGCCAAAGACCACGGCAGGGGCAACCGCATTGAGGGCCGCTTGGAGAAGGGTGCCAAGGTGGTTGTGATTGAGGACCTTATCTCGACCGGTGGCAGCTGTATCGAGGTTGTAGAGGCTCTGCGCGAGGCTGGTGCCGAGGTGTTGGGTGTTGTAAGCATCTTTACCTACGGTATGAAGAAGGGTTTGGAGCGTCTGGCTGCCGCAAATGTGGTAAACTACTCGCTCTCGAACTTCGACACCCTCGTAGAGGTGGCCGTAGAGCAGGGCTACATCGCTCCCGCCGACGAGGCAAGGCTGAAACAGTTTATGGCTAACCCCTCGGACGAGAGCTGGATGAACAAATAGTTCCACTCCCCACGAAGAATAAAACGAAAATATACCATACAAAACTACGCAACTATGAAACACTTGATAGACCCTACCGACCTGTCGATGCAGGAGTTGGATGAGATTATAAACCTCGCACTCGATATTATTGATAACCGCGAGAAATATGCCGAGGCCTGCAAAGGCAAAAAGCTGGCAACCCTATTCTATGAGCCAAGTACCCGTACAAGGCTCAGCTTTACGGCTGCAATGATGGAGCTGGGAGGTAATGTTTTGGGCTTCTCGGATGCCAAGAGTTCGTCGGTGAGCAAGGGCGAGACTTGTGCCGATACCACCAAGGTTATCAGCTGCTTTGCCGATATTATCGCAATGCGCCACTTCGAGGAGGGTGCAGCACTCGTGGCAGCAATGAACGCCAGCGTGCCCGTAATCAACGCCGGTGACGGTAGCCACAGCCACCCCACACAGACCCTGACCGACCTGCTAACTATCAAACGTGAGATTGGTCGTTTCGACAACCTCACCATCGGTTTCTGCGGCGACTTGCGCTTTGGCCGTACGGTTCACTCGCTCATCAAGGCTATGTCGCGCTACGAGGGTGTGAAGGTTGTGTTGATCGCTCCTGAGCAGTTGCGTCTGCCCAGCTATATGAAGCAGGAGGTTTGCGACAAGAACAACGTTCCCTACGTCGAGGTTTCGTCGATGGAAGAGGTTATGGATCAGCTGGATGTGCTCTATATGACCCGTGTTCAGAAAGAGCGTTTCTTGGACGAGGATGAGTTCGATAGGCTGAAAGATAGCTTCATTTTGGACAGTTCGAAGCTCAAAAATGCACGTCCCGAAATGCGTATTTTGCACCCCCTGCCAAGGGTAAACGAGATTACCATCGACGTGGACGACGACCCAAGGGCTGCATACTTCCGTCAGGTAGAGAACGGCAAGTTTGTGCGTATGGCTCTTATCCTCAAACTGCTCGAATGGGCCAAAGACGATAGCAAGTCCAACGTGCTTGTTCCCGAGGATGCAGTGCGTCACGAGTATGTATGTAGCAACAAGCGTTGCATCTCGAATATGGAGAATGTGGACACTCTGTTCCGTCCCCGCATCGACAACCCCGGCAAGTACCGCTGTGTATACTGCGAGTCGAAGGCCAAGTTGGATGCATAATTCGTAGCAAAATTGTTGATAAATTATTGAAAATTTAGTTGGCACAAAAGGGAAAAAAGAGTACTTTTGTGGCTCGGGATAGTGATAACCGAAGGGAGACCCCAAACAAACCTACACAAGGAGAGTAAACAGATGAGGAAACCTCGAAACATATCCGCTAGAGAGTTTAGGCGCATAGGCGTGTCGGGCACAAGTGGTGCCTGGCCACAACTTTGGGGGCTTAGTGTGGCCCTTGCAGAGGGAAACGTGCGTCAAGAAAAGTGCAACTCGCAGCCCGAAGTGCGAATATAAGAATCAGTGTGACCGCCAAGATAGTGCCTTGGCGGTCACTGCTTTTATTTTAGGAAATTATTGACTAACAGATAGATATAACAGATATGAAAATAGGCGTTGTAATGGGCTCGACAAGCGACTGGGGCGTTATGTCGGGTGCTACTGCTATTTTGGAGCAGTTTGGTATTGAATACGAGAAAAAAGTGCTCAGCGCACACCGCACTCCCGCACAGTTGGAGGAGTGGGCTAGTGGCGCACGCGAGCGTGGCTTCGCAGCAATCATCGCAGGTGCAGGTGGCGCAGCCCACTTGGCAGGCGTGGTGGCAGCCTTTACCACTCTGCCCGTAATTGGCGTACCCATCAAGTCGAGGTCGCTCGAAGGTTTGGACTCGCTGTTGTCGATGGTGCAGATGCCCTCGGGTATCCCCGTTGCAACCGTGGGTATCGACGGTGCCAAGAATGCTGCCCTGCTGGCTGTGGCAATGTTGTCGGTAACCGATGCCGAGATGAAGGCCAAACTCGACCAATTCCGTGCCGAGCAGGCTCAGAAAGTATTGGAGGCTGAGATTTAGTGACCTGCCAAGAGAGTAGAGAGAGTAACAAACACACAAAAACCACAATCCATACAGAGATAGATGAATACACACCGTATTTTTGTAGAGAAGAGAGAACAATACAGGGTGGAGGCCGAGAGCTTGCGTAAAGAGCTCAACTCCAATCTGGGACTTAACATAGGCTCGCTGAGGGTTGTCTGTGTCTACGACTTATTCGGTTTTAGCGACGAGTTGGTGGAGCAGTGCAGCTACCGAGTATTTGGCGAGAGGGCTACCGACGAAGTATCGCAGAGTGTCGATATGGGCGGTATGCCTTACTTGGCAGTTGAGTGCCTGCCCGGTCAGTTCGACCAGAGGGCTGCCTCGGCTGTTGATTGCGTGAAGCTCATCTGCCCCACAGCAGATGTGGAGATCCGTAGCGCAAAACTGATGATTTTCGACCAGAGCGTGGGCGAGGCCGAGAAGGCCAAGATTGCCCACTACTGCATAAATGCCGTGGAGTCGAGGGAGAAAAATCTCGACATCCTCGCCCCCTCGGAGAGGGCTTCGGCCAAGGCAGTAGAGGTGCTCGAAGGTTTCTGCTCGATGGAGCAGGCAGAGGCAGAGGCCTACTGCAAGGAGAAAGGTTTGGCAATGAATGGCGACGACCTGATGGAGGTTGTGCGCTACTTCAAGGCCGAGGGTAGGGAGCCCAACGAGACCGAGCTGAGGATTCTCGACACCTATTGGAGCGACCACTGCCGCCACACCACCTTCACCAGCGAAATTACCGACATCGAGGTGGACGATTCGTTCGCTGCGGACGACATCAAAGACGCTGTGCAGTTGTGGAAAAACATCCGCAAGAAGTTGGGTAGGGAGCACAAGAGCCTCTGTCTGATGGATTTGGCTACCATTGGTGCTCGTTATTTGAAGAAACAGGGTCTGCTCGATGACTTGGAGCAGAGCGAAGAGAATAATGCGTGCAGCATCTATGTAAACGTCGATGTTGATGGCAAAGATGAGTGCTGGCTGTTGCAGTTCAAGAACGAAACACACAACCACCCAACCGAGATAGAGCCCTTTGGTGGCGCTTCGACCTGTTTGGGTGGCGCAATTCGTGACCCTCTGAGTGGCCGTAGCTACGTTTACCAGGCTATGAGGGTGACAGGTGCAGGCAATATCTATCAGCCCGTGGGCGAGACTATGGAGGGTAAATTGCCCCAGAGGATTATCTCGCTCAAAGCAGCCGCAGGTTACTCGTCGTATGGCAACCAGATTGGTCTGGCTACAACCCACGTTAGGGAGATTTACCACCCCGACTATGTGGCCAAACGTTTGGAGGTTGGTGCTGTGGTTGGTGCCGTGAAGGCTGCCGACGTTAGGCGCGAGAGGCCCGCACCCGGTGATGTTATTCTGATGTTCGGTGGCCGTACCGGTCGTGACGGTATCGGTGGTGCAACCGGCTCGTCGAAGGAGCACACCACCGCTTCGCTCGAAGAGTGTGGCAGCGAGGTGCAGAAGGGTAACGCCCCCGAGGAGAGGAAGATTGCACGTCTGTTCCGCAGGCCCGAGGTTACAAGGCTTATCAAGAAGTCAAATGACTTTGGTGCAGGTGGCGTGAGCGTGGCTATCGGCGAGTTGACCGATGGTTTGGATATCTACCTCGACCGCGTGCCTACCAAATATAGCGGTCTGAACACTACCGAGCTTGCCATTAGCGAGTCGCAGGAGCGTATGTCGGTGGTTGTGGAGGCCAAAGACAAAGAGGAGTTTATGCGTTACTGCCACGAGGAGAACTTGGAGGTTAATCACGTTGCCGACGTGACCGACAGTGGCAGGATGACAATGTACTATGGCGACAAGATTGTGGCCGACCTGAGTCGTGAGTTTATCGACTCGGCAGGTGCTAAACACTACACCGAGGCTACTATCGGCACCATTGAGGATAAAAACCCATTTGTGCGCCCCGTAGAGGGTGAGGGCGTGGAGGCTAAGATGAAGACCATCTTGGCCGATGCAAACGTCACCTCGCAGAAGGGCCTTATCGAGATGTTCGATTCGAGCATCGGTGCTTCGACCGTGTTGATGCCCTTTGGTGGTAAGACTCAGCGTACCGAGGCACAGGTGTCGGTGCAGAAATTGCCCGTGGGCAACCACTACACCAATACCGCAAGCCTTATGGCCTACGGTTTCAACCCCTACCTGAGCAGTTGGAGTCCCTATCACGGCTCGGCCTATGCAGTAGTTGATGCAGTGGCCAAGGCTGTGGCTGCAGGTGCCGAATTCGACAAGATGAGGTTCTCGTATCAGGAGTACTTCGAGAAGATGACCTCGCGCAAGGCGTGGGGTAAACCTCTGGCAGCACTGCTGGGTGCTCTGCGTATGCAGGTGGCTCTGGGCCTTCCCTCGATTGGCGGTAAAGACTCGATGAGCGGTACCTTTGCAAACATCAGCGTACCCCCAACCCTGATTGCATTTGGCGTAGCAGCCGTGGATAGCAGGGTGGTTATCAGCTCCGAGTTCAAGAAGGGTGGCAGCTACATCTATCTGGTGCGCCACACTCCCCTGAAAAGCTATATGCCCGACACCGAGCAGTTGCGCGACAACTTCGAGACTGTAAGGCACAAAATTTTTAGCGGCGCAATCACTTCGGCCTACGCAGTAGACTTTGGTGGCGTGGCAGAGGCTCTGGCCAAGATGACCTTCGGTAACAACATCGGTGCCGAGGTGGTTATGGATGAGGCCGATCTGTTCAACTACAACTACGGCTCGATAGTTATCGAGAGTGGTCGCGAGTTGGACTACCCACACTTCGAGCTGCTGGGTCGCACAATCGACAAAGAGAGCCTGACTATAAATGGCGTAGAGATGGCTATCGAGGATCTCTATCAGACCAACCGACAGAAATTCACTACCGTATATCCCGATTGCAGTGGCGTAGAGGGTGGCGTGGAGAACGCAACCTCGGGCAAGAACGTAAGCAAGTGGGAGGGCGAGAAGGTTGAGCACCCTGTGGTCTACCTGCCCGTATTCCCCGGCACCAACTGCGACTACGATATGGCTCGTGCATTCGAGAGGGAGGGTGCTCAGATTACCACCTCGGTATTCTGCAACCTCTCGGCAGAGGATGTGGAGCGTTCGACCGCCAAGATGGCCGAGATGATCGACGGCTGTCACATTTTGGCTGTCAGCGGTGGTTTCTCGTTGGGTGATGAGCCCGACGGTAGCGGTAAGTTCATCGCCAGCGTGCTCCAAAACGAATTGGTTAAGGCTGCCGTAGAGCGCTTGCAGGCAAGGGGCGGTCTGATTCTGGGTATCTGCAACGGCTTCCAGGCGCTGGTTAAGTCGGGTCTGCTGCCCTTCGGTAAGATTGGCTCGCTCACTCCCGATTCGCCAACTCTGTTCCACAACGATATTCACCGCCACATCTCGCAGATGGTTTCGACTCGTGTGGGCTCGGTGGCGTCGCCTTGGTTGGAGGGCTTCGAGATTGGCGAATTGCACTCGATTGCCGCTTCGCACGGTGAGGGTAAGTTTGTTGCAAGCGCAGAACTTGCAGCACAGCTGAGGGCTAACGGCCAGATTGCATTCCAGTATGCCGACGCAGAGGGTAATGCTACAATGACTTCGCCCGCCAACCCCAACGGCTCGACCGAGGCTATTGAGGGTATCTGTTCGCCCGACGGCAGAATTCTGGGTAAGATGGGCCACTCGGAGCGCTACGCAGAGGGCCTGATGAAGAACATCAGTGGCAACAAAGACCAGAACCTCTTCCGCAATGCGGTGAACTATTTCAGAAAATAAGCAAGATAATATAAATAATAACTTAAAAATCAGGTTACTACAATGAAACAATTGGAGATGCTCTATGAGGGCAAAGCAAAACAGGTATTCGCAACTGACGAGGCAGACAAAGTGATTATCCACTACAAAGACGCTGCAACCGCATTCAACAATATCAAAAAAGCAACCATCGCTAATAAAGGTGTGTTGAACAACGAGATTTCGACCATCATCTTCCACAAACTCAAAGAGGCAGGTATCCCTACCCACTACATCGAGACTCTGAACGAGCGCGACCAGGTTTGCTTGAAGGTGTCAATCGTACCCCTGGAGGTAATCGTTCGTAACGTGATTGCCGGTTCGATGGCAAAACGCCTCGGTATCGAGGAGGGTACTCAGGCTCCCAACACCATCTTCGAGATCTGCTACAAAGATGACGCACTTGGCGATCCCCTGATCAACGACCACCACGCAGTTGCTCTGGGTGCTGCTACCTACGAGGAGTTGGCAGAGATTTACGACCTGACCGCTCGTATCAACAAAGTGCTGATCGATATGTTTGCTCAGGTGAACATCCGTCTGGTAGACTTCAAGATCGAGTTTGGTAAAACCGCTGAGGGTAAGATTGTTTTGGCCGACGAGATCAGCCCCGACACCTGCCGTTTGTGGGACGCTTCGACCAACGAGAAACTCGACAAAGACCGTTTCCGCAGGGATATGGGCAAAGTTATCGAGGCCTACGAGGAGATCAACTCGCGTTTGAACAGCATTAAATAATTATAACAAAGAAAAAACTACTCTGATGGAGAAGTGCTCCAAAATATGTAGACTTCACAAACTCGCAGAGGAGTGTGGTGTGTTTGGTATCTACGGCTCGGAAGACGCTGCCAACATTACCTACTACGGACTCCACGCTCTGCAACACCGAGGTCAGGAGGGCTGTGGCATTGTGAGCGCAAGTTCGCAGGGCGGACTGAGGTATGTCAAAGGCCCCGGCTTGGTAAACTCGGTTATCAACGAGGATAATCTCGCAAAGCTCGACGGTAATATTGCCGTTGGTCAGGTGCTCTACACAACTGCCGGTGGCGGTGGGGTGGAGAACATTCAGCCTATCGTGTTCCGTCACGGCACGGGCGACTTTGCTATCTCCTACAACGGTAGCCTTGTGAATGCAGGCAGGTTGCGTAAGTATCTCGAAGACAAAGGAAGTCTGTTCCTGACCACCTCGGACTGCGAGATTATTGCCAACCTTATTAAAAAGGATGCAAGTCAGGCTCAGAACGATAGGATTCACTCGATTATCGATGCACTGAATATGATGGAGGGTGCTTTTGCCTTCCTGATTATGACCGAGAAGCGCATCTACGCCTGCCGCGATAAGTATGGTCTGAAACCTCTCTCGCTCGGCAAGCTCAAAGATGGCAGTTGGGTGGTGGCAAGCGAGACTTGTGCCTTTGAGGTGATTGGTGCCGACTTTGTGAGGGACATCGAGCCCGGCGAGATTGTGACAATCGACCACCACGGACTCCGCACAAACCACTTCTCGGCCTACAAGCACCACAAGATGTGTTCGATGGAGTACATCTACTTTGCACGTCCCGATAGCGATATCGACGGCTGCAACGTTCACGCTTACAGGAAAGAGAGTGGCAAGTTGCTCTACAAAGAGGCCCCCGTGGAGGCCGACATCGTAATCGGTGTGCCCGATTCGAGCCTTAGTGCTGCGATCGGTTATGCCGAGGCGAGCGGTATTCCCTACGAGATGGGTCTGGTGAAGAGCAAATATGTGGCGCGTACCTTTATTCAGCCTTCGCAGGCAATGCGCGAGAAGGGCGTGAGGATGAAACTCTCGGCCGTGAGGAGCATTGTGGGTGGCAAAAGGGTGATTATGGTAGACGACTCGATCGTGAGGGGTACCACCTCGAAGCGTATCGTTAGGTTACTCAAAGAGGCAGGTGCTACCGAAGTACACGTTCGTATCGCATCGCCCGCAATGAAACACCCCTGCTACTACGGTGTCGATACCTCGACCTACGAGGAGCTGATCTCGGCCAAGTTGGATGTTGCAGAGGTGTGCAAATACATCGAGGCCGACTCGTTGGCATTCCTCTCGACCGATTCGCTGATGAAGTCGGGCGACAGGAAGGAGATGTGTATGGCTTGCTTCGACGGCAACTACCCAACCGACCTCTACCAAACCGACGAGGAGGAGTCGCTCTACAAACGTTATCAAATTAAAGTAAAATAAAAATGGGCCAATGGGGGAGTATTTCCCCCCCCGGCGGTCACAAATAAATAAAAGATTAAATGGCAAAGAGTTACGAGGCTTCGGGTGTTAATCTCGAAGCAGGCTACGAGGTTGTAAGCCGAATCAAGAAACACGTTTCGTCGACCGTTCGCAGCGGCTCGATGGGTAACATCGGCTCGTTTGGCGGTATGTTCGACCTGGGCTCGCTGGGCTACAAACACCCCATCTTGGTGAGTGGCACCGATGGCGTGGGTACCAAACTGAAAATCGCCTTCGCAATGGGCAAACACGACACCATCGGTATCGATGCCGTGGCTATGTGTGTGAACGATGTGTTGGCTCAGGGTGCCGAGCCTCTCGTGTTCCTCGACTATGTGGCTGTGGGCAAAAACCACCCCGAGGTTGTCGAGGCCATCGTTGCAGGTGTGGCCGAGGGTTGCCGTCAGGCTGGCTGCGCGCTGGTTGGTGGCGAGACCGCCGAGATGCCCGGTATGTACGAGGAGGGCGAGTATGACATCGCAGGCTTTACCGTGGGTGCAGTGGAGAAAGATAGGCTTATCGACTGCTCGAAGGTGGCTGTGGGCGACGTGTTGGTAGGTGTGGCATCGAGCGGTGTTCACTCCAACGGCTTTAGCCTTGTGCGCAAAGTTGTGAGCGACAACAACCTCGACTTCAACCAGAAATATGAGCTCACCGGCGAGCAGACCCTGGGCGAGATGTTGCTTACCCCCACCAAAATCTACATCAAACAGATCCACAAAGTGTTGGCCGAGGTGGATGTTCACGGCATTGCTCACATTACCGGTGGCGGTTTTGACGAGAACATTCCCCGAATCCTGAAAGAGGGTCAGGGCGTAGAGGTAAAAGAGGGTAGCTGGGAGATTTTGCCCGTGTTCCGCCTCTTGGAGCAGTATGGTGGCGTTCCTCACCGCGAGATGTTCAACATCTTCAATATGGGTATCGGTATGGTGTTGGCCGTAAACGAGGCCGATGCACAGAGGGTTATCGATATCCTGACCGAGTGTGGCGAGAAGGCAAGCGTTATTGGCCGCGTCGTTGAGGGCGAGGGCGTAACTATGTTGTAGGCCATGAAGAAGTTAGCCATATTTGCAAGCGGCAATGGTAGCAATTTCGAGGCTCTGGCCGCTGCCTGCGCGAGTGGAGAGATTGAGGCCCAGGTGGCTCTGTGTGTCTGCGACAAGGCGGGCGCATACGTCATCGAGAAGGCTGCCAAGTATGGGGTAGAAACGCTGGTGTTCAATCCCAAAGATTTCGGCTCGAAGGCAGAGTTTGAGCGTATGATTGCCGACAAGATGGACGAGCTGGGTATCGACCTGGTCTGCTTGGCGGGTTATATGCGCATCATTGGCGATGAGCTGTTGGGCCGCTACGGAGGTAGGATTATCAACATCCACCCATCGTTACTCCCCGCATTTGTGGGCGCCCACGCCATTCAAGACGCTTTTGAGTATGGCGTAAAGGTCTACGGCGTTACGATTCACTATGTAGACCAAACCCTCGACGGAGGTAAAATTGTGGCACAGGTGGCCGTACCTTACGAGGGCACCGACATCGACGAGTTGGAGGCTATGATTCACAAAGCCGAGCACCGACTCTATGTCGATACGGTAAATAAACTTATTAAATAGTAGAAACAAAAATAGAGATTGAAATAGTTAGAAATGAGAGCATTAGTTAGTGTTAGCGACAAGAGGGGAGTGGTAGAGTTTGCTACCGCCCTGAAAGAGTTGGGTTGGGAGATTATCGCCACCGGTGGCACCATGACCACCCTTAGGGCAGCAGGTTTGGAGATTACCAACATCAGCGATGTTACCGGTTTCCCCGAGATTTGCGAGGGCCGCGTTAAGACCCTTCACCCCAAAGTTCACGGCGGTCTGTTGGCTCGCCGCGATAGCGAGGACCACATGGCCCAGTTGGCCGAGAATGGTATCGAAACTATCGATATGGTGTGCGTAAACCTCTATCCCTTCGAGGCAACCATCGCCAAAGAGGGCGTTACTATGGAGGACGCTGTGGAGAATATCGACATCGGTGGTCCCTCGATGTTGCGTAGCGCTGCAAAGAACTTTGCATCGGTGACCGTAGTGTGCGACCCCAGCGACTACAACACCATTCTGAGCGAGATTCGCGAGGGTGGCAACACCACCGCCGAGACTCGTCTGAAACTCTCGGCAAAGGCTTACACCCACACTGCTCTCTACGATAGCCACATTGCAACCTATATGCGTAAGGCTGCTGGCTTGGACGAGAAGTTGTTCTTGTCGTTCGACTCGATTCAGACTTTGCGCTATGGCGAGAACCCCCACCAGCAGGCTAAATTCTACCGTGCAAATAAAGAGGTTTCGTACTCGGTAGCTCACGCTAAACAGTTGGGTGGTAAAGAGTTGTCGTACAACAACATTCAGGACGCAAATGCCGCTCTAAGCATCGTGAGGGAGTTCGGCGAGCCCTTCTGCGTGGGTCTGAAACACATGAACCCCTGTGGTGCTGCGCTGGGCAAAGATATCAAAGAGGCTTGGGTGAAAGCCTACGAGGCCGACAAGGTGAGCATCTATGGCGGTATCGTGGCAATGAACAGGCCCCTGACTGCCGAGGTTGCCGAGCTGATGAAGCCCATCTTCTTGGAGATTGTGATGGCTCCTTCGTTCGAGCCCGAGGCTTTGGAGGTATTTGCATCGAAGAAGAACTTGCGCCTCTTGGAGGTTAAGATGGATAACCAGAAAGAGGCTCAGCCTCAGTATGTTGGCGTAAATGGTGGTCTGTTGGTACAGGATTCCGACGTAGATTGCCTCGAAGTGGTTGCCGATATGTGCGTAACCGAGCGCAAACCTTCCGAGGAGGAGTTGGTAGATATGAACTTCGGTTGGAGGGTTGTTAAACACGTTAAGTCGAACGCCATTGTGGTTGTGAAAGATGGTGCAACCTTGGGCGTAGGCGCAGGTCAGATGAACCGCGTAGGCTCGGCCGAGATTGCTCTCAATCAGGCAAAGGCAGCAGGTGCTACCGAGGGCTTGGTACTCGCATCGGACGGCTTCCTGCCCTTTGACGACACCGTGGAGTTGGCTTCGAAATATGGCGTAGTGGCTATCGTTCAGCCCGGTGGCAGCATCCGCGACGAGGACGCAATCAAAAAGGCTAACGAGAAGGGTATCGCAATGCTCTTTACCGGCATGCGTCACTTCAAACACTAATATCGTAATGGTATGAAAAACAAACGAGTACTTGTTGTGGGTAGCGGTGGTAGGTGCCACGCCATTGTGGATGCACTGAGCCGTTCGCCCCAGGTGGAGAAGATATACTGCGCTCCCGGAAATGCGGGCATTGCTGAGCAGGCCGAGTGTGTAGCTATCGGTGTTACCGACGTGGAGGGTTTGGTGACTTTTGCCAAGGAGCAGAGCATCGATCTGACCGTTGTGGGTCCCGAGGCCGCCCTGGCCGTGGGCATCGTAAACCGCTTTGCTGAGTGTGGTTTGAAGGCTTTTGGTCCCACCAAAGAGGCTGCACAGATTGAGAGCAGCAAGGAGTTTGCCAAGAGGTTGATGGCTAAGTATCAGATTCCTACGGCCGGCTATGAGGCTTTCGACGAGTTTGAGGCTGCTTGGGAGTATGTGAAAGCCCGTCCTCTGCCTGCCGTGATTAAATACGACGGTCTGGCAGCTGGCAAAGGTGTGGTTGTGGCCGAGAGCTACGATCAGGCCGAGGAGGCTCTGCGCGATATGCTCTTGGACGAGAGTTTTGGCAAGGGCAGAGTAGTGGTGGAGGATTTCCTCGACGGCCCCGAGTTCTCGTTTATGTGTGTAGTATCGGGCCAGAAGGTCTATCCTCTGGCTATGGCACAGGACCACAAGAGAGCCTACGATGGCGACAAGGGTCCCAATACGGGAGGTATGGGTGCATATTCGCCCGTTCCCTTTGTGACAGAGGAGATTGAGAGCGTGGCTTTGGAGCAGATTATGAAACCCACGGCAGCTGCAATGGTGGCTGAGGGTGTTCCCTTCTGCGGTGTTCTCTATGGTGGTCTGATTCTGACTACCGAGGGCCCCAAGGTGATTGAGTTCAACGCCCGCTTTGGCGATCCCGAGACTGAGGTAGTGTTGCCCCGCTTGAAGAGCGACATCTATGAGTTGTTCGACGCAGCTATCGAGGGCCTCGATCACCAGACCGAGTGGAGCGACGAGGCCTACTTGGGCGTGGTAATGGCCTCGACGGGCTACCCCGCAAGCTCGACCAAGGGTGCCGTAATCGGTGGTTTGGACAAGGCCGAGTCGCACATCTATCACATGGGTACCGCCCTCAAAGATGGCAATCTGGTTACCGCAGGTGGTAGGGTGTTGATGGTGGTCGGCAAGGGTGCAACCCTGACCGATGCACACGCTATGGCAATGGCCGATGTAGCCAAAGTGGAGTGCGACGAGCTCTTCTGGCGTAGCGATATCGGACATAAAGTATTGAATTAAATAAAAGGATTTATATAGTATGATTATCAGCGGAACAGCACTTGCAAAAGAGATTAAGCAAGATGTTGCAAAACAAGTGACCGAACTGGCTGCTCAGTATGGCCGCGTGCCACACTTGGTGGTTATTTTGGTGGGCGACAACCCAGCCAGCGTGTCGTATGTAACCGGCAAAGCCAAAGACTCGGAAGAGGTGGGTTTCAAGAATACCACCATCCGTAAACCCGACACCATTAGCGAGGCAGAACTGATTGAGTTGATTTACCAGCTTAACGACGACAAGTCGGTAGACGGCATTTTGGTACAGCTCCCCCTGCCCAAGCACATCAGCGAGGCAAAGGTGATTGAGGCTATTAAGAAAGAGAAAGATGTGGATGGTTTCCACCCCCTGAATGTGGCATCGTTGTGGCAGAAATTGCCCTGCTTGCTGCCCTGCACCCCCAAAGGCATTATTAAAATGCTCGACAAAGCAGGTGTGCAGATCGAGGGCAAGAAGGCCGTAGTTATTGGTCGTAGCAACATCGTGGGTCTGCCCGTATCGAAGTTGCTCTTGGACCGCAACGCAACCGTTACCATTGCCCACAGCCGCACCAAAAACCTTGCTCAGGTTACCTCGGAGGCCGATATTTTGGTGGTTGCCATTGGCAAACCCAAATTCGTTACTGCCGATATGGTGGGCGAGGGTGCAGCAGTTATCGACGTGGGTGTAAACCGCGATCCCGAGACCGGCAAACTCTGTGGCGACGTAGATTTCGAGGCCTGCAAAGAGAAAGCCTCGGTTATTACCCCCGTGCCCGGTGGTGTAGGCCCTATGACCAGGGCTTGCCTGATGGAGAATACAATAGAGTGTTACCTTATTAACAATATCAAATAAACAAGATGATTGAGAGATATGGGCGCGAGGTTATGCGCCAAGTTTGGACCGAAGAGAACAAGTTTAACGCCTATCTGAAAGTAGAGCTGCTGGCAGCTGAGGCGTGGTGTGAGTTGGGTGTAGTGCCCCGCGAGGATGTCGAGAAGCTCAATGCCAAGGCAACCTTCAACATCGACCGTATCAAAGAGATTGAGTTGCAGACCCGTCACGACATCGTGGCTTTCACCCGCGCGGTGAGCGAGTCGTTGGGCGAGGAGCGCAAATGGGTACACTATGGTCTGACAAGTACCGACGTGGTTGACACCGCAAACGGTTATCTGTTCAGCCAGGCCAACAAGATTATTGCCGAGGATTTGGCAAAATTCAAAGAGGTACTCCGCAAGCAGGCTATCAAATATAAATATACTCCCTGCATCGGCCGTACTCACGGTATTCACGCCGACATCACTTCGTTCGGTCTGAAATGGGTACTCTGGTATGAGGAGATGAGGCGCAACATCGAGCGCTTCGAGGCTGCTGCTCACGGCGTAGAGGTGGGCAAAATCAGCGGTGCAGTGGGCAACTTCGCCAACATTCCTCCCTTTGTGCAGGACTTTGTGTGCGAGAAGCTTGGCATCGACAGCGCAAACGTATCGACTCAGGTAATCCAGCGTGATCGTCACGCATACTATATGGCCACTCTGGCCGTAATCGCCGCTTCGTTGGAGCAGATGGCAATGGAGGTTAGGAGCTTGCAGCGTACCGAGGTACACGAGGTAGAGGAGGCCTTCGGCAAAGGTCAGAAGGGTTCGAGCGCAATGCCCCACAAACGTAACCCCATCAGCAGCGAGAATATCTGCGGTTGCGCTCGCGTAATGAGGGGCTATATGGCTACCGCCTACGAGAACGTGGCTCTGTGGCACGAGAGGGATATTTCGCACTCGGCAACCGAGCGTATCATCATGCCCGACGCAACCATTCTGTTGGATTATATGCTCAACCGTATGATGGGTATCTTGGAGAACTTGGTGGTATTCGAGGAGCAGATGAAGGCAAACATCTACCGCACCAATGGCGTAATCTTTGCTCAGAGGGTTATGAACGCCCTGATTGACAAAGGTTTCGTGAGGGAGAAGGCTTACGACACCGTTCAGCCCGTGGCTATGAAGGCTATGAGCATCGGCGCAAGCTATCAGGAGTTGCTCAAAGAGGAGCCCACCGTTATGGCAACCCTCACCGAGGAGGAGTTGGATGGCTGCTTCACTTTGGAGTACTACATGAAGAACGTAGACTATATTTACAAACGCAATAAAATAGAGGAGGAGTAGGAGAGAGATGTCAGAGAGATTAGTAGTTATTGGCTCGCAATGGGGCGACGAGGGTAAAGGCAAAATTACCGACTATTTTGCCTGCAAAGCCGATATGGTAGTTCGCTACCAGGGTGGCAACAATGCAGGACACACCGTTGTTTTCGACGGCCACAAATACTCGTTGCAGAGCATTCCTTCGGGAATTTTCAACCCCAAGACTGTGAATGTGATGGCCAACGGTATGGTCATCAACCCCGTATCGGTGTTGGCCGAGTTGGATAAACTCCACGCTCAGGGCATTACCGATTACCAACTCTATATTTCCGACCGTGCAGCTGTGGTTATGCCCTACCACGCAGCGCTCGACGGTGCATACGAGGCTCTGAAAGGCGGCGCACAGATTGGTACCACCAAGAAGGGTATCGGTCCCGCTTATGCCGACAAATACAGCCGTATCGGTATCCGTATGGGCGACCTGCTTGACAAGGAGTACTTTGCCGAGCGTTTGGCTGCCGCTGTGGAGATTAAAAATATGGAGCTCAAAATGCTCGGACTCGAAACCTTCGAGTTTGAGGCTCTCTATAACGAGTATTTGGCTATTGCCGAGAAGATTGGCCACATGATTTGCGACACTTCGGCACTTATCAACGAGGCTTTGGAGAGCGACAAGAAGGTGTTGTTCGAGGGTGCTCAGGGTATGATGCTCTGTATCGACCACGGCACCTATCCCTACGTTACCTCGTCGACTCCTTCGTCGGCAAGCGTACCCGTAGGCGCAGGCGTGTCGCCCAAGTGGATTGACAACGTATTGGGCGTGGCTAAGGCCTACTGCACCCGCGTAGGCGAGGGTCCATTCCCCACCGAGTTGTTCGACAATAGGGCAGTGGAGATTCGCGAGCGCGGTCACGAGTATGGCACCGTAACCGGCCGTCCCCGCAGGGTGGGTTGGTTCGACGCCGTAGTGGCTCGCTACACCGCCAAGCTGGCCGGTATCGACAACTGGGCGCTGATGTTGTTCGACGTACTCTCGGGCCTCGACAAGGTGTGCATCTGCACCGGCTATGAGTGCGACGGCAAAATCATCAACAATCCCCCTGCAACCATCAGCCAGCTGGCCAAGTGCAAGCCCGTGTTGATTGAGTTGGAGGGCTGGAAAGAGGATATCTCCGAGGTTAAATCGTTCGACGAGCTGCCCGAGGCTGCAAAAGCCTATGTGCGCAAAGTCGAGGAGGTTACCGGTGTAAAAGTGGGTATCATCTCGGTTGGTGCCGACCGTAGCAAAACTATTATTATCGACGAGAAATTGAAGAAATTTTAATACCTATAATACTATGTCGTTTATTGAAGAGAAAATTGCACAAGAGGGTATGACCTTCGACGATGTGTTGCTGATTCCTGCATACTCGGAGGTTACTCCCAACATGGTTTCGGTGGGTAGTCGCTTTTCGCGCAACATCCGACTCAACATTCCTATTGTGTCGGCCGCTATGGACACCGTAACCGAGGCAGATATGGCTATAGCTATCGCACGTCAGGGCGGTATCGGCGTGGTACACAAAAACATGTCGATTGCAGCTCAGGCAGCTCAGGTGCGCAAGGTTAAACGTGCCGAGAGCGGTATGATCTACGACCCCGTAACCATCTCGAAACACGAGAGCGTGGGCGATGCTCTGCGACTGATGAAAGAGAACCACATCGGTGGTATTCCCGTGGTGGACGAGGAGGGCAAACTGCTCGGTATCGTTACAAACCGCGACCTGCGTTTCCAGACCGATATGAATCTCGAAATCGAGAAGGTGATGACCTGCGAGAATCTGGTCACTACCACCAATCCCGATTTGGCCGAGGCTTCGCAGATTCTGTTGCAGCACAAAATTGAGAAACTCCCCGTTGTGGACGAGGAGAACAAACTCGTTGGTCTGATTACCTACCGCGACATCACCAAGATTCAGGACTATCCTAACGCTTGTAAAGACGAGAAGGGTAGGTTGCGTGTAGCAGCAGGCGTGGGCGTAACAAGCGACACTCTCAAACGTGTAGAGGCACTTGTTGAGGCAGGCGTAGACGCTGTGGTTATCGACACCGCACACGGCCACTCGGCAAACGTGACCAACACCTTGAAGGCCGTAAAGGCTGCCTTCCCCCAGATTGACGTTTTGGTGGGTAACATCGCAACCGCCGAGGCTGCCGAGTATCTGATCAAAGCAGGTGCCGACGGTATTAAGGTTGGTATCGGCCCCGGTTCGATCTGTACTACCCGTATCGTTGCAGGTGTGGGCGTTCCCCAGCTGAGCGCAATCTTCAACGCTGCCAAGGTGGCTCACCAGTATGGTATTCCCGTGATTGCCGACGGTGGTTTGAGGTACTCGGGCGACGTGGTTAAGGCTCTGGCCGCAGGTGGCGACTCGGTAATGATGGGTTCGATGCTTGCTGGTGTGGAGGAGTCGCCAGGCGAGACCATCATCTACAACGGTCGTAAATTTAAGGCTTACCGCGGTATGGGCTCGATTGAGGCTATGCAGGCGGGCTCGAAAGACCGCTACTTCCAGTCGGAGCAGTGCGACTCGAACAAGTTTGTACCCGAGGGTATCGTGGCTCGCGTGCCCTACAAAGGCACTCTGAGCGAGACCATCTATCAGCTTATCGGTGGTCTCCGTTCGGGTATGGGCTACTGCGGTGCTAAGGATATCGACGCTCTGCACGAGGCTAAATTTGTACGCATCACCTCGGCTGCCGTGGTTGAGAACCACCCCCACGATGTAACCATCACCAAGGAGGCACCCAACTACACCCGTGGCGAGTAATTAAACGAAGTAAACAATTCTAAAAACGAATAGAGAAGATATGAAACAGGATATGATTGTAATCCTCGACCTGGGCAGCCACCATAATACGGTGCTTGCAAGGGCCATTCGTGCGCTGGGTGTGTATAGCGAGATCTACCCCCACGACATCACTGCCGAGGAGTTGAAAGCACTGCCCAACGTGAAGGGTGTGATTATCAACGGCGGCGAGAACAACGTAATCGACGGCGTGGAGATTGATGTTCTGCCCGAGATTTACGGTGCAGGCTTCCCCGTGATTGCAGCAGGTCACGACAAGGCTCTCTGCGAGGTTAAGCTGGCTGCTTTTGCCGACGACGAAGAGGCTGTCAAAGAGGCTGTTAAGTCGTTTGTGTTCGACACCTGCAAGGCCGAGGCTAACTGGAATATGACCAACTTTGTGAACGACCAGGTGGAGCTTGTTCGCAAACAGGTGGGCGACAAGAAGGTGTTGCTCGCTCTGTCGGGTGGTGTAGACTCGTCGGTGGTTGCTGCTCTGCTGCTCAAAGCTATTGGCAACAACCTTGTGTGCGTTCACGTTAATCACGGTCTGATGCGTAAGGGCGAGAGCGAGGCTGTTGTGGAGGTATTCGGCAAACAGCTCTGCGCCAACCTTGTGTATGTTGATGCTACCGACCGCTTCCTGACCAAGTTGGAGGGCGTGGAGGATCCCGAGCAGAAACGTAAAATCATCGGTGGCGAGTTTATCCGTGTATTCGAGGAGGAGGCACGCAAACTCGACGGCATCGACTTCCTCGGTCAGGGTACCATCTACCCCGATATCGTGGAGAGTGGCACCAAGACCGCCAAGATGGTTAAATCGCACCACAACGTGGGCGGTCTGCCTGAGGATATGAAGTTTGGCCTGGTAGAGCCTCTGAAACAGCTCTTTAAGGACGAGGTGAGGGCTTGCGGTGTTGAGCTCGGTCTGCCTTACGAGATGGTTTACCGCCAGCCATTCCCCGGTCCCGGTCTGGGTGTTAGGTGCTTGGGCGCAATCACTCGCGATAGGTTGGAGGCTGTTAGGGAGAGCGACGCAATCTTGCGTGAGGAGTTCGCTCTGGCAGGCTTGGACAAGAAAGTATGGCAGTACTTTACCGTGGTGCCCGACTTTAAGTCGGTGGGCGTGAAGAACAACGCTCGCTCGTATGACTGGCCCGTAATTATCCGCGCTGTGA
The DNA here is from genome assembly GCA_045634145.1 of Tidjanibacter sp. GTDB lineage: Bacteria > Bacteroidota > Bacteroidia > Bacteroidales > Rikenellaceae > Tidjanibacter. Next base: position 108,495 of record JAZQZS010000025.1, on the reverse strand, counting down.
ATACCATCGACGCTATGACTGCTTCGATTGAGCACATCGATTGGGCTATTTTGGATAAGATCACCAAGAGGATTTTGGACGAGGTTCCCGGTGTAAACCGTGTTTGCTACGATATGTCGCCTAAGCCTTCGGCCACCATCGAGTGGGAGTAAAGCACATATAGCGGGTGCTTTTTGCACCGCACTGCGATAGGCGAGTTCCTCACATAGGTCAAACTATGCTGCGGACTCGCCTTCTTGTTTAGTACAAAAATCCCCTCGCTCTATGCACTTTATTATATTTCACCCTGCACAAAAAAGGTGCGCACTTCTGGGAGTGCGCATCTTAATTTTCAACTTTCAACTTTCAATTTTCAATTAGTATTTCACATCCGTGAGGAATAGTCCGGGAGCGGGGGCGGAGGAGCTGCTGCGAGAGAGGTCGCGCGAGGCAACAATCTCGGCAAACTGAGCAGGGGTAATCTTACCACGGCCCACATCGACCAGAGTACCGACAACGGCCCTGACCATATTGCGCAAAAAACGGTTGGCACGGAAGATGAAAACAAGCATACCACACTCAATCTCAACCCATTCGGCACGGTAGATGTGGCAAATGTTGCTCGTATTATTACTGCCCAGCTTGGCAAAGGTGGTAAAGTCCTCGGTCGTGAGTAGCACCTTGGCGGCCTCGTTCATAGCATCCACGTCGAGCGGAGCAGTAAACTGCCACGAGGTCGTTTTCGTAAAGGGGTCTTTACGGGTGTGGATATAGTAGCGATACTCCCTCTCGGTGGCGTTGAAGCGCGCATGGGCCTCGTCATCAACCGCATAGATGCGCCTAAAAGCGATATCTTCGGGCAGCAGTGCATTGAGGTGGTAAACAAATCCCTCGGGGTCGGCAATCTCACTCGCGGTGTCGAAGTGGGCCACATACATAGCCGCGTGGACACCCGTGTCGGTACGACCCGCACCCACAACCTCTACACTCTGGCGCAAAATGGTCGAGAGGGCCTCCTCGATAGTCTGCTGCACCGAGCGAGCATTGGGCTGACGCTGCCAGCCGCAATAGGCGGTGCCTTTATAGGATAGTTCGGCAAAGTATCTCATAAATATCCGTTTTGTTTTGACAAATATACGAAAAATATCCGTATTTTTGTACGATAATGTAAAATCCGCACTAATATGAACGTTGCAATTATTGGCTACGGCAAAATGGGCCACGAGATAGAGAAAGTACTCATCGAGAGGGGCCACACCGTAGTTGCTACCTTTGACATAAACAATGCCGACCAAATGGTGGCCGAAAACCTCCGCAAAGCCGACGTGGCAATAGAGTTTACCTCGCCCACAACCGCCTACGACAACATTCGTCGTTGCATCGAGGCAGGTGTGCCCGTGTTGAGCGGCTCGACCGGCTGGACTGAGCGCAAGGCCGAGATTGACGAGTTGTGTCGTCAGCAGGGTGGGGCATTCTTCTACTCGTCGAACTACTCGCTCGGCGTGAATGTTATGTTCCGTCTGAACAGGTGGCTGGCCAAGGTAATGGCCGGTCTGCCACAGTATGACGTAAAAATCGAGGAGACTCACCACATCCACAAACTCGACGCTCCAAGTGGCACTGCCGCAACTCTGGCTGCCGAGATGGGCGAGGCAAGTGGTGGTCGATTGTCGGTGGCCAAGGAGGATATCATCTCCTACCGCGAGGGCGAGGTGCCTGGTATTCACACCATCACTTACGACTCGGAGGAGGACACCCTCACCGTGAGCCACAGCGCAAAATCGCGTCGTGGTTTGGCTCTTGGCGCAGTTTTGGCAGCAGAGTGGCTCGTAGGACGCAAAGGCGTCTACTCGATGGACGATTTTTTGGCTATTTAACAGAGTATGAAAAAGATATTATCAAACAAGTGGGTTAGGTTTGCCCTTGTGGCCACAATCTACACGTTGTGGTTTGTGGTATGGACCAAGAATCTGTGGTTGTTGCTTGGTCTGCCCATCATTTTCGACATATATATTACCAAATTCTTGGCACGACTTGTTATGTGGGATAAGCACGAGGCGCTCAAAAAGAGCAACAAAACCTATCGCGAGGTGTGGAGTTGGATCGACGCTATTGTCTTTGCGTTGGTATTTGCCACCCTTATCAACACCTACTTCTTCCAGATGTACACCATTCCTACATCGTCGATGGAGAAGACTCTGCTTGTGGGCGACTATCTCTATGTGAGCAAATCGACCTACGGCCCTCGTTTGGCGCAGACTCCTCTCTCGTTGCCACTTATGCACAACACCACTCCTTGGGGCTCGAAGTCCTACTCGGAGGCCATCAAGCGTCCCTACAAGCGTTTGGCAGGCCGTAGGGGTGTGGAGAGTGGCGACATTGTGGTCTTCAACTTCCCCGCGGGCGACACCGTGGCGCTCGAAAGGCTCAACGAAACATACTACGACATTGTGCGCAGCTATGTGGACACCTATGGCGAAAAGCGTGGTCGCGAGCTGCTCAACAAGCAGTACACCATTCTCTCGCGCCCCGTAGACAAGCGCGAGCACTACGTTAAGCGTTGCGTGGCTGTGGCGGGCGACACCTTGGAGATTGTAGGCTCGCAGCTCTACGTCAATGGCGAACCCCAGAATTTCAGCACCGAGCAGCAGTATATCTACTTCGTGCAGACCACCTCGCCCATTGGTCAGAGGGTGTTCGACCGCTTGGGCATCTCGAAAGACGATATTCACTATTCGGCAAGCAGCGGCCTCTATGCTATGCCCCTCACAAATAGTTCGGCAGAGGCTCTGAGGGCCCTTTCCAACGTGGTGTCGGTAACCAAGAACGAAACTACCGAGCCCTATTCGGCAATTTTCCCCAACGACGTGAGGTTTGGTTGGACCGAGGATAACTTTGGCCCACTTTGGGTGCCCAAGAAGGGTACAACCGTGGCGCTCAATATCGACAACCTTCCTCTCTATGAGCGAATTATCAAGAACTACGAGGGTAACGACCTGAGGGTAGAGGGTGAGGAGATCTATATAAATGGTGCTCCCGCCAAGGAGTACACCTTCGCGATGGACTACTATTTTATGATGGGCGACAACCGACACTGTTCGGCCGACTCGCGCTATTGGGGCTTTGTGCCCGAAGACCACATCGTGGGTACTCCCTCGTTTGTGTGGCTCTCGTTGGACAAATACAAACCCTTCCCATCCAACATTCGTTGGGAGCGAATGTTTAAGAATCACAAGTAGGTGGCAGAATTGAAAGATACATACCAGACCATCGTTGGACAAAGCGAAACGATTATCAGGGAGCGAAGCAGCAAGTTTCTCTCCTTGGCCTACCACGTTCGCACGGCCGACGAGGTAAAAGAGATTATGGAGGGTTTGCGCAAGAAACACTACGATGCAACCCACCATTGCTATGCATATCGCTTGGGTCCTCGCGGCGAGGAGTTCCGCGCCAACGACGACGGAGAGCCCTCGGGTACAGCCGGCAAGCCAATTCTCGGTCAGCTACTCTCGCGCGATGTGACCGACATTTTGGTTGTGGTCATCAGGTGGTTTGGCGGCACCAAGCTGGGTGTTTCGGGCCTTATCGAAACATATCGTGAATCCACGGCTGCGGTGCTCGACGTGTGCAAAATCGAGGAGCGCACCATCGACCGCATCTACCACATCCGCTACCCATTTGAGAGTATGGATGGAGTGATGAGGGCTGTAAAAGCCGTAGGGCCCAAAATTGTGGATCAGACCTTCGATAATATGTGTTCGATGCGTCTGGCCGTAAGGCTCTCGCTTGCCGACCAACTCTACGGAAGGCTCGAAAAGATCGAAGGAATAAACATCGAAGATGAAACAGAGGTATAGCTCCATATATATCAAAGGTGCAAGGGTACACAACCTCAAAAACATTGAGTTGGAGATACCTCACGGCGAGTTGGTGGTTGTTACGGGACTCTCGGGTTCGGGCAAATCGACACTCGCCTTTGACACCATTTTTGCCGAGGGACAGAGGCGTTATGTCGAGAGTCTTTCGACCTATGCGCGTCAGTTCTTGGGACGTGTGGAGAAGCCCGATGTGGATATCATTCGAGGTATTGCTCCCGCCATTGCCATCGAGCAAAAGGTAAACACCCGCAATCCTCGCTCGACGGTGGGAACAACAACCGAAATCTACGACTATTTGAAGTTGCTCTTTGCGCGCATTGGCCGCACCTATTCGCCCATATCGGGGTGTGAGGTGGTGCGTCATAGCGTAGACGATGTGGTGGACTACATCGTGGGGCTGGGCGAAGGAGCCAAGGTGTTGATTATTGCGCCAATAGTGCTCACCGAGGGGCAGAGCCTTATCGAGAAGATAACCCTGCTGATGGGCGAAGGTGTGCAGCGATTTATGTTCGGGGGCGAAACGATGCTGGCCGAAGATATTGTGTCGGCACTGAGCTCGAAGACCACGCCCGAGGAGGTGGCCGTGGTTGTAGACCGACTCCGCTGGTCGGCCGACGAAGAGGAGTTGAGCCGTATGAGAGATTCGGTAGAGAGGGCCTTTGAGATTGGCAGCGGCAAATGTAGTGTTGTAGACGGCAGTGGGGTAGAACAGAGTTTCTCTACCCGTTTCGAGGCCGACGGTATTATCTTCGAGGAGCCCACCGAGCACCTCTTTTCGTTCAATAACCCCATAGGCGCTTGTCCCAAGTGTGAGGGTTACGGCAAGGTGGTGGGTATCGACGAAAACCTTGTTGTGCCCGACAAAAACAAGAGCATCTTCGACAACGCCATTGCTTGTTGGAGGGGTGCTACGATGGCTTGGTGGCGCGACCAACTCATACAAAACGCCCACCGATTTAACTTCCCCGTACACGAGCCATATTATAAACTCTCGGCCGAGCAAAAAAGGTTGCTTTGGAATGGTAACGAGTACTTCCACGGTCTGAACGAGTTCTTTGCAATGCTCGAAAAGGAGCGCTACAAGGTGCAATACAGAGTTATGTTGTCGCGCTTTACGGGCAAGACTCTCTGTCCTGAGTGTGAGGGCGCAAGGCTCCGCAAAGAGGCTCTGTGTGTGAAGGTTGGAGGTAGAAATATAGCCGAGCTGGTGGCAATGCCCACCGCCGAACTGATAGAGTTTTTCGCCTCGTTGGAGCTTACACCAACGGAACAAAAGAAGGGCGAAAGGTTGCTGACCGAGATTCGCACAAGGTTGCGCTATGTAGCCGAGGTGGGACTCGGATATCTCACTCTCGACAGGCTTTCATCGACACTTTCGGGTGGCGAGAGTCAGCGAATAAACCTCTCTACATCGCTCGGAAGTAATCTGACCGGATCGCTCTATATTCTCGACGAGCCCAGCATTGGTCTGCACCCACGCGATACAAATCAACTTATCGGAGTGCTCAAACAGCTCCGCGATATGGGCAACACCGTGATTGTGGTGGAGCACGAAGAGGAGGTCATCAGGGCTGCCGACCGAGTTATCGACATTGGTCCAAGGGCAGGTGTGAATGGTGGCGAGGTGGTCTTCAACGGCACTCTCGCACAGCTCGCCAAGGCCAAAGGCAGTCTTACGGCCGACTATCTGGCGGGGCGCAAGAGGGTAGAGATGCCCAAAAGTCACCGCGGATGGAGCAGCTTTGTGGAGATAAAAGGGGCAAGGGAGAACAATCTCCAAGGTATCGACGTAAAGATTCCTCTGGGTGTGATGACCTGCGTTACGGGCGTGAGCGGCAGTGGTAAATCGTCGCTCATCGAGGGGATTCTCTATCCTGCACTGAGGCGACACATCTACGAAACGGGCAACAAGCCGGGTGGCTACGAGAGCATCTCGGGCGACTTGGGGCTTATCCGTTCGGTCGAGATGGTAGACCAGAGTCCCATTGGCAAGTCGATGCGTTCCAACCCCGTGACCTACACCAAAGCCTACAACGACATACGCCAACTGTTTGCAGCTCAGCCCTATGCAGTTCACAACGGCATTACCCAGTCGCACTTTTCGTTCAACCGCCCCGGTGGCAGGTGCGAGGAGTGTCAGGGCGAAGGTATTATCCGTGTGGAGATGCAGTTTATGGCCGACGTGGAACTCAAATGCGAGCACTGCGGCGGAAAGCGATTTAACGACGAGGTCTTGGAGGTGCGCTACAAGGGTAAATCCATCTACAACGTCTTGGAGATGAATGTAGATGAGGCTGTGGCATTCTTTGGCGAGGAGTCAAGCCCCATAAATCAGCGCATTGTATCCACGCTGAGGACTTTGCAGGAGGTTGGTTTGGGTTACATTAAGCTCGGACAATCCACCTCGACGCTCTCGGGTGGCGAGATTCAGCGAGTAAAGCTCGCCTCGTTCTTGATGCACGAGGGTAGTGTAGAGGGTACGCTCTTTATCTTCGACGAGCCCACCACGGGATTGCACTTCCACGACATAAACAAGCTACTTAAAGCCTTTGATGCGCTACTCAAACGTGGCCACACGATCGTGGTCATCGAGCACAATATGGATGTAATCAAGTGTGCCGACTGGATTATCGACCTCGGTCCCGAGGCGGGTAGCGGTGGCGGTAGGGTAGTCTTTGAGGGAACGCCCGAAGATATTGTGTCCGCGCCACAGAGCTACACGGGCAAATACCTCGCACTGAGGAACAAATCGAACAAATGAAAAAGGAAGAGTTTTTTACATACACGCTACCCAACGGAATTAGGTGCATCCTCAAGCAGGTGCGCAGCGCTGTGTGCTACTGCTCGATGACCATCGGTGCAGGCAGTCGCGACGAGCTGGTCGGCGAGCACGGCATCGCTCACCTTGTCGAGCACACCCTCTTCAAGGGCACCCACAAGCGCAAAGCCTATCAGGTAAACTGCCGTCTTGAAAATCTGGGTGGCGAGATTAACGCCTTTACCACCAAGGAGGAGACCGTTGTTCACGCCACGGTGCTCAGGGCCGACTTTGGCAAGGCCGTGGAGCTTATGAGCGATATCATTCTCAACTCCACATTCCCCGCTGCGGAGGTCGAAAAGGAGAAGGCCGTAATCTACGACGAGATAAATATGTACAAAGATTCGCCCGACGAGCGAATCTACGACGAGTTTGAAGATCTGCTCTTTGCTGGCTCGGAGTTGGGCCACAACATTCTGGGGCGCAAGCAGGGTCTCGCGAAGTTGCAATCGGCCGATATTCAGCGTTTTGTGGCGCGCAACTACACCACCGACCGAATGGTCTTTGCCGTTATTGGCAACATCTCTCCACGCGCTTTTGTGGCGGCTATGGAGCGCTATTTTGGAGGCGTGGAGGCCACAACCAAGAGCACAAAGCGACAAGTACCCGTAGTGGTAGAGCCCTTCCATAAAGAGGTGGGGCGTTCGATGCACCAGGTGCGCGAAGTGATGGGCACAAGGGCCTATGCACTCGACGACCAGAGGCGTGTGGCGCTCGTATTGCTCACCAATCTGCTCGGAGGTCCCTCGGCAGCATCGAGGTTGAATGTAGCTCTGCGCGAACGTAATGCGCTGACATACTGCGTAGAAACAATCTACACTCCGCTGAGCGACTGCGGTATGTGGACACTCTTTTTCTCGTGCGAGAAGGACAAGTTGGAGCAGTGCAGGGCAGTGATTGCCGAGGAGTTGGAAAAAATCAAAACAATTCCCCTGACCAAGCGACAGCTCTCGGTGGCCAAGAAACAATTTATCGGTCAGTTTGCCATCTCGTCCGAAAACAACGAGGCCTATATGCTCGGAGTGGGCAAAAGTTATCTCGTATTCGGCTCGGTCGACAGCCTCGACGAGGTGTACAGCAAGATTGAGCAGATTACTCCCCAAGACATTATGGATGTGGCGCGCGACCTCTTTGGCTCGCTCTCATCGCTCACATACAAATAGTTACACCCTCACACCAAACACAAACTATGAACGAAGAACTCGAAAGATATATCCGCAACCTCTCTTCGCCCGAAGATCCACTGCTGGCCGAGCTCGACTCGGAGAGCAATCTGCGCGTGGTACAGCACAAAATGGTATCGGGCCACGTTCAGGGCAAGTTCCTCACTATGCTCACCGAGATGATTAAGCCACGGAGGGTGCTCGAAATTGGCACCTTCACGGGGTATGCAACTCTCTGTTTTGCAGCAGGTATGCCCGACGACGGAATTATCGACACCATCGAGATTGAGGATGAGTTGGAGAGTATTCAGTGCGAATTCTTTGGCCGTTCGCCCCACGGTCACAAAGTGCGACGCCACACGGGGTCGGCTCTCGATATTGTTCCCACGTTGGGTGAGTGCTACGACCTGGTGTTTATAGATGGCGACAAGCGCGAGTATCCCGACTACTACACGATGTTGCTCGACGGAGGATTGGTCCACTCGGGCAGCTACATCCTTGCCGACAACATACTCTGGTATGGCAAAGTTACGGCCGAGGCGGTCAAAAACTCCGACCGTCAGACGCGAGGAATCTTGGAGTTTAACCAGATGGTGCGCGACGACAGTAGGGTAGAGAGCGTGATTGTTCCCCTGCGCGACGGCATAAATCTCATAAAGGTTTTATAATCAAAAAGGCGAGTCGGATAGTCCAACTCGCCTTTCTTATATTAAGGTGCCCCGACTATTTCAGGTGGAGCTCCTCTTTCATCTGCTCAATCTTGGCATCCAGCTGAGCCGAAACCTTGTCGAACTCGGCAACCGAAGCCAGAGGCTCCTTCACGCCAAAGTAGAACTTAATCTTAGGCTCGGTACCGCTGGGGCGAATCGACAGAATAGTACCGTCGGCAGTCAGGTACTGCAACACGTTGCTCTTGTCGATGTCGATAGGAGTGGTGGTGCCGCTCTTAACATCCAGAGCCTCAGCCGACTGGTAATCTTTAATGGTCACGATGTCCGAGCCGCAAATCTGTTTGGGGGGATTTGCGCGGAAGTCTACCATCATCTGTTTAATCTCGGCAGCGCCCTCCTGGCCCTTACGAACAACCGACACGAGGCCCTCTTTGTAGAAACCATACTCTACGTAGAGCTCCTTGATGATGCCGTAGAGGGTAGTGCCAATGCTCTTGGCCCAAGCAGCAGCCTCGGCAGCCAACGAGCAAGCCGAAACACCATCTTTGTCCCTCAGGAACGAGCCGGCCAAGAAACCAAAGCTCTCCTCGCCACCACCAATATATACATTACCCTTGGCCTCCTCGGCACGGATAACTTTTGCAATGTTCTTGAAACCGGTCAGGCAGTCGAAGTACTCAACACCGAAAGCCTTAGCCACGTCGGCCATCATCTCCGAAGTTACAATGGTCTTAACGATGTACTGCTTGCCGTCGAGCATACCGTTCTCTTTCCAACGGCGGCACATATAGTAGGTGAGCAGCACGCAGGTCTGGTTACCATTGAGCAGCACAAAGTTGCCATCCTCGTCGGGAACAGCGATACCAATACGGTCGCTATCGGGGTCGGTAGCCATAACAATCTCGGCACCAATCTTCTGACCCAGCTCGATTGCCATACGCATAGTGGTACGCTCCTCGGGGTTGGGCGACTCTACGGTGGGGAAGTTGCCGTCGATAACCATCTGCTCGGCTACGGTAGTGATGTCGGTAAAGCCGTAGTTGCGCAACGATGCGGGCACGAGTTTGTGGCCGCAACCGTGGATGGGAGTGTAGACAATCTTCATATCGCTGAACTGCTTAACAGCCTCGGGCGAAAGCGAGAGCGATTTAACCCTCTCGAGGTAGATTTTGTCGAACTCCTCGCCAATGATGGTGATGTTCTCGGGGTTAAGGCCGCTAATAATCTGATCTACCGAGGTAATCTTGTTCACCTCGTCGATGATGTTCTTGTCGTGGGGAGCGATCACCTGCGAACCATCCTCCCAATAAGCCTTGTAGCCGTTGTACTCGCGGGGGTTGTGCGAAGCGGTAACCATAACACCGCTCTTGCAACCCAGCTCGCGAATAGCAAAGCTCAGCTCGGGGGTGGGGCGGAGCGACTCAAAGAGATACACCTTGAAGCCGTTCGATGCGAAGATATCGGCGGTGCTCTCGGCAAACTCGCGGCTGAAATTGCGGCAGTCGTGGCTTACGGCAACCTTAATCTCCTGGCCCTCAAAGCATTTCTTCAAGTAGTTGGCCAAACCCTGGGTAGCCATACCTACCGTATATATATTCATACGGTTGGTGCCGACACCCAAAATGCCGCGCAAACCACCGGTACCAAATTCGAGATCCTGATAGAAACTCTCCGAGAGTTCTTTGGGGTCGTTGGCCATCAGATTTCTGATCTGCTCTTTGGTCTTTTCGTCATAATTTCCGTCGAGCCACTTCTGTGCTCTATCGAGAATGTACTGTTCCATAATGAGTTATAATGATTATAAGTTATTCTTATATTATTTTTCTGCTCTAATTCAATTTTCTGATAGGCAAAGATACGAAAAATTTGCGAAATCTCACTATCAGCGTGTTAAAAAGGGGGTTGCGCCGACGCGCAAAAAAGGTATAGTAATTTTATTTTTATTTGCAACAGCAAAACATATTTTTTTTAACAAAATTATGCACAATTTTGCAACGGAAACAGGGAACAACTTCACCCATTCAATAGTAAATGATACAAAACGTGGCAACATACAACGATATGTGGCAAAACTGTCTTGCTCGAATCAGGAAGCAGACCTCCGACGAGGAGTTTGCAAAATGGTTCCAGCCCATAGTTCCCATAGGTTTTGACGGCCAGACCCTGCGTCTGAGGTTGCCAAGCGAGGAGTGTGTGTACCACATCGAGCACAACTACATCCCTTCGCTCCGTCCTATCATCTACGAACTCTTTGGCGACAAAACACGCCTGCGTTACTCGGTACCCCAGGCAGGACAGGCAGCTCCTCAGGGCTACACCCCAACCGAAGCAAGCACCAAGCCTATGGCTCAGGCTGTCGCACAAAACGATACTGCAAAGATAAAAAATCCTTTTATAATTCCCGGTATCAAAAAGCTGGTAATTGACTCGCAACTCAATCCAAACTACACTTTCGAGACCTTTGTGGAGGGCGAATGCAACCGTTTGGTGAGGAGTGTGGGCCTTGCAGTGGCCATCGAGCCCGGCAAAAACACCTACAACCCCCTCTACATCTTTGGCGATTCGGGTTTGGGTAAGACCCACTTGGCTCAGGCTATCGGTATGGAGATCAAGCAGCGTCACCCCGAGTTGCAGGTGCTCTATGTGTCGATGAACAAGTTTCAGGCCCAGTACACAACTGCCGTGCTGAACAAAGAGCCCAACGACTTTATTAACTTCTACCAAATGGTCGATGTGTTGATTATCGACGATATTCAGGAGTTGTCGGGCAACAAGGAGAGCACCCAGAGGGCCTTCTTCAATATCTTCAACCACCTGCATCTGACCGGCAAACAGTTGATTCTCACCTCGGACAAACGTCCTTCGGAGTTGAGCGACATCAACGACCGTCTGCTGACCCGTTTCAAATGGGGTTTGGCTGCCGAGCTGACTCAGCCCGACTATCAGACCAAGGTGAAGATTATCCGCAACAAGGCCGAGAGGTTGGGGGCACAGATTCCCGACGAGGTTGTAGCCTACTTTGCCGAGAATATCAACGCCAACATCCGCGAGATTGAGGGTGCACTGTCGGCCCTGGTTGCCAACTCGGCATTCCTTAACCGCAAGATTACCATCTCGTTGGCCAAAGAGGTCTTGAAGATGTACGTTAAGATTTGCCCCAAGGAGATTACTATCGACCAGGTGCGCAAGATTGTGTGCGAACAGCTCGACATCGACGAAGCGGCATTCGATTCGCCCAAGCGTACAAGGGATATTGCTCAGGCAAGGCAAATTGCAATGTATCTCTGCAAGCAGCATACCAAAGCGTCGCTCTCGGCAATCGGTACAGCCATTGGCGGCAAGAATCACGCAACCGTGCTCCACGCCTGCAAGGCCGTAACCAACCTGATGGAGACCGACAAAGCCTTTGCTCAGACCGTAGAGGAGATTGAGCGCATCGTATTGGCAAAATAGCAGCCTTGCCCAGAGAAGGGTGGGGAGCAAAAATAGTTCTATCACGCTAAAAAAATCGCAACTATCGCATTGGTGGTTGCGATTTTTTTTGTAATTTTACGATGATTTCACCTTTATATTCACTAACTACCTATCGAACTATGCTGAACGTAGGCGACAAAGCCCCACTTTTCGAGGGCGTATCTCAACAAAACGAGGCCGTTAGGCTTGCAGACCTGCTGGGACGCAAGGTTATTCTATACTTCTATCCCAAGGACAACACCTCGGGTTGCACACTCGAAGCCAAGAGTTTGAAGGACGGCAAAAGGGCTTTGGCCGAGATGGGTTTTGAGATTGTAGGCGTGAGTCCCGACAGCGTTAAGTCGCACCAGAACTTCTGCTCGAAACACGAACTAAACTTCACCCTGGTGGCCGATATCGACAAGAGCATCGCCACGGCCTATGACGTGTGGAAAGAGAAGAGTATGTATGGCCGAAAATATATGGGCATTGTTCGCACGACGTTCATAATCGACGAAGAGGGCACAATCATCCACATCTTCGACAAGGTGAAGACCGCCAACCACTGGGAGCAGATTGCAGAGTGGTGGCAAAAGTACAACAGCAAATAAGTAATAACTAAAAAATAGAGAAAACATTATGGCAGAAAAAGTAGCGGTTAATCCCGACAAACAAAAGGTGTTGAGCGCAGTGCTCGACAAGATTGAGAAAGACTTTGGCAAAGGCTCGATTATGAGAATGAACAGCGAGAGCATCGAGCCCGTAGCCGTAATTCCTTCGGGTTCAATCACTCTGGACAACGCACTCGGAGTAGGCGGTTATCCCAAGGGTCGTGTGATTGAAATTTATGGTCCCGAGTCGTCGGGTAAAACCACCCTGGCAATCCACGCCATTGCCGAGGCCCAGAAGGCAGGCGGCATTGCTGCATTTATCGACGCAGAGCACGCATTCGATAGCTTCTATGCAGCCAAACTTGGCGTAGATGTTGATAATCTGCTGGTTTCGCAGCCCGACAGTGGCGAGCAGGCCTTGGAGATTGCCGAGACCCTAATTCGTTCGAGCGCAATCGACATCATCGTTATCGACTCGGTGGCAGCACTGACTCCCAAAGCCGAGATTGAGGGCGACATGGGCGACTCGAAGATGGGTTTGCAGGCAAGGCTTATGTCGCAGGCGCTGAGAAAACTCACCGCAGCCATCAGCAAGACCAAGACCGTTTGTATCTTCATCAACCAGCTGCGCGACAAAATCGGCGTGGTATATGGCAATCCCGAGACCACAACCGGTGGTAACGCACTAAAATTCTATGCAAGCGTGCGTATCGACATCCGCAAGACCTCGGTTATCAAAGACGGCGACGAGATGTTGGGCACCCGCACCAAAGTTAAAGTTGTGAAAAACAAGGTGGCACCTCCATTCCGCAAGGCCGAGTTCGACATTATGTACGGCGAGGGTATCTCGAAGATTGGCGAGATTCTCGACCTTGGTTGCGACCTGGGCGTAATCAAGAAGAGCGGTTCGTGGTACTCCTACGGAGATGGCAAGTTGGCACAGGGTCGCGATGCAACCAAAGACCTGTTGCTCAACAATGAGGCTCTGGCTGCCGAGATTGAGGCCAAAGTTCGCGAGGCCCTCAAAACTCAGAAGGAGAACTAATTCAGAAACAGCAAGGGGGTGGGGGAAGAAGACCTTCCCTCACTGCCTTAACCCACAGACATACAAAAAGTTAAACTTTTCTAACACATTGTCCTATGGCTGGTTATACGCCAGAAGATGAACAGATTATCGACCAACTTTACAACGAGTTGCTCGCCTCTTGCGACAAGATTTGCAAGAATGAATCTGATTGGGATATGATTATCAAGGCCTTCTTCTTGGCAAAGGAGGCACACAAGGGCGTTAGACGACGCTCCGGTGAACCATACATTCTCCACCCACTCTCGGTGGCCAAAATTGTGGTCGATGAGATTGGCCTCGGTGCCAAATCCACTGCGGCAGCTCTGCTGCACGATGTTGTGGAGGATACGAGCTACACCGTGGCCGATATGGAGAACTTGTTTGGCCCCAAGATCGCCTCGATGGTAGACGGATTGACCAAAGTGTCGGCAGCTCTGTCGGACGACGCCTCGGCACAAGCCGAGACTTTCCGCAAGGTGTTGCTCACACTCTCCGACGACATCAGGGTGATACTCAACAAGATAGCCGACCGCTTGCACAATATGCGCACCCTCGGCTCGATGCCCCGCAACAAGCAGCTGAAAATCACCAGCGAGACAATGTATCTCTTTGCCCCTCTGGCTTATCGACTTGGCCTTTACACCATCAAGACCGAGTTGGAGGATCTGTCGCTCAAATATATGCACCCCGAGGAGTATGCCGTAATCGAGGAGAAGATGAAGGCTACCGCCCAGGAGCGTAACGAGTTTATCGAGAGGTTTATAGCCCCCATTAGGGAGAAACTCACCGAGGCTGGCATCGAGTTTACCGTATCGGGTAGGGTAAAGAGCGTCTATTCGGTGTGGTCGAAGATGCAGCGCAAGAAGATTCCCTTCGAGGAAGTTTACGACCTGTTTGCCGTTCGCATCATCTTCAAGCCCACCGACATTGTGCCCGAGAAGGCTCAATGTTGGCACATCTACTCGTTGCTGACCGACATCTACTCACCCAAGCCCGACCGTATCCGCGATTGGGTAAGTTTCCCAAAAGCAAATGGTTACGAGGCTCTGCACGCCACGCTAATGAGGCCCGACGGCTTCTGGACCGAGGTGCAAATCCGCTCCGAGAGGATGGACGAAATCGCCGAGCGAGGTTTGGCTGCACACTGGAAATACAAACAGCAGCAGATGGAGTCGGAGGATGAGTATGACAAATGGCTGAGGGATGTGCGCAATGCGCTCAGTCAGCCCACGGGCAATGCGGCCGACTTCTTGGAGAACGTCAAGATGACGCTCTATATTACTGAGATTGTGGTCTTTACCCCCAAGGGCGAAGCTCGTAAACTCCCCGTGGGTGCAACCGCTCTGGACTTTGCCTACGACATTCACACCAACGTCGGCAACACCGCCATTGGCGCAAAAATCAACCACAAGATAGAGTCGATATACACCAAGCTCAACAGCGGCGACCAAATCCAGATCCTCACGGCCGAAACCGCTCACCCAACCATCGAGTGGCTCGACCATGTTGGCACGATGAAGGCAAAGCAGTCCATCATCAGCTACCTTAAACGTGTAAGGCAGAATAACATAGAGCGAGGTATCTCAACCTTTGAACGACGTATCAGAGAGTTCGGCATCACCCCCAGCGCAAGGCTTTTCCGTAAACTGCTGCCCGCATACGACTGCACCAATAAGGATGAGTTTTACAGCAAACTCGGCTCGGAGATTATCAACCTTAACGACATCGACAAGGTACTCAAACAGAATTCGCAGAATAAAGTCCTGAAATTCTGGACCTTCGAGCTCGCAAGCAACAATAAGCCCAAAGATATCATCGTCAAGAAAAACGATGTGGGCGACGAGGCTGAGGCTCAGAAGTTTATGATTGCCGAGTGCTGCAACCCAATCCCTGGCGACAACATTACCGGCTATCGCGATCCACGCACGGGAGCCATTGTGGTCCACAAAACCGAATGTCCCGAACTCATAAGCCTCGGCTCGCAGCAGGGCCAAAATCTTGTGAGCAACATCAAGTGGTCGAGCTACAAGGCTGAGTCGTATCTCTCTGAGTTACAGCTGCGTGGCATCGACAGGGTGGGTATCTTGCGCGATCTTATCCAGGTAATCACCATCGAGCGCAACATCAACATTCGCGAGTTGCAGATTCAGAGCCACGACGGAATTTTCGACGGCAAGATCAGCCTCTACGTTCCCGACACCGACAGCCTGAATACTCTGATGGAGAACATAAATAAGATAAAAGGTATAGACAAAGTTGAACGAATGTAATAACCGATAGAAATATGGCAACAATTTTCACCAAAATCGTAAATGGCGAGATTCCTTGCTACAAAGTGGCCGAGGATGAAAACTATTTTGCATTTCTCGACATCAACCCCTTGGCCGAGGGCCACACACTTGTAATTCCCAAACGAGAGGAGGATTACATTTTCAACCTCGAAGATGAGGAGTTGGGCGGACTGATGAAGTTTGCAAAGAAAGTGGCCGCATCGCTCAAAGCAAACATCGAGTGCAAAAGGGTAGCGGTCGTAGTGCTGGGCCTCGAAGTGCCCCACGCACACATTCACCTTATTCCTATTAACAGCGAGGCCGACGTAGATTTCCGCAAACCCAAGTTGCAGCTCAGCCAGGATCAGTTTGTGGCAATTGCCGAAAAAGTAAAATTGTAATTTTTTTCGCTCAGGAAAACGAAAGAGTGGGGGAGACCCCCACTCTTTTTTTGTATATATTTTCACTTGCCCACAACAACCACAAACACTCACCAAATCCACAAGTTAAATAACTTAATTTTAACAACACGAAACCCTCAAAACCAACATTTTAACACTTTTAATATAAAGTAAACATTGAAATATATACTCACAAATCGCCAATACCAACCCCAAACCCTTAAAAACACAACAAAATACACATATTTATTACTCATAATCAACAATTTAAACTATTATAATTAAAGTATTAGTAGATGTAATTTAGGGGTAACATTTCCCATATTTTATAGCTTGCTGACCAAGACCACCAAAGGGAAAATTCAAATAAATTTTGCGATTCAAATAATTATATTTACATTTGTAATAAGAAAAGAAAACAAGTGCATTATGAAGGAGAGATTGCAGTATATAATAAACAATGAGGGTGTTTCTAACTTGAAATTTGCAGAGATGCTGGGCGTAAACCCTGCATCGATATCCCACATTCTTACGGAACGCAATAAGCCTAGCTTCGACTTTGTGGTTAAGATCGCCGAAAAGCTACCTCACTACAACCTCCGCTGGCTCCTTACCGGCAATGGCGAGCCATTGGAACCCACAACTCCACCAGAGGTTTACGCAGCCACACCAAATAACGTCCCCATACCCGATTCTCAACCACAAACAAATCAAGAAGAGGATATCAAGCAGAATGACACCACAACACCCAAGACCGAAGAGCAGACAGTAAATCACGCTACCGCCACAAGCGAGAAACTAATTATCTGTTTTCCCGACGGCACATTCTCGGAGTTCACCAAACGCTAACACTTTGACTGTTTGGGGGCACGAATACAACAACACAATAAACCCAAACCCAATAACACCCACCAAATGCCACAACACATCACGCGCAACTCACACAAATACTGCGAAATAGGGCAGAAATTCACCCCAACAAACTATCTCTACCCACAACCGCTTGACATAATGTACATATTTTGCGGAGTTGTGTATGGGCGGGATGATAGTAAAGCGATTGTTATAGGGAGAGAATTTTGTGGGTAGCGATTAACATGGTTGGTGGTGAAGATTTGCGAAGCCTACATCTATTCAAAAAATGGCGGTTACGAATCATGGCAATATATAGAATATTTGCTTTATCAGGTCAACTCAAAGCCCCAAAGGTCGTCGAACAATAACAATTTGGGCGCTAAATATATATTTACATTTGTAATTAATAAATATATAATTACCTATAATTCAACACTCTTGATATTGTTACATTTGTAATACAGAGTGATTTTTACATTTTGCATTTATTTTGTACATTTGTATAAATTATTGACACAATGAAAAGAACAAACACTCTATACAACATACTACTGCTGGTTGTTGCAAGTTTTTTGATTAGCTGCGGTCGCCACGATGCCGATGTAAAAACTATTACGGTTTCAATTCAACCCATAGAATCGCTTGTACGCGGTATTGTTGGCGATGACTATACCATCAACACATTACTACCAAGTGGCTCATCTCCCGAGAGTTACTCCCCTACTCCCAGCCAACACGCCAATATCGAGAGCTCGGAATTTACGTTTATTATTGGCACTCTCGACTTTGAACACTCCATTGTTCATCGCCTGATCGACAGAGATATTAACATTGTTAATACCGGCAAAGATGCAGCCATGATCGAGGGCAAATGCTCTCATAATCACGAAGTTGACCACCATCACCACCACAGCGTAGACCCACACATCTGGCTGTCACTCACGGAGCTCGAAAAGATTGTGCACAACATTGGCGAGGCGATCTGCACTGCACACCCCGACTCTGTACACTACAAGGCTAATTACGAGCAACTTATAGCAAAAATTCAAGCCGCACACAACCGCAACAAAGAGCTGTTCGAACAGCAGAGCGGATCAAGCTTTGTTATCTACCACCCCGCCCTAACCTACTTTGCGCGAGATTATGGGCTCAACCAGATAAGCGTCGAGCACGAGGGTAAAGCACCCACCCCTGCGACACTCACAGAGCTGGCAAAAGTTGTTGATAACTGCCCCTCGAAGCAGCTGTTATACCAAAGGGAATACCCACTCGACACAGTTCAACCAACAGCAGAGATACTTGGACTTATACCAATAGAAATCAATCCATTAAGTTGCGATATTCTTTCGGAATTGGATAGGATTGCAAACATATTATCAACACCTCAGGATGGCAAATAAGGAAATTATAAGGGTCGAGAATTTGTCGGTAAGTTACGACGACAAAATTGCGCTCGAAGATGTTAATATCTCGCTCTTCGAGGGCGACTTTGTGGGCATTATCGGCCCCAACGGAGGCGGCAAGAGCACACTTATGAAGGCTATTCTTGGTCTGCTGCCCTATCGCGGAGCCATTCACTACGCTCCCGAGGTGGCCGACAAGGGCGCCATTGGTTATATGCCACAGCAAAACCTCTTCGACAGGGCCTTTCCCATTTCGGCCGAGGAGCTGATCCTGAGCGGCTTGCAGGGACAAAAGGGACTGCGACGCAAATACACCACTGCCGACAAAGCCCGCGTGGCCGAGATTGTTGCGCTGCTTGGCATCGAGGCGTTTGCCCACAAGGCCATTGGCGAGCTCTCGGGCGGCGAGCTGCAGAGGGCGCTGCTGGGTCGCGCCATCATCTCGGAGCCCAAGGTGCTGATTCTCGACGAGCCCTCAAACTTTGTGGATACCAAATTCGAGAGCGAACTCTACGATCTGCTGACGCAGCTCAACAAACGTATGGCCATTGTGATGGTGTCGCACAACATCGCTGCGGTCAAACACCTGGTCAGGCGCGTGGTGTGCGTCAATCGCACCGTTCACAGCCACCCCGTCGAGGAACTCACCCCCGAGCTGCTTGTGAGCTACCACTGCCCCATCCAGGTCGGCCCGCACCGCGCTGCTCCCCACGCGGCCCACAACTGCACCTGCGGCCAACACGGGAAAAACTAAAAGGCGTGTGGCCAACGCAACCGACACGAACAACACTACAACGGACTGCAAATTTGCGGTCCGTTTTGTTTTATTAGGCAAATAGTTATATATTTGTGATGCCTAAGGGTCTACGGCCCTTATGGCGGACATATTTAATTAGTGAAAGTGTTTCGCTAATCCTTGACAATAAAATTTGGCGATTTTAAGAACACAAGGGTTGCAATAACACTCACTGCTTGTATTGGTATGTTTACAATGGCACCATCTATGCCTACCCCATACCGTACAAGTGTGGGGTATTGTTTATTTGTGTTCGAGGCCACGCCAAATGCCTATTGTCAGATAAACGAACAGCTCCACACTTTCTTTTTTTGCCCATACCCCACCGCATAGGAGTTGCTACGGTAAGTTTTTTAGAACAACAAAACATTAACTAAATAACTTACACACAATGAAAAAACTACTCTACATTGTTCCCCTACTGTTGGGAATGCTCCTCACTTCGTGCTACAATGAGGACATCGAGAAAATCAACGGCCGCCTGGATGCAATCGAAAACACCCAAATCGCCACCATTAGTCAGCAGATTACCTCCATTAACAACTCCATCCAAGTACTCTCAGAAACTGATACGGAGCTAAAAAACTATATCACAACTCTTGAAACCGAAGCTGATGCGTTAGAGGTGAAGCTCACCGAAGCCATTGCTACTGAGAAAGCGATAATTCTTGCCGAGTTAGAAGCTATCAAGACAACAATCTCAGAACTCAAAGCCAAAGATTCTGCCCTCGAAGGACAAATTGCCGACTTGAAAGTCTATGTAGACACCCAACTGAAAGCAACAGAAGATTGGGCGACAGCCACCTTTGCCACATTGGAGCAACACAACGCTCTCGCATCGGAATTAGCCTCACTCAAAACTTATGTAGATGGGGTTGAAAGTTCGCTAAACGATGCTATCTCCGCCCTTGAAACTTCAATGAAGAAATGGGTGAATGAGCAACTTACAGGCTATTATACCATTGCCGAGATTGATGCAAAGGTTAATGCTTTGAAGAATAGCTATGCCGAGGGCAAGGCCGATGTGGAGCAAGATATTGCAGAACTTCAAACCGAACTTACCAACGCAAAAAGTGAACTTACCCAAGGTTACCAAAATGCGATCACCGAGGCTATTAACACTAATAACGGAGTCATTAACGCTAAAATTGCCACCGAAATTTCTACTGTAAATGAGAAAATTGCAGGATTGTCAAAACGCCTCGACGAGATAGAATCACGACTTTCAGCTGTGGAAGATGCCATCGAGCAGATTAAGGCTCTTGATATTATTTTTGGCAATACCGACGAGTTGGCTTGCTGTGCAGGGGCAAGTGCTTCGGTAGATTACACTATCGTAGGCGGTGATGAACAGACAACTATTGAGGCCTTTGGCGATGGAGGTTGGAGTGCAGACATTGTTGCCGAGAGTGCTACTACTGGTAAGGTTGTGGTAACTGCACCGAGCGAGATTTCCAAGAGAGGCAAAGTCATAGTGCTTGCCACCTCGGGCTTAGGTGGTGTGGCTATGAAGTCGCTCTACTTCGACGAGGGTGTGCTGACAGGTATTTTCGACACCTATGAGGTGGGTTGGGATGCTTGTACGCTCAGCGTAACACTCAATACCAACCTCTCATACTCCGTTGAGATTCCTGCCGAGGCGCAGGAGTGGATTAGCCTTGCACAAACAAGAGCAACTATTCGCACAGAAACCCTCACATTCTCTATTGCTAAGAATCCAGATAAAATGCCACGTGCAGCCATACTTAAAGTCGTTGGTGAAAGTGGAAACATGTTACACCAATTTCAAATCATTCAGCACCAAAGCAAAACATCTGCAGGTGGATATCGTGCGCTTTTTGTGAGATTTTCGGGCCTATCAGAAGGTTATAGTCCTTATTATATTAGAGCTTTTGATGCACTATCCAAAAGTGATATGTATAAAGAATCATACATTGAGGTGGTTGCATATACATGGAACAACAAAGATGCGGTATATTGTGATTTGGGCATAGATAAATATTATGGGGTATATTCGTATCCGACTGTAATTTGCAATAATATAAACACGATGTCTAATAGTGGGTATGGAGGAAATCTCCTAAATTTAAAACAACAAATTGATAGTTATTACACTGATACGCCAAAAGTCAACATATATGCAGTTGCCAGGTACGATGGTGACAAATACTTAATTAATGTAATTATAAAAGTTAATGATGCGAGAAACTATCGAGTTGGTAGCTGGCTTGTTGAAGATAGTATTGAAGCATTGCAACTTAATTATCACGGTGAAGTTGAAGGCGTAGATTTTAATATGCACAATGGTGTGTTAAGAGCGACATGTGGCGACACGGCCGAAGAACAATTCACGGGTGTTGATTTGGGATATTTAGAGAGTAATCAATTTGTAGAGCATACACTTATCATAGAACCGCTACAGACAAGCGCAACAAACACGCAGATTGCGAACCCACTAAATTGCAGGGCGGTTGTTTTTGTGAATGAGCACGATGAAAATGATGAAATAGTGACTGTTAACACAATTACGACAGACTATATAACTAGTGAATAATTTCAATTGTCATAAATAGAAATACATAAAGCGGCAACCTCGGTGTGAGGTTGCCGCTTTTGTTATCAGATTGTGTGGCGGGTGATTACTCGAACTTGCAGATTACGCTCAGCTTGCCCCACAACTCCTCGCTCTTCTCGACCAACTGCTGGCGAACATAGGCGTAGTGTTTACGCACCAACGAAGGATTGTGTTTCTCGGCAGGGTTGTTTACCAACTCCATCAAGTTGTTGCGCATATCAACAACCTCCTGCATAACCGCGATAATCTCGCCCTGTTTGTCCGAGTGGAAGCCCAACGACAGGTAGCAGTCATATACCACCTCGTTTACCACATAGTCAATCTCTTTCTTAATGTCCCTTAAACTTGCCATAATCGTTTATGAATTAAAAATTAGGTATTTGTCCTAAGCACAAAGTTAATAATTTATTTGATACAGCCTATCATTAGGCTCAAAAAATATCACTCCCCACGGCCACTTTCTATTTTCGGCGGGCGCGGTGGTCGTTGGCCATCTTGATGGCAAAAATGATGGTGCTCATAGTGGCCGTGAGTCCGTTAGCCACCGCCAGGGGTACATTGGCCGTAAGTATGCCCTGCACAAAGAAGCAGGCAGCTCCCACCGCCATCAGCACAAACGAACCCAGCGCAATATCATCAGTCTTGCGTGTGCGAATGGTCTTAATTGTCTGGGGAATGTAGCCCAAAATCATTGTAATAGCGGCCACAGTGCCAATAATCGATGCAATATCCATAGTTTTGTACTCTTTTTGTGGTATCAAAGATAGGAAAATTTTTACTATATTTGTGCAGAACGACCTATTTAACCTTTTGACGACTATGGACAACAACAAGTTTATGCGTATGGCCATCGAGCTCTCCAAGCAGAGTGTCGAGCGCGGAGGCGGCCCCTTTGGTGCTGTCATTGTGCGCGATGGCGAGGTTGTGGCCACGGGCTCTAACAGCGTGACGCTCAACAACGATCCCACGGCCCACGCCGAGGTGAGCGCCATTCGTGCAGCTTGTGCTGCCTCCGGCACCTTCGACCTGAGCGGTTGTGAGATCTACACCTCGTGCGAGCCCTGCCCTATGTGCCTGAGCGCAATCTATTGGGCCGGCATCGGTAAGATATACTACGCCAACACCCGCAACGACGCTGCGGCCATTGGCTTTGACGATGCGTTCATCTACGACCAGATACCGCTTGCACCTGCCGAGCGCACCATTCCCTCCCTACCCTTGCTGCGAGCCGAGGGCCTCGAAGCCTTCCGCCTCTGGTCCGAAAAAGATGACAAAGTGGAGTACTAACAAAAAGGTTGCCTTTTTCGGGCAACCTTTTTTTAGTTGAAAGTTGAGAGTTTAAAGTTGAAAGTTTTAGAAGTAGTACTTAAATGAAACCATTGGGCTTGAACACAACGACGCATTCAATATATTTTCTTCATACAAAATAGATTCATCTCCACCTCGTAGAAAATAGGCATTAGCATACAACAATTTTGTAGTTATTGCAAAATGATTAGCTGGCCTATATTCCAATTGCAGAAGAGATAATTGTACTTGTGCACCCAGAATCGGAAATTCAATGGCACTTGAAACACCCCCAAACACCCCTGCCATGTTAAATTCGGGACAATAATAGAGGTTGTCGTAAATTTGATAATATGTTGCAAAGTCTAACGAGAGTTCTTCCAAGGCAACAACACCATTACCTAAATCGATATTATTGGTGTGATAATAAGTCATACCTATTTTAAAACCATTTTTTGCAACCACGCCTAATGACAAACTGTACGAAGAACCCATATTCACACTATTATCCACAACGATATTCTCCCACGAGCCGAAATCGTTAGTGATCCTTGCACTCCAACCATTATATCCATATCCAAGCGAGCCTCCAATATATAAACCGCCATCTTGGGAATAGGCGTTATGCAAACATAGTATCAAACTGCAAAATATCATCAGTAGTTTTTTCATGGCTGTTATAGTTTTAGTTAAACAAAAAAAGTGCGCGGGCCAAACAAGTTGGTTGAAAGGTATCGCCAAACACCCACGCCCCAAACAAGTAAAGCCCACGCAACAGCGTGAGCACTTCACTTATCGTACCGTGGGGCGTTTGATTAAATTTGGCGATTTTATCAACCCACCTACAATAGCAAAATGCTAAGTCATTAAGTATGTCCGAGAGTAGTTCTCGCCTACTCCACTACAAATATAAAAATAATTTTCCAAAAAGTCGTTAGACGTTAGACTTTTGACGTTAGACAAAAAACAAGGGACCCCGCGAAGGAGTCCCTTTGTTTTTATTAGCAACCAGAGTATTAGCTACCGAAGTTGTCGTACATAATGTTCTCGGGGGGTACGCCCAGGTTGTCGAGCATATTCACCACAGCCGAAATCATCATAGGAGGACCGCACAAGTAGTACTCAATATCCTCGGGTGCAGGGTGATTCTTCAAGTAGTTGTTATAGATAACGTTGTGGATGAAACCAATGTAGTTGGGATCCCAGTTATCATCGGGCCTTGGATCACTCAGACCAATAGCAAACTTGAAGTTGGGGAACTCCTTAGCGAACTCCTCGAACTGCTCCTGATAGAAGATCTCCTGTTTCGAACGAGCACCATACCAAAACGAGATAGGCAGGTCGCTCTTAACGGTCTTGAACAAGTGGAAGATGTGCGAACGCATAGGCGCCATACCTGCACCACCACCGATAAACATCTTCTCGTTGGGAGTCTCTTTGATGAAGAACTCACCGTAAGGACCCGAAATGGTAACTTTGTCACCGGGTTTACGCGAGAAAATGTACGACGAGCAGATACCGGTAGGAACATTCATAAAGCCACCGGTAGCCCTGTCGAAGGGAGGAGTAGCAATACGCACGTTCAACATAATGATGTCATCCTCAGCGGGCTGGTTAGCCATCGAGTAAGCACGGAAGGTAGGCTCGGGGTTGTTTGCCACGAGATCCCACATCTTGAACTTGGTCCAGTCGGCGCGGAATTTCTCGTCGATATCCATATCCGAGTATTTGATACCCTCGTATTTGGGGATGTCGATCTGGATATAACCACCGCTCTTGAAGTTGAGTTTCTCGCCCTCGGGGAGTTTAACCACAAACTCCTTCATAAAGGTCGATACGCTGCGGCACGAAACCACCTCGCACTCCATCTTCTTAACACCCAGAACGCTCTCGGGGATGCGGATGTCCATATCGTTCTTAACCTTCACCTGGCAACCAAGGCGCCAGTGCTCTTTCTGCTGTTTGCGGGTAAAGAAGCCCACCTCGGTTGGCAGAATCTCGCCGCCACCATCGAGCACCTGTACCTTACACATACCGCAGCTACCCTGTCCACCGCAAGCCGAGGGCAGGAAAATCTTCTCCTGTGCCAGAGTATTGAGCAGCGAGTTGCCGCTTGCCACTTTGAGGCTCTTCTGGCCGTCGTTGATGTTGATGGTCACCTCGCCCGAGCTGGTCAGCTTGGCTTTTGCCACGAGCAGCAAAGCCACAAGCAAGAGCAGGCTCACAAGGAACACCACCACTGCAACTATAATTACTGTTGTATTCATCTCTTTAATGCATTAAAAGTTCTACATCTGGAAACCCGAGAAAATCATAAACGCCATACCCAGCAGACCGGTGATAATGAAGGCCAAACCGGGACCACGCAGACCCTTGGGAACGTTGGAGTAGGCAAGCCTCTCGCGGATGGCAGCCATCACCAGGATAGCAATCCACCAACCGAAGCCCGAACCGAAGCCGAATACTGCTGCCTCGCCTACGGTGCCGAAGTTGCGCTGCTGCATAAACAGAGCGCCACCCATGATTGCACAGTTCACAGCGATAAGGGGCAGGAAAATACCCAGCGAGTTATAGAGCGAGGGCGAGAATTTCTCTACCACCATCTCCAACAACTGAACAAATGCAGCAATTACTGCGATAAAGAGAATGAAGCTCAGGAAGCTCAAATCGACCTCCGCCAAGCTTGGGCTAATCCAGCTCAAAGCGCCTGCTTTGAGAACGTAGTTTTCGAGCAAATAGTTCAGGGGCACAGTCATAAGCATTACGAAGGTAACGGCCAAACCCAAACCATTTGCAGTCTTCACGCTCTTCGAAACGGCAATGTACGAACACATACCGAAGAAGAACGAGAACACCATATTGTCTATAAAGGTAGACTGAATAAATAGTTTCAAAAGTTCCATATACTATGCTCCTCCATTATTTTTCCTGTAAATCTTTGTTGTAGCTGCGGTGTACCCAGATGATTACACCCACAATAATCAGCGCTGCGGGGGGGAACAACATCAGACCATTGTTCACATAGCCGGCCTCGTAGAAGCACTCGGGGATAATCTGGTAGCCAAACAGGGTACCATTACCGAAGAGCTCCCTCACAAAACCGATGATTACCAGCACAGCGCCGTAGCCCAGACCGTTACCGATACCATCCAAGAGCGAGGGCAGAGGTTTGTTCGACAGAGCGAAAGCCTCCACACGGCCCATGATGATACAGTTGGTAATAATCAGACCAACGTATACCGACAGCTGTTTGCTCACGTCATAGACGTATGCTTTCAGGATGTCATTAACGATAGTTACCAGCGCAGCGATCACAACCAACTGCACGATAATACGAATCCTATCTGGAATACCATTACGCAACAGCGAAAGTACCAAGTTCGAGAAAGCACACACAGCGGTAACAGACAGACCCATTACCAATGCGGGCTTCAACTGGGTAGTAACTGCAAGTGCCGAGCAGATACCCAGAATCTGAACCAGAATAGGGTTATTCTTTGCCAACGGATTAGTCAGCGATTGAAATGTTTTGTTTTTCATTGTCTTACTCTGCATTTTCAGTTAATACTTCCTCTTCTGCAACGGGAGCGGTGCGAACTTTGATAAAAGCGTCGTAGCAACCGAGGCAGTCTTTAATCATATTTTCCAGACCGATAGAGGTTTTAGTACCGCCGGTTACAGCATCCACAGCGTGGTTGTCGCCCTCTTTGGCGCCACCTTTAACCACTGCGATACCAACCAACTGATCACCCTCGTAGACGGTCTTACCAGGGAACTGAGCCTGATACTTGGGAGTTGCAATCTCTGCACCCAGACCAGGAGTCTCGCCTGCGTGGTCGAAGATTACACCTTTAATAGTATTAAGGTCGGCGCCCAGAGCAACGTAGCCCCAGATGTCGCCCCACAGGCCTTTACCAATCACGGGGAATACCACCTCGCCGGTAGTTTTGTTCTCAAATACGGGGTACTCGCCTGCTGCATAGCTGTCGGCCAAGCCGAAGAGTTTGTCCAGAGGAGTTGCCTCGGTCTGAATCTTCTCACCTGCCTTGTTTACAACATAAGCCTCGATAACGCTGTCGTAGCAACCTTTCTCCAAGCCGAGCGATGCAACGATTGCATCTTTCTTCTCGTTGAGCACGTTAGCGTTCTGCCTCTCTTTGAGCGAGAGCGAAGTGAATGCCAACAGCACTGCCACGATGATTACCATAACGGCCGAATAGAAAACGATGTAGGCGTTGCTATCTTTGCCGCCCAAAAATTTCTTGTTACTCATAATTCTATCCTCCTATTGGTTAAGCGTTAATGGTTTTAGCTGCTTTTGCTGCCCTTTTGTTGCGGCGTTTCACGTTAGCCTGAACAACGTAGTGATCCACAACGGGAGCCCAAGCATTCATGAAGATGATTGCGAGCATCATACCCTCGGGGTAACCGGGGTTGAATACACGAACCAAGATTGCCAAAGCACCAATCAGGAAGCCAACGATGTATTTACCGGTGTTGGTCTGAGCCGAGGTAACGGGGTCGGTAGCCATAAACACAGCACCGAAAGCGAAACCACCGAGCAACAGGTGCTGCCAAGCGGGCAGAGCCATATAGAGCTGAGTAGCGGTCTGAGGCTCAGCGGGAGCCAACAGGTTGAAGACGCCACCCATCACCAGACCACCAACAAATACGCTGACCATAGTGCGCCAGCTTGCGGTGCCGGTAACAATCAGCATAATTGCGCCGAGCAGGATGCAGAGTTTCGAGGTCTCGCCCACGCAACCGGGAATAGTACCGATAAATGCGTCGAGCATCGACACGCCGGTTACGCCGGTATCGGCCAACTCACCCAGAGCAGTAGCGCCGGTGCGGCCATCGGTGAACCAAACAGCCTCGCCCGAAATGCTCGAAGTGTAGGCAAAGAAGATAAACAGACGAGCAATCAACGCGGGGTTGAAGATGTTCATACCGGTACCACCGAAGATCTCCTTACCGATGATAACTGCAAAGGCGGTAGCCAAAGCGGTCATCCACAGAGGAGTACCGATGGGCACGATAAGAGCAATCAGAATACCCGACACGAAGAAACCCTCATTAACCTCCTCTTTGCGAATCTGAGCAAAGAAGCACTCGATACCCAAACCTACGATGTAGATTACCAGGATCGAGGGCAGGATTTTCAGGAAACCGTACCAGAAGTTCTCCAAAATCGAGAAGTCTGCGCCGCCAATCCTCTGGAAACCGATGTTCCACATACCAAACAAGATGGTAGGAATCAGGGCGATGATTACCATAAACATAGTTCGCTTCATATCGTTGCAGTCACGAACGTGCGAACCCTTCTTAGTCACGTCGGTAGGCACATAGAAGAAAGTCTCCATTGCCTCATAGAACGAGTGCAACCACGAGAGTTTGCCGCCCTCCGAGAAGGTGGGAGCAAACTTGTCGAGCAATCGTTTGGGAAGTGGTGTATTGTTATTCTGTTTCATACGCTTACATCTCCTTAATCATCAGGTTAATACCATCACGAACGAGAGCCTGCAACTCCATCTTCGAGGGGTCAACGAACTCACACAGAGCCACATCTTCCTCTACGATTTCATAGATACCGAGGTTCTCCATCTTCTCAATATCGCCTGCCAAGATTGCCTTGAAGAGGTACATAGGATAGATATCCATAGGCAGGTATTTCTCATACAGACCTGTTACAACGAAGGGACGGGGACCACCGTTCACACCGGTCGAGAGGTTGTACTGTTTCTTAGGCATCAGCCACGAGAAGTAGGTGCGCGAAACCGAGAATTTGTGCAGACGGGGAGCCAACCAACCGATGAGCTCCAACTCGCCACCCTCGGGAATCACGGTAATCTGCGACGAGTAGTAGCCGAGCGAGTCGCCGGCAGCCACTTTCTTACCGGTCAGCACGTTACCCTCGATGAGGCGGAACTTGCTGCCATTCGACTGGGGTTTGATGCGTGCGGGCAGCAGAATATCGCTCACCTGAGCACCAACCAAGCACTTGATGTACTGGGGAGCAACCACCTGCGAACCGGTAGCAGCAATGGTTTTGGTCATATTAACCTTACCCTCGGTGAAAAGACGACCGATGATTGCCACGTTCTGGATAGCCACGGTCCAAACAACCTCACCCTTGTTGATGGGGTTGATGTGGTGGATCTGAACGCCCACGTTACCTGCGGGGTGTGCACCTGCAAAGTAGTGTTTCTCAACACCCTCAATACCCTCCAAGATGCTCTTCTCGCCTGCTTTAAGGCCAAGATTTACGCTGGGGCAGAGTTTTTTGAGTGCGTCGAAACCGGCCTGCAAAGCAGCCAAGTCATCTTTCAGCGCCACATTCATATCGGGGGCCAGAGGGGCCGAGTCGAATCCCGACACAAAGATTGCCTTGGGCATATCGGCAGCATTTGCGATAATGCCATAGGGACGCTGTACGAACATAGGCCACAAACCGCTCTCTTGGAGTGCGGCAACAACCTCCTCTTTCGAGGCCTTCGACAGGTTTACGTTAAAAGGTTTGTAGGTTTGCTCTGCATCGGCAGCCACCTCGATAGCCAGAAGTTTACGCTTCTCGCCACGACGAATTGCCGAAACGGTACCACTGACGGGCGACGAGAAGATTACCTCAGGGTGTGCCTTGTCGTAGAACAGTGCGCTACCTGCCATAACCTTATCACCCTCAGCCACCAACAACTTGGGCACAACACCCTCGAAGCCAAGAGGAGAAACTGCATAGCGCTCACCCAGAGGGAGTTCTACCACCTGTTTCTCAGCCTCACCCACGAGTTTGATGTCGAGACCCTTCTTTAATTTAATGACTTTCGACATAGTCTGTGATGATAATTTGGTTTGTTAAAGAAAAAAATATTTAGTTGATATAGTTGTTTTGATTGTTCGGGTTATGCCATATAATCGCACAAAGATAACTTATTTTTATAAATAGGTAAAATAAATTGTTATTATTTTCACACATTTTTCAGCAATAAAATTCCTATCTTTGTGGTTACACAAACCGCCATGGAGCGTTTTATCGACATACACAGCCATCACCCGCTGGGCGACAACCTCGGCCTTTGCAACCATCGCCTTGGAATCGACACCGCCCCACCCTCCGACCCTTTTTCGGCGGGCATACACCCCTGGGATGTAGACAACATCACCAACCACGATGGCTTGTTGGCTGAATTAGAACAGATTAACTGCTTGACCATTGGCGAAATTGGCTTGGATAAAGCCTGCACGAGCGACTTTGTATTGCAACAAGAATTATTCGAGAGCCAGCTCAAAATCGCAGCCCGACGCAACCTGCCCGTGATTATTCACTGCGTCAAGAGCACCGCCGAGGTCGTGGCCACACTTGCGCACCACCCTCTTCGGGCCGTTATTTTCCACGGCTTTATAGGCTCACCTCAGCAGGCCCGTCAGCTTACCGAGCAGGGATACTGCCTCTCGTTCGGCTTTGGAGCATTCCGCTCGCCCCGCACCGTGGAGGCCCTAAAAGAGTGCCCTTCGTCGGCCCTACTGCTCGAAACCGACACCTCCGACACACCCATTTCGGAGCTCTATACCGAGGTGGCAAAACTACGGGGCACAACCGTGCAAGAACTTATAACAGAGATAAATAACAACTACACAAAGATATTCAAATGAGCTGGAAAGAGCGCACAGAACTACTGCTGGGTAGCGAGAAGAGCCACATCCTCAGCCAGGCACACGTCTTGGTTGTTGGGCTTGGTGGCGTGGGTGCCTATGCTGCGGAGATGATTGCTCGCGCGGGCGTGGGCCGTATGACCATTGCCGATGCCGATACCGTGGGCGAATCGAACATCAACCGCCAACTTTTGGCCCTCCACTCGACCATCGGACGCCACAAGAGCGAAGTTATGGCCGAGCGACTGCGAGATATCAACCCCAACATCGAACTAACCGTCATTACCGACTACATTCGCGACGAAAAGACCTACCAACTGCTCGATGCGGCAAAATATGACTACGTTGTAGACTGCATCGACACCCTCTCGCCCAAGGTAAACCTTATTGCGGGTGCACTCGAACGCCATATTCCACTCGTCAGCTCTATGGGCGCAGGTGCCAAAACCGACCCTACACTCGTAGAAATCAAGGACATAGGCAAGAGCCACCACTGCCCTCTGGCACACATGTTGCGCAAAAGACTCCACAAACTCGGCATCCGTAGCGGTTTTTATGCCGTATTTTCGCCAGAGCCCGTGCGTGAAGGCGCAATGATCTTGGCCGAGGAGACCAACAAAAAGTCAAACGTGGGCACTATTTCCTACATTCCGGCCGTCTTTGGATGCGCTTGTGCAAGCGTGGTAATTCGCGACCTTTTGGGCGAAATGTAGAGATAAAGTAAACAATTAAGTTGAATAACCTAAAACACTAATAATATGAAAATTGTATTTCTCGACGAATACTCGCTTGGTGGTACGGATTTAAGCTCTATAAAAGCCCTTGGCGACTACACGGGATACTACGAAACCCGCCCCGAAGAGGTGGTCGAAAGATGTGCCGATGCCGAGGTGGTCATTGTCAATAAAGTTGTGCTTGGCGAAAAGGAGATGACTGCCCTACCCGCATTGCGTCTTATCTGCGTGTCGGCAACGGGTGTAAATAACATAGATTTGGAGGCTGCCAAACGCCACAACATCGAGGTGTGCAATGCCGTCGGATACTCTACACACACCGTCGCAGAGGCCACTCTGGGCGCGATTTTAACTCTACAAAGGCAAGTTTTGTACTACGATCGTTACGTCAAAGATGGCCGCTACTCATCGTCGGGTCGTTTTGTCAATTTCGACCGTCCAACTCACCGCCTTTGGGGCAAAAAGTGGGGCATCATAGGCCTTGGAAACATCGGTCACAGGGTTGCCGAGCTGGCTACGGCATTTGGTTGCGAGGTGGCCTACTACTCCACTTCGGGCGTTGCGCGACAAGAAAAATACGAGCAAAAAACATTAAACGACCTGCTTGGTTGGGCCGATATCATCTCCGTTCACTGCCCTCTCAATGCCCAAACAAACAATCTTATAGACAGCGAGAAGGTGGCACTAATGAAGCCCAATGCACTGATTGTGAACGTAGCACGAGGAGGAATCGTAAATGAGCAAGCCATTGCCGATGCGCTGAACGATGGTCGCATTGCAGGCGCAGCATTCGACGTCTACCCCACCGAGCCAATGCCACTCACATCGCCCCTGTTGAGTGTCAAAAATCCCGACACCCTACTGCTTTCGCCCCACAACGGCTGGTCGGCAGTAGAGTCAATAGAGGATTTGGTGGAGTGCGTCGCCACCAACATAAAGAATTATATTTCAAAAGATTAGCTAAATTTGTAGGAGCAGACGTTCCTAAAACCCCTAAGCAGCTCTTCGGCAGTCATTCGTTTCTTGCCCGAGAGCTGCAACTCTTTTATAGAGATATAGCCATCGGCACAAGCAACCTTAATGTAGCGTTTCTCGTCGGAAACAACCGTACCGACCTCGCCCACATTCTCGGCAGGCTCAAATGCAGCCTCAAACACCTTGGCAGTAAGATTCTCGGCAAGTTGCGCCCAAGCCGCAGGATATGGCGAAAGACCGCGAATAAGGTTGATAATCTCAGCGCCCGAACAGCTGAAATCGATGTGACAATCCTCCTTAAAAATCTTTGGTGCAGGCTTCAATTCGCCACACTCCATATCGGTCTGCTCGATGGGTTTTACGTCGCCAGCGGCAAGTTTCTCGACCGTTTCGAGCACCAAATCGGTACCGACATTCATCAACTTATCGTGCAGAGTACCAACATTATCAGTGGGCTCAATCTCAACCTTCACTTGACCTATCACGGCACCCTCGTCGATCTGTGGATTGAGCAAGAAAGTGGTCACAC
The DNA here is from genome assembly GCA_045634145.1 of Tidjanibacter sp. Taxonomy (GTDB): domain Bacteria; phylum Bacteroidota; class Bacteroidia; order Bacteroidales; family Rikenellaceae; genus Tidjanibacter. The sequence continues at coordinate 75,381 of JAZQZS010000025.1, read as the reverse complement.
CCGTAACCGTCTCGCCATTCATAATTGCGCGGTTAATGGGGGCCGCACCACGGTACTGAGGCAGCAGCGATGCGTGCAGATTGAAGGTACCCATCTTGGGAGCGCTCCAAATAATCTCGGGCAACATCCTAAATGCAATCACGATACCCAAGTCGGCATCCAGCGCACGAAAAGCCTCTACAAACTCCTCGTCGCGCAGTTTCACGGGCTGCAAGAGTGGCAGGCCTGCCTCCACGGCATAACGTTTCACGGCACTCTCGTTCACTCTCAGTCCCCTACCCGAGGGTTTGTCGGGCGTAGTAACCACAGCCACAACATTATAGCCACCCTCCACGAGTGCTTTCAGTGGGGCAACCGCAAAGTCGGGTGTGCCCATATAAACAATGCGCAGTTCTTTTGCTGATTTCATATCGCTCTGTTGAGATTATTTGTTCGACTTTTTGCCCACCAAGCTCTGCACCTTGGCTTTGGCTTTGTTGTACTGAATAACATACCAATCGACGTTAAACAAGTTAGAGTCGTTGGTTGCTATATATGTGAGGTACAATGCAATAGGTAGCAGTATTATGGCCGAGAACCACATACCGAAAGCGGCATCCCAGGTACCCTCTTTGGCCATCTTCTCGCCCGCGATACTGATGATGTAGTAGACCACAAAGAAGAGCACCGACACCACCACGGGCATAGCCAGACCACCCTTACGGATGATTGCTCCCAAGGGTGCACCAATCAGGAAGAAGATGATTACCGACAGCGGCAACGACACTTTTCTGTGCCACTCCACCTGCGAACGGTAGAGGTTGTTCAGCGCGCTCTTGGCCGTATCCTCGTTGCGGTTGAGCGAGTTACGCGACTGACGTGCAGTCGATTTGGCCATCTGGATAATATCTCGCTGTGTGCGTGTGTCCATATTGGCCAGCGCAGCAATCAGATCCTTTTCGCTCTTGTAGGAGTAGTCTATCTTGACCGTATCGAACAGACCCAGAACACTCTGGTCGCGGGTCATCAGGTAGTTTTTGAGCAGTGGCTCATACGAACGAGCCGAGCCCCTATCAGCCTCAATCCTCAGCGAATCGATATCGACCTGCAACTCGGCCACATTTTTGGTCTGGTGGTTGCTAAACAGGTTCATATCGGTGCGGGCAAAGTCGAAGCCGTCGATAGCCAGAGCACCATTCTGCACCTTGAAAATCTGGTGACGGATGGCGTTCTCGGTATTCCACTTATAGTTGCGCGTGGTTTCGTAGGTCTGACCGTTGTAGAGTTTAATCATCAAAAACTTCTTGTCGTCAGACATATAGATATATCCCGAGTCGGCAACAGTGGTGGTCATATTGCCATTCTTGTCGCGAGTGTCGTAGATAAGAATATCGGTAAGCAGCTGAGTTTCGGGATCTTGGTGACCGACGCGGATGTTCATATCGTCGATACCGTTGAAGAAGATACCATCCTTAAACTCCATACTCTCTTTCTGCTGTTTGATGTCGTAGAGGATAGCCATCATCTTCTTGTTGGAGTACGGCACAAGGTCGTTCACCACAAAGAAACTAGCCACGGCCACCACCATAACAATGGCAATCAGCGGGCGGAAGATGGTCAGCAGCGACATACCTGCCGACTTCATTGCCAGCAGCTCGTTGTGCTCGCCGAGGTTGCCCATAGTCATAATGGCCGCAAAAAGCGTCGCCAGAGGGATACCCAGCGGCATCATATTGGCCGTAGCATAGAAGAGCAGCTCGATAATCACATCGAAGCTAAGTCCCTTACCCACAAGCTCGTCGATATAACGCCACACGAAGTTCATCATCAGGATAAACATCACGATGAAGAACGAGAGCAACATTGGGCCCAGGAAGGCTCGGAGTGTAAATTTGTGTATAGTTTTCACTTGCTCGTGTGTGTTAAAGCGTGGTTAAAGTCTGCCCGCGGGCCTAAGTTTGGCCCTAAGCGATGGCAAAGTTAGCAGTTTTACGATAAAAAGCGTCAAAGTGAGCAAAATTATTGTCGTTGCGCCCACGGGAAAGTCCATTTTGTAGGCCACCCAAATGCCTACAACGTTACCCACAGCGGCGAGTACCGACGACCAGAGGACTATTTGGGAGTAGGATTTGGTGAACATTCCCACAATAGTTGGGGGTACCGTCAGCAACGATATGAGCAGCACAATGCCCACAACCCTGATGGAGAGAACGATGGTTACGGCCGTCATTACGGTCATAAAGGCGAGCACTGCATCGGCCTTAACCCCCTGACTGCGAGCATACTCTCGGTCGAACGAGGCGTAAATCACCGCCCTACGCCAGAGCAACATAACCACCACAAGTACCAGCGCCACAACGGCCATTGCCCCAAGGCTCAGGCGGCTCACGGTGAGTATGTCGCCAAAGAGAAAGCTCATCAGGTTGGGAGCATAGCCGGGCGTGGCGAAGATAAAGAGCGTTCCGATGGCCATACCCAGACTCCACACAATGCCTATGGCCGAATCCTCCCTGATGCGTCCGCGAGAGCCGGCCCACTCTATGCCCAGAGCCGAGAGCACCGCAAAAATCATCGCTCCACCGATGGGATTCAGGCCGAAGTGATAGGCTATGCCTATACCGCCAAACGAGGCGTGGGTGATACCTCCGCTCAGGAAAACCATACGACGCGACACCACATAGGTGCCCACAATTCCGCAGGCTATGCCCGAAAGAATTGCGGCCCAAAGGGCGTTGCCCAGAAAGCTGTATGTCGCCACGGCGCTAAAAAAATCCATCTCCAAGCGGTCTTCTTTATATAAAAGTGTGCAAATTTACTCAAAAGTCGCAAAAAAATCCTATTTTCGCGCCAAATATAATACGAAAATGAAAGTAAGTTTCCATACACTTGGCTGTAAGCTCAACTTTTCCGAGACCTCTACCCTTGCTCGCGAGTTTATCGAGGGGGGCAACGAGCGTACCGAAAAGGTTGCCGAGGCCGACGTGTGCGTCATAAATAGTTGCTCCGTTACCGAGCACGCCGACAAGAAGTGTCGCAACCTTATCCGCCGACTCCACAAGCTTAACCCCTCGGCCATAATTGCTGTTACGGGATGCTACGCACAGCTCAAACCCCACGAGATTGCAGCCATCGAGGGTGTTGATATCGTGTTGAGCAACAACGACAAAGGCGACCTCTACCGCAAGGTTGTAGAGCTTGGCGCAAAGGGTACAAGGCAGGAGGTTACGAGCTGCACGACCGAGGAACTAACACGCTTTTTTGCAGCCTTCTCGTCGGGCGACCGTACCCGTGCTTTTCTGAAAGTTCAAGACGGTTGCGACTACTGTTGCAGCTACTGCACCATCCACAATGCTCGTGGTGGCAGTCGCAATATGCCCATTGCCGACCTGGTACGCGAAGCCGAAGCTATTGCCAAGGGTGGGCACACCGAGATTGTGATTACGGGCGTAAATACGGGCGATTTTGGCCGCACTACGGGCGAGTCGTTTGCCGACCTGCTCCGAGCACTAGACAAGGTCGAAGGCATTGAGCGTTACCGCATTTCGTCTATCGAGCCCAACCTCTTGACCGATGAGATTATCGACATCTGCGCCCGTTCGCCCAAGTTTCAGCCCCACTTCCACATCCCCATTCAGAGTGGCTGCGACAAGATTTTGGCCCAGATGCGACGTCGCTACAACACCGCAATGTTTGCCCAGCGAATTGAGGCTGTTCGCAAGGCTATGCCCGATGCATTTATCGGCATAGACGTGATTGTGGGCTTTCCCGGCGAGAGCGACGACGACTTCCAGACCACCTACGACTTCTTGGAGGGCATAGCTCCCGCCTACCTCCACGTCTTTCCATTCTCGGCCAGGGCCAACACCCCCGCCTGGGAGATGAAAAACAAGGTGCAAGACTCGGTCAAAACGGCTCGCGCTGCACGCCTCGACGAGCTCTGCCACCGTCTGCACCGCTCGTTCTACCAGAAGTATGTGGGCACCGAGGCCAACGTGCTCTTCGAGAGTACCCTCAAAGGGGGCTGGATGATGGGCTACACCGAGAACTACATCAAGGTAAAGATGCCCTACAACCGCGACCAAATCAACCGCACGGTGCGTGTAAGGCTCACCGAGGTGGACAATGATTGCGAAGAGATGTTGGCAACCGAAATTTTTTAGTATATTTGTAGATTAATTCTTTTATACAAACGTGTTATGAGAACTATTCGCAAGAGAATTTCGTGGGGTTTTGTGGCCCTTTCGTGTGTGCTTATCGGTTCGGGCGTTATCAACATCGCCGAGATGGGCCGCCTACGCAAAGCCACCGAGAACATCATAGATGCCGGTATGCAGACCACCGAGTATGCAACCGATATGCTCAATGCGCTCCAAAGGCAGAACAGCGCCGTGTTGGCTATGGTTATTCTCGATGACACCACCCCCGCAGAGGGTTACCACAACGGAGTTTACGAATTCAACAGCGCACTGCTCAAAGCCACCGACGCAGCCATCAACCCCAAGTCGCTCGACCGCATCTATGCAGCCAACGAGAACTACCACAAAATTGTGGAGCTGCACCTGAAAAACGACTCGGAGGCAGCCGATCGCCACTGGTTTATGACCTCCTACTTGGAGGCCTACTACGCCTTGGATAGCGCCATTAAGTACTATATGACTTCGCCTAATACCTCCATCTCGGCACGCACCGCAAGCCTTGAAGAGAGTATCTATAAGACCATTACTCCAAGTATTATCACTCTGCTGGTGGCGTTGGTGGTTACGCTGATGTTGTTCTTCTTCATCGACACCTACTACATCCGCCCCGTAAAGCGTATTGGCAAGAGTCTGGGCAACCACATCTCCACCAATGCTCCCTATCAGGTGAAAATCGAGGACAAGAGCGAGCTCACAACGCTTAACGACAACATTTCGGAGCTGGTGGGCCGCATCAAAAAGCAACAATAAACCCTCCTACGGTCACTACACAACCTATGAGATTACAGGTAGTATTCAAATACATCGGAATGGTTTTGCTGTTCGACTCGGCATTTATGCTCTTGTCGGCGGCAATCTCCTATTTCAACGGCATTGACGGAGGTTTTGCGCCACTGCTGCTGTCGTTTATCTTCACAGCCGTAATCGGAGGCTTCCCGCTCATATTTGTTGGCAAGACCGACCGACTCAGCTCGAAGGAGAGCTACTCGATTGTGATTGGCGGTTGGTTGGCCTCGTGTCTGGTGGGCACAATCCCCTTTGTGCTCTGGGGAGGCGAGTTTAGCGTCATCAACGCTTGGTTCGAGAGCGTTTCGGGATTTACGGCCACGGGCGCATCTATCCTTAACGACATCGAGGCCCTGCCCAAGGGTATCCTCTTCTGGCGCAGTGCGATGCACTGGATTGGCGGTATCGGCATTGTGATGTTTGCGCTGGTGATTATGCCTATGATGGGCCGCAGTCGTATGGCCGTGTCGAGCCTCGAAATCTCCTCTATGGCCAAGGACGACTACCACTACCGTTCGTCGAAGATTATGCGTATTTTGTTGGGTGTCTACCTCGGTATGACCATCGCCAACACGATTGCCTTGAAGGTGGCAGGTATGGGTTGGTTCGACGCCGTAAACCACGCGATGAGTACCATTGCTACGGGTGGTTTTAGTACCAAGAATGCGAGTATCGGTGCCTTCAACAGCGTGAGCATAGAGTTGATTACCATCTTCTTTATGTTTACGAGCAGCATCCACTACGGCATCATCTACGCCACAATCATTGGCGGCAAAAACAACATCTTCCGCTCGGAGAACACCAAGTTCTACATCAAATCTACGGCCCTTCTGTGTGCCGTTATGACCCTCTCGCTGTGGGCCAACAACACTTATGGCTCTATTGGCGAGGCTCTGCGTCAGGGACTCTTCCAGGGTGTGGCTATCGTGACCACCACGGGATTTGCTACGGCCGATACCAACATTTGGCCCTCGTTGTGCGTCTGCATCCTCATCTACTTCTCGATGCAGGGAGGTATGGCGGGCTCGACGAGTGGCGGTTTGAAAAGCGACCGTGTCTATGTGGCCGGCAAGCTCATCCGTGCGCGAATTACCCAGCAGCGCCACCCCAACTCCATTGTTCGCATCAAAAACAATGGTGCCGTACAGGACGCAAGCGTGGTGAACTTCGCAATCCTCTACATCGTAATCTACGGCTGCATCATACTTGCAGGCACACTCATAAATGCCGCTTGCGGACTCGACACAATGACCTCGTTTACAGCCTCGGTGGCCTCGACGGGCAACATCGGTCCCGGCTTTGGCGAGGTGGGCTCGTTGGCCAACTTCTCTGCAATGCCCTTTGTGGTAAAGATTGTGTGTACGTTGCAGATGCTCTTGGGCCGTCTTGAAATCTTTGGACTCTTGCAATTCTTCTTGATGAAATGGTGGAGATAACAAAACGCATACTTTTGGCCGTGGTTGCAACTGCCACAATGGCCACAACCTCTCTGGCACAGGTAGATTCGTCGTTTGCCGAGCGACAGCTCAAACAGCTCGCCCTGCGTAGCGAACGTGTGGCCGCCCAGACGGAGCAGACCAAGCAACTCTACCAGAGTGAGCCCAACGACTCGTTGGCCTTGGTGCTCCACGAACTTAACCGTCAGGCCGAGAGCATTGCGAGCGCCATTGCCCGCATCGAGGCATCCATTACCAAGGCCGAGGATGAGGCCAAAGCTGCCGAACAAGCCAAAGTGGCCCAGCAGCAGAGCGACGAGGTGGCCAAGAGTATGGGCCACATATTTACCACAGCGCTGAAACGTTACACCCTCACCGAGAGGGAGATAGAGGCGGCCTATACTGACTACGCAGCCCACCACGCTGCCGCACTGAAAAGCATCGACGACTTCGACAACGCCACCTCTCTGGCCGAGGCTCAGAAGGCCCGTGAGGATTACAACTCGGCAGAGGGGGCTCTGCTTGCCACCGCCACCACCATTGCCGACCGTAGCGACCAGCTCTTTACCAGCAAGACCAAAGCCCTCGTGTGGTTTGCCGACTCGCTCGGAATGGCCGAGGAGAAAGCCTACTTCATCGAGCAAAACGACCAGATCGAGGCGACCTTTATGGAGGAGTTGCGCGGCAAATGTACCGACCTCGACGTGGCGATGTACCCCTACCGCAAGGCTGCGCTGATGAACTTGGAGGTGAAGCTCGCACGACGTATGTGTGGTACCGAGTGTGCCGACTCGCTCATTGCCGAGATGGCTAAAATCGACACCGAGGCCGCCCTGTTCGCCCCCGTGGGTAAGCTCAAATGGGCCGCAGCCAAGTATGGCGAAGTGGCTATCCATCAGCAGAATAAGTACAGCAGCGCGAGCAACATTCCTCGCATCAAAATCCCCTCGGAGGGCGAGGTTTACTCCATTATGTTGGGCAACTACGCAAGTCTGCCCTCCATCAGCACCTTCCGCAAGGCTGCACCACTCTACTCCGAGCGTAGGGCCGATGGTCGCACCTACATCTATGCGGGACTCTACCCCACCGCCAAGAGCGCACAGCAGGGTATCGAAACGCTCCGCAAGGCGGGTTTCAAGCAGCCCATGTTGGTTATGTGGCAGAACGGACTGCGTCGCGACGACTTTGTGGACCGCACAAGCTCGACCACCGCACCCAAAGCCGCTATGTACAAAATCGAAATCAGGGGAGCAAACTACGGCCTTAGCGAGGCTGTGAGCAGCGCAATCAAGGCAAAGGCTCCTCGCAAAGAGATATCGAAATTCACCACCGAGGCGGGAGCCATTGTCTACACCGTCGGAATCTTTACCAAAGAGGCTGAGGCCGAGGCTCTCTCCAAAGCCATTGGCGCTGCCGATAGTTCAGTAAGTGTGAGAGTTACCAAGATGTAACTTCCGAATTGAGAATTGAAAATTATTTTTGTAGGACATATAAAAATAATTGGGGATATTAGACGTTACCCCCCCAAAAAAAAAGAAGTGGCCGACTCGCAATGAATCGGCCACTTTTCTATTCGTACCCTCCCGGGGGCAGACTAATCGAGAATCGACTCGGTAGCCTCCAAGAGTCCCTCGTACATCGTGGGGTGCGAGTGAACGGTCTGAGCAATCTGGCGAGCCGTAATGCCCAACTGTTTTGCCAGAGTGGGCTCGCCCAACATCTCGGTAACACTACCGCCAATGATGTGAGCACCCAGCAGTTTCTCGCTCTCGGCATCGTAGACGAGTTTCACAAAGCCATCCCTATCGCCTGCTGCGGTAGCCTTGCCCGAAGCCATAAATTGGTATTTACCAACCTTCACCTGGTAGCCCTGCTCGATGGCCTGTTTCTCGGTCAGGCCGACCATAGCCACCTCGGGAGTGGTATATACACACGAAGGAATGGTGGTGTAGTCGATACCCTCGGGCTCGTGGCCACAGATAGCCTCTACACACACGGTAGCCTCGGCCGAAGCAACGTGGGCCAATGCGGGGGTGGCAATAATGTCGCCCACGGCATAGATACCCTCCACGTTGGTGCGGAAGTATTTGTCTACCACAACTTTATCGCGCTCAACGGCTACGCCCAACTCTTCCAGACCAAGGCCCTCCAAGTTGGATTTAACGCCCACGGCCGACAGAACAACCTCGGCATTGAGGGTTTCGAGGCCCTTCTTGCCCTCTACGTCTACCTCGCAGCCACTCTCGCCTACCCTCACGGCCTTAACGCCTGTCGAGGTCAGCACGGTTACTTTCATCTTACGGAAGGCGCGCTCCAAGGTGCGGCTCACCTCCTCATCAGCAAGGGGCAGCATATTGGGCAGGTACTCCACAACGGTTACCTTCACGCCCAGCGCAGCATACACCCACGCAAACTCGCAACCAATAGCACCCGAGCCCACGATAATCATACTCTCGGGCAGCTCGCTCAACGTCAGAGCCTCCTTCGACGAGATAATCCTCTTGCCGTCTACGGGCATAATAGGAATCTCGCGGGGGCGTGAGCCTGTGGCCAAGATGATGTGGTCGGCCTCGACACTCTCTACCGAGCCGTCGGCTGCCACAACCTCCACAACGCCTTTGGCTGCAATGCGACCATTACCTACCAGCACGTCGATACCGGCCTTCTTGAACAGAAAGTCGATACCCTTATTCATCTGGGCAGCAACAGCCCTACTGCGGGCCACAATCTTGTCGAGCGAGGGATTGGCGTGTCCTTCGAGCTCGATGCCATACTGCTCGGCAGCCTCGATGTAGTGGAACACCTGAGCACTTTTGAGCATAGCTTTGGTAGGGATACAGCCCCAGTTAAGGCACACACCGCCCAACTCGGCTCGCTCCACTACGGCAACACTCTTGCCCTTCTTGACAGCTTTGAGGGCTGCAACGTGACCGGCAGGGCCGCTACCAATCACCACGATATCGTACTTTTTCATCTCTGTATAATCGTTTTATAGGTTATTCACTCTCTCTTTTTTTGACTTTCGTTTACCACACCCTGAGCACCTCGCCATTGTCGGCAGCGATGGCACGGAGGAATTTCTCGCTATAACCTGGCTGGCTGGGCGAAGCAGGCTGAGCAGGACTGTGGCCGTTATTCAGGAACGAGCCATCCTCGGCCTGTTTCTTGATGTTGCCGTCGATATACTTAACCATCAGGTAGTCATCGAGGTTGCTCCACTTCTCCCACAGAGTCTGAGCCTTGTCTACCGACCATTTGGTAGCGAGTTTCTTCATCTTGTCGGTCTTTTTGTTCGAGAGCTCCTCGTCCTCGGCCAATACCTCAATCAACATCTGGTTCTCCCACTCGTCAATCACGCTGCGCACCTCGGCACCAATGTAGTCGTAGCGCAGGTAGGCAAACTGAGCAATACGGTTGGTCACCCAGAACATCGACTTGTCGCTATATTCGAGGATGGTTGCGGTCTCGGTGCTCAGACACTCAGGCACCTCGGTCGAGCCGCAGTAGATGGGGGTAAGGGGCGAAGTGGCTGCATCGTCGGTACCAAACCACATAACACCACCGATGGGGTCGGGCAAGTTCTGGCGAGCCTGAGCCACAAACCAGAAACCGGTCTGCTGAGTTGCAATGGCACGCTCATTGACGTAGCTCACGCCATCTACCTCGAAGCCCATAGGCCTCCAACGATAGGGACACTTGCTGCCACCGGCACCCACGTCGGTAGTCATATCCATAACGGTACCCTCGTAGTGGTCGCGCATCATATCGAACACGTTTTTGGGCGAAAGCTTGCGGTTGGGTTTAACCCACAGGGGCATAGGATTGTTGGGATTGTGGCCCATAGCGTAATCCTCATACTGCTCCATACCGTCGGCATACTGGCGGAAGAAGGCCCAAACCCTTGCCTCGCAACCACGCATTGCGCTAAAATCCAGGGGTGCATAGGCGTTGCAGAAGCTGAAATCTTTGTCCTCGCCGCTGAAATAGCCCTGCTCGCGAGCAAACGAAATCACATCGGGAGCATAGAGGCAGTTCTCGGGGTCGTCCTGGGGGAAGGTCGAGATACGAGCCTGGTTGGCGTGGGCCGAGATGTAACCGTCGGGCACACGACGTGCAACCCACACGATACCCTTATTTTCGGGACCTTTGCCGATGAGCTCCATAATCCACACCTCGTTTTTGTCGGCAATGCTGAACGACTCGCCACTCGAAGCGTAGCCGTGGGTGTTGGCCAGCTCTACGATGCAGTCGATAGCCTCGCGTGCGGTCTTACACCTCTGCAAGGTGATGTAGATAAGCGAGCCGTAGTCGATACCACCCTTGGGGTCTTCGAGTTCGTGGCGGCCGCCAAAGGTGGTTTCGCCAATGATGAGCTGGTGCTCGTTCATATTACCGATGGTCGAATAGGTTGCGGCCACCTGAGGAATCTGGCCCAAGTAGCGACTTGTATCCCATTCGCGAACGTCCATCATTGTACCTGCTTTGTATTTGGCAGCGGGGGTGTGATAGAGTGCGCCATAGAGTTGGTGTGAGTCGGCGGCGTAGGATACCATAATCGAGCCGTCGGTCGAAGCGCCACGAGTTACGATAAGGTTGGTGCAGGCCAAAGCGCTACCCCAAGCCACAACTGCGGCAAGTGCTGTGAGAATAAGTCGTTTGTTCATTGTTATTTGGATTAAAAAGTTTGTTTCGGTCTACTCAATCAACAAAAATACAAAATTATCGCTAAATTTGCCAAACAAACAGCAAGGAAAATGTCAGTCAGCGCACAAATTAAATATCTGCACGAGAGTCTGCCCTCCGGTGTGAGGCTTGTGGCGGTATCGAAGTTCCACCCCGTAGAGGCTCTGCGAGAGGCTTACGAGGCTGGTCAACGCATCTTTGGCGAGAGCCGCCCACAGGAGATGACCGCCAAGCAGGCACAACTACCCTCCGATATCGAGTGGCATATGATTGGCCACCTGCAAACCAACAAGGTGAAGATGATTGCTCCCTATGTGTCGCTCATCCACTCGGTCGATAGCAGCCGACTTGTGGCCGAGATTGACCGCTGTGCTGCCCGCCTGGGGCGCACTATCGACGTGCTCTTCGAGGTACACCTGGCCGAGGAGGAGAGCAAGAGCGGTTGGAGGGAGTCCGAGATGATGGATTTCGTGTGCTCGGGCGAGCTGGAACGCTACCCCAACGTGCGCCTGCGCGGACTTATGACCATAGGCACCCTTACCGACGATACGGAGCTGAACAAGAGCGAGTTTCGTAGGCTCAAAGGGCTGTTCGACACCCTTGCGCCCCTGCGTGGAGCCGAGTTCGACACTCTCTCTATGGGTATGACATCGGACTATGCCGAGGCCATCGAGTGTGGCAGCAATATGGTCCGTATCGGCTCGATGATTTTCGGCGAGCGCATCTACTAAGAGTTGGCTTGTACACAACCGTTCACACTCGTTCACACTCGTTCACACTCACGAATGACAACATTGTGAACGCCTGTGAACAACCGACGACGTATAATGTTGAGAATGGTATGCTCCCCGCTAAAACCTTACGCCCACGCCGTACATAATGTTGTGGGTGTATTGGAGGCTGCTCAGTCGGTAGCCAATGAACAGGAAGGCTCGCTCGCTGACAAATCCTTTCAGGGTAAACGATGTGTAGTAGCGTCGCATATCGTAGCCGTGGGTAATCAGGTTTACGCCACTGCCAATGCCCACAGCCATATGGCCCATTCGTAGCTCACCGCGCAACGACACTCCCAACGAGGTCTGCTGCCAAAGCGGTGGGCGCATATAGCCGACCAGTATGTCATCTTGCCACACTGCGTCATACAGATTGGCGCTCGTGTCTACCAATAGGTCTAACGAGCCACCCAGGCTCACATACCTATTTAGTTTATAGAGTGGTGATAGCATTAGACCTCCATTTACAAGCGGGCTATCCACCACACAGAATCGGTCGTTGGAGGTGAAGCGGTCGGCTCGCCAGCCACCATAACCGATTAAGTCCCACACAAGCATGTCTGCCGTATTGCCTGCCAACTCGGCCGAGGGCTCTACGAGTCGCTTAATGTCGACTCTCTGGCGGTGCTTGGGGCCAAACTCTTTGAGCGCACCTATGCGTAGGCCGAATGTGTTGGTACCCGCGTTCGGAAATGATGTATCGCCATTGGAGAAGTGGGTAAAGTCGGGCGTTAGGCTCAGCTCCCAACCACCCTCCATTTGCCACCCTATGGGTATGCCTATGTTTATCAACACGTTCCACCGTGAGTTCATGGCGCTGTTGGGTTTCCAGCCCCACGAGTAGCCCAAGTTCCACTCATAACCCACCGAGGGTCCTCTGCCCCGAAAGTCGTGTAGCCTTGCTCCTTGGAATATGTATAGGGCCAGAGGGGTGCCCACCGAGCGATCGCTGAAAAATGTGTAGGTAGCCAATCCTATGCCCTGATACACAGCAGGGTAGAGCCTACCTATTCGACTCGAAGGCGAGTGCTCAAAGGCGTAGCGTAGGTGTATCGAGGCACACTTGTCTATGGTTTTGTTGTCGGGATTACGGCCGTTGAAGTAGCCGTGCGATATGAGGTTGTAGGCGGGCCTTAGCTCTACCGATAGTTTGTGCTTTGGGCCCTCTTGGCCACGAGCCATCGGAGCCGAGGCCATAATTATCGCCCCAGTCACTATCGTTGTGCGTATCAACCTACCAAGCCTGTTCATTTTTCTTGCTCCATTACCTCCCCAAAGGTACAATTAAAATTGAGAATTGAAAGTTTTCACTCATACACAATTGTTCACAGGCGTACACAATGTTGTCATTCACGAATGAGAACATTGTGAACGAGTGTGTACAATGACGGTGGAACTGTCACAAAGCGCCTGAGGGGTCTGTTAGTCGGTAGACGGTCGACGGTAGACGGTAGACAAAAAAAGAAAGACCACAATTTCGATTGTGGTCTTCTCTTTTTTTTACTTCACCCTCAGTCGCTGTCCCACTTTCAGGGTCGATGTGCTACTGATGTTGTTCAGGCGGCAGATTGCTCCCACCGAGGTGCCATACCTGGCCGCAATCTTCGACAGGTTGTCACCACTACGCACCTTATAATATATAGCATCGTTCACCGTAGGCTTGGGCTTGCTGGCCTTCTCCTCGATATTCTCCACAATCTCTTCCGAGCTGAGCGGGTTGCCATCCTTGTCGGTAAAGACTCCCTCCACATCGTCATACTCTTCGAGCGCCTCGGTCATCTTCGACGAGACGTTGAAGTAGCCTCTTTCGAGCACAAAGGTGTGATATTTGAGTTCTCCCTTCGAGAAGTCGATAATCCTCTCTGGGTCGAACGTCAGGTCGGCATACCTAACCTCGAAGTGGAGGTGGGGACCACGACTGCGCCCCGTATTGCCTCCGTAGCCAATCACTTGTCCTGCCTTAACATAGTCATTCACAGAGACATTCAGCTTGCAGAGGTGTCCGTAGTAGGTTTCGAGTCCGTTGGGGTGACGCAGGATTACCAGATAGCCGTAGCCGCCCGAGTTGTAGCGTGCATAGCGCACTTTGCCCTCAAAGGCCGCAAAAATAGGCTCACCCGTGGGCAGACCTATGTCTATACCTTTGTGCATACTTCGGCCTCTGGGTCCGTAGCGCGACGAGAGTCGGCCCAGCACGGGGGTGTGGAAGTCGCCCAGATTGTCGATGAGCTGAATCTCCATACTCTCGGGCAACTGCGAAAGGCTCACATCGCTATACGCAAAGACCTCGTTGGTGCGCCAATGGTCGTTGTAGACCTCTTGGTTGGCCCTCTCCTCTTTGTCGTGAAAGATGTACTTCCAGGTGTTGTTGGTGTAGGTAATGATGCTCACGGCGGGATTGTCGGTCGGGATAGTGTCGATAGCCACTGCGGGCAGATCTTCCAGACGATACTCCTTGGTGCGCTGACCATAGAGGGGCGTTTGCAACACCACTGCCGCAACCACCATCACCAATATCAACACTCTCTTGCGCAATATCATACCCTACTGACTTATTATCAACTATTTGCCCTCGCTCTCGACCATCACGGCAGCCTTGCACAACGACTCGTAGAACTCCTCGCCAAAGCGCCTGATGAGTGGCTCTTTCATTGCTTTGTAGACCTTCACGCCCCTCTGCTTGCCACACTCGAAGGCACACCTACAAATGGTCCAGCGGTGCAGATTGAGGCCATAGTCGCCCGTCATAAAACGCTTCACACGGATTGGGTAGAGGTGGCACGAAATGGGCTTCATAAAGCCGCACTTGCCCTCGCGATAGGCCCTCTCGATGGCGCAGAAGGTGATGCCATTCTCCTTGAACGAGTAGGCACACTCGGCCTCATCGACCAGCGGGGTTGTGTAGTCGCCATCGACGTCTACCACCATAAAGCCCTGACGCTCAACCTCCTCAATGCCCTCGGGAGTCATATAGGGCTTGTAGTTCTGATACTCCATTTCGAGCAAATCGACCTCGTCGATGTCGAGCGGAGCACCCGAATCGCCCTCCACACAACATTCGCCCTTACACTTGTCCAGGTCGCAGCAGAACTCCTCGGTGAGGATGTCGGTCGAGATGATTTTGTCGTCAATCTGAATCATCGAAGGAATCATAGCGTATTGTCTATTATGATGTTCAACACCTCGGTCATAGTCATTCCTGCGGCTTTTATCTGCTTGGGCACAATGCTACCCGCGCTCATACCTGGGATGGCGTTAATCTCAATCATATAGGGCTCGCCCTCAGGGGTTACGATAAAGTCCACCCTTGCCAGACCCCTGCAACGACAAGCCTTGTAGGCAGCCTCGGCGTGGTCTTGGAGCAGCGCGGTGAGCTCGTCGGAGATAGGTGCGGGGGTAATCTCGTCGCTCATACCCTCGGTATATTTGGCCTCGTAGTCGAAGAAGTCGTTCTTGGCCACAACCTCGGTCACGGGGAAACGGTAGAACTGCTCCTCGGTGGCCATCACGCCACAGGCAAACTCCCTACCTGCAATGTACTCCTCGATGAGCACCTCGTCGCTCTCCTCGAAAGCGGCAAAGATGGCGGGAATCAACTCCTCCTCGCTCTTTACCTTGGTTACGCCACAGCTACTGCCGCTTGCGTTGGGCTTAACGAACATAGGCAGTCCCAACTCGGCCACAATGGCGTCGGGAGCAATCCAATCCTCCGTACCAATCAACATACCCTTGGCCAAGTTGATACCCGTGTGGGCCACAGCACGCTTGGTCGAGATTTTGTCGAAGGTGATAACCGACGAGGTCATATCGCACGACGAGAAGGGTATGCCCATCATTTCGAGATAGCCCTGGATGTGTCCGTCCTCGCCCGGGGTACCGTGAATCATCACAAAGGCGTAGTCGAAGACCACCTTCTGCCCCTCTACGGTGAGCGAAAAGTCGTTCAGGTCCACCTTGTACTCTCCGCCCTCGGCGGTGCGGTAGGTAAAGTCGCGGTGGTGGACATCCACCAGCCACACATTGTAGCGCTCGCGGTCGAACGCCTCGGCCACTTGTGCAGCACTTCCGAGCGCAATCTCACGCTCCGACGAATTGCCACCTGCAAGCAGTGCTATATTCAGTTTTTCCATTCTGTTTCAGTCTATTATGGGTTGTAATAATCTTTGTGTCGGAAGGCCAAAATCTCCTCTATCATAGCGAGCCATTGGTCGGCCTCTTGGTTGTCGGGAGCAAGACTTTTGGCCTCGCCAAAGTGGTTAATTGCCTGGCCAAAGTCGCTACGGGCATAGGCCTCTTTGCCTGCTGCGAGGGCTTGTTCAAGGGTATTATTTTCCATATAAAGTTTGTATTTTTCGATGTAACGAGCCACCTCAGTCGTGAGCTCACTCTCCCACTCTGCTCCGCTGCGTATCAACTCCCTCACGAGCGTAGACGAGGCCCTCATCTTGGGGGCTCCCTCCATTACCACAAAGGGTTCCTCGAAGAGGTCATTCTCCCCTCGGGGATATATCAGTATCTTGTTCTCGGCCACCAACCTTTCGCCCTCTTTCCAGGTGCGGATTGTGGCAGCCACATCGCCACCTCCGAGGATGGCAAACTGCTCGTCGGGATACAACTGCCTGAGCTTTGCGATGGTATCGACCGTATAGGAGGGCCTTGGCATCGAGAACTCCACGTCACACACCTCCACTCCGTCACACCCCTCGGTGGCCAACCTTGCCATAGCCAAACGATGCTCCTCGGGTGCCAAATCGCCCGCCTGCTTGTGGGGATTCTGGGGCGAAACCACCAGCCACACTCTCTCGGCCAACCCCTGCTCCACAACATAACGAGCCACCGCCAAGTGGCCCTTGTGAATGGGATTGAACGACCCGAAGTAGAGAGCAATCATAGCGAACGAGTTGATAGTTTTGGGTTACTCTGCCACAAAGGCGGTTACAATCTGCTCCACCTCGGCCACAGCCTTCTCCAAATCGTCATTCACCACGGTTTTGTCGAACTGTGGAGCATACTCCAACTCCTCGGCAGCCTTGGCAACACGCTGCTCGATTTTCTCGGGCGAGTCGGTTGCTCGACCCACCAGCCTGTTGCGCAACTCCTCAATCGAGGGGGGCATAACAAACACCGAGAGAGCCTGCTCGCCAAAGATGCTTTTGAGCCTTACGCCGCCCTTCACATCCACATCGAAGAGGATGGTGTGACCTTCGGCCCAGATGCGCTCCATCTCGCTTTTGAGCGTACCATATTTGGTGCCTGCATAGACCTCTTCCCACTCGACAAACTGCTCCTCGGCAATGGCCTTATCGAACTCTTCGGCCGAGAGGAAATAGTAGTCGTGGCCGTGCTGTTCGGTGCCTCGTGGAGCACGCGAAGTGGCCGAAATGGAGAACTCCAAACCGGGGATGGTCTGCATAATTCGACGCACGATTGTGGTCTTGCCCGAGCCCGATGGGGCCGAGAAAATTATAAGCTTGCCCATAGATTACAATATATTGAGTACCTGCTCTTTAATCTTTTCGAGCTCATCCTTCATTTTAACTACCAAAATCTGGATTTCGGAGTCGTTGGCCTTCGAGCCCATGGTGTTAATTTCGCGTCCCATCTCCTGAGCCACAAAGCCCAGCTTGCGACCCACGTTGTCCTCCTCGGCTGCCACGGCACGGAAGTAGTCGCAGTGCTTGTCAAGACGCACTTTCTCCTCGGTAATATCGAGCTTCTCGATGTAGAAAATCATCTCCTGTTCGAGACGGTTGGCGTCGTAGGCCACACCACACTGAGCAAATTGGTCGAGGATGCGCTGTTTCACCACCTCGGTACGTCGCTGCTCGTAGGGAATAACGGCCTGCTTGTAACCCTGAATGAGGTCTACGCGGTGGAGCAAGTCGGCAATCAAAACCTCGCCCTCGTGGATGCGGAATGCGTCGTGACGGGCCAAAGCCTCATCTACGGCCTGCATCAGAGCTGCCAACTCCTCGTCGCTTACGGCATCCACCTCGGTAGCCACCACATCGGGCATACGCATAACCGAGCTGAGCACCTGCGACTGAACCTCGCTGCTTGCGCCCAATCCCGACTCGACTGCCAAAGCCATAAGCTGCTCCGAATAGCTCTTGAAGAGTGCCTCGTTAATGGCCAGCGAGCTCTCCTTCACTGCGGTATTCTCGATGGTCACGAAAATATCGGTCTTGCCACGGCCCAACACCTTGGCTGCGCGGTTGCGAATCTCGAACTCGGCCTGACGATAGCGTGCAGGGAGTTTCACAGACAAGTCGAGCTGCTTGCCGTTGAGCGAGCGTGTTTCGACACTGATTTTGCGTCCTGGGATAGTAATTTCGGCCTTGCCGAAACCTGTCATCGATTTAATCATCTTTGCGTGTTTTAGTATCAACCGACAAAGATAACGTATTTTTCTACACTTTGAAACAATAAATAATAAACAAATAGTTTGTTTTGCTACGAAATAAAACGTATATTTGCGGATGGTAAATTATGAGTTATAACTAACAACACACAATACTAACACTTTAACCTAAAAACACAATGGTAAAACACAATTTCAACGCAGGACCTTCGGTATTACCCGATGTAGTAATCAAAAAAGCTGCCGAGGCAGTTTTGGATTTCAATGGCAGTGGCCTCTCAATTCTCTCTATCTCGCACCGTACCAAAGAGTTCGATGCAGTAATGGACGAGGCTAAGGCTCTCTTCCGTGAGCTCTTAGAGATTCCCGACAACTACCAGATTTTCTTCGTAGGTGGCGGTGCAAGCACCCAGTTCTTCCAGATTCCCTACAACTTCCTGGGCACCAAGGCTGCTTATGTAAACACCGGCGTTTGGACCAAGAAAGCTATCAAAGAGGCTAAACTCTTTGGCGAGGTGGAGGTTATCGCTTCGGGCGAGGAGAGCAACTTCTCGGCTATTCCCAAAGGCTACACCATTCCTACCGACTGTGACTATCTCTACACCTGTATGAACAACACCATCTACGGTACCGAGAACCACATCGATATCGACTCGCCTATTCCCCACATCTGCGACATGAGCTCGGACATCCTGAGCCACCCCGTAGACGTATCGAAATATGCAATCATCTATGGTGGCGCACAGAAAAACCTCGCTCCCGCAGGTGTTACCTTCGTAATCATCCGCGACGATATGTTGGAGAAGGTTGTTCGCCAGGTACCCAGCATGGTTAATCCCAAATCGCACATCGACAACAACTCGATGTACAACACTCCTCCCGTATTCCCCATCTACGTTCTGATGGAGACCCTGCGCTGGATGAAGAGCATCGGTGGTATGAAAGAGATGTATCGCATCAACTGCGAGAAGGCCGATATGCTCTACAACGAGATCGATCGCAACAAACTCTTCCGCGGTACCGCTGCAAAAGAGGATCGTTCGAGGATGAACATCTGCTTCGTTATGAATCCCGAGTACGAGGCATTGGCTGGTGAGTTCTTGGAGTTTGCCAAAGCTCGCGGTATGGTTGGTATCAAAGGCCACCGCTTGGTTGGCGGCTTCCGTGCAAGTTGCTACAACGCACTGCCCCTCGAGAGCGTTAAGGCCCTCGTAGAGTGCATGCAGGAGTTCGAGAAAATGCACGCTTAGTTCCACTTAGCCCAAAGTATACCTAAATTTTAATACCGTAGAAGTCCACATCTTTTATGCCCACGATAGTCTCACATATCTATGAGGAGCCCGCAGAGCATAAGGTTGTGGACTTTTACGCCTTAATTGAACCTATGAAAGTTTTAGTTGCAACCGAAAAACCCTTCGCAAAAAAGGCCGTAGACGCTATTCGCGAAGTTGTAGAGGGTGCCGGCTACGAGTTGGCACTCTTGGAGAAATATACCGAAAAGGCCGAGTTGCTGGCCGCTGTTAAAGATGCCGACGCACTGATTGTTCGTAGCGACAAAGTTACCGCCGAGGTAATTGCTGCTGCCGAGCAGTTGAAGATTGTAGTTCGTGCAGGTGCTGGTTACGACAATGTTGATTGCGCTGCTGCTTCGGAGCGCGGTATCGTTGTTATGAACACCCCCGGTCAGAACGCCAATGCTGTTGCAGAGTTGGCTCTGGGCCTGATGATCTACATGTCGCGCAACACCTTCAAACCCGGTACCGGCAAAGAGCTGAGCGGTAAGAAGCTCGGTATCCACGGCTTTGGTGCAATCGGTCAGATTGTAGCTCGCTATGGTAAGGCTCTGGGTATGGATGTTTACGCTCTGTCGCCTTCGATTACCGACGATAGCATCTTCGAGCAGAACGGTGCCAAACGTGTGGCTACCGCCGAGGAGCTCTACTCTACTTGCGACTACATCTCGCTCCACATTCCCGCTAAACCCCAGAACATCAAGTTCGTAGGCAAAGCTCTGTTGGAGAGTATGCCTAAGGGCGCTATCATCGTAAACACCGCCCGTAAGGAGGTTGTAAACGAGGAGGAGTTGGCTGAGGTATTTGCCGTAAGGGAGGATTTGAAATATGCTACCGACATTGCAGCTGCTTCGCAGGCCGAGTTGAACGAGAAATTTGGCAACAGGGTATTCGCAACCCCCAAGAAACAGGGTGCCGAGACTGCCGAGGCTAACTACAACGCTGCCAAGGCTGCCGCAAGCCAGATTGTAGACTTCTTCGTAAACGGCAATCGTAAATTCCAGGTAAACAAATAATCAAGGGGAGCCGAACTATGGTAAAGATTAAAGCATTTAGTGGTGTACGTCCACCACAGGCTCTGGCTAATGAGGTTGCATCGCGTCCCTACGACGTGCTAAACTCGGTGGAGGCTAAGGCCGAGGCAGGCGAGAAGAGTCTGCTCCACATCATCAAGCCCGAGATCGACTTCGACCCCATTATAGATGAGCACGACGAGGCTGTTTATGCCAAAGCCGTGGATAACTACAAACTCTGGAAGGAGAACAAATGGCTCGTGAAAGAGGAGAAGGAGTGCTACTACATCTACGCACAGACTATGAACGGCAAACGTCAGTATGGTCTGGTTGCTTGCTGCCACTTCGAGGACTACTTGGAGGGCCGCATCAAAAAGCACGAGCTCACCAGGGCCGACAAAGAGGAGGATAGGATGAAACACGTTAGGGCTCAGAGCGCCAACTTGGAGCCCGTGTTCTTCGCCTACCCCGAGAGGGCCGATATGAACGCCATTGTAGACCGCGTTATTGCTCAGGCACCTCAGTACGACTTCGTAAGCGAGGACGGCGTGGGTCACACTCTGTGGCTGATCGATGGCGACGAGGATATCCAGAACATCACTGCCATCTTTGAGCAGATTCCTGCACTCTATGTTGCTGATGGTCACCACCGTACCGCAGCAGCTGCAAGGGTTGGCGAGGAGAGGATGAAAGCCAATCCCAACCACACCGGCGAGGAGGAGTATTGCTACTTCTTGGCAGTTATCTTCCCCGGCGAGCAGCTCAACATTATCGACTACAACCGCGTGGTTAAAGACCTCAATGGCCTCACCAAAGAGGAGTTCTTGGCCGCAGTGGAGAACGACTTTGTTGTGGAGGAGATGGGTACCGAGATCTACAAACCCAACGCACTGCACAACTTTGGCCTCTACCTGGACGGCAAGTGGTACTCGATGACTGCCAAAGAGGGCACCTACGACGATAGCGACCCCATTGGCGTTTTGGACGTAACCGTATTGTCGAACTTGGTGCTGGACAAAGTTTTGGGCATCAAAGACTTGCGCAGGGATAAACGTATCGACTTCGTAGGCGGTATTCGCGGTCTGGGCGAGTTGCAGAAGAGGGTTGATAGCGGCGAGATGAAGGTTGCCTTTGCGCTCTATCCCGTTTCGATGCAGCAGCTTATCGACATCGCCGACAGCGGTAACATTATGCCTCCCAAGACCACTTGGTTTGAGCCTAAGTTGCGTAGCGGCGTGGTAATCCACGAGTTTTAGAGAGAAAAAGGTTTCTCAACAGACTTTTATAATAAACCTATATAATAATATAAATAAGTATGGCAAAGATTAAGGGAACAATCGTTGTTGATACCGAGCGCTGCAAAGGTTGCGAGGTATGTGTTGCCTCTTGCCCCTGCGACGTGTTGGCTCTGTCGCCCAACGTCAATGGCAAAGGCTACAACTATGCCCAGATGGTCAACCCCGATAGTTGTATCGGCTGCGCAAGCTGTGCAATTATTTGCCCCGACACTTGTATCACTGTTTACAAACAAAAATTCGAGTAGGCTATGGGAGAGATTAAACTGATGAAAGGCAACGAGGTGATTGCAGAAGCTGCAATCCGTTGCGGAGCCGATGGCTATTTCGGCTACCCTATTACCCCCCAGAGCGAGGTAATGGAGACTCTGATGGAGCGTCAGCCTTGGCTGACTACCGGTATGGTGGTCGTACAGGCCGAGAGTGAGGTTTCGTCGATCAATATGGTTTATGGCGGTGCTGCTTGCGGCAAGAGGGTTATGACCTCGTCGTCGAGCCCCGGTATCAGCCTTATGTGCGAGGGTTTGACCTACTTGGCAGGTGCCGAGCTGCCCTGCGTGGTGGTAAACGTAACTCGTGGCGGCCCAGGTTTGGGTACCATTCAGCCCGCACAGAGCGACTACTTCCAGGCTGTTAAAGGCGGTGGTCACGGCGACTACAAGATTATCGTGTTGGCACCCGCATCGGTGCAGGAGATGCACGACTTTGTGTTCGACGCATTTGACCTGGCATTCAAGTATCGCAACCCCGTGATGATTCTTTCGGATGGCGTTATCGGCCAGATGATGGAGAAGGTGGAGTTGGCAGAGCAGAGGCCCAGGTGGACCGACGAGGAGATTGTGAAGATGAGTAGCAGCTGGGCTTGTACCGGTAAGACTGCCGACCGCGAGGCTAACATCATCACTTCGTTGGAGTTGGATCCCTATGCACAGGAGAAATTCAACTACAAGATCTTCGAGAAATATGCTCGCTGCGAGGCCGAGGAGGTACGCTACGAGGAGTATATGTGCGAGGATGCAGACTACCTGATTGTAGCCTTTGGCTCGTCGGCTCGTATCTGCAAAGAGACCATCGCTATTGCTCGTCAGAATGGTTACAAAGTGGGCCTTATCCGCCCCATCACTCTGTGGCCCTTCCCCAGCAAGAAGATTGCCGAGGTGGCAGCTCAGACCAAAGGCGTTCTGGTTGCCGAGTTGAATATGGGACAGATGGTAGAGGATGTTAAGCTGGCCGTAAATGGCGCAGTTCCCGTAGAGCACTACGGACGCACCGGTGGCGCAGTCTACACCCCCGACCAGGTCTACGAGGCATTGTTGAACAAAATCATTAAAAAGTAAGGCACTATGGCAGAATATATCGTAGAGAAAACCAAAGAGAATTTGGTTTATTCCAAGACTCCGGTACTGACCGACAAGGTTATGCACTACTGCCCCGGTTGTAGCCACGGTACTATCCACAAACTCATCGCCGAGGTTATCGACGAGATGGGTATTCAGGAGAAGACCATTGGTGTTTCGCCCGTAGGTTGCTCGGTATTTGCATACAACTATCTGCACATCGACTGGATTCAGGCTGCCCACGGCCGTGCTGCTGCTGTGGCTACCGCAGCCCACAGGCTCTATCCCGACAAGGTGGTATTCACCTATCAGGGCGACGGTGACTTGGCCGCTATCGGTACCGCCGAGAGCATCCACGTCTGCAACCGTGGCGAGAGCATCGCAGTATTCTACATCAACAACGCAATCTATGGTATGACCGGTGGTCAGATGTCGCCCAATACCCTCATCGGTATGAAGACCGCAACCTGCCCCTATGGTCGTGATCCTCAGTTGCACGGCTACCCCTACAAAGTTGCCGACTTTGTATGCCAGCTCCCCGGTGTATGCTATGTAACTCGTCAGAGCGTTCACACTCCCGCTGCTGTGCGTAAAGCTAAAAAGGCTATCCGCAAGGCTTTGGAGAACTCGATGGCCAAGAAAGGCCTCTCGTTTGTGGAGTTCGTAGCTACTTGCAACAGCGGTTGGAAAATGAGCCCCGTGGCTGCCAACAAGTGGATGGAGGAGAACCTGGTTGCAGAGTACCCCCTCGGAGATATCAAAAACGAATAACCCTCACAAAAACAGACTAAGAGAGATATGAAACAGGAATTGATTATTGCAGGTTTCGGAGGACAGGGTGTTCTCTCGACCGGTAAAATTTTGGCCTACTCGGGTATGTTGCAGGGTTTCGAGGTTAGCTGGTTGCCCAGCTATGGTCCCGAGATGCGTGGTGGTACTGCCAACGTTACCGTTGTTGTGAGCGACAAACCCGTTAGCTCGCCCATCGTTCAGACTTGCGACACCGTTATCGTACTGAACCAGCAGAGCTTGGATAAGTTCGAGCAGAGCGTTCGCCCCGGTGGCAACCTCATCTACGACACCAACGGTATCACCAGCCACCCCACCCGTAGGGACATCAACATCTACACCATCAACGCCACCGAGGAGTGTGCCAAGATGGGTAACTCGCGCTTGTTCAACACAATGATTTTGGGCGGCTACTTGAAGGTGTGCCCCATTGTGGATATGGAATTCGTGAAGGTAGGTTTGAAGAAATCGCTACCCGAGCGTGCTTGGAAGACTCTCCCCGCCAACGAGGAGGCTATCATCCACGGTGGCGAGATCATCCAGCTCGTTCACAAGGCCGAGTAGTGTGCCGACAAAGGTATTAACAAAAACATAACCAACCTTTGAACCTTTAAAACTTCAAGCAGAGGGAGCGCTCTATCGTGGGTGCTCCCTTTCTTTGTGCCCGCAGGTACAGAAGAAAAAGAAAAGACCGCAATCGCTTGCGGTCTTTCTCTTTTAGGTATGTGTGGAACACATTAGAACTCCACGAGAGCCTTACCGTTCATCTCGGCGGGCTGCTCGAGGCCCATAAGTTTCAGCACGGTGGGAGCCACGTCGGCCAACACACCGTTCTCTACACTCTTAACCCTATCCGACACCACAATGATGGGCACGGGGTTGAGCGAGTGAGCAGTGTTAGGCGAGCCATCCTCGTTCACTGCATTGTCGGCATTACCGTGGTCGGCAATAACAACAACCTCGTAGCCATTCTCCACTGCGGTGGTGATTACATCCTTAACGCAGTTGTCTACGGTCTTAACGGCCTTGTAGATTGCGTCCCAGATACCGGTGTGGCCAACCATATCGCCATTTGCGAAGTTCAGAGCGATAAAGTCGTATTTCTGTTTTTTGAGCTCCTCCACCAGAGCGGCAGCGACCTCGGGAGCGCTCATCTCGGGCTGCAAGTCGTAGGTTGCAACCTTGGGCGAAGGCACCAAGATACGGCTCTCACCCTCAAACTCGGCCTCACGACCGCCATTGAGGAAGAAGGTAACGTGTGCATATTTCTCGGTCTCGGCAATACGCAACTGTTTCAGGCCCAGCGACGAAACATACTCACCAATGGTGTTGTTCACATTCTCCTTGTCGAACAAAATGTGCAGGCCCTCGAATTTAGCGTCGTAGGGGGTCATACAGCAGTAGTACAAGGGCAGGGTGTGCATACCCTCCTCGGGCATATCCTGCTGAGTGAGCACGATAGTGAGCTCCTTAGCGCGGTCGTTGCGGAAGTTGAAGAAGATAACCATATCGCCCTCCTCCATCAGACCGATGGGCTGGTCGTTCTGGTCTACGGCCACGATGGGTTTGATAAACTCGTCGGTAACACCCTCGGCATAGCTCTCGGCCACTGCCTCCACCATATTGGTCGAGTGTTTACCCTCGCCTTTAACAATCTGGTCGTAAGCCACTTTCACCCTCTCCCAACGTTTGTCGCGGTCCATAGCGTAGTAGCGACCGATGATCGAAGCAATCTTGCCACCGCTG
Source organism: Tidjanibacter sp. (assembly GCA_045634145.1). Classification (GTDB taxonomy): domain Bacteria; phylum Bacteroidota; class Bacteroidia; order Bacteroidales; family Rikenellaceae; genus Tidjanibacter. The sequence goes on along the minus strand of JAZQZS010000025.1, from coordinate 49,695 downwards.
GTCTGGAGGTGGTTTTCGAGAGCCTCGATGAAGCCTTTACCGCTCTGGGGATCGGTGTCGCGACCGTCCATAAAGCAGTGAACATAGGCTTTGTCGGCGATGCCATACTCTTTGGCGATGTCGAAGAGTTTGTGGAGGTGCAACTGCTGGCTGTGTACGCCACCATCGCTCACCAGACCCATAAAGTGCACTTTGCAACCCTTCTCTTTGGCATACTCAAAGGCAGCCTTCACCTCGGCATTCTCCAAGATAGAGTTGTCCCTGCAAGCACGGTTGATTTTAACCAGGTCCTGGTACACTACCCTACCTGCGCCGATATTGAGGTGACCCACCTCCGAGTTGCCCATCTGTCCGTCGGGCAGACCCACGTTCTCGCCGTCGGTACGCAGCTCGGCATTGGGATATTTAGCCTCCAACGAGTTGATAAACTCGGGCTGTGCGGTATAAATAACGTCCGAATTGGTGCGGTTACCTTTGCCCCAACCATCCAGAATCATCAAAAGAACTTTCTGCTGTGCCATAATGATCTATATCTCTCTTTGTTATGTTTGATTACAATTTGTCGTTAATCAGGCCTACTGCCACCTCGATAGCTTTCTCCAAGCCCTCGGGGTTTTTGCCGCCTGCGGTAGCATAGAAGGGCTGACCGCCACCACCGCCCTGCATCTGCTTAGCGGCCTCGCGGACAACGTCACCTGCCTTCACACCCTTAGCCACCAGAGCGTCGCCCACGGCTACTGCCAACATAGGCTTGCCACCCTCGCGGCTACCGAGCACGATTGCCACCTCGGGATTTGCGGTGCGCAGAGCATAGATTGCGTCTTTAACGGTATCTACGGGCATATCGATAACCTGCGAGATTACGCTATTCTGACCAATAAGTTTGCCAATACTGTCGGCCAACTCTCGAGCCTTCTGTGCGCGGAAGCCCTCAATCTCTTTGCGGAGAGCAGCGTTGTCGTCAACGAGTTTCTTGACTGCCTGCAACAGTGCGGGCGAACCCAAGCTCTGCTGCAACTCTTTGAGCGACTCCTCCATCTTGTAGTAGGCGTTCTCAACCACGCCACCTGCGATAGCCTCGATACGACGCACGCCTGCCGAAATGGCGCTCTCGCTCACGATTTTGAACATACCGATCTGGCCGGTTGCGCCAACGTGGGTACCACCGCACAACTCAACCGACTCGCCAAAGCGAATCATCCTCACCTTGTCGCCATATTTCTCGCCAAAGAGCATCATTGCGCCTGCTGCCTGAGCCTCCTCGATCGAGCACTCGCGATTCTCCTGCAAGGGGTAGTCGGCCCTGATCATACGGTTTACGGCCATCTCCACCTGACGCAACTCCTCCTCGGTCACTTTCTGGAAGTGCGAGAAGTCGAAACGGAGGTAGTCGGGACACACGAGCGAGCCTTTCTGCTCGACGTGGCTACCCAGAATATCGCGCAGAGCTTTGTGCATCAAGTGAGTTACCGAGTGGTGACGAGCCGAAGCGAGCCTATCCTCCTCGTTTACTACTGCCACAAAGGTAGCCTCCACATTCTCGGGCAACTCGGCCACAACGTGGATAGGCAGACCGTTCTCTTTGATAGTGTCGATAACCTTGATGGTCTTACCCTCGGCCTCGATGGTACCGTTGTCGCCAACCTGACCACCGCTATTGGCATAGAAAGGAGTCTGGTCGAATACGAGCTGGTAGAGGGTTTTGCCCTTGGTGGTAACTTTGCGATAGCGCACAATCTTCACCTCGGCAGTGAGGGTGTCGTAGCCCACAAACTCGGTGGTAGCACCAGCCACGAGCTCAACCCAGTCGTCGTTCTCCACAGCTGCTGCGTTACGCGAACGAGCCTTCTGAGCCTGCAACTCAACCTCAAATGCCTCCAAGTCTACGGTCATACCGTTCTCCTTAGCGATAAGCTCGGTAAGGTCGATGGGGAATCCGTAGGTGTCGTAGAGGGTAAATGCCGACTTGCCGTCGATTACGCTCTTGCCTGCGGCACGGCTCTTGGTCATCACACCCTCCAAAAGGTTGATACCGGTAGCCAGAGTCTTCAAGAATGCGGTCTCCTCCTCGCAGATAACGCTGGTGATGAGGGTCTGCTGAGCCTTCAACTCGGGGAACTGACCACCCATCTGCTCTACCAAACCGGGAACGAGTTTGCAGATGAAGGGCTCGTTGAAGCCGAGGTAGGTGTAGCCGTAACGCACTGCACGGCGCAAGATTCGACGGATAACGTAGCCAGCCTTAACATTCGAGGGCAGCTGACCGTCGGCAATCGAGAACGAGATGGTACGCAGGTGGTCTGCAATAACCCTCATAGCCACATCGGCTTTATCATTCTCGCCATAGCGTTTGCCTGCCAAGGCTGCAATCTCGCTGATACGGGTCTGGAACACGTCGGTATCGTAGTTGCTCTGCTTGTTCTGCAAAACCATACACAGACGCTCGAAGCCCATACCGGTATCGATGTGTTTGTGAGGCAGTGGTTCGAGCGAGCCGTTGGCCTTGCGGTTGAACTGCATAAACACAAGGTTCCAGATCTCGATTACCAGGTGGTGACCCATATTGACCATCTCCCTACCGGGTTTAGCGGCACGCTCCTCCTCGCTACGCAAGTCGAAGTGAATCTCGCTACAAGGACCGCAGGGGCCGGTCTCGCCCATCTCCCAGAAGTTATCGTGTTTGTTACCCAGGATGATGTGATCCTCGGGCAGATACTGTTTCCAATAGTCGAAAGCCTCCTGGTCCATAGGCACACCCTCCTCGGGCGAACCCTCAAACACAGTGGCATAGAGCCTATCTTTGGGCATCTTGTAAACCTCGGTCAGAAGCTCCCAAGCCCAATCGATGGCCTCTTTCTTGAAGTAGTCGCCAAACGACCAGTTGCCCAACATCTCGAACATAGTGTGGTGGTAGGTATCGTGTCCTACCTCTTCGAGGTCGTTGTGCTTGCCCGACACACGCAGACACTTCTGGGTATCTGCTGCACGATTAAATTTAGAGGTTGCGTTACCAAGGAAGATGTCCTTAAACTGGTTCATACCAGCGTTGGTAAACATAAGGGTCGGGTCATTCTTCACGACCATAGGGGCCGAGGGAACAATGGTGTGCTCCTTCGATGCAAAGAATTCGAGAAACTTTGCCCTAATTTCGTTCGATGTCATCATAATTTGTTTCGGTCTATATACTTATATTAATTACACTCGTTTTTCAAGCGGTTGCAAATTTACACATTTTACTATAATTTTGTCCCCCGTAGAGGCGTTTTTTAACCAAAACGTAACAAATAGTCCCAAAATGGCAAAAAAAGAGTACAAATTCAACCCCGAAACGCTCGCATACGAGCCCGTTAGGCGTCCCGAACGCTTGGCGCGCTATCTGCTTATCAGGCGTTTGTTGCTCTTTTTTATTGCCGCAGCCGTGGTAAATATCGTCTACTCCTACGAGTACTACTCGCCCAAGACCCGCGCCATCGAGCGCACCGGTCGCGAAGTGGCCCACCGCTACGACATCCTCTCCGAAAAGGTCCACAACCTCGGAGCAAAAGTGGGCGAACTCCACCAGCGAGATAACGACGTCTACCGCCCCTTGTTTGGTGCCGACACCCTCTCGCTTGCGGGCATCTACACCCCCTATTCCGAGCAGGCTTACAGCTACTTAACCGAGGAGTTCCAGACCCCTGCCAAACAGCTATGGCTCTCGCTCGACGAGCAGACCCGCCTACTCTACCGCCAGAGCATCTCGCTCGACGACCTGCAAGTGCTCTCCAAAGACAAGGAGAAGATGGCCGCATCTATTCCCGCCATCTGGCCCATCAACAAGAAAGACCTGCGAGGCCCCATTGGTGCCTATGGCCGCCGCCTTCATCCCATATACAAACGCTATATTCAGCACAAAGGTATAGACTTCGGAGGACGACGTGGCGATCCCATCTATGCCACAGGTAACGGCAAGGTGGTACACTCCGAGAAGGGCCAGCGTCGCAAGGGCTACGGCCAGATGTTGGTCATCGACCACGGCTTTGGCTACAAGACCCGCTATGCCCACCTTAACGAGCGCCTTGTTGTTGTAGGCCAAGAGGTTAAGCGTGGCGAGCTTATTGGCTATATGGGCTCTACGGGTGGCTCTACGGGCCCCCACCTCCACTATGAGGTGATCTATATGGGCAACAACGTAGACCCCATTAACTACTTCCGTCGCGATATGAGCGAAGAGGAGTTCGAGCGCATCATCGAGTCGGCCAAGACCACCACATTCGAGACCCTCGACAACAACGAGAGCAGCACCCAAGAGTAACACCACTATGAGCAAGAGATTTACACAATACCCACCAAGCATCAGTCGCAGCAGCCAGATTTGGGCCGTTGTGCGCTCGCTGTTGGGCAATGTGCTCATATTTTTGGCAATGTTGGCGGGCGTGTATCTGCTCTTTACACTCTTTGACACCCCCGAGCAGCACCGACTTCGCGGACAAAACGAAGCCCTCGAAGCCGAGTTTGCCAAGCTCGAAATGCGCTACGACACCGTAGAGCAAGTTCTTGATAATGTGATCGAGAGGGACAAAAACGTCTTCCGCATACTCTTTGAGTCGGAGCCCTACGCCTTCAACGACAGCGCCTCGGAGCAGCGTTGGGACAACTACGACCGTCTGTCGAAGATGAGCGAGAGCGAGCTCTACCGCGAGATGAACGAGCGTATGGCCGCCCTGGAACGTGGCGAGCACCACACCACCCGCCTTTTCGAGCGCGTGAGTGCCGCAACCGATAGCCTTAATGGCAAGGCCAACAATATCCCCGCCATTCAACCCGTGCTCAATAAGGATCTGACCCTGCTGACTGCTCCCTACGGAATGTTGATTCACCCCTTCTATAAGAGCCTTGTGGCCCACCAGGGTGTGGACTATACCGTACCTGTTGGCTCGCGTGTGTTTGCCACAGCCGACGGCACCGTTAAGGAGGTCAAGACCCGCAAGACCACCTCGGGACGAACTATCATCATCAACCACGGCGGAGGCTACGAAACACAGTACAGCCACCTGAGCCGTATCGACGTCAAGAAGGGCCAGAAGGTGCGTCGTGGCGATATTATCGGCCTTACGGGTAATAGCGGTCTGTCACTTTCGCCCCACCTCCACTACGAGGTGAGATTCAATGGCATGAGGGTAGACCCCATTCACTACTTTTTTATGGAGCTCACTCCCCACGACTACCAGCGAATAATCAAGATTTCGCAGAGCGGCATGCAGTCGTTCGACTAACCCGCCCCAAGAGATAACAAAACGCCCTCCGCAATTTACGCAGAGGGCGTTTCTATTTGTAGGCCAACTACGAGATTGTGTGCGTATTAGAGTCCTCCATCCAGCACCCAAGCCTTGGCCTTATTGTCGTTACGAAGGGCGAGAACCAACTCACACTTTTCGCCATCGGCAAGCACTACTTTGCACTTGACAAAACGACCGGGATAGAGACCCGACCTAAACGGCTTACCCACAGAGAGAAGTTTGAGCCCACCATATCTGGCCTTTACATTCTCGACCATATCGGTTGTGAGCGACCACAACGACTCGCCAAGCACCTCCTCGTTCCACTCACCCATAGCACCAAGGATAATCTTTGCGGCCTTGTCGGCAGAAATTCCCACAAGTTGTGATGAGGGTGTAGAGGGTGGTTCGGGGGTTATAAACTCTACCTGCGAATAGTCTGCTGCCACCAAGTTTTCGGCCGTGAGGGGCTCGTCGTAAACAATCAGACCACTCTCAACAACCGTAACAACCTCTCTGTTAGGCATTACCATATCGATGCGCACTTTCAGCAGGTGGCCACTCTTTTTGTTGAACGAGTACTCGCGAATAGTCTTGGCCTCGGCCAGCGAGGTGTTGAGCATATAGTCGCTGTCGGCATAGTAACCCTGTGCTGTGCTTGAAATCTTCACATTCACCCACTCGCCAATCTCGGTTATCTCATACTTGGTATACTTTGCCTTGTTGCGCTCTTTTGTAGCCCTCAGTTCAAAGTCGAGTAGCAGCTGAGGATTGAGAAAGAGTGCCAACTCCTCATTCACAAAACCGTTGTAGTTAGTTGCCCATCCTTCGCCGGCTCCCTGAATCCATTGATAAACCTTATTACCATCCTCGTTGGCACCTTTGTAGAAGGCCACTCGCCCACCCTGCTTCTCCGCGCACCACAACATAGGCTCGTCATAGATGGCCTTGATGGTTACGGGCAGCATGGCACACTTGGGCGAAACAAACTCCATAGTTTCGTAGGGCTCGGTACGCACATTCAGCTCCAAAATCATACTCTTAACCCGGCTTGCCGCCTCGATAGCATTCGAGAAGTAACGACGCGATGCCGTCACGGGAGAGGTGAGCGTGAGGGTAAAGGCGATGGCCACAACTGCTGCCACCGACACTGCACCCCTAAGCCAATAGGTCACTCGTGCGGGTTTCTTGGCGGCAACTTTTTGTTGATTTGCTGCGGCCTCCAACACCCTGGTTTTCAGTTCGGCAGATGGTTTTAGCTCCACTTTCGGAGTGAGCATATCTATAATCTGCTGCTCGTGCTGGTTATATTCTTTGCTTTTCATTTTGTTGACTTTTTTTAGTTGATAAACAGTTGTTTCAATCTCTCGATACCACTCGAAAAACGACTCTTAATGGTCGAAACGGGCATCTCCATCAGCTCTGCTATCTCGGTAAATTTCAGTTCTCCGTGGATGTGCAGACGAATCACCTCGCACTGTTTTTCGGGTAGTTTGTTTAAGAGTTTGTTAATACGGATAAACTCCTCTTCTTCGGCCGCCATTTCGGGCTGGTCTGCCAGAGCTATTCGTTCGTCGATGGAGAGGGCCGACTTTGTGCGACGACGCAGCATATCAACACATCCGGAGGATACAACCGAGTATAAGTAGGCCTTTGGATTGCGGACCTCTGCCACACGGGATGCTATTTTGAGAAAGGCATCCTGCAAGACATCTTCGGCGTCTGCCCTGTTCCCCAAGCGAAAGAAGGCATAGCGGTAGAGTTGGTCTTGATAGAGGTCTATCCACTCGCCAAGTCGCTCAATGTTTGTTTGTTGTAGTTTCATTGATGTAATTTTTTAATCGTCACTCAAACACGTGTTCGACTATATTGACGTAAAAGTAATGAAAAAGACGAAAACCCACACTGTTTTTTTACAGTTGAAAATTGAAAATTATTTTTCATTACTCCCATAAGTATCATAGGACCCACACAACTTATAGGGCTTATATAATTTTAATACCTCCCCAAGCACCAAAAACGCAGATAATTAGGCGAATTATAGGCACACGAAAGGGCGGAATGCGCAGCATAGTTGACCTATGTGAGCAATTCCGCCCTGAGTGTAACGACTAAGTCGTCAATTATATGCGTTTTTTAGCCTACGTTGATGAATTTCTCAACCAATTCTTTGATCAGTTCGGGGTTGGCCTGCAACTCCTCGCGCAGATTGGCGTCGTTGTGGCTACGCAACATCTTCACCCAACCGTCAATCAGGCTGGCGCTAAATACGCTACCATCCTCGAAGATTGCACGCTTGGCCTCCAAAGCGTCGGCCGAAACGGCACAGCTGTCGGGCAGGTGCTCCAAGCGTTCAGCAATAGCCTTGTGCTCGTCGTGGAAGATATTCACGCCCACATAGCGCTCCTCGGCAAACTCCACAGCGTTCTCCATCTTAAAGCCGTGAGTTGCAGCAACAACCAAGCCGGCCAAGAGCAGATAGACATCGGCCGAGCCGTCGGGACAACGGAACTCAACGGTCTGTTTATCCAGAGCGGGTTTAACCTCGCTGGTCTCTGCGGGGTTGGCGTTCTTAATCATCTCGGCAGCACCTGTGGTCCAGCCCAGAGGTACGCGCACGAGTACCGAGCGGTTCCTATCGCCCCAGCAGATATTGGTGGGAGCCTCCTGGTGGGGAACAAGGCGCAGGTATGAGGTAGGATTGGTGTTACCAAAGGCAGTCAGGGCAGCAGCCGAGTCGAGAATACCGGCAATAACGGTCTTAGCCACATCGGTCAGCTTGCCATCTTTGAGGTACATATTCTGGCCGTCTTTAACCACTTTGGTGTGGATGTGCATACCGCTACCTGCCTTGCCCACAGTGATTTTGGGTGCAAAGGTGAGGTTTACACCATAGCGGTACGAAATCTCGCGCAGAATCCACTTGGCAATCAAGAGCTGGTCGGCAGCATCCTCAACATCCACGGGCAGGAACTCAATCTCGTTCTGCTCATACATCAGACCATCTACGGCAAAGTTACCCACCTCGCTGTGGCCATATTTGATTTTACCACCTGCGGCAGCGATAGCCTTCATAGCCTCGCGACGCATATCGCCCCATTTGCAGAAGGGGCCGCTCTCGTGATAACCACGCTGGTCGGGGGTAACATAGAGTCCCTCCTCCTCGCTTACGACATAGTATTCCAACTCGCCCATTGCGTGGAACTCCATACCGGTAACCCTCTTAAACTCGTTGTGAGCGCGGTGGAGAGCCTGGTCGGGAGCCGACTCAAAGGGCTGGCCGTCTTTGTCGTAAAAGCCGCAGAGGATGTCGATGGTGGGAATCTCGCTGAAAGGGTTCAGGAAAGCGGTGCGATAGCGGGGCACAACATAGAGGTCGCTTGCACCTGCCTGCACAAAGTTGGGGAAGAGGCTCGAACCGTCTACACGCTCGCCATAGGTGAGGATGGTATCGAGGTAGTCGAGGTCGTTGATGATAAAGTTGAGAGCCTTGAGCCTGCCATCGGCAGCAGCATAGCGAAAGTTCACCATCTCAACATTGTTCCCGACGATGTATTTAATAAGGTCGGCTTTGGTAAAATCCTTGGGCTCCTTCTCCAAGAAACGCACAAGTGGATTTGGGTGCATAGCGTACTTTTTCATAAAGTATTGACTGTTAAATATGTTATAAAGTTTGACTTTTCTCGGCTAAAAATGTTTCAACAAAGGTAGTATTTTTCGGCTACATTGTTCTACTTTTTCCTACAAAGTTTGGCATAATCGCAGTAGGAACACGCTGTGGGGTCGTTTGTAGCTCGGAATGGCTGCGTGGTATCGAAGAGTTTGGTGAGCTGTTCGGCCAGCGCTGTGCGGAACTCGTCGGCGTAGAGAGCAAAGCTTGCGACCTCCTCGCCCGAACCCTTAAATCGCAATAGCGGGGTGTACTCGGCATTGTTCAGGTGGCGCACATAGTAGAGCGACGGGGTGGCTCCCGAGCCCTTCAACTCTCCCCTCTTTTGGTCCTCTTCGACCATCATCGAGTAGAGCAGGGTTTGGAGTGCGGCACCCATATGCTCTTTGGGCTCGTCGGAGAGCAGATTTTTCACTCCCACGATGTCGTTGTGCGGACGCCCCGTTTTGTAGTCGATAACCCTAATGCGGCCGTCGGCCATAAGGTCGAGTCGGTCGCTCGTACCGCCAAAGCAGACGGTGTGGTCGCCAAAAGGAAAATCGTATTTCATAGGGTGTTCGAGGCGATAGACCTCGAAGTCGTCGGTACGGGCTGCATCGAAGGGGAGCAGACAATCGTTGATGTATTTCTCGATGGTATCGCGCACCATCATCAAACCTCCGCCATACTCAGCCTCGGGCACAACTCTCTCTTTCTCACCAAAGTACTCCTCCGAAATCGCCTTCACGATTGCCTCGTGCACCTTGGGAGTGTTAATTAGTCGGGCAATCTGCAAGCGGTGCGACTCACCCGCCACCAGAGAGCCGTAGAGAATCTCCATAGCTCGGTGGAAGAGCGTACCAAATAGCGAATTGTCAATATCTTCCTCTATCTCTTCGTCGGGTTTTATGCCCGCAATGGCCTTGAAGTAGAATTTCAGCGGGCACTCCATATAACTATTAAAGGTCGAGGGCGAGAGCACACGTCCGCCACCATCGAGGTAGCCCCTCAGTCGATCGGCCACCACCCCACTCTTCTCGACCACAAACTCTCTGCGCTGGGCCATATTCAGGCCCAAGACCTTCTCCACACGTCGGATGGTATGGCCGCTCTCGAAGTCGAGCTGATAGATGTAGCGACTCTGTTCGCCCGATGTAGCATCGTCGGCCACCGAGCAGTAGACCATATCCACCCTGCGGGCTCGCTGAATGAGTCGGTAGAAATAGTAGGCATAGACACCCTCGCTGTGTCGCGGTGTGGGTAGTCCGTAGGCCATACGGAGGTTGAAGGGGATAAACGAAATCTCCCTGATGCGCCCCGAGGGGAAGTTGTCGTCGTTCATCGACAGCAGCAACACGTTGTCGAAATCGATATTTCGGGTTTCGAGAATACCCATTACTTGCACTCCACTCAGGGGCTCGCCCTTGTAGGGAATCGACACGCCCTGCAAAACTCGACGGATGAGCGACACATAGGTCGAGAACTTCATCTCCACGGTCGATGCACACTCGGCCAGAGAGTTGGCGCTCTTGGTCAGGGCCTCCATAATGAGTCCGAAACATTCGCGTCGCAGGCCTCGCTTGTCGGCCGACTCGCCCGGCACCTCTATCTGCGACACCACAGCCACAATACGGCCAATATAGTCGTGAATGGTCTGCCAACGATTGTGGGGCTCGAAGATTTGAGCCACCAGAGGGCTGCAACCATCAAATTCGCTTGTAGCCACATAGATACGGCCCTGCTTGATGATTTTGGCCCTCAGTTCGAGAGCCTTATCTCCGTCGGCTGCCACCACAAAGGGGTGCACCAACAATCCCTCCACATCGGAGTGGTAGAACGATACAGCCCCACTTGCAGCCACCCTCACACGTTGTTGCAGCAGCAATAGTCGCTCCACAAAGCTATATGCCAGCGTAGAGCGCAGCGGGAAGCCCATAGTCACGTTATATTGGATAGGCTCTTCGGGGTTGGGGCCGCTCGGCAGCGAATAGAGCAGTGGCGAGAGCAGACTCTCGTTGGTAAGCACTATGGCGGTACGCTTGTCGGGCGTGATATTTTTGCCAATCAGGTCGTCGATAAACTCGGCGGCATATTTGGTCTGCAACGAATCCGAGGCGGTGGAGATTACGTTTATCTCCTTGGGCGACAGGAAGTGGCTTGGGAGTACAAAGTCTGCGGGGGCGGGATAACGCGCCAGGTTTTCGCGCACAAACAATCCGGCCTCCTGCTTTTCGTCTTTGAGGTAATAATCGTCGTAGTCCCAATAGAATCGCGCACCGTGGGCCGATTGGAGGTGGTCGAAAAGTACCTTTTCGGCAGCCGAGAGGGCATTGAAACCCACCACTGCATACTCACCCTCGGGCAATTCGACCTCATCTGCTTTGAGCCGCTCGACAGCCTTGCGATAGATCATTCCGGAGTAACCCACGCCCATCTCCGTAAGCCTGGCACGATAGCCCTCATAGATTGACAGCAGCGAATTCCAAATGGTCAAAAACTTCTTTTGGTGCTCCGACTGCTGCTCCTCCACATCGAACGAGTCCCAAAAGCGACGTATGGCTGCCACCTGCTCGGCCGAGAGGTAGGACAAGTCGCCATCCATATCTTTTAGGTCCGAGAGGTTGGTAAAGAGCATCTCGGCATCGATAAGATATTTATCCACGGCATCGAAGTCGCTCAACAACACCTCACCCCAATGGTAGAAGCTGTCGAACTCCTCGTGGTGGTGGGTGGTGTAGATTTGGTAGAGCTCCGTAATAGCCCTGATGTGGTCCAAGCGCGAGGTCTGGGCAAGGTCACACATCAGCGTATCTATGGAGATATAGCGGGGGCCGAAGATAGGTTTGCCCGCAATTTTGGAGAGCGAATCGACAAAGAATACTCGCGAACGATTGTTGGGCAGAAGGATGGTCAGCGACCCAATCCTCTCGCCATAAATGCCCCACAGATGGAGCGCAACGTTATGTAAAAAAATTTCCACACTCAAAAATAGTTATTTTTTGTCGAAACTCACAAAAAATCCATACCTTTATGCAACAAAACAGAGAATAAATGGGACAAGTTAATGTTGTAAGTGCCTCGGCCGGCTCGGGCAAAACATACAATATGGCTTATAGCTATATACTCACGCTTATCGACCAACCCACTCGATATCGCAACCTGCTTGCCGTGACTTTTACAAATAAAGCAACGGATGAGTTAAAGCAGCGTATCCTACAACATCTCAACGGGTTGAGTCAGGGCGCAAATGGCGATTTCGAGGCCAAGTTGATGCACGATTTGAGGCTCGACAGCGCCACCATTCGCAGCCGTGCAGCCGAAGCCCGAAACTACATACTCCACGACTACAACAACTTCTCAATACTCACCATCGACAAGTTCTTTCAGCGCGTAATGCGAGCCTTCATCAAGGAGCTCGGCAAAGATCTCAACTTCAACCTCGAATTGCAGACCGACACTCTGCTCGGTCAGGCCGCCGACCGTATGCTCGACGAGCTTTCTACCGATGAGCAGTTGCGCCAGTGGGTTATGGCCCTTATTGGCGAAAACATCGAGGAGGGAGCCTCGTGGAATATCAAAGGCACCCTCACCACCCTCGGCAAGGAGCTATTCAGAGAGGAGTATCGCTCGGCTGCCATAAGCACCAAAGACAAAGCCGAGTTGCAGAAAATCGTAGCCTCGGCAAATGCCACCGCAAAGCAGCAGGTGGAGCAATTCAAGGCCCTCGGTGGCGAGTTTGTGGCCGCAATGAACCGAGAGGGACTCTTGGCATCCGACTTCAAGGGCGGTAGTCGCAGTTTTGTAAACTACGTTCAGAAGGTAGCTGCCGGCATTGTGGATGCTCCGTCGAGTGCTGCCACCAAGGCCGCTGCCGACACAAACGAGTGGTACACGGCCAAGTCGCCCCGTCGTGGCGACATCGAGAGCTTTGCTCAGCGTCTGCGCCCCACCCTCGAAAGGATCGTAGCCACCTATCCTGCCGTAGCCAAGGCCGACAACACTGCCGCGCTGCTCACATCCAAATACCGAGAGTTTGCACTGCTGGCCGACCTGCGCGACCGCATCGACACTCTGTGCAAAGAGGAGGGCATTCTCCCTATATCCGACGTAAACGACCTGATTACCAAGCTCATTGCCGACAACGACGCCCCATTTATCTACGAGAAGGTGGGCAACAAGTTTTCGCACTTTATGATCGACGAGTTTCAGGACACCTCGCGCGGTCAGTGGGACAACTTTGTGCCCCTGTTGCACAACGCCATATCACAAGAGGAGGGCGCTCCCGTAATGCTTGTGGGCGACGTTAAGCAGTCGATATATCGTTGGCGCGGAGGTGATTGGAGCCTTTTGGCCAGGGATGTAAACAACACCTTCGAGAAGGTGCACAACTCGTCGCTGCTGAAAAACTATCGCAGCTCGGAGCAGGTGGTGCGTTTCAACAACAAGCTCATCGAGCACTCCGTGGAGCGTGTGGCCGAGATGATTAACGGCTCGTTCCCCGCCGACTCCACCCTACTCTCCTCCTCGCTGGCAGCCCAACTCGGCAATACCACCCGCGAAGCATACAGCGACTTTGTCCAAAAGCCCAAAGACACTACGGGCAGTGGTTATGTTACGATGCTCGAATATGAAAACGACCAAGAGGTACACCCCGTGGTGCACCGCATCGAAGATCTGCAACGTCGTGGCTTCAAGGCCAAAGATATAGCCATTCTGGTGCGTCGAAATTCCGAGGCCAAGGAGATGGCCACCATACTGCTCAACCACAAAACCCAGCATCCCGAGTCGCCCTACGTCTACGATATTGTCACTCAGGACGCGCTCGAAGTGGGTTCTTCGCCCGATGTGCGCTTTGTGGTGGCGCTATTGTCGCTCGCAACCAACCCTGCCGACACACTTGCCCGAGCAACCTACAACGACCACTTCGGTTACCCCTTTGAGCAGCCCATCGACGCCAAGCAGAGCGACTTTATCCACTCCCTCTCGCTGATGCAGCCCGAGGAGGCCTTCAATGAGATTATGCTCCACTATGCCGAGGAGTTCTCGGAACACTCGGTGCCCTACCTGCAAGCTCTCCACAACAGCATTATCTCCTATTGCAGTCGCAAGGTGGCCGACACGGCTCTGTGGCTCCAATGGTGGAACGAGAGCGGTAGTACCAAATCCATAGTACTACCCAGTGAGGCCGACGCTATCTCCATTGTCACAATCCACAAATCAAAGGGATTGGGCTTTCAGGCGGTGGTAATTCCCTACTGCGACTGGACAATGTCGCCCAAGTCGAATGCGATTTATTGGGGCTCGCCAAACGCACCCCTCTCGAATCAGATTACCAAGTTCCCCCTGCCTTTCTCGGCCAAGATGGCCCAATCGGCATTTTCGGAGAGCTACTACAACGAGATCACAATGTCCTACATCGACTCGCTCAATATGCTCTATGTGGCTGTAACAAGGGCCATTAGCGAGTTGCACATAATGGTGCCAACCTCCCCGGGTGACAAGAGCGTGGGCTCACTTACGCTCGGAGCCGTAAGCGCACTCACCCCGACCGACTCTGCCGAATTTGGCGGAAAACTCTACGAGTTTGGCGAGGCTGCCGACTACGTTCCCAAGAAGAGCCGTGCCGACGAGCAAAGGATCCTCTCGGAGAGTCGTTTTACCACCTTCTCGCCCGTAGGCAAGATTGCCGTGAGCTACGACCACCAGCGCTATGATTCCGACAGCAGTGGCGAGCAACTCTCGCCCCGCGAGCACGGTACACTTCTGCACCGCTGTTTCGAGCAGGCTACCACGTTGGATGATATCTACGCAGCCGTGGAGCAAGCCGTGGTTGACGGCAACATCTCGGCCACCGAGGGCGACTCGTTGCGCCACACCATCGAGCAGACCCTCGCCCAACACAGCGAGATTGGCGAGTGGTTCGACGGCTCGTGGGAGGAGGTGCTCAACGAACGCGAAATCATAAGCCGCGGCAAAATCTACCGCCCCGACCGAGTGATGATCCAAGGCGAGCGTGCCGTGGTGGTGGACTACAAGTTCGGTCTAACCGACAGCGCCAAATACGAGCGACAGATAAGCCACTACGCCCAACTGCTCAACCAGATGGGTTACACCCAAGTAGATGGCTACATCTGGTACATAGCCACGGGACAACTTCACAAGGTGGTTTAGCCCCCCCCAAAAAAAACAACAGAGAGGAGTGATGTTTTGTGCATTACTCCTCTCTGTCTTATAACTATTCGTGGCCGCTACTCACTCCCCTGCTGCACCTCTTGCGGGAGCAGTTCTTCGAGCTGTAAGTCCTTGCCCGACAGCAGCAACACCGTTTCGCCCGAGGGACTCTGGCCATACATCGCAAAGCCCGTATGCTCGGAATTCATAAAGATCTCCACATCAACGGTATCCTTCTTGATGGCCCAAACCGAGTCGTAGCCACCAATCAGGCGGTTGAAGTCGCCCCTAAGCGGCCCGCTCACTTTGCCTTTGTGGCTCACCGACACCAGCAGGTCTATCTTGCGCATCATATCGCGACTCCCCTTGTCGCCACTGAGCGCTGCCATCCTGATGGCGGCACGACCCACCGACATCACCTCGTAGCCATCCATTTTATCATACTTTTTGCCCAGAGCCTTGAATTGCTCCTCCTGGGCAGCGAGCGACGCCACTCCGAGCAGCATCGCACACATCGTAACCAGCAATCGTTTCATAATCAGTATAAAAAAGTTTAAAGCCAAGCTTTCACAAAAAAGCACACATCTCGCGGGAACACTCCTCTTATGTTTCCAACGCTACGTTCGGCTACTTAAACTTTTTATATACCGTTGCCGTTCGACAAACGTTGTAGATTTTCAGATAGTTGCGCACCACACCGTCGTCGTCCTTGCGGGTAAAGCTTTGATGGTCGGTGTGCAATTCGTTGCGCTCGTAGCCACCAAAGCGTTCCTCGTCGGTCGAGAGGATAATACGATAATTTCCCTCCTCGGGTACGGGGATAATATAGTCGGGCACACTGCGCGAGGGGTTCCAGTTGAAGACATAAACCACATCGCCGTGGTGGTAAACCATCACCTGATCGCCATCGAACATTGCCAACTGTCCTGCATAGCCCTGACCAATCTGGTTGTGGCGCACGAGCATATGAATCATAGCCTTGTCGAACTCGCCCAGCTGGTGGTAGCGGAGGTCTTTATTATCGACCAGCGACCACTGGCGACGTGCATATTTGTAGCTCCAATCGTTGCCCAAGCGTGGGAAGTCGATCCACTCGGGGTGACCAAACTCGTTGCCCATAAAATTGAGGTAGGCCTGACCGCCCAACGAAGCCGTACAGAGGCGAATCATCTTGTGCAGAGCCATTCCTCGGTCAATCTCCATATTCTGACTATCGATCGACATCGAGGTATACATCTCTTTGTCCATCAGTCGGAAAGCGATAGTTTTGTCGCCCACCATAGCCTGGTCGTGCGACTCGCAGTAGGCAATCGTGGGGGTGTTGTTGCCACGGTTGGTCATCACGTTCCAGATGTCCCACACGTTCCAATTATCGTCGGGAATTTCTTTGAGCATCTTAATCCAAAAATCGGGGATTCCCATACCCAGGCGGTAATCAAAACCAATGCCACCCTCCTCGGTCGGGATACATATTCCGGGCATACCGCTCACATCCTCGGCAATGGTCACAGCATCGGGCCTGAGGTCGTGAACAAGGCGGTTGGCGAGGGTCAGATAGGTGATGGCATCGCGGCACACGCCTGCGTCGAAATACTTCTCGCGACAGTCGAAATCGGTGTAACCGTGGTGGTAGTAGAGCATCGAGGTTACGCCATCGAAGCGGTAGCCGTCGAAGTGGAACTCGTCGAGCCAATACTTAACGTTCGAGAGCAAGAAGTGCATCACCTCACGACGGCCATAGTCGAAGATTTTGGAGTCCCAATACTGCTGATAGCCAGCATCGCCTGCAAGCGAGTAGCAAGTGTCCGAGCCGTCGATACCGTTCAAGCCCTCGGCAAAGTTCTTAACATAGTGAGCGTGAACAATATCCATAATCACCGCAATGTTCATATCGTGGGCCTTGCGCACCAGAGCTTTCAACTCCTCGGGAGTACCAAACCTCGACGAGGGGGCAAAGAAGCTCGAAACGTGGTAGCCGTAACTGCCATAGTAGGGGTGCTCGGCAATACCCATAATCTGAATGGCATTGTAGCCGGCAGCCTTGATGCGGGGCAACACTTTGTCGGCAAACTCGGCATAGGTGCCCACACCCTCCTTTTCCTGAGCCATACCGATGTGGCACTCATAAATAAAGAGTCCCTCGGAGCGGTCTACACGGAACTGGTCGCCCTTCCAATCGAACTGCTCGGCAGGATTCCAGAACTGGGCCGTAAAATCCTTGGTGGTGTCGTCCTGTACCGCGCGACGAGTCCAAGCAGGGATGCGCTCGTGGGTGCCATTCTCGCCCACAACCAAGATTTTATACAGCGCTCCGTGAGCCACGTTGTACTCGCGGTCGGCAAGGAAGATACTCCACACACCCGTCTGCTCGTTCTTGAAGAGTGGCAGCGAGGTGCGATCCCAGCCGTTGAAGTCGCCAAAGAGATAGACCTCCCACGCAGCGGGAAGCCACTCGCGGAACCACCAACCTCGGTTGCGCTCGTCGCGCTGCCAGCCGAAGTAGCGGTAGCCATTTGCGTAATCCACAATCGAGCCCGACGAGGTAGTAATGTCGGCCAGGCGGTCGGTGTAAAGTTTGTATCGGTAGTCGATTTCGGCCTCCACGGGCTCCAACCAACTATCATTCTCGATGATTGCCAGACGTTTAGCCATAATTAGGGAATTAAATTCGAGAATAAAATTACTCTTTTTTAGTGGGGAATGCAAATTTTCTCGCAAAAATTGTTACTTTTGTCTTTTGTATGGGGTGCATTGCATAGCAATAGACCTCATCACTAACGAGCAAACACAACAAACTTTCATTAACTTTAATTACTAAATTTCTATGTTCAAAGGACAACCAAAAGGACTGTACGCTTTGGCTCTCGCCAACACCGGTGAGCGTTTTGGCTACTACACTATGCTGGCGATTTTCCTGCTCTTTATTCAGGCAAAATTCGGCTTCACAGCAGCACAGGCAACCCAGATCTACTCGATCTTCCTTGCCGGCGTTTACTTTATGCCCTTCTTCGGCGGTATCTTGGCCGACAAATTTGGCTACGGTAAATGCGTAACCTTGGGTATCGGCGTAATGTTCGCCGGCTACCTCTGTTTGTCGATTCCCACCGAGGCAAACTTGATGGGTAAAGTTTTGATGTTCGGTGCATTGGCACTCGTGGCTATCGGTACCGGTCTGTTCAAAGGTAACCTCCAGGTAATGGTTGGTAACCTCTACGACGATCCCAAGTACTCGGCCAAACGTGACTCGGCATTCAGCCTCTTCTACATGGCTATCAACATCGGTGCAATGTTTGCTCCCTCGATGGCTAAGGCTGTTACCAACTGGTCGCTCAAAGGCGCTCAGCTGAGCTACAACGCCAACATCCCCGCACTCGCACACCAGTACCTCAACGGCACCATCACCCCTGAGAAGACCGCCGAGTTGGAGGCACTCGCTTCGACTATGGAGGGCGCAGCAGGTATGGACATGGCTACCTTCAGCCAGCACTACATCGACAGCCTCTCGACTGCCTACAACGGTGGTTTCGCAGTAGCTTGCGTATCGCTGATTCTTTCGGTTTGCATCTACTTCGGCTGCCGCAACTGGTTCAAACACGCCGACGTAAATGAGAAACAGGCCAAAGCTGCTGCCGCAGCCAACAACACCGCTAAGGCCGAGCCCGAGCTCACTCCCGCTCAGACCAAGAGCCGCGTTACCGCTCTGTTGCTCGTATTTGCAGTAGTTATCTTCTTCTGGATGGCATTCCACCAGAATGGTGCAACCATGACTCTGTTCGCTCGCGACTACACCGCTAACACCGCAGAGGGCTGGATCCGTATCGGTTTCAACATTTGGAGCTTGGCTCTAATTGCTGTGTCGATCTACACTCTGTTCAGCGTATTCCAGAGCGAGACCAAGAAGGCTAAAATCACCTCGGGTATTGCAACCCTCGCCTTGTGGGCAGGTGCTGCTGCTCTCTACTTCGGCATGCCCGACGAAGTAAGCGTTCAGCCTTCGGACTTCCAGCAGTTCAACCCCTTCTATGTAGTTGCTCTGACTCCCGTATCGTTGGCTCTCTTTGGCGCACTCGCTAAGAAGGGCAAAGAGCCCAGCGCTCCCAAGAAAATCGGTTTGGGTATGTTCGTTGCCGCTCTCGGCTTCGTAATCCTCACCGTTGGTTCGCTCGGTCTGCTCTCGCCCGGTCAGTTGGGTGGCACCGTTAGCCCCGACTTGGTAAGCCCCACCTGGTTGATCTCGACCTACCTGGTACTCACCTTCGCAGAGCTGTTGCTCTCGCCCATGGGTATCTCGTTCGTATCGAAAGTGGCTCCTCCCAAGTACAAAGGTATGATGATGGGTGGCTGGTTTGCAGCAACCGCTATCGGTAACTACCTCGTTTCGATCCCCGGTCTGTTGTGGAACAAACTCCCCTTGTGGGGCGTATGGACCGTGCTTATCGCACTCTGCGTTATCTCGGGTATCGTAATGTTCTCGATGATGAAGAAACTCGAAAAAGCAACCGAGTAATTCTCCATAGAACAATAAAATTGACGGCTCATTCATTGCGAATGGGCCGTTTTTTTGTACATTTGTGGTGAACAACAAAACCTCCGAACAACAACACTATGCTCAAACTCACTTTTCTCGGCACAGGAACATCGCAAGGCGTACCAATGATTGGGTGTGATTGCAGGGTTTGTCGCTCGACCGACCCGCGCGACAAGCGTCTGCGCACATCGGCAATGGTGGAGGACGGCACCACACGCATCATCATCGACTGCGGGCCCGACTTCCGCTACCAGATGCTGCGCCAGGGAGTAAAAGACATCGACGCAATACTGCTCAGCCACCAGCACACCGACCACATCATCGGGCTCGACGACGTGAGGGCGTTCAACTATTTTTGCGACAAGGAGATTCCCATCTATGCCACCGAGGATGTGCAGAAGGTGGTGCGCAAAGATTTCGACTATGCCTTTGCCGAGCACCGCTACCCGGGTGTGCCCGAGATGTCGCTCCACACCATTGGCAGCGAGCCGTTCGAGGTAGGCACGATGAGAGTGACCCCCATCTACGGATTGCACTACAAGTTGCCCGTTGTGGGTTTCCGCATTGGCGGGTTGGCCTACCTGACCGACTTCAACCACATAGAGCCGGGCGAGATTGAGAAAATCAAGGGTGTAGAGGTACTTGTCATAAACGCTCTGCGTCACGCAAAACACATATCGCATTTCTCTCTTCCCGAGGCGCTCGAAGTGGCGGCCAAGGTGGGTGCCAAACAGACTTGGCTCACACATATGTCGCACCAGATAGGGCTCCACGCCGAGGAGGAGACCAAACTCCCCGAGGGCGTCCGCTTTGCCTACGACGGATTGAGCATCACACTCTAAACACGCATAAAAACACACCATTTATATAATATGACCGATATTTTACTCCTCACACCGCCTTTTGTGCAGCCCAACTGCCCCTACCCTGCTACGGCCTATCTGACCGGCTATCTGCGTCGCAAGGGCTATTCGGTAGAGCAGGCGGATCTCTCAATTGAAACGCTCTCTGAGGTGTTTAGTCGCCCATTTCTGACAAATCTGTTCGACAACTACGACAGCAACGCGGGCGACGACAATACCGACCGCATCTGGGCTCTGCGCAAAGACTACGAGGCCACAATCGGCCCCGTAATGGATTTTCTGCGCGGCAAAGACTCCACAACTGCCAGCCTTATCTGCTCGCCCGAATTTCTGCCTCAGGCAGGTCGTTTCGAGGGGGCCGACTCCATCGAGGAGAACTTCGGCACGCTCGGCTCGAAGGATTGTGCCGAGTATCTGGCTACGCTCTATCTGCAAGACCTGAGCGACTTTATCCGTGCCACGGTGTGCGAGGAGTTCGAGATTGTCAAATATGGCGAACAGTTGGCCGTGGCCATTGCCGAGTTCTCGACCATCGAGCAGGAGTTGCAAAAGCCCCGCAATGCCATCGAGAATGTGATGTGTGAGCTGCTCCGAGGTCACATCGAGCGCACCGCCCCCAAGATGGTGGGCATAACCATACCCTTCCCCGGCAACCTGCTGGGCGCACTCCGCATTGGTCAGTACATCAAGGCCAACTATCCCGACATCAAGGTCGCCATTGGCGGAGGTTACCCCACCACCGAGTTGCGCACAATGGCCGACAAGGAGATTTTCCGCTATGTGGACTACATTGTGCTCGACGACGGCGAGGTGGCCTTGGAACGACTGCTGAGCGGAGGAGAGATGATTCACACCTACACCGCCGAGGGTTACACCGAGGGCGACGGCTCAAAGATTAGCCACGCCGAGCGCGGCTGTCCCGACTTTGACGGACTCCCCCACTCGCTCTACTTCTCACTGACCGAGGTAACCAACCCTATGCATCGTCTGTGGAGCGACGGCCGTTGGAACAAGATGATGTTGGCCCACGGTTGCTATTGGGCCAAGTGTGCCTTCTGCGACACCACGCTCGACTATATCGGTTGTTACAATGCGCTCGACGCGACAACCATTGTGGACTATATGGAGCAAGTGGTAGCCCAGACCGGCTCGCGAGGATTTCACTTTGTGGACGAGGCGGCACCTCCAAAGCTGCTCAAAGAGATTTCGCTCGAAATTTTGCGCCGTGGCGATAGGTTTAGCTGGTGGACCAACATCCGTTTCGAGAAGAGCTACACGGGCGATCTGTGCGCCCTGATGGCCAGAGCGGGTTGTGTGGCCGTAGCGGGCGGATTGGAAGTTGCAAGCGACCGACTGCTGGCAATGATTGGCAAGGGCATAACCATCGAGCAGGCCACCATTGCGATGCGCAACTTCTACTACGCGGGCATTATGGTCCACACCTACCTGATGTACGGACTCCCCACCCAGACCCTCCAAGAGAGCATCGACGCAATGGAGGTGGTACGTCAGATGTTCCGTGCCGAACTGATTGGCTCGGCCTTCTGGCACCGCTATGCCATGACCGTTCACTCGCCCAGCGGACAGAACCCCGAAGCGTTTGGCGTAAGGCGCAAAGACCGCCTACCAAACCCCTTTGCCAACAACGAGGTGCCCTTTGCCGAAAACAGAGGCTACAACATTGAGATGTTGGGCGAGGGATTGAACCTCTCGCTGGCCAACTACTTGGTGGGTAGCGGGCTCGAACGCCCCCTGCACAAGTGGTTTAACGGCAAGGTGCCCCAGACCACCATTCCCAATACGCTCATCACCGACCACCTAATTAAGCCCGACGGCTGTCGTATCTACAACGACAAGGCACGTATTGTGTGGATTGGTGGCAATGTGCAGCTGACCGACGAGGGTATCGTAATCCGTACACCCTCGACCGAGAAGGAGGTAAAACTGCCCGAGATGGAGGCCGAGTTTGTTGCTGCGGTTATCGAGCAGGTGGCCGACTTGGGCGAGGAGTACACCTTCGAGCAGATTCGCACGCTGTGGGAGGAGAATTTCGAGAAACCCTTCATCGAGTTCTACTCGTCGAAAAAGTGGGATATCATCCGCAAGGCAGGCCTACTGCAACTTTAACCCACCGTAAAAACAGAAAACAGAGCAGTCTAAAAAACGTAGACTGCTCTGTTTTTTATGGTCGGGATGAAGGGATTCGAACCCTCGGCCTCCAACTCCCGAAGCTGGCGCGCTAACCGGACTGCGCTACATCCCGCTCGAACACAACCACTTACGGCCACCGTGCCCGAAAAATCCAGTCACAAATATAAATAATCACAAAAAAATTATCAAAAAATTTTGGAGATTAACTTTTTGTTTGTACTTTTGCAATGGATTTAGATTTGTAACGATTACAAATAACAAGAAAAAGAGTTACAAAGCTACACAAACAGAAAACTAAAACGCAGTTGATACTATGGTTGCACAAGCACGAAAATATCTCGAAGGATACGGCATAAGGCCCTCGGTACAGCGAGTAGCTGTGATGAGCTATCTGCTCTCACACCGCACACACCCCACCGTGGACGAAATCTACTCGGCTCTCGCTCCCGATATGCCCACCCTCTCGCGCACAACCGTCTACAACACGCTCCACCTACTCTATTCGAGCGGCGCAATCCTCGCCCTCGGTATCGAAGAGGGCAACGTGCGTTTCGATGGCTACACCCATCCACACGCCCACTTCCTCTGCTCCGAGTGCGGCAAGGTCTACGATGTGGAGTTCGACGATAGCGACTTCGTAATGCGAAACGCGCCACGCAACGCTGCCTCCATAACCGAAGCACAGCTCTACTACAAGGGCATCTGCACCGACTGCGCCACCAAAAAAGATAAAATTCAGTAAACCGATAAAATTAACAAATCAAACACACAACACTACTATGAAAAAATTCCGTTGCACCGTATGCGGTCACATCCACGAAGGCGATAGCGCACCCGAGAAATGCCCACTTTGCAAAGTTGGCCCCGAGAAATTTGTAGAAATCGTTGAGACCAACGAGGCATTGCAGTTTGCCGACGAGCACACCCTTGGCGTTGCCAAAGGTTGCCCCGAGGAGATCTGGATGGGCTTGCAGGAGCACTTCGTAGGCGAGT
This sequence comes from Tidjanibacter sp., assembly GCA_045634145.1. GTDB lineage: Bacteria > Bacteroidota > Bacteroidia > Bacteroidales > Rikenellaceae > Tidjanibacter. Next base: position 26,082 of record JAZQZS010000025.1, on the reverse strand, counting down.
GTACCGAGGTTGGTATGTACTTGGCTATGTCGCGTCAGGCCGACCGCGAGGGTTATCCCGAGATTGCCGAGGCTTTCAAGCGCTACGCTTGGGAGGAGGCAGAGCACGCTGCCAAATTTGCCGAGCTGATTGGCGAGGTGGTTTGGGACACCAAAACCAATGTATACAAACGTATGATGGCCGAGCACGGCGCTTGCGATGGCAAGAAACACATTGCCACCCTCGCTAAACAGCACAACCTCGACGCTATCCACGACACCGTTCACGAGATGGCCAAAGACGAGGCTCGCCACGGCAAAGGCTTCGAGGGACTCTACAACCGCTATTTCAAATAACAGCTACCGCCGTGAGGCGGCATATCTCCCACAAATAAGTTTAGGTTTTTAACACACAGCAAGGGCCGAGTTGCACACCATAGCAACTCGGCCCTATTATTTTACTCGACCACACACGCAGAAATGTGCGGCAACTTGTGTGCCCTAACGAGTGATTTTGAATCCCAGTTTGGTAATCAGTTTCAGCGTTCCGATGGCGGTATTGCGGTCATAGTCGCGCTCCACCTCGGTGAGGTCGTCGTATGCCACCAGGCAGGGGTGTTGTTTGAGCGCATCGCTACGCTCGGGACCATAGCTCCACCCTTGTTCCAAGCGGCTCTGGGCCCACACCTCGTGGACATTACGAGCCAAGTGTTCAACAAGTTCACCCATCTCTTCGGGCAGTTTCACATCGCTTGTATCGATCGGTTGTGGTTGATAATTACTCTTCATATTTGACTGCTGCATTGGATCCTCCCGCACGGGAGAACGTATAACAATTACTTTGTCGATTTTACGAGTTCGAGAATCTTGGATATGGCCTTATTGAGGTAGGCATCGTAGGGCTGAGCGCCCGCATCGATTCTGGCCAGGTGGTCGAAGTCGCAGATGTTGGGGTGAATCCTCAGCGCACACTCCTTCATATCATCCTTAATCTTGCGGAACGAGTTGTCGGCAAGGTTATTTCTCCTCTTCCACGCTTTGTAATCCTCGGTCACATCTTCGCCATTCTCGTTGCGACGCATCAGATCGTCGAGCTCCTTGTCGCAGGGCGAGAAGCCCAACAACAACTCCTGCATAGTCCAGCGGTTGTGTTCGCACTCGGCCAGAGGAGCGGCATACTGTTCAAGGCGCTCGGCAAGCGACAGGGTGGCATTTTCGGGCGTAGTTACACTCCTAATTTTCAGCGCAATACTATCGGCATAGTAGCGGTTCGAGAGTTTCTTGTAAACAATCAGCTTCTTCCAACTCTCGCGCGCCGCTGCATACCCTTTTTCCATCTTATCAAGCAGCGTTGCGGGGCTCTGGGCTCCTGCGGCCCAACCCTCGCCCTTCTCCTTGGCCATAAGGTCGTATTGGATATTCACAAGCATAGCTTGGAGGTACTGCGAACGGTCGCACACATACTCGCCATAGAGCATACCGAAGGGCACGAGTTTGTCGTAGCGGAAGTCGCGCTGCTCGGTATGAGCCTGATTGTAGATGATATCCTGCGAGTCGGGCTGGTAGACCCACACCTGCTGCACCTTGCTGTACACACATACGGGCATATAGAGGCTTGCAGCAATGGCCTGATGACTCTGGGTCAAGCAGATAGCAATAGTCAGCTTGGAGTTCTTATCCTCTGTCATATACTCCAAGTAGCTACGCACGCCCTCCGACTCCAACTCTCCCTTGACGAACTCAACCTCTACGTCCAAGAAGTTTTTGCCGTTTTCGGTCAGGTGACTCCACTTGGAATCGGCACACTCGATGGGGTCGATCCAATCGGTGGCGCAGTGCTGGCCGTAGATCTCATTTCCGCCAGCCAAAACCACCTTCTCGTTGGCATCGAAGTAGCGGTGGCGCATCAGCCCAAAGAGATTGGAGTAGCGACCCTTGAAGAAGTTCATCTCCTTATCGGCAGCCGTGTCGATGAAGGTTATGCGTGTGCGGGCCTTGGCGTAGTTGATGTAGTGGGCCTCCAACATTGCCTGCAATCCCAGCGCCATACCCATCTTCGACATTCCCACAATCACAAGGTGGACATATTCGGGCGAATTTACGTCGGTAATGCCCTTTGCGCCATCGAGGAAGGTATATTTGATGGGCAATCGGTCGGGATAGGTGTACTCGCCCTCCACAATCACCTTGCGGGCCCACGACTCATAGCGGTTGAAGGGGATAATCACAAGGTTGGCCTTAACTTTGGAAGGCAGGTCGGAGAACATCAGCACCGAATTGGTGGTCTGATACTCGAAGAGTACCTTGCACACCTTGCGGGCGGCGTAGTGGCGACCCTGTGCCAAACGTTTGGCTTTGAGGGCCTCGCGTTTGGGGCGACCAACTTCGAGCAAGTCGGCCAAGATGTTGATACACTGCATACTGACAGCGTCGTGGAAGCTCTCGCCACCACCCACAAGGCTCGACTCGCCAAGCACATATATCTCCGAGGCGTACTCCACTCCCAGGCCAGACAGCTCCTCCTTGGAGTTGCGCAAACCGCCACAGACGATTACCTTGTCGGCCTCATCTTCGGCAAGGTGGGCCCTCAGTTCGGCCCTCACCTCGGAGGGGTTGCGATTGGTTTGCAACACCACATAGCGGTTGTCGCTCTCGCACTTGAAGTTCAAATCATTGCTATTGTGTCCCGCAAGCAGATTCTTAACCACCGAGGCGGCTATCTCGTTTGCGCCCAACACAATGGCATACTTGCCACGCCCCAGCTGACGGGGTGAGTAAACAATGTCGCCATCCATCCATCGCTCTTTGCGACGATCTATGGCGCTAATCAACGACGAAATAAGCAGACCGTTGAGCAAAATCATACCCAACACGGCTATCAGCATACCCCACGCACGGCCGCTCTTGTTCGAGGCGAGGTGTTGATTTCCGGGGTCCAAAAAGTTGGAGAGCACGGCCCACAGCAACGAATCGTCCTCGTATGGGTCGAACTCTATGCTCTCGACGGGAGCACCCTCCGCAAACACCTGCTCACTCACACTCGGCTCCGAAAGGTAGAAAACCGACATCAGCGAGGTGATAACAAAGGGTGTCAGCAACGAAAGGCTGATAACCTTGCGCAGAAAGTGGCCGTTAATCAGGTGGTGGTCGAACTCCACCTTTCGGCACAGAAAGAGCCAAATTGCATAGAGCCAATAGCCCGCACCGAGAAGCGCCAAGAGGTTGCTAACCACTCGCAGCGCACCTGACCACCCTGCACTATTTGGAGCCACCAAAATGAGCACTATGGCCGCAAGGCTGGCAACTATTGCAATCCAATCGACCTGGGCAGCAAATGCACTCCACACTCGGCCACACACCGATTTTATCCCGTTGTTTCTACACTTATTCATACGTTTAGTTTGTCGTTTTGAAGGTTTTTTAGCCACGCGCAGAGAGAGCCCACGCACCCCCTACCCTACAAAGTTAATAATTTATGGTAGATTTTACACTACAATCCACATCTTTTGCGTTACCCACAGACACTCACCCTGCCCGCAAGCTATGGCACGAGGATTGAGGACAATAGCATAGAGCCACCCAAACGGCTCACAACCACAACAAAAAGTTTCACACAAAAACCAACAACACTATGGGACAAGAGAAAGCGCAACGAATTCAGACTTCGATACTTAATGCAGCCGAAAAGCGAGTACTCGTATGGCTGGCCGAACGACAACCCCATTGGATGACCTCCGATATACTCACCTGGATAGGTGTCGGGGGAGCAGCCATCTGCGGTGCGGGATTTGCCCTCTCGGGGCTCGACATTCGCTACTTGTGGCTCTCGTCGCTGGGTTTGGTCATAAATTGGTATGGCGACTCGCTCGACGGCACTCTGGCCAGAGTGAGAGGCACCCAGAGGCCCAAATATGGCTTCTTCATCGACCACACCATCGACGCTCTGACCATAACGCTGATGTGTGTGGGAGCGGGACTCTCGCCCCTGTTGCGTCTGGATGTTGCGCTCGGAGTACTCGCTGCCTACCTCATTTTGTCGATCTACACCTACATCTGCGCCATCGTGAAGGATGAGTTCCGACTGACCTATGGCCACCTGGGGCCCACCGAATTTAGGCTCATTGTAATCATACTCAACACCCTCTTTATCTACACCGATTGGGGCCGACTGAGCTACTCCGTCGGAGGAGTTTCGTTTGGTCTTTTCGACCTCGGCGCTGTGGTCATTATGGCCGCTATCTTGGGACTACAACTTTCGCAATGGCTCAAAGACCGCAAGGCTCTATCGGCTGCCGACCCGCTCCATAAACCCGTAGTCAAAGAGGCCGACAGGGTGAAGAAAGTGTCGTAGGCAGAATGTAAACTTTCTGTTTAACTACAACAAATTAAAGCCCAAACAACCAATATGTTGAATAAGTATGTAAAATTCGTAGCAAGCCGAGCCGTGGGCACGGGTGTAGACACTCTTGTGCTATGGCTGTGCTCCCACTTTCTCTTTGGCGGAGGCTACCTATCGACCTACATCATCTCGCCATTTATCTCGTTCGAGGTGGCCACGATGAGCAACTTCCTCTGGTCCTACTATTGGATTTGGAACAGCCGAATTGACCGCAAAACAGGGCCCACGTTTTGGCGTCATTTTATTGGTTTCAACATCTCGGCAGGAGTGGGTTTTGTGGTCAAGATGGCCTTTCTGCTACTCTTCGAACGCATCTTCGGCTGGAACGTGGTGGTCTGCAACCTTGTGGCCCTCACAATCTCGGGCACACTCAACTTTACCCTTGCCGAGTCGCTCGTATTTCGCAAGCCAAGCCCCACCCCGGAGCACCCTCTGCTGACCCTCGACGAATTAGCCACCCTCTCGCCCCTATTTCGTGGCCGTGTGGGGCGGACTTTTGGCCGATTTGTAATGTGGGCGCTGGGCATAAATCGCGCAAATCAAGTCTACAACAACATCTACCACCTCCGAGGTGCCTCCGCCGCCAGAGCCATACTCGACCAGATCGGCTGCAACTACCTTGTGGGCAACCCCGAAAGGCTCGACGCGCTCCCCCAAGGGGCCTTTATAACCATCAGCAACCACCCCTACGGAGGACTCGACGGAATAATCACGGTGGATATGCTCGGTTCGCGTCGCAGCGACCTAAAAGTTATGGTCAATCAGCTACTTGCGCGCATCGAGCCCATTGCCGACAACTTCATAACCGTAACCCCAACGGGCAACACCAAGAACTCTGCCGACGCCACTACCCTCCGAGGTATACGCACCCTGCTGGCCCACCTTCAAGAGGGTCATCCGATAAGCCTATTCCCTTCGGGGGCGGTATCGGACCTACACCTTTGGCGTGGCGAAATCAGCGACCGCGAGTGGCAAAAGGGGCTCATTAGGCTCATCCAAAGGGTCGGTCTACCCATCGTGCCGATACACTTTACGGGGCGCAACTCATTATTCTTCTACACTCTGGGGCTTATCGACTGGCGCATACGCCTGTTGCGCCTGCCGCGCGAGATTTTCAACAAGCACAAGGGGCACCACCGAGTGGTCATCGGCGAGGTCATCACCCCCGCCCAACAGCAGGCCTGCGCCACAACCGAGGAGCTCACACGTCTGCTCCGAAGTGCCGTCTACGATATGCCTACACCCTCCGATTTCACCCCCGCAAGCGAGTTGTACAAGGGGCGTTAATCGGCATTGGCCGTCGTAGAACTTAGTAAAATAAATGGCTATAAATGTGAATGATAGCAAAAATAATATCACAGATGGGCAGCGGTGCTATTTCAGAAAAGCATTAGTCGCCCCTCGAAAAAAGGCAATATATTTGCACCAGCAAAACCGAAGCCCGACACCTCAACGTGTGGGAGCGGAAAATTTGAATTAAGTGAATAAAAAATTGTTGTAATTATGAAAAAACTCATTCTTTCGATGGCAATGGTGCTCTGCTCGTTGAGCCTCTTTGCACAGAGCCAGTTCCTTGGCGAGTGGAAAACTATCGACGACAAGACCAAAGAGCCCGCAGGTATCGTAAACATCTACCAGGGCGAAGATGGCCTCTACTACGGCAAGCTGGTTGGCACTTTCGGCGCAGACAAGAGCAAAGTAGGCACCATGATTGTCAAAGGTATGCAATATAAAGATGGCCAGCTCGTAGGCGGCAAGATCTACGACCCAGAGAGCGGCAACACCTACTACTGCACCATCAAATACGACGCAGCAGCCAAAGCACTCAACCTGCGTGGCTCGCTCGACAAACGAGGCCTTCTGGGTCGTTCGCAGACCTGGCTCAAAGAGTAAGCGACACACTCATTCATTCCATTATTATTTCATTCCCGCTGCGAGCTCAATCGTTTTGACCTCGCAGCGTTTTTTTGTACCCACAAAAAAGGGCGTGTCAAAATCTTGACACGCCCTTTATCTTGCTAATCCCCTGAGGATTATGCGTTGGTCTGAATGTCGGCGTTGGTGCGCATAACTGCGGTTTTATCAACACGCAGAGTTACGTTGCCATCAACCTCCATAAGGATGTAGAACTCCTTAACCTCTTTAACGGTGCCGTAGATACCGCCGGCGGTAACCACTTTCTGGCCCTTAGCGAGCGAGTTACGGAAGTGCTCCAACTCGTTCTGCTGTTTGCGCTGGGGACGAACCATAAAGAAGTACATCACCACAAACAACATTACAATCATCAGGAGCGAGCTCCACATCGAACCCTGCTGTGCAGGAGCTGCACCGGCAGCAGCCTGGAGCAGTACGGTAGTCATTGTCATAATCTCTAAGTTTTTATTTTGTTAGTTAATTTCTTTCGTTTCGGCAGGACAAATGTACAACATTAGGTCGAGAATAAAAAATTAAAATCTCCTACTCCATTCGGGCAACGACCACAATCTTCTTCTCACCGCCCGCCATCGTGCCTCGCAGGTAGAACGCACGAGGATAGAAAAAAGTATATCCCGCAGCGTCAAACCACATCTCTGCCACAACTTTCTTGCCCTTTTCGACGGGCTCGGAGGGATAATCCAGCCTCAGACAGCCACACGAAGTCTCGGTCGAGGTTACAACCACGGGAGCATCGCCACTATTGGCCAGTGCCACCTGTCGGCTCAACACCTCGCCCGTCTTTACGACCCCAAAATCGAGCGTATCGACCCTCTCGGTATCGCCAAGGTCGATGGTCTGCAAATCCTCCACAAGCGCACTGTTTGTGCTCTCGCCACGGCCAGCCTTCGCCCCCTTGCCGACACAGCCGTATGCAAAAAATGCCACCAGAATAATCTGGCAGCATCTTTTGATTGTATTTGTGCGAATGTTCAAATCTTCTATCTCTGTCGATTAAATCTCCACAAGGCCGCGACCGCTCTTGTTGATCTTGCCCTCTTCGGTCAGGCTTGCAACCACCTTGTCCAACACGCCGTTGATGAAGTTGTAGCTACCAACGGTCGAGTAGTACTTAGCAATCTCGATATACTCGTCGAGAGTAACCTTCACGGGAATGGTGTCGAAGTTAGTCAGCTCGGCAATGGCGGTGGTCATAATGATATTGTCCATCAGAGCGATACGCTCAACGTCCCAATTCTCGGTAAATTTCTCCACCACGGCCAGATTGTCGCTATAACCCACCACAGCCTCGGCAAACAGACGGCGTACAAAGGCCCTGTCGTCGTCGCTCTTGAACTGGGGTTGGAGGGGTAGTTTCTCCACCTCTTTTTTCATTGCGCCAATGGTGCGCAAAATCATAATGAGGATAAAGTCGAGGTCGTCGCTCCAATTTATGCTCTGCTCTTCGAGCAACTCGGTGAGCATCTGGTTGTCCTGAACGGTCTGGATGAAGAACTCCTCCACCAGCTTGCGGTCCTCGGCATAGCTCTGCTTGTCGGATGCCATATAGGCCTTGTAGTAGTCGGCCTCGGTCATTGCGACATAGAGGTGCTTAATGAGCTCGGGATTCTGTGCCCACGAGAGTTTTTTGATGGCCAACAGGTGATCCAGCTCTGCATCGGCATCTATCTGTGCTATAACGCTATTGTTGATGAATTTGCGATTGGGGTTGAGATCCTCGGCGGTGGGGAGTTTTTTGTTAAGGCCGATCTCTATGCGCTCTTCGGCATACTGACGCACGCTTGTGATAAGAGCAAGGGTGTGGAAATAGAGGTCATAGGCCTTGTCGATACCGGCAAGGAGTGCTTTTTCTTCCAAGGCGAGGGTGTCAGCGGCACCGCTCAGGTGGGCGTAGATGGCTTTCAAAGCCTTAATTCGGAGAAATCTTCTACTGAACATATTATAGAACGTGTTATTTCGGCCACAAAGATATAAAAAAAATTGAGAATTGAGAATTGGGAATTGAGATTTTTAGAACGGGATTTGTATCTTTGTAGTGACATGGGCAGATTTTCGGACAAACGGGCATTATTCAGGTGGGGCGTTGTGGCGCTCTACCTACTGCTGTGTGTGCTCTACTTCTCCCCCATTGCAGCGCCCCATAAGCTCACCTACCCGCTACTGCTGCTCACCGCCGCATCGCTGTGGAGCCGCAGACCGCTGTTTACCTTGGCGCTGGCATTTTCGGCCCTGGGCGACTACTTTGGCACAACGGGAGGACTGCTCTGGCAGATTGGCTCGTTTGGCGTGGCACAACTCTGCTACCTGCTGTTTATTGCGCGTCACTGCCCCAAACCCACCTTGCGTGCCTTGGGCGTTGCCGTGGTGCTACCCGCCCTGCTATGCGCTGTGGCCTTTGTGACCATCACGCCCGCCATTGAGTGGGGTGTGCTCAAAGCGGGAGTGGTTGCCTACGCAGTGCTGATTGGCGCTATGACCACAGCAGCGGGATTGTCGGGTAGCGCACTTGTGAGGCTGGGAGCACTACTATTTATGCTCTCGGACTTTGTGCTGGCCCACTCGCTCTTTGTGTCGCCCCACTCGCCCCTACTCTTCTTGTCGCTCTACTTTGCGGGCCAACTACTGTTATGGATAGGCCTCACAGCCAAAACCTCGACCAAATTATTGGCAAAACCGTAGTATAATAATTGATTCTCTGTTCTATATTCCCAATTCTTTCTCTATCTTTGCGCCAATTATGGAACTAAAAGAGTATGATGTTGTAGTCATTGGCGGCGGTGCCGCAGGACTGATGGCCGCAGGTACTGCTGCCATAAACGGAAAACGAGTGCTCCTGCTCGAAAAAATGGAGAAAACAGGTCGCAAAGTTCGCATCACCGGCAAGGGTCGTTGCAACCTCACCAATATGTGTACCGACGAAGAGTTCTTTGCCAAAATCCAAAATGGCGCAGGATTCTTCAACTTCGCCTACACCCAATTCAACAACCGTTCGCTCGTGCGCTTTATGGAGCGCAAAGGCGTGGCACTCGAAACCGAGCGCGGAGGTCGTGTGTACCCCAAAAGCGGCAAGGCGTGGGACATCGCACAGGCCCTCGTGGACTGGTGTCGCGAAGAGGGCGTAATGGTGGAGTGTAACGCCAAGGTGGAGAGTATCGACGTAATCTGTGGCAAGGTGCGCAGCGTGACCTATCGCAACCACCGAGGCTATCAGCGTCGCGTACAAGTGCCCGCAGTAATCCTCGCAACCGGTGGCGCCTCCTACCCCGCAACCGGCTCAACCGGCGACGGCTACAAAATGGCACACAACGTGGGTCACACCATCGTGCCCATCCGTCCCTCACTCGTACCCCTCGAAACATCCTACTCCGAGGCCAAATTTATGGCCGGTCTGTTGCTCAAAAACGTTCAGGTCGATCTGCTCGTAGAGGGCGAGAGCGTTCAGAGCGAATTTGGCGAGATGCTCTTCTCGAAGCGCGGTTTGGAGGGTGCCGTAATCCTCCGCCTGAGCCGCAAGGCCGTAGATGCACTCATCGACGAGAAGCGCGTAGAGATTGAGGTGGATCTGAAACACGCAATGGACAACGACGAGCTCCGCGCACGCATCGAGCGCGAGATTGCCGAGCAGCCCGCAACCCTCACCGTGGGCGAGCTGTTGCGCAAGATTATGCCCCGCGAGTTGGTGGTGCCTATGGCCAAGGCTATCGGCGCACACGCCAAGCACTCGATGGGCGAGCTCAAAGAGGAGAAAATTACCCGTCTGGTAGATGCGCTCAAACACTTCCGTCTGCCCGTAAGCGACTACCGCCCCTTCGAGGAGGCCGTGGTGACTGCCGGTGGCGTAGAGTTGAGCGAGATCAATCCCCACACGCTCGAATCGCTCAAAGTCAAAGGCTTATACTTCGCAGGCGAGATTATGGACCTCGACGCCAACACCGGTGGCTACAACCTCCAAATTGCCTTCTCGACAGGTCGTTTGGCAGGTCAGCTCCGCGGTGAGGAGGCAAAATAGTCAGTCGCCCAAGTTGCAAGAATGTACCTCTGGGACCACATACGACATCGTAGCGGTTTTGCCGTTCACTCGCCCTTTATGTATGGCGTGGTGCGCAAGGCGATGATGCCCCGCAAGGTCGTGGGCACAAGCCGTGAGCTGTACGACGCCCTGGTGGCCACGGGTGCTTCGCGACGTACCGCCACAAGGCTCCAAAACTACCTCACCCATCTGGGCTACCCCGCATGGAGTGTGGACAAGAGTGTGGAGCAGGGTTTGGTGGTCGCAACCCCCAAGTGCAGTGCCGAAGAGGTCGAAGCCTTAGTGGCAGAGTTGAGCGATGGTCGTGGTGCTACGCTCTGTCTGCTACACAGGCGCAACAAAGTCCGCAAAGCCTTGGCCAAGAGGCTCGTGGCACAGCACCCAAGTATGAGCGCAAGCAAGTGCGACTTCACCCTGCTGGTCTATGGTCGCGCACTTCCCAAGCAACACATTATACTGTAACCCCACAAAAAGACGTTATAGAGAGAGTATGGCACGAATTTATACCCGTTCGGGAGATAAAGGCACCACATCGCTCATTGGTGGCGAGAGGGTGGCCAAAGACGACCTCCGCGTGGAGGCCTACGGCACCGTAGACGAACTCGGAGCCCACATTGCCCTGCTGACCGATTGGGCAGCCGAGGCAGGTCACACCGACACGGTGGCCTTTCTGGACGGTGTGGCAACCCGCCTGATGAAAATCGAGGCGCTGTTGGCCGTAGGCGCAGGCTTTACGGGCCAGCTCAGCCAGATTACTGAGGCCGACGTGGCCGAGTTAGAGGCCGAGATTGACCGCCTGAGCGAGGGTCTGCCCCAGCTGAACTGCTTTACAATCCCCGGAGGTGCTCCTCTGGTATCGCAGTGCCACATCTGTCGCACCGTGTGCCGCAGGGCCGAGCGACGCATCCACTCTGCGTCGGCCCACTACCCCACCTCGGAAATGGCTGTGTGCTACATAAATCGCCTCTCGGACTACCTCTACGCCCTCGGACGCAACAGCTCAAAAAGGCTCGGCGTGGAAGAAAAATCGTGGTTGGGATAAAAAAGATTTTGCAGTAATATATTTTTTTATACTTTTGCACATCATTAACACGATACTAAAACCGTAACAACTTTATTTACAACACATTATGTATTGGACACTTGAATTGGCGTCGAAATTGGAGGATGCCCCCTGGCCAGCAACCAAAGAGGAGCTCATCGACTATGCCGTAAGGTCTGGCTTGTCGCTCGAAGTTATCGAGAACTTGGAGGAGATTGAGGACGAGGGCGACATCTACGACAGCATCGAGGACATCTGGCCCGATTACCCCAGCAAAGACGATTTTCTGTTTAACGAAGATGAATACTAGTAGGACAATCTTCTTATTATCAGTCAATTAGGCAAACGGATTTGGATAACTTATGTTATCTAAATCCGTTTTTTTATACAATTTAGGGTATTTAAAGGTATTATAAGTTACCCATTAGTTACTACACAACTATTCGCAAAAATATAAAAGAATAAATACAATTTTTCTGAATATTTGCACTGGTTTTGATATATATAAATATGGCAATTTGTGTAATGAAAGTATTGAACATTAACAATTTAAAGACATATTTATATTATGGCAAAGATCAAATCACAGTTTCCGGTAGGTAGTTTTTGTTTGCGAATTGGCAAAAATGGTCGCAGTACAATCAATGTACGATATTTCATCAATGGACGATATGTGAAAAAGTCAACGGGTATTGAAGTTGATACAAAAATGTGGGATAGCAATGGTCTAAAAATCAAGGGGTCGTCGAATGCAAGAGAGAACAATTTATCAAATCAGAAGAATTTGATGTTGCAAAATTTTAAGAATAACATTGATCAACAAATTCGGGATTATGAAGGTTTATTGACATATGAAGTTGTATCACAAATATTAAACGGCAAAATATCAACAAAAAAACAGCAAATCAAGGAGATTGATTTTATAGAGTATTGCAAAGAGATTTGTAAAAACAAATACGAACAAGGTAAGGTTTCATATTCATACAAATACAATAAGTCGTTGGCAATTGATCAATTCAAAGAGTATTTTAAGAATAAATACAGAAAATCAGTAATATCAATATGTGATATCAATTCAAGGTTGTTTGAGGACTACAAAACATACAGATGTAAAGAAAGAGGAAATTGTGCAGAATCAACAAACAAGTGTTTGGCACCACTATTTGCAGGTATTAAATCACTGTACGAAAATGGTTTACTTGACTCTATTGTTTACACTAGTATTTACAATAAATATGTACCAACCAAGAAAACCGTTTATGATCCAATCGTCAAGGAGAAAACAATACGATATCTCAATCCAGAACAATTAGATGAGTTTATGAAGATATATAACAATATAAATAGACAAAGAACTAGGGAGATAATGCAAATGTTCTTATTTTCATTGAATACTGGATTGCGAGTTAGTGACATCATCACATTAGAGTGGAGTCATATAAATTTCACAAACAAGACTCTCAAGAAGAATATGGTGAAGACAAAAGAAGTTATTGAGGTTCATCTAAACAAACCCGCAATGGATATTCTCAATCAATGGAAAAGATATGATAGGAATAAACGATTTGTGTTTGATATGATGAAAGAAGATATCGATTTCAATAACAGGGACTATGTATACAAAAAAATTGCATCAAAGAATAGAATCATTCAAACAAGTTTGCATTCAATTGGTGAAAAAATGAATCTGCCATTCAATCTGTCAATTCATGTTGCTCGACACACATTTGCCGTGTTTGCACTTCGTCAAAATCAGAACATTTATACAGTCAGCAAATTGCTTGGTCATACATCAACAATGGCAACAGAAAAGACTTACGCAGAGTTCTTGCCAGAAGATTACAAGAAAACATTCATCGAAACAATCGATTTCGGAATTGCTGTGTAGTATAATTGCATTGATATTGAATAAAATACAGACCATTAAAGTCTGTATTTTTTATTGTTTTTCAATGGATTTCTATTGCAAATTTGATATATTATATTGTAAAGAAACAATGTATATATAATTTAAATTGATAGCAATATGGCAAAAAGAAAAATCGAACGGATTGAGTGCAACGAAATTGAGTCAAATGAGAATAACATTATTGTTAAGTTTGACAAAGTGTTTTACACAAATAAAGAGATGGCAAAGATGTTAGATTGCACAGAGAAAACATTGCGAAAGTATCGAAACGAAGGTTATATCGGGTATTCAAGAATTGGAGATAAATTTTATTACACAGCAAACGATATATATATGTTTTTGAAGAATACACATATCGTTGCGTATCAGTATAGTTGAGATTAAACGACATACATATAATGATGCAAACACTGTCAAATTTTGACAGTGTTTTTTTTGTTTTATACCCGAATACAAAGGGTATATACTACGTACGTAATATATTCAAATTTGGTCATAAGTTTACTGTTGCACATTATGATTTTGTTATAACTTGATACATTATTATGATTGCATATAAACCTAATTGTATCTTAAATTGATACAGAGGTGTTTTTGATACATTATGAATAGTTGTAGTTTTTAATGCAATGTCCCCATGAGTGTTGTTTGTTTATAAAATAGTTTCTACATTTGTAGTGGTAATCAGATGGATTACTGACATATAGAAAGTGTTTTTCGCAATCCTTCTAAGAGAATCTGACAGTTTTCAATGCGATGGGATAACGAACAGCACTCATTTCTTGTATCTGCTTGTGATTTACGACACATTCTGTGTCGTATGTCCCATGCTATACGAGTGTGGGGCATTGTATCGTTTATTATCGCAAGGTTTTGTCAGAACCGTCTTAGAGGTAAACGGAATCAACTCCACACTTTCTTTATATATAAACAAACACAATCTATCGGAGTTGAGGATTAGGCAAAAGAGCAACCGACCTTTATGAGTAAATTTTACTCCCCAATAGTAATTCACCATTCTGCAACACCCACCTTGCGGAATACTCCTGGTTGTAGATATGTAAAAGACTTCTCATATATCGAGGAAAATCAAGATGTTGCTTGGTTTAACAATAAACAGTATGTTGAATTGTTCGGCAAAAAGAGAGGTGTGGATCACAAAAACAAATTACTAGCAATTGTTTGTCTAAAATATAAAGGACGAAAAATAAGACGTAGATACAAATGCGATCAAACATTAAGATTGGGTTGTAATCAAATAGGATTAACTTCAGAATCATGTCGTTATTTATTTGATGACATGCGAAATATATCACAAGAAGAAATATGTGTTTCCAAAGGCACCCTATATGATGTCTTTATGTATTACTGGAATCACCCATTCCACGCAACAAGAATTTCGTGCAGGATAGGAGCGATATCGTTATTTATTGGTGTTATTTCTCTGATACTCTGTCTAATATCATTATTTATAAAGTTCTAAAACCATGAAACCACTAAATCTTACTCTTGCAGATGGGCAAACCATTACGATCAATTCCACACATATTAGAGAACTACATCAAATCAACAATGATGATTTAGTCGCAAAAACTCGCATTGTTCTTAATAATGATCAGGAATATTGTGTGGTTGAATCCATTACAGAAATCAATGATATAATACATTCATAATCATCTAAACTATTTAATATGAAACGACTAATTTACTATTTCAACCACTTATTCCTACTAATTGTAGGAATGTCATTTGTTGGTTGTACGCAGGACGTTGCACCGATTTCTGTCGCATCTGTAACATTAGACACAACCTCAATAACTCTTGTGGAAGGTGATGCTTATATTCTCACCGCAACTATTTCTCCATCAAACGCAGACAACCAACTGGTATTATGGTTCACAAGTGATTCGACCATAGCGACAGTGATTGACGGTATTGTTGTTGCTGTAAACCCAGGAACTGCAACAATCACCGCCATCTCTGATGATGGTGGCAAAACAGCAACCTGCCTGGTAACTGTATATGCGAATACCTGCCCAGTGGATGGTGTATCATTGGACATAACTACGGCTACTATTACAGAAGGAGAGTCTTTGACTTTAACGGCAATATTTCACCCAAGTAATGCAACAAACAAAAATGTAACTTGGAAAAGTAACAACACCACAGTTGCAACGGTTGTAGATGGAGAAGTAACTGCATTGAAGGCAGGTACTGCGACCATTACCGTTACAACAGAGGACGGAGAGTACTCAGCATCGTGTTCCTTGACAGTTGAGGAATCATATAAACCATCTTGGGGATTGGTCGGCACATTCAATAACTGGGGTAATTCGAGCAATGACATCCCTATGTCAAGTGATCAGAATTATAATTACTATGTGGCAACCAATGTAAGTCTCAATAAGTCTGATTCCTTTGCATTTAGGTACAATAACAATTGGGATCAGAGTCGTGGAGGTGCACCAACGGGCGGGAATGGCAGTACGGCAGTGGTATTTGAAGAGACTTTTGCTGGATGCACCGGAGTGATGGGATGGACTGGCAATGTTGCTACCGGAAATTTTGTAGCAGACAACAGTGGATGGACCGTAGAAAATGCGTATGGTGCAAATGGAGCAGCAAAATTCGGTGCAAGTTCAAAACGAGGATCAGCACAAACTCCTGCATTAAACCTTACTGGCAATGCAACATTGATATTCAGGGCAGGTGCATGGTCTGGCGATCAGACATCATTGAAGATTTCGATGACGGGTGGAACTCTCAGCAAGTCATCAATTACTTTATCAAACGGAAGTTGGTCAGAATATGAGATTTCTATCACTAATGCTACGACAGGCGCAAAAATCAAGTTCGAGGGAGTTCAGTCAAGCAAAGCACGTTTCTTCCTTGACGATATAAGAATTGTCCAAACAGCAGGAGGAGATAAGGGTACTTTCAGTGTAAATAAGAGGTATTCCACTGTTCCATATGATGATGAATGTCAGATATCTGTTGCTAACAGTGGCACATATGATATCTATCTTGCCACATCTCTTAACTATTTCTATATAATGTCCAATGGACAGCAACCTGACAACATTCCTGTCACTGGTATTACGTTGTCCAACACCGAGGTATCTTTGTATGTTGGAGAAAGTACAAGATTGACATATAAAATCGAACCAACGAATGCAACAAATCAGTCGGTTGAGTGGGAATCCAGCAACCCCAGTGTCGCAACTGTTGATAATTATGGAAAAGTAACAGCAATCTCAGAAGGAGAATCAGTTATTACACTTCGAGCTGAGGATGGTGATCACACAACGAGGTGTCATATAACTGTCAAAAATATCAATTGGATAGATTTATCTGCTGATGGCACTGCCAATTGTTATGTTGTAAGTGACCCTGGAGCATATAAATTTACTCCGACAAAAGGATGCAGTTCGGAAAGTGTGGGCAAAATCGCATCTGTAACGGTATTATGGGAGTCTTTTGGAACAGACAAAACTCCGGCAGTTGGAGATCTAATTAAATATGTGGACTATGATGGAAATGATATTTATTTCAGGACACCAGATACTTGGACCCCGGGAAACGCTGTTGTCGCTGCATTAGATGCGTCAGGTTCCATCTTGTGGTCCTGGCATATTTGGATAACATATAACCCTTATACTTATAAAGTCACATACAAATACGAGGGTGAAGACAGAACTGCAATTGTAATGGACCGTAATCTTGGAGCTACTACATGGGACATTGATGATGCTAGATCGCTCGGACTTTGCTATCAATGGGGGCGAAAAGATCCTTTCCTTAGTTCGGCCTATATCTCCACCAACAACAGTAAAGACATTGCAAAATCCACCACACAATGGAGTCGAGTCGAGTCAGATTCATACAGAGGCACTATTGAGTATGCGACACAACACCCAACAACATATATAGAAAAGTATTATAATGAAAACAATCATAATGAAAACAATTACGATTGGTATTACACTGGTTCTGCTGCATTTGATGACACCCGTTGGAGCACTTCCACCAAAACGATCTATGATCCATGCCCAGCAGGTTGGCGTGTGCCAACTACATTTGATCCATGTATTTACAACATAGAGCATCACAGGGTAAACTATAGTTGGATGGGTACTGGTTTCAAAGTTGAGATTAGCACATCTGTAAACGTGTTTTATCCGGATCCGTATACGTCTGTGGGAACCGAAATATATTCTAGCGGTGGTTATTGGACTGCTGCATCGGACTATTACGACGAACGATATGCAGTTTGTAGCTGGTATGGTATTAGTGTATATGCACAGAGTTGTCACGAGCGTGCAGTTGCACAATCTGTTCGTTGTGTGAGATATCAATAAAATATTAGTCTATTGATTCATACAACAATACTTCTTAATGGGAACTATATTGTCAAATATGATCTCTAACAATATATCCATCTGATTAGCGAATGAGCGACTGAAATATTTCAGTCGCTCATTCTTCATATACATTTATACTTCCTAATGATGTTTAACATCATTATAGAGGGATGCTTTTTGCTGGTCGAACAGTTAGGTCATTGCATTATCAAACCACTTACTAGCTCTCTGCGAGAAGATCATATTGTTTTTTCTCGACATTCCACTTCAATAAACAGAAATAATTAACTCCCCAACTGCCTACATCTCCATAGTCCTCTGCGAAATAGAGTTTACCTCTGTATTGGATCACTCCGATAGATGTCATATAATCTCCAAATTTTTCCCAATCCAACATATAATTTTGAGGGATCAAATACTTATCGACGAAATGGATTTCACCTATCTTGAAATCCTTTGGAACATAGAATGTTGCCCAACTTCGTTTCATTTCATCCTTGTGAATGAGTAGAAACTCGGGGTGGTACTCGTCGTTAACAATCTGTGGATAATCAAAATCTTTGTATGTAAATAAGTTGTTTGGTGATACAAATACCTCTCCACTCTCTATTTCATTTGCCTCTTCATCGCAAATCTCATACGACAATACTTCGTCGCCCCACATATCTAGAACTTCATTGGTGTTGTAACAATATTTGTTCATATATTCGAATAAACCTTCGTTATCTTTATCTTTGATCATTTCGATAATCCTATCCACATCTTTCTCTGGAATCTCCAAATCATCATACGAATTGACTGGATAACCGCAATTTGCTAATAGTTTTAATTGCAACGATTCATCATCCATGTCCCCATTCTCATACTCCAAAACCTTGCTCAATCTTTTTTCGTAGAAGATTTCAGTTAACGTACTACCCGTTTCATCTACAAACGAGGTCAATACTTCGCCGTCATTATCTTTGATTATATGTTGGGCAATCAACAATCCACAATCGTCTACATCCTCACAATTGACGAAATCTTGCAATGTTAAACCGATTGATTTGCCGTTTAGATGGAATTCAATATCCTCCTCTCCCCATACGACTTTCACATCTAAAACCACATCCTTGCCCTTTGATTCGTATGAATATACAAATCTCCAATCCTCGTAATTAGAAATGCAAATTTTACATTCCTTCTCTTGTTTTTCAGTTGCCATATCTATTTTTTATTTAATGTTAGTAGATGTCCAAAAATAGCAAATAATTACTCAAAAAAACATAAGAATGGTGAATGATTACAAATAGTCCCTTTAAAATTGAGAATATAATAAGAATAACGACTCTTATAGTTGCTAATCTACTTGCTATACTTTGTATATACAAATAATATTGCCGTCACTCTTACTTTGTAATAATTTATGTGTCTTTACATTACGAAAATACTCTTAAATACATATCTATTATTTTATGAAAGGTTCTTAAATTTTAGATACCACATAATTATTTTATACATATGTTCTCTGACATTTAAGGAAATTCATATGGAGATATTGTATAGATAAGATATGTTGTGTAGATATAATATATTATTAAAGGTAGTAAATAATTAAATAAAACATAAGATTATGGGACGCAAGAAAATTGAATTTACAAAAGAACAAGATGTTCGTATTACACAAATGGCAAATGAAGGATGTTCATTGAATGAAATTTTATCAAAAGTCAACAATGAGTTTAATGCAAATTTTTCAAGATCAGGAATTGACAGACGAATTAAAACATTAGGAATTGATCGGACTAAAATAGTCAAGAATAATATGGCACTACTATCCAAGTCGGATATCATTAAATTTACAATTAACAAATGGTATTATAACACAAGTCATAGTTATCAAGAACGTATAATAAGTACACAATATACATTGGACGCATATGCAAAAAGAATGGGTGTGTCAAAACCGACATTATTGAAATACATTAAGAAATATAATTTGCCTACCAAGATTACACCTGATATGGAAGAGTTCTTCGATATTACTGATTTAGATTTGAGAATGTATAAGAAAGGGACAGTTGATGCTATAATCAAACAACTTAAAAGCAAAACAGATGTTGTTATAGAACCTAATGCAATAATTAAAGTTGGCAATACAGATGTAACTGTTGAATTATATTTTCCAGAATATTCTGCCGTATTATTATTTGGTTTGCGGGATGATTACTATACAAAACAACTTGGTGAGTCGGAAATACCAATTCCGTGTATGTCTGAGTGGTTCAGGAAAATCAGGGATAATTCTAATTATAAATTGCTTTATTATAGATTGGAATATAATCATTTCCAGAAAAGGATAACGGAATACAATATCAAATATGTATGTGACAGTATTATAAAGGATTTAGGATTGCAATTAAAAGAACTCGATTAGAGTTCTTTTTTTATTGGTAATTACTTATGAACATATTTTGAAACGGCATTTTACTCGTGCAGAACCGCATACTATCGGATTTTGTGCATTTTGACATATTTTACACCGCAACCAATTGATTCTCAATATATAAATTTCGAAACGGCACTTTACTCAGCACTGATAATATATATATAATACATTGCTAACTATGTAAACAGTCGTTTCAAAATAAAAAAGTGAAAGTTGTCCGAATCTCTGTATTCGGACAACTTTTTGTTATTTATAAATATAAAGTTTAGATATTATGGATAAGGTAGTAATATTAGGTAGAGTCAGTACAGATAGACAAGATTATCAACGACAAATCAATGAGTTGCAGGAGTATTGCAATAAGGTAGGATGGGAAGTTGTCAATGTATTTGTCAATAAGATTTCAGGTGCAAAATCGTTTGAGGAGAGAACAGAGCTGCAACAAATGATTGAATTCATCAAGAAAAATGACATCAGTAGAGTTGTTTGTTTGGAGGTTTCAAGGTTGGGTAGAAATACTCTCGAATCATTGAAGGTTATACAGATTCTAAACGAACATCAAGTAAGTTTATTCATCAAGAACTACAATCTTGAAACATTAGACTCTGACGGAAAACCGAATCCGATAACGTCATTGATCACAACAATTTTATTGGAGATTGCGTCAATGGAACGACAAACGATTAGAGAAAGAATGCAATCAGGTCAGAAACAATACATCGAAAGATGTAGAAAGAATGGTATAAACATAGGAAGACCTGTTGGTTATCGGAAATCCGACAGCAACTACAAAGACGAGTACAGCAAGGAAATAACACTTTTGAAGAAAGGTATATCATTGAGGAATATTCAACAAATCACTGGAACAAGTGTCAATACATTAAGAAAAATCAAAGTCAAATTCATTTAAAAGTTAATCATTATGAAGGAAGATGCTATTTGCTGTTTATGTGGAGAACACATATCGGATTATGGTCATTGTGCAGAACCAGTTCAAAAAGGTAGATGTTGCGACAAATGCAATAAAGAGATTGTAATACCAATCAAAACAGAGTTTTTAAATGCAATAAAAAAAAGAATAAGATGATATTGGAGAATTGGAATATTGAGGAACAAACTGGTTATAAGGTTAAGACTTCGTTTTATATTGATTTCAGTATTGCGGAACGATTTGATAAGGATGCAATACAATCAACATACAAACAATCTTTTGAAGAGTGGAAAAACAATTGCGAATACATCACTGAGTTGTGTATGGTCTTAAATTGGAAGATGTTCAGATGGTTTGAGGTCAATGAAGAGTTTTACAATTTGTATAAAGAACTATACCAACAGTTAGACCAATGGTGTATAGACAATCTCAAAGGAAAAGATTTGGAATACTATTATCAAACTACTGACTAGGTTGTGATTTGCTTTTTACTAAAATTGTATTTAACTTTGTCGAAAGCAATTTAAAAAAACATTTATTAAGCAACTAATAATCAATAAATTAACCAGGTGTATAATGGTAATCAAAGTTATCCATTAGTTATCCAATCAATAACTATTTATTAACTAAATTACTGACTATTAACCATTTACAGGAATTGTATTTTTTCTTTAACGAAGATGAGTATTAATTCCTAAGGACAAGAGTATGTGAGAGAGCAAAGCACCGCTTTGCTCTCTTTTTTGGGCACAATCGTTGCAACTTAGGGTTTTATTGGTTACATTTGTGGAAATATCGCACGTCAATAACCAAAAAATCAGATATTATGAAGCGCTTTACACAAATCTTGATGATTGCTGCCGCATTTGCTTGTGGCTATGGTTGCACCCCTCCCGAGCCAGAGCCTTCCATTCCCCCCGAAGATGCTATCAACGTGGAGTCGGTGGCCCTCGACAAAGAGCAACTGACCCTCACCGAGGGCGAACAATACACCCTCATTGCCACCATCACACCCGACAATGCCGATGACCAGAGCGTTGCGTGGAGTACGAGTGCACCTGAGGTGGCCAGCGTAGACTCTACGGGCAAAATTACCGCCATTGCTGCGGGCAGCGCCACAATCACCGTAACCACTACTGACGGAGCCAAGACCGCCACCTGCAACGTCACCGTCGAGGCTGCCATAACGGGCGATGTTGAGAGCATCAGCGATTTGGCCTACACGGTCAACACCCCCGCAGATGAGTTCTATGTAACGTGGACAGGTGTGGCAAACGCCTCGGGCTACAAGTGTTGGTATGTTGTCGAGGGCGACACCTTCGAGACCGAAGCCGAAACCATCGACAATGGCGACGGTACCTGGACCGCCAAATCGAGCACCGCAATGGGTGCAGCCACCTACACCTTCTACGCAATTCCCATTCCCGCCGAAGGTCACGCCCTTATTAGCAACGAGCCCTCGTCGCTGATAATCGTATTGCCCGAATTGCAGAAAACGGGCTTCTCGTACCGCTTTATGTCCGACAACATCGACGCAAACGTGGAGTATGAGGCCGCTTGCTACGACCTGAAAGTCAAATATAGGAACATTCAATTCCTCAAATCCGACAAAACACAACCCATTGCCGACAACTGGTATATCTACACCATTACCCCCGTAGAAAACATTCACCACTTGGAGATGTGGTATAGCCTCTACTACGACGATGATGAAGAACAAATAAAGGTATATTCGAGCACCGAGCCAGGCAAAAAGGATGTAAAACTCACCCCCGATGGCGACATCAAGAGCGGCAAGTGGAAAGTATACTACACCGTACCCGAAGGCCACAAATACATCTACATCGAGGGCCACTCCAAGTCGGTTTATATGCTTTGGACTTCGTTCTATTTGTGCCACACGCCCTACGAGGAGTAAATTTACAGCAACCACACACGATGGACTATCTGAAAATAATCGAAGATATTTATCAACAGATTTTGCCCTACGCCAAAGAGGGCAAACAGGCCGACTACATACCCGAATTGGCCAAAGTAAACCCCGACCAATTCGGTATGTGCATACACACGATTTATGGCGAAACAGCCTCCATCGAGCAGGCCGACACCCGATTCTCGATCCAGAGTATCTCGAAGGTCTTTGCGCTGGCTATGTGTCTGTCGATCAAGGGCGACGAGCTGTGGAAGCGAGTGGGCAAAGAGCCCTCGGGCACGGCCTTTAACTCTCTGCTCCACTTGGAGCTCGAAAGCGGCAAGCCCCGCAATCCGTTCATCAACTCCGGAGCCATAGTGCTGACCGACATACTGCTCTCGCACCTCGAAAACCCCGAGGAGGATTTCCTAAATTTTGTGCGTGCCGTAGCCGGAAACGACACCATCGACTACAACCCCCAAGTGGCCACATCGGAGCGCGAAAATGGTTACCTGAACGCCGCCATTGCCAACCTGCTGAAATATCACGGCAACATCGAAAACGACATCGAGAAGATTCTCCACTTATACTGTCTGATGTGCTCGATAGAGATGAGCTGCTGCGAGCTTTCGCTGGCATTTTTGGCCTTTGCCAACCACCGTCGCAAGTTCGACTACGCCGGCATAACCCTCACCTCGTCGCAGGTTAAGCGCATAAATGCCATTATGCAGACGTGCGGTTTCTATGACGAGGCGGGCGAGTTTGCCTATCTTGTGGGACTCCCCGGCAAGAGTGGTGTGGGGGGCGGCATCGTGGCCATCTACCCCTTGCAGTACTCGGTGGCGGTGTGGAGCCCGCGCCTGAACGCCAAGGGCAACTCCGTGATGGGAATCAAGGCCCTCGAACTACTCACCTCGGAGACCAAAGAGTCGATTTTCTAACCCTCCCGACACCGCCACTTTTGCCACGGCGGCAATTATGAGCTGGCGATTTGTTTGGAGTTTCAAAATAAGTTATTATCTTTGCGCTCGCTTTTAGAGCGCTAATTGAGCCATGGTGTAATGGTAACACTGCAGATTTTGGTTCTGTCATTCTGAGTTCGAGTCTCGGTGGCTCAACGTAAGAGAGGAATAAGATGAGCGAAGGCAGATGCTTTCGGATTCTTGTTCCTCTTTTTGTTTTCCACACCCCGCAAATAGGCACAAATGTTGCATCTGTCACAAGCGCCCCCACTCAACCACACAACAGCTATGGCACAGCAACCTCTACATACCTCTTCGCCCCTACCCTACATCGCTCTGATTGTATGTAACCTCTTGTGGGCCACCGACTACCCTCTCTACCACATTCTGTTGCCACACTATCTTCCGCCCATAGTGCTGCTTGCTGCGGCGCTCTTGGCCACCACCCTCTTTGCCCTCATTCCCGCCATTGGAGGCAAGGTCGAACGTGTGGAGCGCAAAGATATCCCCACCCTCATAGGCGCTGCCCTACTTCTGGGCGTACTCCACAAGGGCTCACTAATGATGGGACTCTCGCGCACCTCGCCCGTAGACGGCTCCATAATCAACGCCGTAGGGCCTCTGGTGGTACTGATTCTCTCGGTCATCAAGGGCATCGACCGACTCACCCCCGCGAGGGTTGTGGGACTAATCATAGGCCTTTCGGGAGCCATTGCAGTAATCCTTATGGGCGACCACTCCTCGCGCGCCACCGCCACCACCGAGGGCGACTTGTTGATCGTCTGTGCTGTGGTCTCCACCGCAATGTATACGGTCTTTCTGAAACGACTGCTGGGCAAATATAACGTCGCCACGGTGCTGCTGTGGGTCTATGCCATTGCCACGATAGTTGTGCTCCCATTTGGCGTGGCAAAGGCCGTTACGACCGACTTTGGAGTGTGGGACCACCGCGGTCTGATATCGTTTGTGGTGGTTTTGTGCTTCCTCACTTACCTGCCCAACGCCCTCTACAACTACTCGCTGCGACACATCGAACCCTTCCGCACGAGCATATTCAGCTACCTGCAACCCGTGGCGGCCATTGCGCTCTCGGCCATTATGCGCCTCGACACCATCAACCTCCCCACGGTGCTGCTGGCCTTGGTGGTTTTTGTGGGTATCGGAATAGTACTGTGGTCGTACCGACAGCCACATCGGAGGAATAATGAGGGAAAAAGTGCCGATAGCTGACACACGTTTGGGGTAGAAAAAATCGAAAAAAGTAAAAAAAGTTTCGATTTTTTTTGCGGGGAACGAAAAACCCACTATATTTGCACTCGCAAAACGGGTTAATCGCCCGAAGATAATGCGGAAATAGCTCAGTTGGTAGAGCACAACCTTGCCAAGGTTGGGGTCGCGAGTTCGAGTCTCGTTTTCCGCTCCAAAACATTAAACGACAGCAATTTAGCTGTCGTTTTTGTTTTGTATCCTGCGAAGAAGAGATTCGCCACGAGCGACCCCAATACTCCCCTTCCAGGGGCCGGGGGTGTAAATAAAAATTCGCGAGAATTGCCCACGAGCATCTTCTGTCTGTGGTTTACCTATGCTTTAACAGCAAGACAAATCGGTGTAAAGCCATAAAAACCACGTCAGATGAAAAGTACATTCAGAATTTTGTTCTACGGGCGAACAAATGAAACACGCAAGGACGGCACTATTCCCCTTACAGCCCGTGTAACGTTGCATTCAACATCAAGATGAGCGTTCCTGCCGCAATCTGGGACGGCAAATCAAGCCGAGCCAAAGGTCGCACACCAGCTAGCTAGTTGGAGTAGACTTTATTGCTATCTTGGATGGTATGGTGGGCGGTTAAATTGTAATAAACGCTCCCTCAAAAAAAGTATTTAGCATTTTGCTGGATATCCTCTCCCCTATTTCACCTCTACAAAACGAGCAAACAAAGACAGCCCAAAGCAACAAAAAAGGCAGACACCAATTTGTCTGCCTTTTTCGTATCTAATCATTTTTTTTGGGGGGGGCTAACCCCGAAGGTTACACATTACTCGGTGGGAGGAGTGATGGTCACGCCATTATAGTACCTCTCCCTGTACCACTCATAACCCGCAACATCCAGGTACCTAAACTCGTGGTCACGTCCATCCACCTTGTGAGCCTGTGGGTAGCTTTGCTTAGGCTGGTCATCAACCACAATTCGG
>JAZQZS010000024.1:0-2601 GCA_045634145.1 Tidjanibacter sp. | reverse complement strand
GCAAAGTGATGTAGATGAGTGAGCCGTAGTCGATACCTCCCTTAGGGTCTTCGAGCTCTGGACGGCCACCGAACGTTGTCTCGGTGATGAACAACGAGTGCTCGTTAGAGTTACCCAATGTGCGGAATGTCTCAGAAGCCTGGCGAATCTGGCCGATGTAGCGACCAGTATCCCACTCCGTTACATCCATCCACTCTGCGAGCTTACGGCTTGGAACGTAGCTATAAAGCACACCGTAGAGGCCGTGAGAGTCGGCAGCGTAGGTTACCATGTTCGAGCCATCGGTTGAGGCACCACGTGTTACGATAAAGTTGGTACAAGCGTCAGCCGTAGCCACGCTACCCAAGAAGAGCCCAACGAGGGCAAGCGCTTTAAAAAATCTTTTCATACTTAGGTTTTAGGTTATTTAATCACTATTATTTCATAAAATCTCTCAAAGATACAAATTTATTTTGAAATAGTTGTATCATTGCCTAAGAATTTATAATTTTGCCCAACAAAACGTAGCACAACCATGACTATTAACGAGCGTTTAACGAAGATTAAGTCGACCTTGCCTGAGGGTGTTAGCCTTGTTGCGGTGTCGAAGTTTCACCCTGCAGAACATATCCTCGAGGCCTACAACGCTGGCCACCGACTATTTGGCGAGAGCCGTCCACAGGAGCTTGCAGCAAAGGCTGAGGCACTGCCTAAAGATATCGTCTGGACGATGATTGGCCATCTGCAAACCAACAAGGTCAAGCTCATCGCACCATTCGTCTCGCTTATCGCCTCGGTAGACTCCGACCGCCTCGTGGCCGAGATTGAGAGGCAGGCAGAGCGCTGTGGCCGTACGATTGATTGCCTTTTGGAGGCACACGTGGCCCAGGAGGAGAGCAAGTCGGGTTGGGATATTGACGAGCTACGCTCCTACATAGCCTCGGGCACGCTCAGCGCTATGCCACACGTGCGTATTCGTGGTCTTATGACCATTGCCACAAACACCGACGACGAGGCCGTCATACGCCGTGACTTTCAGACTATTAAGTCGCTCTACGATGAGTTAAAACCCCTCTTTGGCCCTGAGTTCGACACCCTCTCTATCGGCATGTCGGACGACTACCCCATTGCCCTCGAATATGGCTCTACGATGGTGCGCATAGGCACCGCCATATTTGGCTCACGAAGCTACTAACCTGAGGCTAAGAGGTCGGCGATATCGCCACCCGTATTGGGCGCAATGCGCTCCATAAAGTCCGAGACTATGTAGTCGAAACCCACGCTCTGGGCGATGGGCACTATGCGCTCGCTCCACTCCCTAAAGCCACGCCCCTCATCGGGAAAGAGCACCACCCTACGCCCTGCAAGAGGTTGTAGTCGCTCATGGCTGAGGCCCATCATCGAGTCGGTAGCTAACCACACCATATCGGGCATAAGCAACGAGCCTATATGCGCAGTCTTAGGGCCCTCGGCAAGGGCCACGACATCTTGTGGTCGCTGCTTAAGCAACGCCTCGCCATAGAGGCACTGCCGTAGCTCCCACCCCTCGGGCAGAGCACCCTCCTGACGTAGAAGTGCGTGTGCCCAGTTCACAACACTCTTTTCGCCCTTTAGGCGCTTGCCGGTTGTGGGGTCGAAGTTCATAATCTTTCCCGTGCGAAAATCTCCGTTGATATCCTCCTGCCAGAATACCGCAGCATCGAGGCCCGTCGTCTCATCTATGCAACCCCCTATTTTGTAGTCGCTGATAAGTCTCTTGGCAGCCTCCTCGCCCGCAACACTGCGTAGCCACCTCTTATAGTCGCAGTCGAGCGCCAACGAACGCTCAACGAGTGTTCGGGGCATAAGGCCAAAACCCCGATTTTCAGCCTCTTGGCTCGGCTCGGTGCGGGGCTGAGGTTGTGGCTTTGGTCGTGGCTGAGGCGGAGAGTTGTAGAGGTGTTGAGGACGTTCGTTGAGCCACGGGTGGTCGAGGAAGTATTGGCGAGGATTGTAGTGGTAGCCGCACTTGTCGAGGCGGTTGCACTTGCCGACGTTGTCTGCGACGTAGCTGTTATTCTCGGTGTCGACATAGCGTGTGAATGAGTATTTGCGCCCACACTGCGGGCATGCGTAGCGTGAGCCTCGCCCACGATAACGCTCCAAGGTGAATCGGTACATGGTTGATGTGTAAGTTTGCTTTCTTGCTTGCTTGCAAAACCCTATAAAAAGCAAAGCAAGCAAGAAACAGATAACAATTAGTAATTAGTAATTAGTAGTGAGTAATGGGTTCTTGTGGGTTCTGGTGGGTTCTTGTAGGGAGGGTGGGTTCT
This sequence comes from Tidjanibacter sp., assembly GCA_045634145.1. Taxonomy (GTDB): domain Bacteria; phylum Bacteroidota; class Bacteroidia; order Bacteroidales; family Rikenellaceae; genus Tidjanibacter. Next base: position 310 of record JAZQZS010000024.1, on the reverse strand, counting down.
TTTGGGGAGGCCCTCAAAAAAAAAATCCCCATCAGAACTCATCAGAACCTATCAGAACCCATCTTAACTCATTAGTGAGATTAGAGAGATTAGGGAATTTAGGGATTATCTCTCTCTCTCTAATCTCCTTAAATTCCTTAAATTCCCTTATATCAAGAGAGAGAGTATTATTATTGTTATGGGTTCTAATGGGTTCTGGTAGGTTCTAATGGGGTGGGTTCTAATAGGTTCTGATAGGTACTTTTTTTTTAAAAAAAACTCATAAGAACCCACAAGAACTCATAAGAACCCACAAGAACCCAGACACCAC
>JAZQZS010000023.1:0-21358 GCA_045634145.1 Tidjanibacter sp. | reverse complement strand
GTGTGCCTATTGTCCGTCTGTACTATAATTTGGTCGTTTTACTTAACAGAACAACAGCCTAAATGCCATCTAAAAAATTGCGTATTCCGCAATTCAGTAACAAATATAGTGTTTTATTTTCAAAAAGTTTAATTCTTAGTGGCAAAAAATCTGCGACCGCATTGCAGGCGGAGGGAGGTGTGGGGTGTTGGGGGCGTTAAGAAACAAAGACGCCCGAATGGGGCCGACCTTTGTGGTGCGTTTGTTTTAGACACCAACTCCCCACACCCCGCCGAAATGCATCGCAGTGGCTTTTGGGTACCTTTTGCCACCAAAAGGTACAAAAACAAAAAGCGGTAGATGCCAACCGCCTCGGCAAAAGCCGAGTCGTGGCAAGACGGTCGACGGCAAAACACACGCCCCCGTCGCAAAGCGACACCCCTCTAACTTAGAAGGGGAATGTTTTTAGGGAGTTTAGGGAGAATAAGGAGATAAAGGAGTTTGGAGAGTTTGGGGTGATTTGGGAGGCTGTTGGCTGTAATTTTCAATTTTCGCAAATGCGAGTAAGCGAGGGCAGAGCAAATTTATTTGCTATGCCGAGCGAGAGCATTTTAGACAAAATTTATTTTTGTCAATTTTTTTGCGTTTTTTTGTGGTCAAAAGTTTGGAGGTTAGAAAATTATGTGTACTTTTGTTGCGCTTTACCAAACGGGTAGAAGTGATTTCAATGTTAAGCGATTATTAAATTTTTTTAATAAATTTGCAAAATCAAAAATTACTCGTACCTTTGCGGTGAAGTTTTTAAGGTTCATTTAGGTTAGTAGTTTTAGGTTAGTGAAGGAAATTGGGAGAATGGGGCTTCGGCCTTACCCAAGTTCCTTATTTTAAGCCCAGGTGGTGGAATTGGTAGACACGCTACTTTGAGGGGGTAGTGGCCGTTTTGGCCGTGCAAGTTCGACTCTTGTCCTGGGCACAGAAATCGCTCCGAACGCATAGTTCGGGGCGATTTTTTTGTTCTGCTCCGAGGTGTGTGTATTTCCCATATAACTTTGTTGTACCTCTTATTATGTAGTTAGCTCACAACTCTACCTAATCCTAATGGGGTGGAGCAAAGGCAGTAAGAGATACGAGCGCAGTGAGTATCTTAGAAAAATTTTGGGCGACTTTTTATAAAAAGTCGCAAAACAATCCATCACAAAAAAATCACAAAAAAATCACAAAAAAATTTGGAAGTGAAAAAATTATCTATACCTTTGTAGTGTACTAATGCACTAATACACCAAAACAGAATAAAGGTATGGTTACAATTGAGAAGATTAAGTTTGCCTATCGACGTGGCGGGTGGTTGTTTCGCAACTTTTCGCTCTCCCTTACGGAGGGGCACATTGTAGGTCTGCTCGGTGCAAACGGCACGGGCAAAAGTACTCTGCTGAAATTAATCTGTGGTATGCTCTCGCCCTTGGATGGTTGCGTGTTGGTTGCGGGACACCCCTCGGGGGAGCGTCGCATTGAGCAGCTGGGCCAAATGGTGGTGGTTCCCGAGGAGTTCACTCTGCCCAACATCACAATCGGTCAGTATGCCAAAGGTGCAGCACCATTCTATCCCAACTTTGACCGCAATCAGTTGGTCGAGGCGTTGAACGCTTTTGAGGTGGACACCAAAGTTCGCCTTGGAGCAATGTCTATGGGTCAGCGCAAAAAGGCCTTTATTGCATTTGCTTTGGCTTGCAACACGCCCCTTTTGTTGCTCGATGAGCCCACTAACGGACTCGATATTACCTCCAAAGGTGTATTTCGCCGACTCTTGGCGGCTTGGGCCACACCCGAGCGCACGGCAATCATCTGCACCCATCAGGTGAAGGATGTGGAGAACCTTATCGACCACATAGTGATGATCGACAATCTGGGGTTGGTTATCGACGCACCCACCGACATCATCAGCCAGAGGCTCTGCTTTGAGCATCGCCCCACTAACGAGGGGGCGCTCTATGCCGAGAGCTCCATTGGTGGTTACTCGGTGGTGGCTCCGAACGACTCCGACTGCGAGAGCAACATCGACATCGAGCTGCTCTTCAATGCCGCCCGCACGGCCCGCAAAGAGATAGTAGAGTTATTAACCCGTTAAAGCACCGATTACACTATGAGCAATAGATTTTCTATGCGTCGCCTTGCGATGCTTTTCCGCAAACACTACATCGAAAATGGTCGCCTCTATCTGCTTTTGCTTGCAGGCGGGGTGTTACTCTTGGCCTTCTCGGTATTGTCTACCGTCGTGAATCACGATATGTACTTCTTCGAGCTTGTTGTGTTTTTCAGCTCGATATTCTTCCCCCTGCTGATGGCCAAAATGAGCTTTGCGCCCTACTACCAGACCAAGCAGAAGATTGTGGCCTTCACTCTGCCCGCCACACAGGGCGAAAAGTACACCTTTGCGGTGGTGAATACCATTGTTTCGACACTGATTATCTGTGCCATCATTGAGGTTGCGGCCAGCTTGGTTGCTCCGTATGTGGAGAGTCCGGACTACTCCCCCGTGGGCGTGGGTAGCTGGTTTGGCATCTGGTGGAACACCATCAGCACCGCCCTCATTGTCGGCTCGATGATGATTTTTGCCTGCTCGTCGTCGAAGGACAGCCCAATGAAGAACTTTATGTTGGTGGCCTGCCTCTTTACAATTACGGGCCTTATTTCCACGATATTGTTGAGGGCCGACAGTATGATGTGGTTGCAGGAGAGGCCCACGTTCCTGATGCTCACCTCGGCCGACCTTGTGTCGGTATTTACCGAGGGAAACAGCTCGGTGATGTACCACAACAATGTTTCGTTGGGTCGAGTGGCAGCGTTGGCGGGCGACTTGTGGTGGCCCGTGGTGATGATTACGGCAGGATATTTCAGGTTTCGTGAACACCAAATGAGGTAGTGCTATGGAGTTTAGCAGCAACAAACCCATCTGGCAACACATCTGCAATCTGGTTGCCGACCGCATAATCCTTGGCCAGTGGCGCGAGGGCGACCGTATCCCCTCGGTGCGCGAGTTGGCCGTGGAGTCGCAGGTCAATCCCAATACGGTGATGAGGGCCTACGACCAACTGCAACGCGACGGGGTAATCATTTCGCAGAGGGGTATAGGCTACTTTGTGGCCGAGGGTGCCGCCGCAAAAGCGCTCCAAGAGAGCCGTAGGGAGTTCTTGGAGAGTCAGTTACCACCGCTCTTCGAGCGAATGAGAATCTTGGGCATCACTCCCGACGAGTTGGCCCGACTATTTGAAAAACAACAATAAAACAGCAGCAAGAAGATGAAAACAAGCAGTATAATACTCACCATAGGTATGGCGGTGGCCATTGCCACTTCGCTCACCACACTTGCACTTGCCATAGGCGAGTCGAAAAAGAGCCAAGAGTGGCTTGCTCCGATTGTGGAGCAGCTCAACATGACTACCATCCGCGTGGTCAAATGCACCAATCCCGAGGGAGCTCTCTATGTTGATAGAACCAAGCAGACCGGCAGTATCACATTCTCCGAGGAACCCACTGAGGGCGACGTGAGGATTGTGGGCGACACGCTGATTGTCGCTTCGCCCTTCCGTGTGGAGGTGGCGCTCCCCGAGGTGACCGACGCTTTTGACGCTAAGGGCGAGGAGATCCATATAGTCCGTCTTGAAGAGTAGTAAAATGGGGTAGAGCAAAGGCAGTAAGAGATACGAGCGCAGTGAGTATCTTAGAAAAGTTTTTGCGGAGCTTTTTACAAAAAGCGACAAAGAGAAAACAGCTTTTTACAAAAAGGTGCAAAAAAGCGACAAAAAGAAGAAAAGTTTGCTATCTTTGCCAAAAGGAAAATTTAAACCAAACAAAACGATAACACTATGAAAAAACAACTCATTATTATGCTTGCAGCGCTGGGTATGGTGGCGTGCAACAATCAGAAAGTATACACCATCGAGGGCGTATTGAACGATTATAGCGGTGTGGTGGCTCTGACCAATCTGCGCGGCGACGCTCTGGTGGAGGTCGAGACCACCGACGGCAACTTCTCGCTCGAATATGCCAGCGAGCACCCCTTCTCGGGTCTGTTGCGCATCGACACTCCCGACACCCCTCAGGAGTATGGCTACATCGCGCAGGTCTATGGCGACGACGTGACCACCATTAAAGTTACCGGTACCAGCGACGACCTCGTAATCGAGGGCGGTGCTGCAAATGCCGTGAACACCCAGATGAGGACTCTGAACGACGAGGTGGTGAAACGTGAGGTGGCTGGTACCCCCCGCGAGGAGCTTATCGCCTACTACGAGGCCGAGATGGAGCGACTCTATGAGGAGAACAAAGACAACCTCTACGGTGTGATGTATATGCTCCGCCAGAAGAGCTACGAGATGACCGGCGAGGAGATGCAGGCCGCAATCGCCGAGCTGCCCAAGCAGTACAAAGCTATGCCCGAGGTGGCTAAGTTGGCTGAGCGCGCCGAGGCCCTCATCCGCGTGGCTGTGGGCAAACCCTACACCGACATTGAGGCTCCCGATGCCGAGGGCAATATGATCAAGCTGAGCGACGTGGTGGCCAAGAACAAATATGTTCTGTTGGACTTCTGGGCATCGTGGTGCGGTCCCTGCATGGGCGAGGTCCCCTACCTGGTAGAGGCCTACAAAGAGTATCACGACAAGGGCTTCGAGATCTATGGCGTGAGCCTCGACAAGACCAAAGAGCCCTGGCTGCGTGCCATCGAGAACAAGGGTATGAACTGGGTGAACGTGACCAACCTGAAATACTGGCAGGAGCCCAACGCTGCCCTCTATGGCGTAGGCTCGATTCCCTCGAACTTCCTGATCGACTCGGAGGGTACCATCGTGGCCCGCAATTTGCGTGGCGAGCAGGTGGCTGAGAAGTTGGCCGAGTTGCTGAAATAGAACAACTTTGCAGCGATGACAAAACTTGTGGGGCGGGTATCTTTTCCGCCCCATTTTTTTGGCGTAACGAAAAAAAATAGTACCTTTGCGCCCGCAAGCGACTATGGGGCCTCCGAGATTTGCATGAGGAACGGCTGAGTGTCGCCCAAGTAACATACATTAACCAATTAAATTCAAAACACAATGCAAACTATTCAGATTCAGGGCGTAAAACGCGACAACTTTGGTAAGAAAGGTGCAAAAGACATCCGTCGCGAGGGTATGATTCCTTGCGTTATCTACGGCAACGGTGGCGAGGCTATCCACTTCGCAATCGAGACCTCGGAGGCTAAAAAGCTCCTCTACACTCCCAAATCGTACATCGTAGAGCTCAACATCGACGGCCAGATTGAGAAAGGCGTAATGCGCGAGACTCAGTTCCACCCCGTAAAAGACTACTGTCTGCACATCGACTTCTTCCGCGTAGCAGAGGGCAAACCCGTTGCTATCGAGATTCCCGTTGCAGTTGTTGGTAACTCGGAGGGTGTTAAAGCCGGTGGTAAACTCCAGATTGCTCGTCGTAAACTTATGGTTTCGGGCTTGGAGGAGAACTTGCTCGACGAGCTCGTAGTAGACATCACCGAGCTGGGTGTTGGCAAAACCATCACCGTTGGCGACCTCAACTACGAGGGTCTGAAAATGCTCAACCCCGCAAGCACCACTGTTGTGGCTGTACTTGCAACCCGTGCTACTGCTGGTAGGTAAGAGCATCAGTCTGCTTGACAACATTTCAAAACGCCCGATAAACGTCGGGCGTTTTGTTTGTCGAAAGGGAGTGGGCGTTGTGGTCCCGGAGTGTCAGTAAAAGGGAGCCCGGAGTGCTCGGCACACATTTTGAACAATTAAGGGTAAGAAACAAAACAAATAGAGATATGACCAAGAATATGAACGAACAAAATGCCGCTGAAAACCAAGAGGTTAAAGGCGCAGCAGAGGCCGAGCTGAACGATCAGCAGGCAACCCAGAATTGCGAAGAGGCTGACAATGTGGCAGAGGAACAGGCTGGAGAGACTGACAAAACGACAGCGGTGGCTGATGAGGCTGCCGAGTGGAAAGACAAATATATGCGTCTGAGTGCCGAGTTCGACAACTACCGCAAGCGCACCCTCAAAGAGAAGATGGATTTGATTGAGAGTGGTGGCGAGGATGTTATCAAGTCGATGTTGGCCGTTATGGACGATTTTGAGCGCGCTTTGGCGGCTATGCAGACCTCAACCGACGTGGCTTCGGTGAAGGAGGGTGTGGAGCTTATTCAGCACAAGATGTGCGAGGCTTTGAAGGCCAAGGGCGTGAACCGTATTGAGGCCGTTGGTCAGCCCCTGGATACCGATTTGCACGAGGCGGTGGCCAAGTTCCCCGCGGGTGAGGATAAGAAGGGCCTGATTATCGACGTGGTACAGCAGGGCTACAAACTCAAAGAGAAGGTTATCCGCTACGCCAAAGTGGTAGTGGGAGAGTAGGGTCGAACGTCAAAAGTCCTAAGTCAAATAAGCTCTATAAGAAATAGGGTAGAGCAAAGACAGTAAGAGATACGAGCGAAGTGAGTATCTCAGAAAAGTTTTTGGGCGACTTTTTACAAAAAGTCGCAAAAGAAAAGTTTTTGCGGAGCTTTTTGCAAAAAAGCGACAACGAAAGAGAAGAAAAAATGGCGAAACGAGATTATTATGAGGTGCTGGGTGTTGAGAAGAGTGCCAGCGCTGAGGAGATAAAGAAAGCCTACCGAAAGGCGGCGGTGAAGTATCACCCCGACAAGAACCCCGGTGACAAGGAGGCCGAGGAGAAGTTCAAGGAGGCTGCCGAGGCCTACGATGTGCTCAGCAATGAGGACAAGAGGGCTCGCTACGACCAATTTGGCCACGCAGGTATGGACGGTGGCGCAGCAGGTGGCGGCTATGGCGGCTTTGGTGGCGGCTTCTCGATGGAGGATATCTTCCGCAACTTTGGCGACATCTTTGGCGGCCACTTTGGTGGCGGCTTTGGTGGCTTTGGAGGTGGCGGTCAGCGCGAGCGTAGCGTAAACCGTGGCTCCGACCTGAGGGTGAAGGTTAAACTCTCGCTCAAAGAGGTGGCCGAGGGTTGTACCAAGAAGATTAAGATTGCCAAACAGGTGGCTTGTGACGCCTGTGGCGGTAGTGGTGCCAAGGACTCGAACAGCTTCTCGACCTGCCCCAACTGTAACGGCGCAGGCTACACCATCGAGACCGTAAACAGCTTCTTCGGCAGGGCACAGACCCAGAGGGTGTGTCCCACTTGTGGTGGCGAGGGTAAGGTTATTTCGAACCCTTGTAGCAAGTGTCGTGGCGAAGGCGTTGTGAGGGGCGAAGAGGTTGTGGAGATTCGCATCCCCGCGGGTGTGGCCGAGGGTATGCAGCTCTCGGTGAGCGGCAAGGGTAATGCTGCACGCCACGGTGGTGTGAATGGTAACCTGCTGGTGGTTATCGAGGAGGAGCACAACCCCGAGTTGGTACGCGACGGAAACGACCTGTTGCACAACCTCAAAATCTCGGTCACCACGGCCATTTTGGGTGGCGAGGTGGAGGTTCCCACTATCGACTCGAAGGCCAAGATTAAGATTGCTCCCGGTACCCAGGCGGGCAAGGTGCTCAGGCTTAAAGGCAAGGGTATCCCCGAACTGAACGGCTACGGCAGGGGCGATATTCTGGTGATTGTGGATGTGGTTATTCCCACCAAGCTCACCAGCGAGGAGAAAAAGCTGCTCGAAAAGCTTGCCGACCAGCCCAACTTCAAAAAGGTGGAGGGTGCCAAGGGCGAGCAGAATATTTTTGACCGAATGCGCAATTTTTTCAGTTAAATACGTTATTTTTGTGGGTGGTCGTTCAGTGGGCGACCACCTGCAATTTTTTTGTTTAACAGGATAGTTCAAAACAGACCCGAATATGTTTGGAATAGGCCAATCTATCAGGCGCAAACCACGCCAATTTAGCTACAATCCACGATACTACGATGCGGAGGCCGAGGCTCGCAATCAGCGTCGTGTGGAACTCGGACACGCCCCCAGGGAGGACGAGAAGAAGGAGTATACCCCCGGCGACATTCTCAGGGCCCGTAGCGAACAGCGTGCCCGCCGTGCCGAGCAGGATATTGCCGCAAGGCGCAAGGGCAACAAGACCCGACTGCTGTTGGCTCTGTTGTTGATTGTGGGTATGGCAATGCTCATCAAGTCTGTTATCGAAACCCTCTAATTCTACACAATGAAGATTCGCCTTTTGCCCGATAGTGTGGCCAATCAGATTGCTGCCGGAGAGGTCGTGGGAAACGCCTCGTCGGTGGTTAAGGAGATGGTCGAGAATGCAGTCGATGCAGGTGCGTCGTTGGTGACGGTTAATTTCCGTGCCGACGGCCGCGAGTTGGTGCAGGTGACCGACAATGGCGAGGGTATGACCCCTGCCGATGCAAGACTTGCGTTCGACAAGCACGCCACGAGCAAAATATGCTCCATCGACGATATCTACAAGCTCCACACCTTCGGATTTAGGGGCGAGGCTCTGGCTTCGATTGCCGCCGTGGCCGAGGTGGAGGTTACAACCCGTACCGAGAATGATGAGCTCGGTTGTAGGATTGTGATGCGTGGTGGCGAGTTTGTGTCGCAGGAGCAGGTGGTAGCACCTCTGGGCACAACCTTCAAGGTGCGCAACTTGTTCTACAACGTTCCCGCCAGGCGCAAGTTTATCGAGGACAGCGAGAAGGAAGCAGCCAAGATTAAGGCCGAGTTTACCCGCGTGGCACTCTGCCACCCCGAGGTGGCCTTTATGCTCTACAAGGAGGATGCTCCGCTCTATAATCTGCCCGTCGCTCCGCTCAAAATGCGTATCGCAGCACTTATGGGTAAGAGTATAGCCTCGCAGCTGCTCGAAGTTGGTACCTCGACCACCATTGTCAAGGTTAGCGGATTTGTGGGCAGGCCCGAGGGTGCCAAGAAACGCAACAAGGAGCAGTTCTTGTTTGTGAATGGTCGCTTTTTCAAGAGCCCCTATCTGCACAAGGCGGTGCTGGCAGCCTACGAAAAGCTGATACCCGCAGGAGTATTTCCCTCCTATTTCCTCTACCTGACGGTCGATACCGACAAGGTGGATGTGAATGTTCACCCCCAGAAAACCGAGGTTAAATTTAGCGAGGATAGCGAGATTTGGCAGATCATAAATGCCGCAGTGCGTGAGTCGCTTGCCAAGACGGGTGCGGTGCCAATGATGGACTTCGAGGACGAGGGAGAGTTTGAAATCCCCGTGTTCGACCAGGCCCAGGTGCGACAGATGCACGAGCCCGCCTCGACCTTCAACCCCAACTATAACCCCTTTACGGCCAAACCCCGACAGGGTGGCGTGGCCGGTGGCGGCTTCGAGTCGGGAGCCGATAGCTTTATGGCCCCCTATCCAACCTCGCAGGAGAGTGAGTTGGAGCGCGAGTTCAACAGCTCGATAATGGAGTTTATCGAGGGCGGAGAGGCTGTGGAAGAGGTGGCCGAGCAGGAGCTCAGCCTCGACCTGGGTGGCGACTACTTCAAGGGTGCAGTACATTTGGCGGGTGGCTATGTGGCTACATCGCTGGGTGGCAGGCTCGCTATTGTGGACCTGACAAGGGCACGAGAGGTGTTGCTCTTTAAGCGCTATATGGCTATGCTGAGCAGTGGCTCGTCGGTGGGTCAGGCTCTGCTGTTTGCCGAAAGAATGGTACTCTCGGCCGACGATGTGGAGCTGATGACGTTGCAGCGCGACAGGTTTGTGGACTTCGGATTCGACTTCTCGGTTGTGGATAGCAATACGGTGGAGTTCACCTCGTTGCCCGCAGATGTGGAGCGTAGTGCAATCGAAGATGTGGTCTACGATATGCTCGACTCGCTCAGGGACGGCATCGGTGTTTCGGAGCGTCAGCGCAAGGAGCGTTTGGCAGCAATTTTGTCGAGGAGCAGGGGCTCGAAGGCTCTCTCGGAGGGCGAGGTGGAGGCCGTGCTCGACTCGCTCGAAGGTTGTAGGGATTGCAGCCTCACCTACGACGGAAGGCCCGTGGTAAGACTCGTCGAGCCCGACGATATCAAAGCCCTGTTTCTGCGATGATATTTGGAGCCGTGGCATAGGGTAGAGCAAAGGAATGTAAGAGATACGAACGCAGTGAGTATCTCAGAAAAGTTTTTGGTGCAGCTTTTTACAAAAAGGTGCATAAAACCAGAAGAAAGAAAAAAGATATGTATTATCGTTCATCAACGCCTCCGATTGTGAGGAATCTGCTTATAGTAAATGTGTTGGTCTACCTGACACAGATACTGTTGCCACCTTCGATGGGTAGGTGGTTCGAGCTGACCTTTGCGCTCCGCTCGCCTATGCCCTTGGAGAGCTGCTATCAGCTGTTGTCGTATATGTTTATGCACGCCAACCTGAGCCATCTGTTCTTCAATATGTTTGCTCTGTGGATGTTTGGCAGGGTGATTGAGTACGATTTGGGCAGCAAGCGCTTTTTGACCTACTACCTCATCTGTGGAGTGGGTGCGGGTCTGATGCAGTTGGGCGTGAATGCCATCGAGGGCGGCTTGGCACTGACCGTGGGTGCGAGTGGTGCAGTCTACGGACTTCTGCTCGCCTATGGTATGTTGCACCCCAACAATACCATTATGCTTATGTTTCCACCCATCGCCTTGAAGGCCAAATGGTTTGTGGTGATTTATGGTGTGATTGAGCTCTTTGCCGGCATTGCTTCGTCGGGCGGAGGTGTGGCACACTATGCCCACTTGGGCGGTATGTTGTGGGGCTTCTTGCTGCTCCGCTACTGGAAAAAGAGAGGACAAATCTGGTACTAACAGAGGGCTCTATGAGAGAGGGATATTACAGAAACGAAACAAGGCGAGCAAGCGGCTCTCGCAAGTCGACCAAGGGCGAAGTGTCCATTGGTGGCAGGCTTGTCGATGCGGTGATGTTGGCTGTTACGGCTGTGGCTGTGGTGGCTCTGCTGTGTTCGCTGTTGGCGGGTGTGGTAGACCCTCGTGGCAGTGTGCTCTTTGCCTTTGCGGGGCTCTTCTATCCGGTTATATGGGTGGCCAATCTGTTTTGTGCCTTCTGGTGGGCCGCAAGGTGGAAGAGATACTTTGTGGTGCCCGTGGTAATGTTGCTGATTGGCTCGGGAAGTATGGGACTTTTCTACCGCTCCGACATAAGCACCAAACCCGAAGATGTTTCGCGCGAGAAGAACGACCTTGTGGTAGTGACCTATAACGTGATGAATTTCAGTGACGAAGATGCACCCGAGGGGGTGATTAACTTCGACCGAGTGGCCGAGTGGATCAACACCCAGAGTCCACAAGTGGTCTTGTTGCAGGAGGTCTACTTCTCGGCCGACAGAAACTTCGAGCGATTTAAGGAGAAGGTTAAGCGTCTGCCTTATGGATATTTTGTCAATGCCGAGTTGGCAAATGAGGGGTCGCAGACGGGCTCGGGCTATGCTCTGCTGAGTGCCTATCCCATTGTGCGTCGAGGTGTGGCCTCGGCTGATAGCCTTCAATACAAGGCTCTGTGGGCCGATCTGCGCGTTGGACGCGACACGGTAAGGGTGATAAACAACCACCTCCAATCGACCGGTATAAGTCAGGACGAACGTGCTACAACCCTCACCCACCGCATTGTGGGCGACTCGCTGGCGCAGGAGAAACTGAGCGGTGTGGCCGACAAGATGAGGGAGAACTACCGCCTTCGTGCCGCACAGGCCGACCAACTGGCCGACTTTGTGACCTCGTCGCCCCATCCCGTAATTATGGCGGGCGACTTCAACGATACCCCCAAGTCGTATGTCTATCGCACCATCCGAAAGTGCGACTTGCTCGACGCATTTGTGGAGAAGGGCCGTGGTGTGGAACATACCTTCAAGGGCCTCTTTAACCTCTTCCGTATCGACTACGTTATGGCCTCGGAGGAGCACTTTGCCGTCAAGGAGTACGCCTCGCACGATGAGCCTATGAGCGACCATAAGCCCCTGACCGTCCGACTCGGAGTGTTGGATTAAAGGGAGCGTGCCAAGAGAGATAAAATAAAAGCGGAATTCCAAATATGGGACTCCGCTTTTGTTGTTCTATGGTGGTACTCTTGTGTTACAGTTGGGCCACAAACACCTGCTCCTCGGCATAGAGGGGTGAGTAGTCGGGGCGGTGGTCGTAGAGGCCATACATTGCCGAGCCGGAGCCCGACATCGAGGCGTAGAAAGCACCGCTGGCAAGCAGACGACGCTTGATGTTTACCAGGGGCAGGTGGCGCTCAAAGAGCGAGTGCTCGAAGTCATTCACAATGGCACCCTGCCACTCGCTGTGGGGCAGACGCAGACGCTCCTCCAACGACACATCGGGAACGTGGGGTGTTACTCCCGCATAGGCTTCGGCGGTGGAGATTCCAAAGTCGGGCTTGGTGACCACACACCAAATGCCGCTCAGGTCAATCTCGGCAGGGGTCATAATCTCGCCCCTTCCGCGGCAGAAGGTGGGGGTGTTGTGGATGAAGAAGGGCACGTCGCTACCGAGTTGCGAGGCCATAGCCACAAGCTCCTCTTTGCTCAGCCCCAGCGAAAATATCTCGTTGAGTCCCACAAGGGTGGCGGCAGCGTCGGCACTACCTCCGCCAAGTCCCGCACCAAAGGGGATAGACTTTTTGAGCGAGATGTGAACACCTCCAATGCCGCAACGCTCGCGCACAAGCATCCACGCACGCACCACAAGGTTGCGGTCCGAGGCGCAGTCGATTGTGAGGCCCTCGACTTCGAGCTTTACGCCCGAAGTGGCGGTGGGCAGAATCTCGATGGTGTCGCTCACACCTCCGAAGGGAATCATCAGGGTGTCGATGTCGTGGAAACCATCCTCTCGGCGGCGAAGTATGTCCAGACCGAGGTTTATCTTTGGAGTGGGGTTGAGTATCATTTATCGTAGCATTTGTGTGTGCCCACAAAGATAATTATTTTACCTTTGCATAAAAATAGATTTGCTATGAAAACTCGTACCGAAATAGAAATCCGACGCTCCCGCAGGCTCCTGAGCGAGGGAGAGAGTGTAGTGGCCATAGGCTCGTGCTTTGCCGAGGTGGTGGCCCGCAATTTGGCCAGCGTGTGGGTCGAAACGCTCTGCAACCCTCTGGGAGAGATGTTCAACCCCGTGTCGATAGCCTCGTGTGTAGACCGACTTACCCGTGGGCAGAGGTTTACGGAGGAGGAGCTGTGCAGCAGGGGCGACGTGTGGTTTTTGTACGACACCTCCGACCTTTTGGCCTCTACCTCGAAGAGCGAGGCTCTGGATGTTGCCAACTCTGCCGTGGAGAGAGGCCGCGATGCGCTCCGTAAAGCCGATTGGGTGGTGCTCACGCTCGGAACAGCGTGGGTCTACGAGAGAGGTGGTGCGGTGGTGGCCAACTGCCACAAGATGCCCGCAGGGGAGTTCTGCCGTAGGCTGTTGTCGGTCGAGGAGATTTGTGACTCGCTCCGAGCACTCCTACAAGGACCCTTGGAGGGTAAGCAGGTGGTATTTACCGTGAGCCCCGTGCGACACCTGGGCGACGGCTTGGAGGGCAACTCGCTCTCGAAGTCGCTCTTGCGTGTGGCTGTGGAACAGGTGGTCGGAGAGTGTGAAAACGCTCACTACTTCCCCGCCTACGAAATCCTGCTCGACGACCTGAGAGATTATCGCTACTATGCCAAAGATATGGCCCACCCCTCGGAGGTGGCCGAAGAGTATGTGTGGGAGAGGTTTGTGGAGGCCTTTGTGGAGGAGGGTGTGATGACCCTTGGCGAGGAGTATCGCAAGTTGCTTGCGATGGCCAACCATAGGCCCCTGCACCCCAATAGCGAGGCCTACAAGGCCCACTGCAAGAGTGTCAGAACTCGCGCCGCACAACTCGCTGCCCGCAAACCCAACGCCCGTCTCGAAGAGTTGATCCGTTTTGGCGAGAAATAAAGGCGCAAAAAATGGCCTAAAATGTGAGATTATAGCCCGTGGGTGTGGCAAATCCGAGCCAATGTCGCTATATTTGTAGGATTGTTTCGGCACTGTCCGAAAGCCGGCTAACACAAACGAAAATATATGAAAAAAACTCTTTTGTCGATACTCTGTGCTGTGGCTGTGGTGGCGAGTGCCGCTGCGGTCGAAAAGCCACGTCTGGTGGTCAATGTTGTGGTGTCGCAACTCTCGGCCTCCGACCTTGCACCCTTGGAGCACAACTTTACCCAAGGGGGGCTGCACAAGTTGCTAGACGAGGGAGTGAGGTATGACTACGCCTACTACTCGTTTGCCCCAACCACCGAGGGTGCTCTGGCGGCTCTCTCGACGGGTGCTACACCCTCGATGAGCGGTGTGGTGGGTCCCGTGTGGTGGAACTTTACCACGGGTGCACGAGTGGGGGTGGTGGCCGACCCCAAATCGAGCAGCTACGATTGCGACACTCAGGAGTCGAGGGTGTCGAACGTCAATCTGGTGATGCCCACCTTGGGCGACGCACTGAGGGCTGCCCTGCCCGAGAGTAAGAGCGTGGCTGTGGCTACCGACCCTTCGTCGGCCATTATCCTTGGTGGAACAAACCCCACGCAGGTGTGGTGGGTAGACTCGCTCGGAGCTAAGTGGACCACCTCGACAAAATATATCGCCCAGCTGCCCAAGTGGGTGAAAACTCACAATACCGAGGGTGCTTGGAGGCGTAGCTTGGCTCGCCCCTGGGTGCTGTCGAAGAGCGATGAGGCCTACATCAACGAGAGGGTGGTGGAGGCCCGCCCAAGTAGCTACCAGCTCACCAAAGAGGAACAGAAGGGCAGGCCCCGCTCGAAAGACCTCAGGCGTGTGTCGCGCAGCTATGTGGCCAACGATATGGTGGCAGCCTTTGCCCGCGAGGCGGTGATTTATAACGCTCTGGGTGGCGACGAGCAGACCGATGTGCTCACCATCTGTTTCGACGCCCCTGCCCGTGTGGCAAATATCTATGGCACCGACTCCCGCGAGTGGGAGGATATGATATACAGGCTCGATGCCACTCTGGCCGAGATGATTCACTTCATCAACGCCCAATGTGGCGGTCGTGTGGTGTGGACCCTCTCGTCCGACGGAGGTGCAATGTCGCTCTCGGAGGATAATGCGACGGGAGTGTTCAACGTCGAGCAGTTTATGTTTCTGGCGGGAACCTACCTCCACGCCAACTACGGCAAGGCCGACTGGATTTTGGGCTACGACAACCGTTCGATATGGCTCAATCGTGACCTTATTCGCTCCAAAGGCGAGAACTTGGAGGCTATGCAGCGCAGTCTGGCACAGTTTGCGCTCCAATATGGCGGCATTTCGCACGCATTAGTGCAGGCCGATATGATGGGCGGAGGTGTTAAGTCAGGTCCTGCGGAGATCGTGCAGGAGGGTTTCTATCCCAAGCGTTCGGCCGACATCGTATTGGTGCTGATGCCCGGTTGGAGAGAGGTTAAGAGCGAAGACGGTGTGGCTCCAAAACGTAGTGTGGGCGGAGTCTACAACTATGCTCGCAAGGCCCTGCTGTCCGTTAGCGGTTGGGGCATACCCAAGGGCGTGGTGGTGCGAAAGGTCGATCCCTGTTCGCTTGTTCCCACCCTGGCGAGATTGGCCGAGGTGGAGCCCCCAATGGGTGCAATGGCCGAGCCTCTGGTGGAGGTCTTCGAGCAGAAATAGAGAGAGAAGAAAACAAACAAAAATATAACGATAAAACACAGATTATGCAGGACAAAGTTCAGGAGGAGATTATTGCCGACTTCGAGATGTTCGACGATCCCGATGATAGGTTGCAGTATCTTATAGATATGGCCGACGAGTGTAACCAGATAGACGAAAGGCACAAAACCGAGCAGTATTTGATCGAGGGGTGTCAGTCGAGGGTGTGGATAGACGCCGAGTTGAGGGATGGTAAGGTCTACTTTGCAGCCGATGCCGATGCTCTGATTGTCAAGGGCATTGCGGGTCTGCTCACCCGTGCTCTGGGCGGGCGTACTCCTCAGGAGATTCTCCAAACCGAGCTCTACTTTATCGACCGCATCGGCATCCGTTCCTACCTCTCGCCCACAAGGGCCAACGGTCTGTCGGAGATGTTGAACCAGATGAAACGTTATGCCTTGGCCTTTTCGGTCAAGTAGAGGTGTTGTTGTCCGCTTAGAGATGAAATAGAGAGTTATGAGTATGACACCCGAAGAGATTCAGAATGTTGAGCGCGAGATTATCGACGTTCTGAAAAACATATACGACCCCGAGATTCCCGTCAATATCTACGACTTGGGCTTGGTCTACGATGTGGACTACACGCCCGATGGCAAGGTGCACATCCGTATGACGCTGACGGCTCCCAACTGTCCTATGGCCGACATTTTGGTCGAGGAGATTCACACCCAGGTGAGCAAGACCAAGGGTGTGAGCGAGGTGATTGTGGAGATTGTCTTCGACCCACCCTGGGATAAGAGTATGATGAGCGAAGAGGCCCTTATGGAGCTGGGAATGTTGTAGGGAGAACGTCTAAACGCCCTAAGGCTTATAGGGCTGAGAATAGGCCGTAAGAGATACGAGCGCAGCGAGTATCTCAGAAAAGTTTTTGGGCGACTTTTTTAAAAAAAGTCGCAAAGAAAAAAGATTTTTTGCGGAGCTTTTTTGCAAAAAAGCGTCAAACAAAACAAGAAGAAAAAATGCAAGGAAGGGAGGATTGTCCTTTGTTGTTGGCGACGGTGGATTCGCTCAGGCGTACCAAGGTGGTGGAGAGCCTGCTGACACAGAGGATGATACGAAAATACCAAAACGTGTTGGAGATCTGGCGACAAGTCAATAAGGATTGGAACCAGGTGCTCTACTCGATGGCTGCCTATGTGCTATGCGCTCCGCGCAACTCCGTTCCTGCTCAAAGGCTTGCTCAGGTGGTTCCCTATACGGCAGTGTTGAGGGAGCGTAGCAGCCGCCAGAGGGTTGAGGCTCTGCTGCTTGGAGCCTCGGGACTCTTGGAGGAAGAGTACTACGAAACTACATCATCGCCCTTCAAAACGACTTCGACTACCTGGCGGGCAAGTACTCCATACGACCTCTGCGCGCGGGCGAGTGGGCCACGAGTCGCAACTATCCTCAGGGCAACCCCGTGATGAGGTTGGTGCAGTTAGCCGCGCTGTTGTGCAAGGGTGAGTTTTCGTTCGACACGGTTGTGGGGTGCCGCTCGCTCGACGAGGTGGCGGGACTTTTGGAGGTAGAGGTGTCGGACTATTGGCAGACCCACCTCACTCCGCAGGGCAACAAGACTCCCATCCACAAGCGTATCGGGCGCGACAAGGTGGCTATGATGGCGATAAATATGGTCATTCCGTTGCAGATGGCCTATGCCGACGTGATGAAGGACGTGGCGCTCAAAGAGAGGGCGATAGAGCTGTTGGAGTCTATCCCCGTGGAGCGCAACCGTATGGTGGCCCGATGGAGCGGAATGGGCGTTCCGTGCCGCTCGGCCTACGACTCGCAGGCTCTGGTGGAGCTCCAATCGCTCTGCGAAAGAGGAGCTTGTGGGGAGTGCCCACTCGAAAAACAACTCCGAAAGTGATGTGATTTATAAGGTTTTTGTGTATATTCGCACCGTCTTATGCGCACGAGCGTGCGAGGGCGCGTGGGAAGAGAGGCGCAACTGCCTGAAAATGAAAAAATAATAACAAAAAAGAGATATGAATATCGTTCAATCCATTCTTAAACTGTTCTTCGGAACAAAAAGCGACAAAGACCGTAAGGAGATTCAGCCCTATGTGGATAAAGTGCTCGCTGTATATCCCCAGATCGACGCTCTGTCGAACGACGAGTTGCGTGGTCGCTCGGCTGCCTTGAAGGCCAACATTGCCGAGTTTATCCGCCCCGAGGAGGAGCGTATCGCAGCTCTGAAAGTGGAGCTCGAAGGCAATATCGGTATCGAGAAAAAGAGCAAAATCTCGAAGGAGATCGACGACCTGACCAAGACCATCGACGACAAGATCGAGAAACGTCTTGACGAGATTCTTCCCGAGGCTTTTGCCATTATGAAATCGACCGCTCGCAGGTTTGCCGAGAGCGACGTGGTGGAGGTTACTGCCTCGGAGTTTGACCGCAACCTGGCTGCCGACCGCGAGTATGTGAACATCGAGGGCGACAAGGCTCATTGGAGCACTCGTTGGACTGCCGGTGGTAACGACATCAAGTGGGATATGGTTCACTACGACTGCCAGCTGTTTGGTGGCGTGGTGCTCCACAAAGGTAAAATCGCCGAGATGGCTACCGGTGAGGGTAAAACTCTGGTGGCTACTCTGCCAGTATTCCTCAACGCCTTGGCAGGCAAGGGCGTTCACGTTGTGACCGTCAATGACTATCTGGCCAAGCGTGACTGCGAGTGGATGGGTCCTATGTACCAATTCCACGGTCTGTCGGTTGAGTGTATCGACAACTACCGTCCCAACTCGGCCGAGAGGCGCAAAGCCTATATGGCCAACATCACCTTCGGTACCAACAACGAGTTCGGTTTCGACTACCTGCGCGACAATATGTCGATTCAGGCCAAAGAGCTCGTACAGCGTAAACACCACTTCGCCATTGTCGATGAGGTGGACTCGGTGTTGATCGACGACGCTCGTACCCCTCTGATTATTTCGGGTCCCGTGCCCAAGGGCGACGACCAGCTCTTCGACCAGTATCGCGACTTTGTGGAGAGGCTCTACAATATGCAGCGCAACCTGGCCAACGAGTGCTTGGTGAAGGCCAAAAAACTCATCGCCGAGGGCAAAAACGACGAGGGTGGCATCTGGCTGCTCCGTTCGCACAAGGGTCTGCCCAAGAACAAGGCTCTGATTAAGTTCCTCTCGGAGCAGGGTATGAAGGTGCTCTTGCAGAAGACCGAGGCGATCTATATGCAGAACAAAAACGAGCGTATGCCCGAGATTACCGACGAGTTGTACTTCGTTATCGACGAGAAACTCAACTCGGTGGAGCTGACCGACAAGGGTCACGATATGTTGGCAAACGCTGTGGGTGAGGATAAATTCTTCGTGTTGCCCGACATCGGTTCGGAGGTGGCAGCGCTCGAAAAGAGCGGAGCCTCGGCCGAGGAGAAGGTGGCCAAGAAAGATGCTCTGTTGGCCGACTACGCCATCAAGAGCGAGCGCGTACACACCATCAACCAGCTGCTCAAAGCGTACAGTATGTTTGAGAAGGATGTGGAGTATGTGCTTATCGACAACAAGGTGAAGATCGTAGACGAGCAGACCGGCCGTATTATGGAGGGCCGTCGTTACTCGGATGGTCTGCACCAGGCTATCGAGGCAAAAGAGAGGGTGAAGGTAGAGGCTGCAACCCAGACCTTTGCGACCATCACTCTGCAAAACTACTTCCGTATGTACCACAAGCTGGGCGGTATGACCGGTACTGCCGAGACCGAAGCAAGCGAGTTTTGGAGCATCTACAAGCTCGACGTGGTGGTTATCCCCACCAACAAACCCATTGCTCGTGACGATAGGGAAGACTTGCTCTACAAGACCAAACGCGAGAAATACAACGCTGTGGTCGAGGAGATTGCAAAACTCGTAGAAGCTGGTCGCCCCGTGCTGGTGGGTACCACCTCGGTGGAGGTGTCGGAGTTGTTGAGCCGAATTTTGAAGATTCGCCACATCCCCCACAATGTGCTGAATGCTAAGGAGCACGCCCGCGAGGCTCAGGTTGTTGCCGAGGCCGGTAGGGCTGGTCAGGTGACCATCGCAACCAACATGGCAGGTCGTGGTACCGATATCAAACTCTCGCCCGAGGTTAAGGCCGCAGGCGGTTTAGCAATCATTGGTACCGAGCGTCACGAGAGCCGTCGTGTGGACCGTCAGTTGAGGGGCCGTGCAGGACGTCAGGGTGATCCCGGTTCGTCGCAGTTCTTTGTGTCGGTAGAGGACGACCTGTTGCGTCTGTTTGGTGGCGACCGTCTGGCCTCGATGATGGACAAGATGGGACTCCAAGAGGGCGAGGTTATCTCGGCTAAGATGATGAGTAGCGCCATCGAGAGGGCACAGAAGAAGGTGGAGGAGAACAACTTCGGTATCCGTAAACGTCTGCTCGAATACGACGATGTGATGAACTCGCAGCGTACCGTAATCTATACCCAGCGCAAACACGCTCTGCACGGCGAGAGGGTGGAGATCGACCTCGACAATATGATGCTCGACTTTGCCGAGACCTTTGCCGAGAATACCCAGGGCGCTTCGTTCGAGGATTTCTCGATCGAGCTGATTCGCCAGGTGGCTATGCAGCCTTCGTTCGACGAGGCAGCCTACGACAAAGCCTCCAAAGAGGAGCTGGCCGATATGATTGTGGCCGACCTGCGTGCAGCCTACGCCCGTAGGGCACAGATGGTGGCTCAGACAGCAATGCCCGTGCTCAAAAACATCATCGAGAAACAGGGCGACCAGGTCGAGAACCTCTACATCCCCGTGACTAATGGCGTGTTGGTATACAACGTGCTCTGCAACGTCAAGAAGTGTGTGGAGAGCGAGGGCGAGGAGATCTACAAGATGTTCACCAAGCTGGCAATGCTCACCACTATCGACGACAACTGGCGCGAGCACCTGAGGGCTATGGACGACCTGAAACAGAGCGTTCAGAACGCCTCGTATGAGCAGAAAGATCCTCTGTTGATCTACAAGCTCGAGGCCTACAACCTCTTCCGCGCAATGATCGAGAAGATTAACCGCGAGGTGCTCTCGATTCTGCTCAAAGGCTACATCCCCACAAGAGAGAATGCCAACGACCGCTTGCGTCAGAAGGAGAAAAAACAGCAGCAGGTAGATGTGAACAAGTTGCAGGCGTCGCGTATGGCAGCTGCTGCTGCGGCAGGTCAGGGCGAGAAGAGCAAGCCTTCTCCTGTTCACGTCGAGAAGAAGGTGCGTCCCAACGACCCCTGCCCCTGTGGCTCAGGCAAAAAGTACAAACACTGCCACGGCGCTTAAAAACGCATATAGCGGTTGAATTTTGCACCGCTCTGCGAAAGGCGGGTTCCTCACATAGGTTTACTATGCTGCGGACTCGCCTTCTTGTTTGGTACAAAATTCCACTCGCTCTATGCGCTTTTTTTGGTGGGGAGAACCACCTTAATAAAAGAGGCGTTACGCCTCCTTGTGCGCCTTGCATTTATCTCGCTCTCTGCGTTTTTTGGTGGAACCTCCTTAATCTTATTAAATCCTGCGACCGCATTGCAGGCGGAAGTAGGCGGGAGGTGTCGGGGGCGTTGAGAAACAAAGACGGGCCGTAGTGCACCGACCTTTATGGTCGTCTGTTTTAGCCACCGATGGCTCACGCCCCGCCGAAATGCATCGCAGTGCCTTTTGGGTACCTTTTGCCACCAAAAGGTACAATAAGTTGAAAGTTGAAAGTTGAGAATTGAAAGTTGGGGCATACCCCTCCGCTACTTCGTAGCACCTCCCCTAACTTAGTGGAAGAG
>JAZQZS010000022.1:0-1672 GCA_045634145.1 Tidjanibacter sp. | reverse complement strand
TGAGAGAAAAGGTCAATTTCAGATGCAAAATCCCGATTTCGAGGTGTGGTTTTTGCAAATTCAGATTTTTTAGCTACCTTTGCCGTCGCTTTCGAGCAACGGATTGAACTGTGGTGTAATGGTAACACAGCAGATTTTGGTTCTGTCGTTCTGGGTTCGAGTCCCGGCAGTTCAACCAAAGAAAAGAGACCTTTTGGGTCTCTTTTTTTTGTCCTCATGCCGGCACTCTCACTTAAGGGCGGGTTGCGCAAATAATTAGATTGGATTTTCAAGGGTATTTGCGCGAGTGCGGAGCACTCCTTCTCCGCCCTTCGAGTCCCGGCAGTTCAACCAAGAAAAAGAGACCTTTTGGGTCTCTTTTTTTTTGTCCTCATGCCGGGACTCTCACTTAAGGGCGGGTATGTGGCACCTGCAATCCTCAACAGAGCACGTCATCCTGAGTGCAACGAAGGATCTCTATGGCGACAATCTGCCACCCAAGAGATGCTTCGCCCAGGCTCAGCATGACGCCTATGAAGAGTATGCTACACGCAAAAAAAAAATGGCTATCACAACCTTTTTGGGTTGGACAGCCACCTATTTTCAGAATTTGTATAACAAGAACCCTGTTAGACAGATTCTGCCTTTCAGGCGATTAGAGGTTAAATGCACGCTGCAACTCCTCCATCTGCTCCTTCGACGTACCCGTCGGCTCGAAGCCCATCGACTTGGCCGTGAGGTAGATCTGGGCAGCCTTCGAGAGTACATCCACCTGGTCGAAAGCCTCCATGATATCGGGACCTACGGCGCAAACACCGTGCTTTTCCCACATCACTACGTCGTACTCCTCGAGCTGCTCGATCGTAGCATCGGCCAACTCAACCGACGAAGGCATCTTGTAGGGAACAATACCCAGACCCTTCGGGCAGAAGGCGCGCGTCTCGGGAATCATGCTCCACAAGAGGTTCGTCAGCACGTCCTTCTCCAGGAACTCGGGCTTGTGGGTCATAGCCACCAGGTCGATCGGGTGGGTATGTACGGCAGCCTTGTAGCCCTTACCCTTCTCAACCATCTGGTTGTGCATCGAGAGGTGGGCAGCGATCTCCGACGTGGGCTTCACCGGATTATCGGCGATGATCACATACGAAGCGCAGTCGTCGAGGATGCGTACAATCGAGCCATTCTCCATCGGCCAGCGAGCCAGGTCGCGCATACGGCGATTCGTACCCTTGCAGTAGAAGTAGCAACCCTTCAGGGCCGGTACGGTCGTACCAATCGGATAGGCCTCCGAGATAGCGGGCATCTGACGAATCTCGTCATCCACATACTCGGTTACATTCACGGTGATGTTACCACCGTTACGCTCGGCCCAACCCTTCTGCCACAGATAACCGGCCACCTCGGCGACCTTCTCGATCTCGGCCTTCAGCGCGGGACGATTCTCCAAAATACTTTTCATAGTCGTTTCTTACTTACTTATTTATTATTTTAACAATTCGGGAATAAAGGTCGAAGCAATCAGCACCAGGATACCGATCACAAGCACCGTAATCGTCTTCTTCGAGCAACCCTTCCACTCGTTGAGCACAATGCCCCACACGTTCGAGAAGGTGACGTTGAGTGCCATCAGGATACAGAACGAAAGCGTATCCATCACACCACCCGGCTCAAAGAAGCTGCGACCGAGCGACAG
>JAZQZS010000021.1:0-4353 GCA_045634145.1 Tidjanibacter sp. | reverse complement strand
ACTCTCTGCACATACACCTTCAAGCGCATAGTCCCTAATTTTCATAAAGCACTCTCGGAAATCCTTATCATCGAGGTGCATCATTGCCTCCACAAAGGAGTCGTACATAACAAAACTTTTCTTTCCATTGTCTTTAATTTTTGACATTGTTTACTAATTATTTTTGCAATTATTCTTAAACCACGCCGACACAATCGGCGCAGTTGGGTATATTACCTACCATATAATAATATAGTGGCAATACATAGTAAATACTTTTTTCCATTATTTGTCGATTTTTTCAATCCACGGCATATTATTGGGGTCGGGAACAATCTCCCTCAACTCCCAAATGCGACCCAAGTCCCGAAGGTACTCGTTCGAAAATAGAATATCATAGGGTACGCAAGGCGGAAGAATGAAAATTCTTCCGCCTTTTTTTTGTGTGTAGTGGTGTGGGGTTACAAGAGTACGGTTGATTTTTCCGTATATTTGTGGTAAAACTCAGCTGTTATGAAAAGATTTGCAGTTTTAGCCCTCGCCATATTGTTCGGATTTGGTCTTCGAGCGCAAGAATCAACATCGAGCGGGCTCGCATTTCCGTCGTTCACTAAATTGTACCATAATGCAGCTACTCCCGACAGTCTTGGAGAGCGCAGTAATATCGACAGGTTTTTTGCCGAATGGGAGGCGTGGTCCGAGTCGGTCGCAAAGGATGCAGCAGTCGGAGAGTATAACGATATATTCAATAGGCACTTTTGTGAAAACAACAACGATGGTTCAAAGTTTTTTGTCGTGCCACTTAGGGTAAAGGTAGTCAAATATGATGAAAATATCGGGCCCGACTATGTGGGCAGATCCATAGGTGGTTTTGTATACACAAATACCCCTGATAGTATCTCATATTTTACACCCATAATCAAGTCGGGCAAAAAGGTTTTATATCTTATGCCCCAGGCTGTGGATTTGTTGACTGATTTTATGAAAGTATTGCCAGAAGATTCTGAGCCCTCAGCAGAGGAGTGGGGTGTTGAGGAGTTTGAAAAGTGGTTGGAAGAGGTTGATAGCCGTCAGTCAGTGCTAATGGAATACATTCCGACAATTGTCGCACATGGGTTTAACGGGTGGCGCTTTACATCTTATCCTCTAATAGATATGATTGTTGTTGGTAAAGATGGGTATTACATAAATTTGAAGTATGCCGATCATTACGGACAGGAGTTTTTTGTTCCATGGGGCAAAGAGCCAATCTCTATGGGTAAATGGATAGCTTAATCGCAAAAGTCCGCCTATACGCAATAAAAAGGAGCTGATATTCAGGCGAATATCAACTCCTTTTGCATATTTCCCAAGTGGGAGATTAGTTGTTGGCCATATAAGCCTCGATCTCCTCGACGGTAACGGGAATTGGGTTGTCGTGACCAAATACGGTGTTACCCTCGGCAGTGATCAGCAGGTCGTCCTCGATACGGATGCCGCCAAAGTCGTAGAACTCGGGCAACTTGTTGTAGTTGATAAAGTCGGTGCACTTGCCCTCGCTCTTCCACTGCTCAATAAGGGCAGGAATGAAGTAGATACCGGGCTCGTCGCTCATAACGGTACCGGGGCGCAGGCGCCAGCGCGAACGCATAATGCAGGTGTCGATCTCGTCGGCACGAGCCACCATAGCGCCAAAGTCGGCCATACCGCGCTCGCCCATAGCCTCGCAATCGTGTACATCCATACCCATACCGTGACCCAA
Organism: Tidjanibacter sp.; assembly: GCA_045634145.1. Classification (GTDB taxonomy): domain Bacteria; phylum Bacteroidota; class Bacteroidia; order Bacteroidales; family Rikenellaceae; genus Tidjanibacter. Next base: position 2,633 of record JAZQZS010000021.1, on the reverse strand, counting down.
GCCGTGAGGCATAAAGAGCTGAACTGCACCTGCCTCAACTGCGTCGTCGGCATTGCCCTTCATCAGGCCGATACCGATAAGGCCCTCGGCCAACGCTTTGAGCGAAGCCTTGTGCAGGTCGGTGTACATACCGGGTTTGGCCAGGCGGATTACCTCGTCGTGGCTGTGGAGTACGATGTTGTAGATGTCGCGCTGAATGGGGCTGAACTTGCCGCTCACGGGATATGTACGGGTGTGATCCGAGCAGTAGTTGTTCACGGTCTCGCCACCTGCGTCAACCAACAGCAGTCGGCCATTGGTGCAGATGCCGTCGTGGCAGTGGTTGTGGAGAGTCTCGCCGTGCTGCGACACGATGCTGTGGAACGATACACCCTCGCCCAGCTGGTGGGTAATGCCCTCCATTGCGCCGGCAATAAGGCGCTCGCCAACACCCTCTTTGGTCATACGCATTGCGGTGGTGTGCATTGCGTAGCCGATTTTGTAGGCTCTTTCGAGCTCTTCGATCTCCTCGGCACTCTTCTCCTCACGCATTGCGGCCACGTTGATAGCCAGGTCGGTGGAGTAGTGGTTGTAGTGCTCCGAGGTGCCGATGCCTGTAAGGTTGCTCATCAGCAACACACCCTCGCCACGGTAGGGCACCAGGTAGTGAACCTTGCGACCTGCGCGGATGGCGGCCTGAATGTGGTTGCGAGCTTCGGCAAAGGGGGCGCTCTTCTCTACGCCCACGCTGCTTGCCAGGTCGGCAATCGAGGGCTGAGGACCCATCCAGATGATGTCGTCTACGGTGTAGTCGTTGCCAAAGAGGTAGTCCACCTCGTTGTCGAGGTCGATTACGCCCACGAGGTTGGCATTTTGGAGTCCGAAGTAGTAGAGGAAGGTGCTGTCTTGGCGGAACGAGTAGGCGTTGTCGAAGTAGTTTCGAGGAGCCTCGCTGTTGCCGATGAGGACAACGATACCGCCTTTGGGCATACGCTGACGCAGTTGGTTGCGTCGAGCGATGTAGGTCTGTTTTGCGAACATAAGTTTATGTAGAAAATTGGTTAATGATTGCTTGTTTGGGGTAAAGATACAAAACTTTTTCGGAAAGTGAAAAAGCGAGGGGAAAATTGTTGGCCGTCGACCGTCGACCGTCAACCGTCAACCGTCAACCGTCTTGCCACGACTCAACGCAGTTGAGGCGGTTGGCATCTACCACTCTTTTATTCTTTTGTACCTTTTGGTGGCAAAAGGTACCCAAAAGCCACTGCGATGCATTTCGGCGGGGCTTAGTGTTGTCGCGGGCTAAAACAAACGACCGTAAAGGTCGGTACACAAGGTACGTCTTTGTTTTTGACGCCCACGCCACCACACGCCTTTCCCCGCCTACAATGCGGTCGCAGGATTGGGTGTGGCCTATGGCCATACAGACCTCTCTGCCCCGTTGGGGCACCTCTCCTATCTCAGGAGAGGAGTTGTAGTGGAGCTAAACTTTGGCGATGGCAAATGTGAAACCCCACAACCACTCTCCACCTGAGCGCTCCACGCTGCCCGAGGGCATACCTGCCTATCTTATCTCGTCGGTAGCTATGCAGGGCATAACCGAGCTGAAAGACGCCCTCTGGAAGCTGCTGAATAAGTAGGGGCCCCATAAACAGACGCCCCCACCCTAAAGGGCACCCCCTCTAACTTAGAGGGGGAGTGAACAACAAAAAGAACGGAGCAGACCATCTGTCTGCTCCGTTCTCTTGTTATGACGACCGACAGCCCTCGACCGACAAAAGCGTATATTCATATTTAGAATGTGTAACCCACATTAAGTGCCAGAAACATTCCGTCTAACGAGAAGTGATGTCCTCCATCAAAGAATAAGTCTGACTCCAACGATGTGCGGATAGGGCCTATTTGCACACCAATTCTCGAACCTACGGTGCCATAAATGTCGGAAGTTTTGTAAGTTCTGTCTAGGCCACCTTCGGTGTCTACACCTCCGCCAACAGCCAATCCTACATAAGGACACACACTTTTTGATGGGAGAATGTTTAGGTCTACACCTGTTTTTATGCCAATTTGGTTGGAATAAAAATACTTAGTTGGTTCAATTGAGGCACCGGAGTCGCACTTGGAGTGCATAAAGTATACTTTGGTTGCGAAGTTTATGTATTTGGAGTAATCAGATCTATATTCTGTGTGTAGACCGATGCCTATGTTACGACCTGGTCCACCAACCAGATAAGTTGCGAGACCATTCGCGCCTACTCCTACTTCGATGTTGTGTTTGTTGTCCTCCTGCGCAAACGACAGGGTACCGACACCTATGACAAGTGCTAAAAGAAGTGCAAATCGTTTCATAGCAATCAAGTGTTTTAATGGGTTCGTTGTTTGCAAAAATACAAAAAAAGTGTCGTAAAACCAAATTTACGACACACTATGTGCATTAGGGAATAGACATTGTCATCCCCCCCATCATATTCCTTATTTCCACTCGGCAGGGATGGGGCAGGTGGGGATGGGCTCGATTTTGTGGCGGTTGGCATCTACCATTCTGGCCTTTTAATTGTTTGTACCTTTTGGTGGCAAAAGGTACCCAAAAGCCACTGCGATGCATTTCGGCGGGGTGTGGGGAGTTGGTGTCTAAAACAAACGCACCACAAAGG
>JAZQZS010000020.1:0-1080 GCA_045634145.1 Tidjanibacter sp. | reverse complement strand
AAAAATAGTAGTTGCTACAATTTTGCTCGTGGCAACTACTATTTTTTTTGTAGCAACTACTTTTTACGGCTCACCCAGGTACTCGAAGATCAGTTGCACCTGCCGACGGGTCAGTCGGCGCGAAGCACGCTGGTATCCTACTCGCTCCAGCTCAGGGAGCAGGCCGTGGGCCGAGGTGATGTACTTATGCAGCAGGCGCAGGGCCGAGGAGCGTGGGGCACCGGGGAAGTAGAGCTGGGCGAGCTCGCTCCTGGTAAGGGAAGAGGGAGGCCTCTCCCCATAAGTTGCTTTGCAACACTCCTTAGGAGAGATAAATCTCTCGTCGCCGCAACCGACGCTCATCCCGCGTCGGCCCCCAAAGGGAGGGAGCTTGCAGACATCGTTGGTATTCATGATTGTTTGGAGTTTAGTGTTTAGAGTTTAGAGTAAGTGAGGTTATCGTTATCGTCATCGTTGAAAAGCAATGCTTTTCACCCTATAAAATTACGAAAAATCCGCGAGATTATCAACGGATAATAGGTTTATTTTCAGTCTCTTCAAAGATTATTTACAGGGCTTACGGTAACTCTCATCTGCGGAATGCAAAGGTGCGACCTTGTCGTACCTTTGCAGTAGAAAAAGCCTCTCCCCCCGCCCTCCCCCGAAGGGAGGGAGCTTGCAGGCATCGCGCGACTGTATAGCTTCCAACTTAAAGGGAGGAGTAAAGAGAGGCGAGTGCGCACACCAGAGATTATGAACTAAAACTATTAACCATTAAAAAAGTCCTCCCCGCGATGCCTGAGTCACCCCTCCTTGGGAGGGGCAGGGTGGAGGCCCTTTATTAACCATGCCAATCAACTACGCAGTAAGAAAGACCAAGAACCCAAGTAAGAACGCCGTTGAAGGTACCGAGTACTTCCATGGCCGTGTAGTGAAGACCAGTGACTATACCTTCGAGGATCTGGCCAGTGACATCAACGACAGCACCACCGTGACGCGTGCCGACGCCATGGCCGTGCTGGGCAGTATCAAACCCTTCGTGACGCGTGCCCTCCTGGCCGGTCAGGCCGTAATACTGCAAGACCTCAGCCGCTTGCAGAT
>JAZQZS010000019.1:0-36761 GCA_045634145.1 Tidjanibacter sp. | reverse complement strand
ATTGTAATATATAATACAAAAAAACACCCCCTCTAATGTTACTTAGCAGGGGGTATTAGACCACACACATATCGCGTATGTGTATCGGACTATTATTTGTGGTATCTGTCCCATAAGTGTTATCACCCCTATGTGACTTGTATTGTCAAAGGTTATCAAAGGTTATCAAGGTAGTCATTCCTGAGTGACTACCTTGATAACCTCACTTGTCAGCACGCACCATAACCTTAGGTCATTAGACGTTTGCCTGACGGAGCGACTGAGCTACCTCCTCGGCACGAGCCAGAGCCTTGTCGATGTGGTCGAGAACATTCTCGGCACCCACGGTGGCCACAATGCCTGCCTTCTCGATCTCGGCATAAACCTGCTCATTTACGCCCGAAAGGATGATGGTACGACCCTCCTTCTGGGCTGCCTCGATGAAGATTTCGAGGTTGTGGATGCCCGTAGCGTCGATAAACGACACCTTACGCATACGGATAATTCGTATAGGCATAACCGAGCGACGACGCGACAGCTCCTCAAATCGGTTGGCCACACCAAAGAAGAAGGGACCCTCGATTTCGTAAACCTCGGTGAGCGAAGGAACAGCAAGTTTTTCGTCTTTTTCGCCATCGCTGTGGAGGTTGATTTCGTTCTCCACAACCGAGATGTTGCTCGACTCCATCACTCGTTTCATAAAGAGCACCACGGCCATAACCAGACCCACCTCGATAGCGATAGTGAGGTCGAAGATGACGGTAAGCAGCAGAGTCACAAAGAGAACTGCAATGTCGCCCCTCGACTGACGGCACATCGAACGAATGGTGCGCCAGCCACTCATATTGTACGACACCACAATCAACACACCCGCCAAGCAGGGCATAGGAATGAGTCCCACCAAGTCGCCCAACAAGAGCAACACGAGCAGCAGCACCACGGTGTGTGCGATACCTGCCACGGGAGTACGACCGCCGTTGTTGATGTTGGCCATAGTACGGGCGATTGCGCCTGTTGCGGGGATACCGCCAAAGAAGGGTGTTACGATGTTGGCCAGACCGTTACCGATAAGCTCGGTATTGGAGTTGTGTTTGTCGCCCACCACGCCATCGGCCACCATAGCCGACAGAAGGCTCTCGATGGCACCCAGCATAGCGATAGTGAAGGCTGCGGGGAGCACCGACTGAGCGGTCGAGAAGATGGTTTCGCCCTCGGCCAGAGCGGGCAGACGGAACTTGGGCAGACCCGAAGGCAACTCATACAGGTCGCCGATGGTCTTGATGGAGGTCACACCTGCATACTCACGCAACAACCAGCACACCAAGGTCATAACGATGATTGCCAGCAACGAGCCGGGTACTTTCTTCGAGATTTTGGGGGTGTAGACGATAATCAGAATACTGAGGATACCCACCAAGAAGGCGAGCCAATTTATCTGGTCGAGATTCTGGAAGTAGCATACCCACTTGTCGATAAAGTTGGCGGGCACGCTCTCGATACCCATACCGAACAGGTCGTTCATCTGTGTCGAGAAGATGGTGATAGCGATACCGCCCGTAAAGCCCACGATGATTGGGTAAGGCATAAATTTAATGACGCTACCGAGCTTGAATACACCCATCAGCACCTGCATCACACCCGCGAGGATGGTTGCCACGGCCAGACCTACCAGACCGAACTGCTGAATAATGCCGTAGACGATAACGATGAAGGCACCCGTGGGGCCGCCAATCTGCACCTTCGAGCCGCCAAAGGCTGCAATGATAAAGCCCGCGATGATTGCGGTTACAAGGCCCTCGGTGGGGCCCACGCCGCTGGCGATACCGAATGCGATAGCCAGGGGGATTGCCACGATACCGACAATGATGCCGGCCATAATGTCTTTGCTCAGGGCGTTTTTGTCATAGCCTTTGAGCGACGAGAAGAGTTTGGGTTGGAAGTCAATCGAGAACTTCCCTTTGGTGTTAGCGTTTGCCATTGTTTTGTTATTTCGCATAGTTTTCAGCCGCAAAGATAGGGCGAAAAACGTGACATTGTTCTAAAATATGTGCTATTTTCGCTCGTCGGCTTTCAATTTCCAACCATTATGACTACTTTTGTGGCGCAAAAGTACAGGAGAAACCAACATTTTTAGACACGATTAGATCTATGAAACAGAACAAAGTTTTCGACACCAGTGTTCAGTTGCTCAAATACAACGTACTGAAAGAGGTTGTTCGTAGCACCTACGAGGGCACCATGGAGTCGGCTTACATAGATATTCCCAAGAAGATTTCGCCCGGACCCAAGGCCGAGTTGCGCTGCTGTATCTACAAAGAGCGCGCAATTCTGCAAGAGCGTATCAAGATGGCTTGCGGTGGCGACAAGAGCAACCCCAACGTGATTGAGGTTATCGACATCGCTTGCGACGAGTGCCCCACCAACGCAATGCTCGTGACTCCCGCCTGCCGTGGCTGTATTCTTCACAACTGCCAGACCGTGTGTCCCAAAGATGCCATCACCATTGTTGGCAAACGTGCCGTTATCGACCACGACAAATGTATCGAGTGTGGCAAGTGCGCTCAGGCCTGCCCCTACGGCTCGATTATCAAGATGGTGCGCCCCTGCCAGCAGAGCTGCAAGGTTAAGGCTATCAGCATCGACGAGAACAAGAAGGCTAAGATTGACAACTCGAAGTGTATTATGTGTGGCCAGTGCGTAATTGCGTGCCCCTTTGGTGCTATGGCCGACAAGTCGCTTCTGCTGGATATTATCAAGATGCTCCGCGAGAGCGAGCAGACCGGCAACAAGGTCTATGCCGTATTGGCACCTGCAATCATCAGCCAGTGTAAATATGGCCGCATCGAGCAGGTAGTTACCGCCATCAAGAAACTCGGTTTTGCCGACGTGGTAGAGGTGGCTATGGGTGCCGACGTGACCTTGTACAAAGAGTCGCGTGAGTGGAACGAGAAGAAACTTCTGACCACCTCGTGCTGCCCCTCGTTTGTGCGCTTCATCGAGCTCAACTTCCCCACCCTCACCCAGCACATCTCGCACACTCCTTCGCCTATGATCGAGATTGCAAGACTCATCAAGAAGAGCGAGCCCACTGCCAAGGTGGTATTCATCGGCCCCTGCGCCGCCAAAAAGATGGAGTACACGCTCGAAAAGACCAACGGCGCTATCGACTCGGTAATGTCGTTCGAGGAGTTGCAGGCATTCTTGGATGCTCGCGAGATTGAGACCACCGAGCAGGAGGATACCCCTCTGAACAACGCTTCGTTCTACGGCCGTATCTTTGCCAAAGCTGGTGGTATCATCCAGGGCTTGTTGGACTTGGCTGTGGAGCACCAGTTCGAGGACCTGAGGCCCATCTCGATGAGCGGTATCGACCAGTGCCGTATGGAGCTGGCCAAGCTGAAAGTAGGCAAGAGCGAGTATAACTTCTTCGAGGGTATGATTTGCGAGGGTGGCTGCTTGAACGGCCCCTTGTGTATCAACCACGGCAAGAAGAACTTGGCCGACGTAGACAACTACGGTGCCGAGGCTACCGAGAAGCGAATCGACGCTTCGGTGTCATACTGGAAGAACGTAACCGGCGAGGAGTAGACTCTCTGCGCCACGACGACGATACGAGAAAGGCGACTTTGCAGTTAGCAAGGTCGCCTTTTTGTTTCCTCTCCCTACAAGGGGGGGCTATCGTTTCAACTCTTTGAGCATATCGGCCACGGCTTGGTAGGCGGGCAGAGAGATATAGTCGTTCATGGTGTTGCTGGCGTCGGGGTTGGATGCCAGACGCACGATGATCATCTCGGCTGCGGGGTCGATGTAGATTGCCTGACCGTGGACTCCACGAGCCATATAGGCCCCATCGGGGTTGTTGCTCACCCACCACATACTGCGGTAGGACCACCCTGGGAGCTTGCGACCGTAGTCGGAACGAGCAAAGGGTTCGGCCGAGCCGCCAAAACGGATGTCATCCACGGCCTCTCGTGGCAGTAGTTGCTTTCCCTGCCAACGTCCGCCCTGCAACATCATCTGCCCAAAGCGAGCCAAGTCGCGCAGTGTAGCGTCGAAACCTCCGCCTGCAAAGGGTGTTCCCGAGGCATCGACCTGATAGTAGGCGTCCTGCTCCATACCCATACGGCTCCAAAATCGGTCGCGCATCTGCTCGGCCACGGTGGCTCCGCCCACTAGCTCGACAATCCAGCCGAGCAGTTCGGCATTTACGGTTCGGTAGCCAAACACCTCTCCGTGGGTGCCATTTTTTTTCACCTGTTTCAGGTAGGCGTGGTAGCCGTCGGGCTCTCCCTCGGAATGAACGACCATAGGATTTCCTGCGGCCGAAAAGGCCCACACCTCGGCTGTGGGGTCGGTGTACTCCTCGGAGTAGTCAATGGCGGTGGTCATATCCATCACCTCGCGCACGGTAGCGTCGCCCATACCGCTACCCTCCATCTCGGGCAGATAGAAACTCACGGGATTCAGAGGGTCGAGTACTCCCTCGGCCACAAGTGCAGCAGCCAGAGTGCCCGTAAGGCTCTTGGTCACGCTCATCACAGCGTGGGGCTGCGAGGGTGTAAGGTAGCCAAAGTACTCTTCGTAGACCACGGCTCCGCGGTGGAGGATGATTATTCCGTCGACGTGGTTGCGCCTGAGTCCCTCGGCCCACGATATGGGCTCACTCTCGCCCGTGGGGGTAAATGTGAGTGCTTCGATTTGGTCGCTGAGGAGTCGCTCTCGGAAGGGCTTGGGGTAGACCTTGTTTCCGCGTGGCACGTTGGTGGTGGGCAGAAATTCGCGCATATTGCACACGCTGTACGGGAGCTTTGCGGGAGTAAAGAACGAGCCGTCGATGGCGTTACCTCTCTCGGAGGCGGTGGTGGGTCGCTGTGGAGGCTGTGCCTGCTGAGCCGCCAGCGAAGTGGTCGCTACAATCATCATTGTAAGTACGAGTTTGATTCTTTTCATAACTATTATGTCTGTTGGTTTGTGGCAAATGTAACGTCGCAATGCCGAGTTTAGTATGTCCAACTCGGTGGGCTAAATTACTATTCTCCGAGCATTTAGGAGTATGATTCCAAAAAAAATATATATATTTGCAAGCTGGAAACGTTTTCTCTTAGAGAGATAGATCAAAAACTAAATACATTATTACTAATTCTATGAAATTCATCAAGATTCTGTTGTTGGCAATGGCCACATTGCTTTCGACAACCCTCTCGGCTCAGCCCGGTGAGAGCCGCACCCGTTGGTCGGCAGAGGTGGTAGACCTCGGCGAAGGCATCTACCAGATTGACGTAACCGCACAGATTCCCAGCGATTTGCACATCTATGCAATGGGAGAGCTTGGCGGCTACAACCCCACCACCTTCTCGTTTACTTCGGACAACATCACCCTCGAAGGCGAGACCGTTCCCTCGCGTGAGCCCCACAAATACTACGACGACATCTTTATGATCGATATGGGCGACTACTCGGGCGAGGTTACTTTCAGCCAGAAGGTCGCAAGCCACAAGAAGGGCGCCAAAGTGTTGGTAGGCATCGAGTGGCAGGAGTGTACCGACGAGACCTGCCAGATGGGCGAGGCCGAGTTGGAGGTCAAGCTCGGCAAAGCTACCGTAGACGCAGCCGAGGCTCCCGCACAGAGCAACGGCAACTTCTGGGCCACCATCATCGAGGCAATCCTCTGGGGCTTTGCAGCACTGCTCACCCCTTGTGTGTTCCCTATGGTACCTATGACCGTGTCGTTCTTTATGAAGGGCTCGGACAACAAAGCTAAGGCCAAATTCCGTGCCATAATGTATGGCGTATTTATCGTAGCGCTCTACACCCTGCCCATTGCGGCCATCATTTTGGTAACCCGCGTGGTGGGTGGCGACGCTGTTACGGCCGACATCTTCAACTGGTTGGCAACCCACTGGCTGCCCAACATCCTCTTCTTTGTGGTATTTATGATCTTCGCAGCCTCGTTCTTCGGTGCTTTCGAGATTGTACTGCCCTCGAAGTTGGTGAACAAGAGCGACGAGAATGTAGACAAGAAGAAGGGCCTCGGTGGCGTATTCTTCCTGGCTCTGACCCTCGTGTTGGTATCGTTCTCGTGTACCGGTCCTATTGTGGGCTCGGTGCTGATTAAGGCAACTCAGGGCGAGGTTCTGACCCCCATCTTTGCAATGATGGCCTTCTCGTTGGCCTTCTCGATTCCCTTTGTGCTGTGTGCCCTCTTCCCCGGCCTGTTGAACAAGATGCCCAAGAGTGGCGGTTGGCTCAACTCGGTGAAGGTAGTGCTCGGTTTTGTGGAGGTAGCCTTGGGCTTCAAGTTCCTCTCGACTGCCGACCAGGTTTACCACTGGGGCCTGCTTGATAGGGAGATCTACCTGGCCATCTGGATTGTTTGCTTCTCGATGATGGGCTTCTACCTGCTGGGCAAACTCAAATTCAAACACGACTCGGAGGTTAAATACGTTTCGACCTTCCGTCTGGCTCTGGCCATCGGCGTATTTACCTTTGTAGTATATATGATTCCCGGTATGTGGGGTGCACCTCTGAGGGGTCTTTCGGGCTACCTGCCCCCAATGCAGACTCAGGACTTTGTTCTGGGCGCAGAGGGTAGCGGTACAGTGGCATCGACCTCGGCACAGCAGAGCAGCGCAACTCCCGCCACCGTTAAGTATGGCGACTTCTTGGAGTTGCCCCTCGGCTTGGAGGGCTTCTTCGACTTGGAGGAGGCCAAAGCCTACGCTGCCCAGGTGGGCAAACCCATCTTCCTCGACTTCACCGGCCACGGTTGCGTAAACTGCCGCGAGATGGAGGCAAGGGTGTGGAGCGATCCCGCCGTGAAGGCCAAATTGGAGAGCGACTTTGTGATTTGCGCCCTCTACGTAGACGACAAGATGCAGGTGGCCAAAGAGGATTGGGTGACCTTGGATAATGGCAAGGTGCTCAAAACCCTCGGCAAAATCAACTCAAACTTTGCTTTGGAGGCCTTTGGCGCTAATGCTCAGCCCCACTATGTAATTCTCGACGAGAGCGGCAAACAGCTGGGCGAGGCTCGTGGCTACAACCTCGACGTAGCAGCCTTCGTGGAGTGGATGAACGCAGGCATTGGCGAGTACAACAAATAGTGCAAAAGAGAGCATAAATCTCTAACCCAAACCATCGGACGACCGACCACCTTTTTGCGAGGTGTTGTTGGTCGTCTTTTTTTGCACCTTTGAATAAGTTTTTATAACTTTGTGTTCACGAGAATTTTAGTTTCAAACCCCAAAAAACAGACTGCAATGAACTATTCCAAAGTTGCCAATCATATTACCGAATGGCTGACCGACTATGTAGCCAAGAGCCACACCAAAGGTTTTGTTGTGGGCATTTCGGGCGGTATTGACTCGGCTCTGGTATCGACCTTGTGTGCTCGCACGGGTCTGCCCCTGCTCTGCGTCGAACTCCCCATCCACCAAGCCTCGGCCCAGGTGAGCCGTGCACAGGAGCACATCAAGTGGCTCCAAGAGCGCTTCGACAACATCGAGGTTGCCTCGGCCGACCTGACCGACGCCTACGAGGCCTTCATTGGTCCCCTCGGAGGAGAGGATAACCCCAACTACCAGCTCACCACGGCCAATACCCGCTCGCGCCTGCGAATGACGGCTCTCTACTACTACGCCGGTCTGCGAGGAGCGCTGGTTGTTGGCACGGGCAACAAGATTGAGGACTTTGGCATCGGTTTCTTCACCAAGTGGGGCGACGGAGGTGTCGATATCAGCCCCATTGCCGACCTGACCAAGAGCGAGGTGTTTGCTCTGTCGGCCCACCTTGGCATCTGTGGCTCTATTCTGGGAGCCAAGCCCACCGACGGACTCTTTGGCGACGACCGCAGCGACGAGGACCAGATTGGTGCCACCTACCCCGAGTTGGAGTGGGCAATGAGTGCTGCCGAGAGTGGAGCCGTGGTGGATGACTTCGAGGGACGTCAGCGCGAGGTTTTTGAGATCTACACCCGCCGTCACCGAGCCAACCGCCACAAGATGGAGCCCATCCCCACCTGTATGATCCCCACCGAGTGGAAGTAAAACAACAAGCACAGTTGTGACACCAGGGAAGAGATGTCTGATGGCGCTCACCCCCGAAAAGTGGCATAAGAGCAAAAAACAGAGATACAAATACCATGAATTACGTTGAGTTGAACATCCTCTGCAACGACGAGTTGGCGGAGATTTTGATTGCCGAGCTGGCAAGCTACCCCTTCGATAGCTTCGCCACCGAGCCCGACACCCTTAAAGCCTACATACCCCAGGACCGAATGGCCGACTGCTACGACCGCGTGGAGCTTCTGCTGGCCCACTACGGCATCGAGGAGCGTCGCTATATAGTTATCGAGTCGCAGAATTGGAACGCACTGTGGGAGAGCAACTTTCCACCCGTGGAGGTAGATAATACGGTAGCCATTCGTGCCCCCTTCCACGAGCCCTACCCCACCTTCCGATTCGACATTGTGATTACCCCCAAGATGTCGTTCGGCACAGGTCACCACGCAACAACCTTTCTGATGAGCCGTGCGGTTGCCTCGCGTGATTTCACGGACAAGGCGGTGCTCGATATGGGCTGCGGTACGGGTGTTTTGGCCATTATTGCGGCCAAATGCAATGCTGCAAGTGTTGATGCAGTCGATATCGACGAGTGGGCCTACGAGAACTGTACCGAGAACTGCGAGGTCAATGGCGTGGCCGAGAAGGTGTCGGTCTACTTGGGCGACGTGAGCACCATTAAGGGTAAGAGCTACGACGCCATCTTGGCGAATATCAACCGAAATATCCTGCTGGGCGATATGCCCAACTACGTTGAGGCTCTGAACGAGGGTGGCGAGCTGATTATGAGTGGCATCTTGGAGGGCGACATTGCAACTATTCGCGCCCGTGCCGAGGAACTTGGCCTGACCTATGTGGGCTGCGACCTGAAAGAAGGCTGGGCCGCCGTCACCACCCGCAAGTAACCCCCACACCTCAAACACAGAGTAGGAAACTTGGCAACGAATTTTCCAATATAAACACCCCTAAACCCTGTTAAATATGAGGCGGATAGTGTTGTTTGTCTTATTATTGTTCTCCCCGCAACTGGTGTGGGGACAGCAGATGAGCGAATCATACTACGCCCAAAATCCGCAGGAAGAGGTCGATGACTCGTTTGTGGGCGACACTCTACACTTCTACACACCCTTTGTTCACCAACCACGTTTCGAGCGCATCGCTCGTTACTCGCTCTACTATGCGGGCTATCGTCGCAGAGCAGGCGAGCAGGCCGACGTAGTCCGCATCGGCAATCTGCCGCTCAACTCTCCCCTGATGCGTTATGGCGACAATGTTGCCACCTCCTTCTTACGACGCATCCCCACCATTCACACCTACACATACTCCACCTCGGCACCTCACGAAGAGCAGTTTGGCCGAGGGGAGCATTTCGACATCTCGCTGGCGAGCCTTGCCAAGAGTAGCACCCTCAGGGCGAACTACTCCGACCGCAACTACCGCTTTGGTGCCGACTTTCGCACCGTAGACAAGATGAAGGCCCAAGGGTGGCTCTACTCGGTTGCGGCAGGCGGGCGCTTGGGTCGCGATGCCAACATCACGGGGGTCTACAACAACAACGCCTACGCTTGGAGTGCCTTTGAGAAGGTTTTGCCCGAGGACGATTGGGGCTATGTGGGCCACATTGTGGCGGCACTACTGATTCCCTACTCCGAACGTGCTCCGCGCAGTTGGAATGCGGCCGAGGTGTTCGACCTGTCCGACAATCTGCTCTACAACTCTAATTGGGGATATCAGTCGGGGCGTGTGCGCCCTGCGAGGGTGAAGAGTGAGTGTGTGCCGACTCTCTATGTGGCGTGGCGACTGAGCGATCGTTATGACCTGGGCAACGACGTAGCCGTCGAACTACTTGCACGAGCAGGAAGGCGACAAACCACCTCGCTCGATTGGTCCGAGGCCACCAACCCGCTTCCCGATCACTACACCCACCTGCCGAGTTGGCAGGGCGACCACCTTTTGGCCGAGGAGATTAGACAGGTGTGGCAGACGGGCGATGAGCGCTACACCCAGATCGATTGGCCCCTGCTCTACGACATAAACCGACTCTCGGACCGAGGTGCTATCTATGCGCTTATGGCCGACCGCGAAGATGTGCGCGAGGTAACACTCAACTTCTCCACGGCCAAGGGGCGTGATCTGTGGTCGCACGACCGCCTTCCCGACCCCGAGAGTCCCTCTATGGGCCGTTTCAATGGTTGGGTGTCGTACCACAGCAGCCGTAACCGAAATCTTCCAACCGACCTGCTCGGGGCCACCCGTTTGGCCGAGGGATACAAGCTCTACGACTATCGTGTGAACCGCTGGGCAGTGGGTTGCGACATCGGAGCCTCCTTTTCGGGCGACTACGGCACCCTGGGACTTGGTGCCCGCGGAGAGTTGCAGAGCCTCACTTACCGAAACGACAAACAACAACGAGCCGTAGCCGTAAACGACCTCTTCGACCTCTCGACCAAGGCCACTTGGCACTACTCCCTGGGGTGGAACAACACCATCGGCTCGGTGGTCTACTACAACTTTGCCTCTCCCTTTTGGGGCGACTTATTTGCCTCCTCCGAGGGCTCTATGACCCTCAACCCCTACGCCACGGGCGAACACACAGGCGGTGGCGAGCTGTGGGCACGTTGGAGCCTTGGTCGTGTGGGAGTGTCGCTAAATCTCTATGCCGACCTTGTGGCTGGCCGCAGTCGGGCAACCAACTTTTGGAACGATGTGGCAGAGTGCTACTGTACGTTTATGGCGGGAGGTATCGACATCCTTTCGGTCGGAGCCGAGCTGTCGTGTGCAGTGCCGCTTGGCGGAGGTTTCGAGGCCGAGGGTATTGTGGCTCTGGGTACAAGTCGCTACACTTCGCCTGCCGTGGCCGACATTGTGGCTCACGACGGCGGAGAGATGGTGGCCCACTCTTTCGACATCCTCGTTGAGGGGCAGAGAGCCTCCTCGTCGCCAGAGGTGGCTGTTGTGGGACGTGTGAGCGGTGAGTTGTGGAACGATTGGTGGCTTACGCTCGAAGCGGCCCTCTGTGCCGAGCGCTACGTTGCTCCGTCGCTCTACTACTGCTCCGACTATCTACACGGACTAAACCTCTCGCCCGAAACACGCACCGCGCTTTTGGCCCAAGAGGATTTGGGCGTTGCCCCCAATTTGGGATTTACACTTCGCAAGGATTTCGACCGAGTGAGCTTGTCGCTCTCGGCCCGTAACTTGGCAGGTGGTGGCCGCACGCTATACGGAGCCTATCGCCCCAACCGCCTGATTGTGAGAGAGAACAGCGAGATGGAGTACTATGCTCCCCACGCAACACGATACCAATACACCTATCCTCCCCACATTACAATCTCCATTGGCTATGACTTTTAGTAGGCAGATATTTCGCTCCGCAATGGCGGTAGTAGCGTTGGTTGCAACATCGCTACTTGGGGTCGGCTGTGGTTACACCGAGCCTGAGCCTCGGGTGTGTGCCCTCACTGCCAATGCTCCCATTGCCACGCTACACGACATTGCCCGTAGCGGTGTGGGCTTTGTGGCCGACAACGTCGTTGTGGAGGGTGTGGTTACGGCCAACGATTGGAGCGGAAATTTCTACCAAACCATAGTGATTGAGGATCCCTCTGCCGCCATTGAGCTCTTTGTGGGACTCTACGACCTCCACTGTCGCTTTCCCGTGGGCACAAGTGTAGTGGTCGATACCGAGGGGCTGGGGGTTATGTTCCACGACGGAGTGGTACAACTCGGACGCAGGCCCTACGACTACTCACCCACCCGTCTGCAACCGCTCGGCACCCCTGCCGAGGTCGATAGACGCATCGGGGTGGCAGACAAAGGCACACCCGTTGTGGCACAGAATGTGGTGGTTGGCGACCTTACGGCCGATATGTGTGGCCGATTGGTGAGATTTGTAGGTGTTGAGTATGTGGGCGAGGAGCCCTGCTGGGCCGACACTCGCTACGGAACGGTGGCCGAGAGGGAGTTCCGCACCTCCGAAGGGGAGCGACTTGTGGTGGCCACAAGCACCTATGCCGACTTTGCCCACGAGCCCATACCTGTGGGACAACTCGCCCTGAGCGGTATTCTCTACTGCTCCGAGGTGGGCGAGGGCGAGGTGGTCTACACCCTAAAAATGCGTAGCGCGGATGATGTGGAGAGTTTGTAGAGATATAGTGGCCTGTGTGCTGATTTGCGTTGTGGCGAGTAGTTGCACTCCCTCCACCGAGCCCGACAGCGAGAGCCTCTCGATAGCCTCGCTACGAGGGGTATACAAAGGTCACCCGACAGAACTCACGACCAACAGGGTGATAGGCGGAGCAGTGGTGAGTAGCGACCGACACGGCGAACACCACCACCGACTTGTGCTCCAAGACCCCACGGGCGGCGTTGTGGTCTGCATCAACCACGGCGAACTCCACAAGAGCTACTCGATAGGCGACTCTTTGACCATCAGGCTCACGGGTCTATGGCTGGGCAGTTATGGCGGAGAGCTAAGGCTCGGAGGTACTCCCTCCGAGGGTTTCGAAGTGAGCGAGCTACCCTGGGAACATTGGCAAACCGTTGCCCACCCACAAGGCGTAGCCCACCCCGTAAGCGTCGAGCCCCAAAGGCTGCGCATCGGCCAAATCTCCCCCTCCGACCTCTCGACCCGAGTCATAATCGAGGGCGTAAGGTTTGTGGAGGCGGGCCAAACGTGGGCACAAGAGGGAGTGTCGCAAAACCGCCACTTGGTCGATGCCAACACCCCCACCGACACCCTCATCCTACGCACCAGCGGTTATTCCGACTTCTGGTGGCGCTCAATTCCCGAGGGCGAGTGGTCCGTCGAGGCCATTTTGAGCATCTTCAACAACCATTATCAGATAGTTATCTCCTCTCCCGACGCACTCTTTTTGCCCACTCGGTAAAAATAGTTATCTTTGTGCCGTGAGAGTACAAAATTAAAAGAGAGAGTATATATGTCGAACTTTGTAGACTATGTAAAGATATTCTGCCGCTCGGGTGCGGGTGGCGCAGGTAGTGCCCACTTCCGTAGGGAGAAATTTGTGGCCTATGGCGGTCCTGATGGCGGCGACGGCGGCAATGGCGGTAGCGTCATTCTGCGCGGCAACAGCCAATATTGGACCCTCATTCACCTGAAATATGCCCGCCACGTCTTTGCCAAAGATGGTGAGTCGGGTGGCGGCTCGCGTATGTCGGGCAAAACCGCTGCCGACCAGATCATCGAGGTACCCCTCGGCACCGTGGCACGCGATGCCGAAACAGGCGAAATCGTGGGCGAAGTGACCGAGCACGGCGAAGAACTCGTGCTGCTCAAAGGCGGCCGCGGAGGTCTGGGCAACTGGCACTTCAAAACCGCAACCAACCAAGCTCCCCGCTATGCTCAACCCGGCGAGGAGGGCTTGGAGGGCGCCTTTATCCTCGAACTTAAAGTGTTGGCCGACGTGGGCCTTGTGGGCTTCCCCAATGCCGGCAAATCGACCCTGCTGAGCGTCGTTTCGGCCGCTAAACCCAAAATCGCAAACTACGCCTTCACCACCCTCGAACCCAACCTCGGTATCGTAGAGGTGCGCGACGGACACTCGTTCGTTATGGCCGACATCCCCGGTATCATCGAGGGCGCACACGAAGGTCGCGGTATCGGTACCCGATTCCTGCGCCACATCGAGCGTAACTCGGTGCTGCTCTTTATGGTGCCCGCCGACTCGGACAACATCGCCAAAGACTACGACATCCTGCTCGGCGAGCTTCGCGAGTACAACCCCGAGTTGCTCGACAAAGATAGGCTGCTGGCCATCACCAAGTGCGATATGGTAGACGACGAAATCATCGAACACCTCAAAACAGAGCTGCCCGAAGGTATCCCCGCCTACTTCATCTCCTCGGTAGCAATGCAAGGCATCACCGAACTAAAAGACGCCCTCTGGAAGGTGCTTAACAAATAAAAGAAAGGACAACCCAAAAAACGGTTGTCCTTTCTTTTATTTGTTATTTCTTCGCACCTTTTTGTAAAAAGCTGCACTAAAAACTTTTCTGAGATACTCACTACGTTCGTATCTCTTACACTCCAAAGGTCATCACTCTTGGATGTGATAAATTTCGGTAATAAAGAAACATTCTCGGAGGCTGGTGGATAGATAAGGGCTATCGCCCGTAGGGGGATAGCAGAAAAATGATAGGGAGGGCCCGACGCAAGTTTACTTGCAGAAAGGACTCTCCCTATTGTTTTTATGTCATCTGTCGATAGGCAGACCTAATCTATCCGGTGGCCTACGCAAAGGCCACACTAAAAGTTTTTTGCGGAGCTTTTTTACAAAAAAAGCGACAAATAACTATCCGAGCATCTCTTTCACCTCGGCAGCGACGGTTGCACCATTGAAGCCGAATTTCTCGTCGAGAACTTTGAAGGGTGCCGAGTAGCCAAAGTGGTCTACGCCGTGTACTTTGCCGTGCTCGCCAACCAGGCCCTGCAAAGTGAGCGAAAGACCTGCGGTGAGGCCGTAGCGTGGCAGAGTGCCCAGAACCTCGGCCTGGTACTCTTTGCTCTGGTCGCGGAAGAGACCCTCGCTGGGTACCGACACAACTTTTACCTCGATGCCTTCGGCTTTGAGCAGTTCGGCGCCGTCGATGAGAGTCGAAACCTCGCTACCGCTGGCGATGAGCACAGCCTGAGGATTCTCGCCCTCGACAACAACGTAGCCACCCTTGCGCAAACCTGCGGCCTCGGCCCTACGATCGCCACCCTGTGCGGGCAGATCTTTGACGTTCTGGCGCGAGGTGATCATTGCCACGGGTTTGCTCTGCTCCATAGCCAGCTTCCAAGCCTCTACGGTCTCGGCGCCATCGGCGGGACGGAGTACCAAGATCGAGCGCTCGCCCTGGTGGTTGTGGAGGTGTTCGAGCAGACGGATCTGCATCTCGTGCTCGATGGGCTGGTGGGTGGGGCCATCCTCGCCCACACGGAACGAGTCGTGGCTCCAAATGTAGAATACTTTGATACGCATCAGCGCTGCCAACCTTACGGCTGGTTTCATATAGTCCGAGAAGACGAAGAAAGTACCGCATGCGGGGATGATACCTCCGTGGAGTGCCATACCGTTCATAATGCAGACCATGGTGAGCTCGGCAACACCTGCCTGGAAGAATTTACCGCTGAAATCGCCCTTGGTGATAGCTTTGGTCTTTTTCAGATAGCCGTCGGTCTTGTCCGAGTTGCTCAGGTCGGCCGACGAAACAATCATATTCTCAATCTGCTCGGCGTATGCGCCCAACACAGCGGCCGAAGTGTTACGGGTTGCAGCACCCTCGGCGATGTTGATTTTCGAGTAGTCAACCTCGGGCACCTCGTCGCTGAAAAACTTGTCCACCTTGGCAGCCAACTCGGGATTCTCGGCTCTCCAAGCCTCCTCTACGGCTTTACGCTCTGCGGCCCAAGCGCGCAACTCCTCGCGACGAGCAGCATAGAGCTCGGCCACCTCGGGGAAGATTACGAAGGGCTCGTCGGGATTACCGCCCAGATTCTCGATGGTCTTGCGGGGGTCGGCACCGGCAGCCGAGATGGGCTGACCGTGGGTCGAAACCTTGTTCTCGTAGTTGCCACCGTCGGGAGCGAGTGCTCCGAGGCCCATAATGGTACGACCGATGATAAGAGTTGGACGCTCGGTCTCGGCATTGGCAGCCACGAGGGCTTTGCGGATGCTGTCGGCATCGTTGCCGTCGCACTCCAACACGTTCCAATTCCAAGCCTTGTATTTAGCTGCGATATCCTCGCTGTCAACCTCATCCACGGTGGTCGAGAGCTGGATATTGTTAGCATCATAGAACATAATCAGGTTGCTCAGACCCAAGTGGCCGGCAACGCGACCTACGCCCTGCGAAATCTCCTCCTCCACAGCACCGTCCGAGATGTATGCATAGGTTTTGTGGGCAGTCCACTCGCCGAACTTGTCGGCCAAGAAACGCTCTGCAATAGCAGCACCCACGGCCATAGCGTGACCCTGTCCGAGGGGACCCGAGGTATTCTCGATAGCGTGAGCCAAGTCGCGCTCGGGGTGGCCGGGAGTTACGCTACCCCACTGACGGAACGATTTGAGTTCTTCGAGGGGCATAATATCGGCCAGCGACAAAACGCCATAGAGCATAGGCGACATGTGACCTGGGTCGAGGAAGAGCCTGTCGCGCCAAGGATAAGCGTAGTTATCGGGATCGTAACGGAGGAACTCCGAGTAGAGAACGTGGATAAAATCTGCACCACCCATAGCGCCACCGGGGTGTCCCGATTTAGCTTTTTCGACCATAGCTACCGTAAGGATACGGATGTTGTCGGCTGCTTTGCGTGCGAGGTTCTTGTTCATAGTTGCAGGAATGTTATAGAGTTATTATTTATAGATTCGTATTACATCCACAAATGTACCAATATTTGGTCACTCTTGCAAATAAAAGCGCCAAAAAACAAGGGCCCGACCGCGCTGGTCGAGCCCTTGTGGAATTGTTTAGATTAGAAAACACCTTGTGTGCCCAATCTTTGAGTAGTTGAGTTTAACTAACCCTCCTGAGCCTCATCGCCGGTAGCGTTGATACCCTTGTTGTAGTCGGTCTCAATCTTAGGAATCTTGTAGATCCAGTTGTTGTTTGCATCGGGTTTGTACTCGCCTGCGTTGGCAACGTTGAAGCTACCGCCAGCGCCGAATGCTTTACGAGTGAAACCAATGCCCCAACGTTTGTAGTCGAACCACGAGAAGCCCTCGCCCCACAACTCAAATGCACGGTAGAGTTTAATCTCCTCAAAGAGCTCATCACCGGTTTTGGTGCAGGTGTAGCTGGGGTTACGGCCCGAAGTTTTGTTCAGAGCAACCAGAGCAGCCTGTGCTTTGCTAACACCCGAAGCACCCTTGCGGTACTCGGCCTCAGCCTCGATCAGATACATCTCCGACGAACGGATGAAAGGAATGTAGCTAACACCAGGCTGTGCGGTTACACCAAATTTCAAGTGCGAACCTACGTATACATAATCGCAAGCGTAAGCAGGGTTAGCCTCAGTGTTGATACCAGCGTATGCTGCGATGTGTTTTTTCACAACCTTACCAGCAGGGTTGTAAGCAATAGGTTTGCCGTTTGCGTCGTACTCATAAGGCTCGATGCAACCATCTGCATAGCAGTAGTCGTAGATGTTGATACCAGCATCCTCGAACAGACCCTCGTGGATAAAGAGGTTCTTACGATAGTCGGTATCGGGAATCTGAGTGATGACGTTGCGCTCGATAGAACCTGCGCCATAGCCCGAAGCGTTTGCGTAGTAACCGTTGTACGAGTACTGGGTACCGAACGACCAGTAGTAGAGCTGCTCCGAAGCGTCGCCGTAGCTACCCCAGATCCACTCGCTAGTAGGAGCTGCAAAACCTGCACCATAAGCTGCGTTGTCCATCAGAGGATAGTTTGCGCGAGCCTCAACTGCTTTGGCAGCTGCGGTATCCCAATCCTGAACCTCCAAAGCGGCACGAGCCCAGATTGCGTTAGCAACAGCTTTGTTGGGCTGCCATACGTCGGTCGAAGGACGATCCATACCACTCTGATCGTAGAGTTTGACTGCATCATCCAAGTCTTTCAGGATCTGAGTGTAGCACTCGCCCAACGAAGCGATGGGACAGTCACCGGTGGTAGGCTCGAGACGCAATACAACGCCGTCAGCCTCACCATTGTTCGAGTCGATCCAGCGGCAAGCGTGGATGGTGCACAAACGCCAGTACGAGTAAGCACGATAGGTCAATGCCTGAGCTTTGATAAACTGTTTCTCCGACTCAAGACCCTCAGCGGCGTCGATGTAAGCGATTACGTCGTTTGCGTAGCTGATAAGGGTGTAGTAGTAGTACCAGCTGTAATAGATGTACATCGAGTCACGGTCGAGCCACGCCATATTGAAGATGGGAGCCCAGCCCGAGCCAAGAGCTGCGTATGCAAAGTAAGGACCGGGGTACTCACCAATACGGTTCATAACGTAACCCTCACCGTTAAAGCCCTGACCGAAGTACGCGTGCTGAGTCGACATATTCTCAGCGATACCATTGATTACGTTAGCTGCATTTTCGGTAGTAGAGAACGCAGTCGAGGTACCTACCTGGTCTGTAGGAGATGTATTAAGCCACTCCTCCGAGCAAGATGTCAGCACTGCAGCACCTGCTACAACACCAACGATATATTTAATAATCTTGTTCATAATCATTTCTCTCTTTTAGGATTAGAAGTTAAGTTTGATACCTGCCGACATTACACGTGCAGTGCCGTAGGTTGCATCCTGACCACCCGAGAACGAGTACTGGGGGTTCATACCTTTGAGGGTAGTGAAGGTTGCCAAGTTCTCAACACCGATGTTGATGCTTGCGCTACCGATGTGAGCTTTCTCCAACAATCTTGCGGGGATGTTGTACGAAAGGTTGATATTCTTGATAACCAAGTACGAAGCATCCTGCAACCACCTATCACTCATACCGTTGTTGTCCGAGTAGTTGTAGAAGTCAAATACGGGGGTACCGGTGGGGTTGATACGGTTCTCCGAAGTCTCGGTGATACCCTCTGCGTCAGCAGCGGTCCACGATTTGAGTACGTCTACGTGGAAAGGCTGAGGAGCATTAGCTGCGGTCGACAACAGACCAGCGTAGTTGCTATCGTAGGTCAAACCACCAAGGCTGTAAGTAAACAGAGCGCTCAGAGTCAAGTTGCCCAGAGTCAAAGCAGTGTTGAAGCTACCGTAAACATCGGGGAGGATGTTACCACGGAAGTCACGTTTACCATAGGTAGTGGTCAGAGCGTAGTCTTTACCATTGATACGACGAGCCTGAGTTGCGTCCAGTGCGGTACGCTCATCGCCCTCTGCGAGGGTCTCGCCCTCTGCCAAGAATACATATTTCTCATCGTCGAGAGTGTAGAGTGCGTGACCGTCCATCATATCAATACCCTCATAGTGGTAGGTATAGAACTCATAGATGCTGTGGCCGATCATATACTTACGCGAGCCAGAGAGGATACCCTCCTCTGCGTTCTCAGGAGGCAACGAGAGAATCTTGTTCTTCATAAAGGTTGCGTTACCACCAACGGTCCATTTGATGTTTTTAGCTTTGATAAGCTCAACATTCAAATCGAGCTCAACACCTTTGTTCTCAATCGAACCGATGTTGCGCAATACCGACATGTTCACGCTACCGCTATCCCAGTGGTAACCACCAGCCGAAGCGGGAAGTTTCACAGCAAACAACAGGTCTTTCGAAGTTTTGTTGAAGTAGTCGATCGAGAAGTCGATGCGGTCGAGCAGACGACCCTCCAATGCGATGTCAAACGACTGAGCGGTCTCCCACTGAATATCGTTAGCAGCCAACGAGTTCTTGATGTACGAACCTTTACCACCATTCTTCGAGATGTCGTAGAGTGCCATATAGCCGTAGTAACCAACGCTGGCGTCGTTACCCACCTCACCATACGAAGCACGGAGTTTCAGATCGTTAACCTGCTCGTTGCCAAGCATGAAGTCCTCTTTCGAGATCATCCAGCTACCACCAATCGACCAGAAGTTACCCCAACGTTTGTCGGGAGCAAACCTCGACGAACCATCACTACGAACCGAGAAGTCAGCAAAGTATTTCTCGTCGTAGTTGTAACGGGCACGCATCAGGTACGACTCCAAACGGTATGCATCGCTCGAACCTTCTACATAGTCAACGTTGGTAAAGTTCGAAGGAACATACAAACCGGGAACAACCATAGTGTTCTTCATCGACGAAGTATAGCTGTAATCGTGAGCGTAGCTCTCGTGAGCCAACAGAATATCAACGTTGTGAACATCGTTGAGCTGTTTGGTATAGGTCAACTGCTGCTGGAGAGTTACATCTTTGTAAACAGCGTTGCCGCTATTCAGACGACCTTTATTAGCCGAACCATCACCAATCTCAGGGTTGTCAAACTTCATCGACGAAGCATTACGCAAGTTCAAGTCACCTTTAATAGTCAAAGTGAAGTCGTTGAAGATTTTTGCGCTTGCAAATACCTGACCATTCAAGTTGAGTCCTTTGCTCTCACGCACATCGTGCAGGTACTCGTAGATGATGTGGCGGTTGTCGAGATAAGTTGCACCGGTGTTGTACACTTTGTTGCCATCGGTATCGGTTATAATCGAACCATCAGCATTGTGCTGGTAGATAGGATATACGGGAACCTGCATACGAGCGGTGTAGAAGGGGTTAGCATAGTACGAACCGGTAGCATTCGAGTTGCCGTGCTGAGTGTACGAAGTACCGCTCAGGTTCATACCTGCCTGCAACCAGTTATTGGGAGTATAAACGGCGTTGAAACGGCCGGTAAAACGCTCAAAGTCGGTTGCAATAACATAACCCTCCTCGTTCAGGTAACCGAGCGACGAGTAGATGCTGAAACGGTTGGTTGCGTTGCTTGCAGTCACGTTGTACTCCTGACGTACACCGGGACGCTCCATGGCGCTAAACCAATCCAAGTCGTCATAACCAGGAAGAATGTTAGCTACCAATTTGCCATTCTCGTCGAAGAGCTCGTTGTCAGCTTTGTCGTATACGTTGTATTTGATAACCTCCGAAATCAGGTTGTTCTTAGCGTACTCAGCAGCAGCAGCCTCATCAAGACCCTGTGCAGGGTTGCTCATAGCCTGATTCTTCAAACCGGTATACATAACCTCCATCCAGGTGTCGGTATCAATCTTGTCGTAGTCCTCAAGACCCAAGGTGTAAACACCCATATTAGCCGAGAAGCTTACGCTGGTTTTGGTGTTCTGTTTACCTTTTTTGGTAGTAATAACGATAACACCATTCGATGCACGGTTACCGTAAAGAGCAGCCGAAGCAGCATCTTTCAAAACGGTCATCGACTCGATATCAGCATTGCTAAGGTCAGTAATGCTACCCGAGAAAGGAACGCCATCTATTACATAAAGGGGCGAGTTAGAACCGTTGATGGTGGTAAAACCACGGATACGGATCGAAGGACCACTACCGGGCTCACCATAGGTGTTGTTAACCTGCACACCAGCCGAAGCACCCTCGAGGGCTGCAACAGGGGTAGAGGTTACACGTTTCTCGATAGTCTCTGCACTCACCGAAGCAACTGCACCGGTAATAGACTCTTTCTTCTGAGCACCATAAGCGGTTACAATCAGCTCGTCAATTCGTGTTGCATCGGCATCAAGAGTAATGTTGATGTTGGTGCGACCTGCAACAGCCATATCAACAGTTTTCATACCTACATAGCTGAACGACAGGGTTGCGTCAGCAGGAGCCATGATAACATAATCACCATTGATGTCGGTAATGGTAGCATCTGTTGTACCTACAACCGAAACGGTTGCACCAACTGCTGCGGTACCATCGCTGGTAACAACTGTACCAGTGATTCGCAAGTCCTGAGCAAGCGCACTAGCGCAAACTGCCAAAACTGCACAAATAGATAGTACAATTTTTCTCATACGTTTTAGTTTTTAGTTAATAATTTGTAATTTTAGTTAGTTAAGTTTGAATTTTTCGTTTGTTTCGAGCCGACCATTGGGAAGTCAGGCTCGTGCTATCACCTCGTGAGTAATTTCGCTTTTATTTGGTCTCTTTCTCTTAAAAATTGTTTTACCTTTTTCTTTTTTTTGTTTTACCTAAAAATATCTAACCTGATTCGTTTGTTGTCCCGTTTATCAAAAACCGCATCGTTACCCATTGCGCTTCAACGAGTTTGGATTATTTCGCCCTCTGTTTGGGCCCAATTTTCAGCGATTTTCGCTCCTCATCCCGGGGAAAAGACAGAAACAAAATTAAATCAAAAAAAAAAGATATGCAAATTTTATTACAATTATTTTTTTCATACAGCTAACAATTTACAATCCCTAAATAAGGACGATGCCACCCACCACAAACCCTTCCTTTAACCACCACCGCTACCCCAATGCGCCCCAACACACCCAAATCGCCCCTCCAACCGCCTATATATAATAATAAGGTATAAAAACGCGCACGAGGATGCGCAATCCCACCCTACTCTACCACTCCTTTCGGCCGACCACAGCCACCCCAAGCTGTCCCAATCGGCTCGGCCAGGTTACAATCTGTAACCTCGTTTTAATGTGGGCGCGACAAACGAGGAGAAAAAAATTGCAACAAACCGCGCCCCTGCTTGGGGATTCGACAAAAAATAACTACATTTGTCAGATTTTAAGCGTCAAGGTTACGAAGTGAAAGCCTGCGCACTAATGGTCAAATCGGCCCAGGAGCGACCTGACAGCCATTTCACCCCCTACGGGGTGGTCAAAAAAGAGGCTGTCGGATGGCCCTTTTGGTGTTTGTAGATATACCATCGGGCGGGTTAGAATGTGTAACCAATAGCAAAAAAAGTAACCGCAAAAAGACAAAAAACAATAATTATTAACCAACACAAACTAAAATTTTCAGTATGAGAAAAATTGTACTATCGATTTTTGCAGTCCTGATGGTGTGCATTGGCGCATCGGCTCAGAACTTGCGAATTACCGGTACAGTTACCGACCAGAGTGGCCAGCCCATTTTGGCAGCAACCGTAGCGGTGGTTGGTACAACGTCGGCTACTATTACCGACTTCAACGGTGTGTACGAAATTCAGGCTGCCAAGGACGCAACCCTCGAATTCTCGTATGTGGGTATGGCTACCCAGACCTTGCAGGTTGCCGGACGTACCAAAATTGACGTGGTGCTCCAGGAGGATGCACAGCAAATCGAAGAGCTCGTCGTAGTAGGCTATGGCTCGGGTGTAGAGGCCAAGTCGCTGGTCGGCTCGGTTTCGTCGGTTAAGGGCGAGAAGATTGCCAATACCCCCGTTGCCAACGTTTCGGACGTTCTTCAAGGTAAAATCCCCGGCTTGCAGGTATTTACCCGCTCGGGTGAGCCCTCGGAAGGCTCGACTATGAGGATGCGTGGTACCTCGTCGTTCAACGCCGACACCGAGCCCCTGATTATCCTTGATGGTGCACCCGTGTCGAGCGCAGTATTTACCAATCTGAACTCGAATGATATCGAGAGCGTAGTGCTGCTGAAAGATGCTGCTTCGACCTCGATTTACGGTGCGCGTGCTGCCAACGGTGTACTCTATGTTACTACCAAGAAGGGCCGCAGGGACCAGAGCGTTATCCGTATCGGTATGCAGGGTGGTTTCTCGTCGATGATCGAGAACACCGCATTCGAGCTGATGAGCGCCAAAGAGCAGATGGCTTTCGAGATGGAGTTGCACCCCGAGTTGGCAAAAGATAACGCTTGGATGCAGAAGCTCAAACTCGTAAACGAGGCCGGCTTTGAGTTCGACTGGAAGAACTATGCATATAGCAGCAACGCTCCCGTGTTCGGCACCGACGCTTCGATTAGCGGTTCGAGCGGCTCGACCAACTACTATATCTCGTTTGGCTATCTGGATACCGAGGGTATTGCTCCCCGTTCGGGCAACACCCGTTACACCTTCCGTACCAACCTCGACTCGGTTGTTAGGGATTGGCTCAAAGTGGGTATGAATATCGGTCTTACTTATAGCGAGTATCAGAGGGCAAACACCGGTTGGGTGCTCTCGTCGGTAGATACTCTGGTATATGGTCAGGCCCCCTACAATGCCCCCTACGAGGTTATTCCCAACGAGGATTACACCTCTTACACCCTCAACTACGACAACGAGTTGAAGTACTTCGACTGGATGGGCGAGGGTGTAGCCAACCCATACTATTACTATGAGAAATTCCCCTCGGGTTACAACTCGGCTGCCATTTCGGGCAACACCTTCTTTGAAATCCGCCCCATCGAGGGTCTGGTGCTCAAAGCTGTTCAGGCTATTGACGCTTCGGACAACCGTGGCTCGGCTTGGCGTCTGCCTTCGTATGAGAGCTCTCTGGGTAACGGTATCCGTCAGGAGAGCTACGCTCGTTATTATCAGCTGACTGCTACCAACACCGCCGAGTACAAATTCTCGATTGATGACACTCACAACATCAGCGCCCTGATTGGTCAGGAGGCTGTTGTGAGCAAAACCGATAGCTTTGGCGTGGGTATCGAGGGCTTGGTTGATGACCGCCTGACTATGATGACCGCAGGTGTGGCCAACACTACCTACGTGAACGGCCACTCGATGCTTGAAGATGCCTACAACTCGGTATTCGGTCGTGCAACCTACAACTACGACGGTCGTTACCACTTAGACGTTTCGTTGCGTGCCGATGGTTCGTCGAAGTTCGGTAGGAACAAACGTTGGGGTACCTTCTGGTCGATTGGTGGTATGTGGAATATGAAGCGTGAGGACTTTATGCTCGGTATGACCGAAATTCAGGATATGCGTCTGAAAGCCAGCTATGGTACCACCGGTAACTCGGGTATTGGCGATTATATTGCACTGGGTCTGATTGGTGCAGGCCCCGAGTACAATGGCCAGTCGGGTACCGGCATCTCAAACCCCGAGAATCCCGATCTGACCTGGGAGGTTATGAAGAGCTTTAACATCGGTATCTCGGCAAGGGCTTACAACCGTATGAACATTGAGTTTGAGTTCTACAACCGTGTGACCGACGATATGCTTATGAGCGTGCCCTTCTCGGCAACCACCGGTTTTAGCTCGGGTATGGCCAACGTGGGTAAGATGCGTAACCGCGGTTTCGACTTCGATTACAGCTACGACCTCTTCCAGAGCCAGAATATGCTCTGGACCATCCACGCAAACGTATCGTACAACAATAACAAGATTTTGGCCCTCTATGGCGACACCGAGGACTATGTAGACGGTGCAACCGGTCTGCGTTATGCAGTAGGCCACGCTGTGGGCGAGTTCTCGGGCGTAACCTTTGCAGGTGTTGACTCGCGCGATGGTATGCCTATGTGGTACGACAAGCAGGGCAACAAGACCAAAGTTTACTCGGATAGCTACGAGAACTGGTTGGATAAGAAATACATTGCCGACTGGTCGGGTGGTTTCGGTACTCAGTTCATCTGGGGCAACCTTTCGATTGGTGCCGATTTTAGCTGGGTAGGTGAGCGTTGGATGTGGCTCAATGAGAAGTTCTACACCGCCAACCTTAACTTTGGCGCAATCGGCCAGAGCCACTACGAGAAACGTCTGCTGAATATGTGGCGCGAGCCCGGTGATGTTACCGACATCCCTAAGGCAGGTACCCCCTTCCAGTTCGACGACACCGCTTACTCGAACGCAGCATTCATGCGTTTGAAGAACGTGAGCATCTCGTATGACCTGCCTCAGCATCTGCTCCAAAAAGCGGGCCTCATCCAGAGCGCACGAGTTTACGCCATCGGCCGTAACCTCTGGACTCTGACCAACTACCTCGGTTTCGACCCCGAGTACTTTGCAAACGGTTCGCAGGGTACTTACCCCGGTACTCGCCAGTACACCTTCGGCCTCGAACTGATGTTCTAACAAAACCGCTTAAAATTTGATTATACGATATGAAAAAGATAATTCTGATTACAATTAGTGCGCTGGCCACCCTGTTCGTGTCGTGCGACATGGATCTGCTGCCCTACTCGGCAATCGAGGAGAGTACCGGTATGGCCACCTTTGAGGATGCACAGAACTACCGTGTCAGCATCTACTCGCCACTGATGAGCCTTCTGTGTGGCGCACGTCTGACCATCGAGGATACTCGTGCCGACTACTTCAACGCAATGGCCGACTTTGGTAACACCTACGGCCTGTTCCACTCGTGGACCGTGCAGACCACCGATCAGAGTGCCGAGTCGCTTTGGTATGGCGACTACGGCCTGATTGGCAGTATGAACTACGCTATCGACCGCTTTGGCAAGATTCTCAAAAATGCCGATCTGACCGAAGAGGAGGAGAAGCAGATTGAGCTCTTCATTGCCGAGGCTCACATGACCCGTGCATTGGCTTACCTCGACCTGGTAACCAAATACTGCGAGGCTTACGATCCCGAGCGCTGCGAGGAGCAGATGGGTCTGCCCCTGACCACCGAGTACAACCCCACCACTTCGTCGTCGAAGTATCCCGGCCGTAGCAGTCTGTACGACACTTACGACCAGATTTTGAGCGACCTCGAGGAGGCTGCAAACATCACCACCACCGGTGAGATTAACTCGCCCTACTACACCGAGGACGTTGTTGAGGCTGCTCTCGCCCGCGTATATCTCTATATGCAGGAGTGGGATTTGGCCGCTTCGGCTGCCGAGGGTCTGGTAGATGGCAAGTACACCCTTGTAGACAACCAGGCTGCTCTGGATGCTATGTGGCTGAAAGATGAGTCGACCGAGAACATTATGCTCGTGGTTATGGACCTGAACAACGTTGGTTCGGCCACCGGTACCGTCTACCTCAACGACAAGAAAAACAACGGTGTGATGGACCCCGAGTACATCCCCACCCAGTCGCTCTTGGACCTCTACGATGAGAAAGACTACCGTTTCAACACCTACTTCAAAGAGTACACCATTACCGCTACCGGTTATGGTACCGACGATCTGTATCTGTTCAACAAGTTCCCCGGCAACCCCGACCTCTATCGTCTGGCCTCGAACTATGTAAATATGGCAAAACCCTTCCGTATTGCCGAGCAGTATCTGATTTTGGCTGAGTGCGCCGCTATGAACGACGAGCTTGCCGAGGGTATCCGTCGCTTGAACCAGCTGCGTGAGGCCCGTATCAAAGACTACGTTCCCGCAACCACCTCGACCATCAGTAACTGCGACGAGCTGTTGATCGAAGTTCAGAAGGAGAGGGCTCGTGAGTTGGTGGGCGAAGGCTTCCGTATGCACGACCTGAAACGTTGGGGTCTTGATGTTATCCGTGGTGCTTCGCAGAACTCGGCTATGGTTCGCAACGGTCAGGAGTACGACCAGCTGAACCGTAGGTTTGGCGAGGACGGCCGTTACTTGTGGCCCATCCCCAAAACCGAGATCGACGCCAACCCCCAGATTAAGAACCAGCAGAACGAAGGTTACTAATAGGTTTGTATAACTAAACGATTGAAACAGAAGATTATGACTAAGTATATCAAAAATCTGGCAGTAGTGCTCTTGGCCGCGCTGGCAATGACCTCGTGTGGCACCTTTGGCAAGGGTACTGTTGGCGACACTACCGTCTATTTCAGCCGCGAGGTTGTAGAGGATGGTTTCAGTGCAGGCTTTGTGTATGTTCCTATCCGTATGGACATCGGTAACGAGGCCAACACCGCCGACGTAAACGTAACCGTTGAGGTTCTCGACGTGAAAAACGCAGTTGAGGACACCGACTTTATGGTAACCAGCAAGGATCTTGTTTTCCGCCCCGGCGTAGACTCGATTGCTCTCGAAATCAGGGTTATCCCCAACGTAGACGAGTTTGATTTGCAGTTGGGTCTGAGCTCGTCGAACACCGACGTGGATGAGGGCAAGAGTGTCTGCAACGTACACGTTGAGAAGAACACCCGCGACCGTTTGTGCGACACCTGGAACGTGACCTACTTGCTTCCTATCGCAAACTACGGCGACCTGAACAACACCATCGGTATCACCACCTCGTGGAGCATCTCGAATGGTTGCATTGAGGCTTGGGTGAGCAAAGGTGTAACCGATCCCAACTCGACCTACCTCTCTATGCCCTTCTACCTGAACTACATCAGCACCGGTAGCAAGGAGCTCTTGACCATCCCCACCTACAAACCCATCAGCACTGCTATCGAGGTGAGCGCCTTCTTTGAGACCGAAGAGGCATACAAAGCCTTCGCCGAGCAGTATGGTGTTCAGGCAGACTGGATGATCTACCTCTACCAGATGGTTGTTATCCCCAACAACAGCGCAAGCACCCCCTTCCTGATTCCCACCGAGGATGAGGTTGAGTTGGAGTTCGACGTAACCTCGTCGACCAAGACCATCAAGTTCAAGGATCAGAGCAAGAAGTACACTATCGGTCACAGCTACGAGCTGCTCGATGGCACCGGCAACCGTATGATGAGTATCGGTTGGGCCGCATCGCCTATCTGCATCAGCGCGATGACCTGCAAATAGTAGCACACGGGAGGCTTTTCACAGAGCCACCGAGCTATAACGATAAGGCGAGTCCCGACACCATTTGGAGTGTCGGGACTCTCTTTTTGCCCACCATTTGCCCCACAAGGGCGGTGCTTTCTACTTTTTAGGCCAAAGATTTAGCCTCGGAGGGGTTGAATTTCGGCAGAAAATTATTACCTTTGCGGCTCGGATAAGAATACACATAAAAAATTATATAACACAAAGACTATGAACATTCTGAAAGAAGCTCGCGAGAACCAAACCGCGATTATCAAAATTACCGTAGGTGAGGCCGACTACGCCACCGAGGTAGAGAAAAAACTCCGCGAATACAAACGCAAAGCAAACATCCCCGGCTTCCGCCCCGGTATGGTACCTATGGGTATCATCAACAAGATGTCCTGCAAAGGCGTAGTTGCCGAGGTGGCCTACAAGATGGCTTCGGACAACTGCTTCTCGTACATCGAGAAAGAGGGCATCGACTATATGGGCGATGTTATGCCTAGCGACGAGCAGGGCGCATTCGATTTCGACAACAACACCGAGCACGAGTTTGTTTTCGAGATTGGTTTGGCTCCCAAAGTGGAACTCGAACTGAGCGACAAAGACAAAGTTACTCGCTACAAAATCAAAGTAGACGAGAATATGAGGGCCGACTACCGCTCGAACTACCTGCGCACCTATGGCCGCTTGGTAGACGTAGACGTAGTGGAGAAAGATGAGGCAGTTATGTGCACCCTCGACAACGGCGAGATTAAGACCGACGACGCTTACGTTGGCCTTATCAGCATGAGCGACGAGGAGCGTAAACCCTACATCGGCAAGAAAGTTGGCGACCAGATGGTTGTAGACATCAACGAGCTCTACAAGAGCACTCAGCAGAGGGCTTCGGTTCTGGGCGTTAAAGAGGCTGAGTTGGAGAGCGTGAAACCCGAGTTCAACCTGACCATCACCAAGATTCGCAAATATGCTGATCCCGAGATGAACGAGGAGTTCTTCAAACTCGCTTTCCCCGAGGGTAA
The DNA here is from genome assembly GCA_045634145.1 of Tidjanibacter sp. GTDB lineage: Bacteria > Bacteroidota > Bacteroidia > Bacteroidales > Rikenellaceae > Tidjanibacter. The sequence goes on along the minus strand of JAZQZS010000019.1, from coordinate 7,706 downwards.
CATCACCAACGAGGAGGAGTTCGAGAAATTCATCGACAAGAAGATCGAGGGCGAGCTGAAAAAAGAGAGCGACTATGTATTCACCAACACTCTGCGCGAGTACTTGGTAGAGAAAGCTGCTCTGACCCTGCCCGAGGACTTCCTGAAACGCTGGTTGCTTGCCATCAACGAGGGTAAGTTCACCATGGAGGAGATCGAGAAAGACTTCGCACCCTTTGCCGAGATGATGAAGTGGAGCGCTGTTCAGAAACACTTCGCTAAGACTCTCAACGTAGAGGTTAAGCAGGAGGATCTCTTGGAGGAGGCTAAAAACTATGCCGCTGCTCAGTTTGCACAGTATGGTATGATGCACGTTGCCGACGAGATGCTCTCGAACTACGCACAGCAGATTCTCTCGAACAAAGAGGAGGCTAACAAACTCATCGAGAAAGTTTACGAGAACAAGGTTGTTGAGGCCGTTACTCCCCTGGTAAAAGTTTCGAACAAGAGCGTTACCATCGACGAGTTGAACAAAATTTTGGCCAAGAAGGCTGCTAAATAGGCCTAAAAGGCACGCTTAGAAGGGGTTGTCGCTCGATTGTGGGCCGACAACCCCTCTTTTATAGATAAAACCAGAAAAATATATTACCTTTGGTATGTTTTATGGGGCGGATGGTGCGAGGTTTGCACTATCGGGAGCAAGGTTTGCACGATGGGGTGCAGAGGTTGCGCCCGCTCCGTTTTCCCAAAACCACGACTTGTTATGAACAACGATTTTAAGAAATTTGCCCTCTCGCAGGGTTTCTCGTCGCTCAACCTCCACCGCTACGGTTCGGTTATGGACGGCTATATTTCGCCCACCGTTATCGAGGAGCGCAAGTGGAATATGGCACAGATTGACGTATTTTCGAGGTTGATGCAGGATCGCATCATCTTCCTCGGCACCGCTATCGACGACGATGTGGCCAACATCATTCAGGCTCAGCTGCTCTATCTCGAAACAGCCGACCCCGACCGAGATATTCAGATCTATATCAACTCGCCCGGTGGTAGCGTTTCGGCAGGACTCGGTATCTACGACACCATGCAGCTCATCGAACCCAAGGTTTCGACCATCTGCACGGGTATGGCTGCAAGTATGGGTGCTGTATTGTTGGCAGCGGGCGAGAGTGGTCGCCGCTCGGCACTCCCCCATTCGAGGGTGATGATTCACCAGCCTCTGGGTGGTGTGCAGGGCCAGGCTTCGGACATCGCAATCACCGCACGCGAGATTCTCAAATACAAACACGAACTCTACGAGATTTTGGCCAACCACTCGGGTCAGCCCATCGAGAAAATCGAGGCCGACGCCGACAGGGACTACTGGATGAGGGCCGACGAGGCCAAAGCCTACGGACTGATTGACGAGGTGCTGGTGGGCCGCAAGAAATAGAGTTACAGATTTTACGACAGACAACAATGGCAAACAATAAGGACAACAATCGCCACGGAGGCATCGATGCGTGTTCGTTCTGCGGTCGTAGTGCCGTAGATGTGGGTATGCTCTTTTCGGGTATGAACGGAGCCACCATCTGCGACGAGTGTATCGAGCGCGGCTACGATGTGCTCCAAGAGCAGAACAGCAAAAAGAAACGCTCGGCAGTTCCCACAATCAAGAAGGATGAGCTGCTCAAACCTGCCGAGATTAAGGCTTTCCTCGATAAATACGTTATCGGTCAGGACGCCGCCAAAAAGACCCTCTCGGTGGCCGTATATAACCACTACAAACGTCTGATGGCTGCCGAGAACAAGGCCAAAGGCGCTCCCAAGGCAAAAGGTGGCGCTCAGCAGACCGTGGCTCAGGAGGCCCAGAACAACGAGGTGGAGATCGAGAAGTCGAACATCATTATGGTTGGTCAGACCGGTACGGGTAAAACCCTGCTGGCCCGCACCATTGCACGCCTTCTGAACGTGCCTTTCACCATCGTAGACGCCACGGTGCTCACCGAGGCCGGCTATGTGGGCGAAGATGTGGAGAGCATTCTCTCGCGTCTGTTGCAGGTGGCCGACTACAATGTGGAGCAGGCCGAGAGAGGTATCGTCTTTATCGACGAGGTGGACAAAATTGCACGCAAGAGCGACAACCCCTCCATCACCCGCGACGTTAGTGGCGAGGGTGTGCAGCAGGCTCTGCTGAAAATCTTGGAGGGTACGGTTGTGAACGTTCCACCCCAGGGCGGCCGCAAACACCCCGAGCAGAAGTTTATTCAGGTGAACACCTCCAACATTCTGTTCATCTGCGGTGGTGCCTTCGATGGTATTGAGAAGAAGATTTCAGATAGGTTGAACACCCGCGTGATTGGCTACAACCAGACCGCCGCACGCCACATCGACCGTGGCGACCTGATGCAGTATATCACTCCTCAGGACCTGCGCTCGTTTGGTCTGATTCCCGAGTTGGTGGGCCGTATGCCTGTGCTTACCTATCTCAAACCCCTCGACAAGACCATTCTGCGCCAGATTCTTACCGAGCCCAAGAACTCGATTATCAAGCAGTACGAGAAACTCTTCCTGCTCGACGGCATCAAAGTGGAGTTCGAGAGTCAGGTGCTCGACTACATCGTAGACAAGGCTGTGGAGTTCAGGCTGGGTGCTCGAGGATTGAGGAGCATCTGCGAGGCCATTATGACCGACGCTATGTTCGAGCTGCCCTCGGCCGACATCACCCACTTCTGCGTAACTCTCGACTACGCCCGCCAGAGGGTCGAGAAACTCGATTTTCTCCAAAGCGCGTAAAGAATGGAGAATTGAAAATTGAAAATTAAAAATTCCCTAAACTCCTTAAAGCCATTAAAGACTTTAAGGAGTTTTATGATTCTTATTGCTCTTATTGCTCCTATTACTCCTATAAATCTTAGTCGTTGGACGTTAGACCTCCGTCGGTCGACGGTTGACGGTTGACGGTCGACGGTCGACGGTCGACGGCTATAAAAATACAAAAGGCGTTCCGATGGAACGCCTTTTGTATTTGGCCTCGGTGGGCCGAATACTTTTGGTTTAATCGTGCAGAAGCTCGGATTATTTCTTGTTAAAGAACTCCTTAACCTCCTCGGTGGGAACTACGTCAGTTTTGAAAACGTAAGCACCGGTTTTCTCCGATTTAACCATTTTGATGCATTTGGTAAAACCTTTGTTTGCACCCTCTTTTTTAAGTGTTGCAACTACTTTCTTTGCCATAGTTCTTTTCCTCCTTATTTAATCTCACGGTGGATGGTAACCCTCTTCAAGTAAGGATTGTATTTTTTACGCTCCATACGGTCGGGTGTGTTCTTTTTGTTTTTGGTGGTGATGTAGCGGCTCATTCCGGGAACACCACTTGCTTTCTGCTCGGTACACTCGAGAATGACCTGTACGCGATTGCCTTTACCTTTTTTTGCCATAATACTTTGTTAAAAAAGTGGTTTAGTAGATAGCCTTAGGTGCTTTTGCGCCTTTGAGGGCAGCATCCAGACCTTTTTTGTTGATAGTTTTGATTCCGGCAGCGGTTACTTTAAGGGTAATCCAGCGGCTTTCCTCCTCGCTCCAAAAACGCTTAGTTTTCAAGTTCAGATTGAATTTGCGTTTGGTGCGCCTGTTCGAGTGAGAAACATTGTTTCCCGACTGAGCAGTCTTTCCGGTGATTTCGCAAATTTTGCTCATTTACAATAAGTTAATTTGTTTGTTAATAATAAATCCGCATTTTACGGCCTGCAAAGATACGAATTTTCTTGAAAATACAAAAAGTAGCACTCTTTTTTTGCCCTCTAATCTACTCATCCACCACAACTTCTCCGCCGACGATGACCTTCTCGACCAGATTCTCGCCAAAGCTGTATGGGATGTAGGCCAACGAGGGCACGGGACGACTCACAACCAGGTCTGCCCTGCGACCAACGGTTATGGCTCCTCGGTCGTGGCTCAACCCAAGTGCTGCGGCACCGTTGATGGTCAGGGCGCTGAGGGCCTCTTCGGGCGTAAGGCGCATCTTGATGCATCCCAACGACCAGAGTAGCTGCATATTACCCGATGGCGACGAGCCGGGGTTGCAGTCGCTGGCAATAGCCACGGCCAACCCCTCATCCACCATAGCCCTTGCAGGTGCAAAGGGGAGGTTGGAGAAGAACGAGGCTCCGGGCAACACGGTGGGAATGGTCTCGGAGGCTTTCAGGTCGGCCACATCGCTGGGCGTAGCCTCTTCGAGGTGGTCTACCGAGAGGGCTCCGTAACGTATGCCCACCTGCACTCCTCCGCTCGAAGCGAGTTCATTGGCGTGAATCTTTGGCCTCAGTCCGTAGCGACTGCCACATTCGAGAATCTTGGCGGTCTGCTCGGGGGTGAAAAAGCCCCTGTCGCAAAAGACATCGACAAACTCGGCCAAACCCTCGGCTGCCACGGCGGGAATCATCTCGCGGCACACATACTCAACATACTCCTCCTGACGGCCCGCATAGGCTCTTCCCACGGCGTGAGCACCCAGAAAGGTAGCTTTGATTGTGATGGGCAGATCTTCGGCCAAGCGCCTTACCACGCGCAACATTTTCAACTCGCTCTCGGTGGTGAGTCCGTAGCCGCTCTTAATCTCGATGGTTGCCGCTCCGGCACGAATCATCCTCCACGCCCTCTGTCGGGCAGCCTCAAAGAGCTCCTCCTCCGAGGCTTCGGCCAAGCGGTCGGCCGAGTTGAGAATACCTCCGCCACGCGCAGCTACCTCCTCGTAGGTCATACCCGCAATTTTGTCGCGGAACTCACCCTCGCGCGAGCCGGCATAGACAATGTGGCTGTGGGAGTCGCAAAAGGCGGGATAGACCACCCTACCCTCGGCATCTATCACCCTGTCGGCCACCACATCGGCCGAGAGGTTTGCCATAGGGCCAAAGTCGCTTATCACACCATCGTCGGCCACCAGATAGGCACCCTCAATCACCCCTGCCGACCCCATCTCGGCTCCACAGAGGCGCAACTTTTCGAGGGGCACGATGCCCGCCAGCGTATGTATGTTTTTTATCAGTAGTCGCATAAGCTAATTAGTTCTCTTGCAGGAATTTCACTGCCTTGGCAATGAGCGGATACATAAGCCTGTCGTCATCCACGAAGGGCACCTCTTTGCGGAAGTCGGCAAAGAGTTTTTCGATCACCTGGCTCGAACGCACAGCACGGCCCAACGACTCGGCAGCCATCTTGGTACGGAACTCAAAGGCCTGAGCCGAGTTGAACAACTCGATGGCCAACACGCGCTCCACATTGTCGGCCACGCGAGCCGACTTGGTAGCCGCATTGGAGCCCATACTAACGTGGTCCTCCTGGCCCTGCGACGAGGGGATAGAGTCTACCGATGCGGGCATACAGAGCCCCTTGGTTTGGCTCACAATCGACGCTGCGGTGTACTGAGGAATCATAAAACCGCTATTCAGACCGGGCTTGGCAACCAAGAAACTTGGCAGTCCCCTCTGTGCCGAGATGAGTTTGTAGGTCCTGCGCTCGGAGATGTTGCCCAGCTCGGCCATAGCGATAGCCAGGAAGTCGAGCACCAAGGCCAAGGGCTGACCGTGGAAGTTACCTGCCGAGACGATGATATCCTCGTCGGGAAAGACGGTTGGGTTGTCGGTAGCCGAGTTGATTTCGGTCTCCACCACGCTCGCCACATAGGCAATCGAGTCTTTCGAGGCTCCGTGTACCTGAGGAATACAGCGGAACGAATAGGGATCCTGAACGTGTTTCTTGGGCAGGGTAATCAGCTCGCTACCCTCCAACAGCTCCCTGAAACGTGCTGCTGTGGCAATCTGACCTGCGTGGGGCCTTACTTGGTGAACATTGTCGGCAAAGGGGTCGATGCGGCCATCGAAGGCTTCGAGCGACATTGCACCAATCAGGTCGGCCCACTGCGAAAGCCTCTGGGCCTTATCCACCGCCCACACGCCATAGGAGGCCATAAACTGAGTACCATTCAGCAGTGCCAAGCCCTCCTTCGAGTGGAGCGTCAGGGGCTCCCAACCCTCGCGGGCGTTCATCTGCTCGCCCGTAATCACCTCGCCCTCGGCCGTTTCCACCTCGCCAAGTCCAAGGATTGGCAGACAGAGGTGAGCCAAGGGAGCCAAGTCGCCCGAAGCACCGAGCGAGCCCTGCTGATAGACCACGGGGGTGTAGTGGTGGTTGAACATATCGACGAGCCTCTCGACGGTGGCAACCTGCACACCCGAGTGACCATACGAAAGCGACTGCACTTTGAGCATAATCATTATGCGCACAATCTCGGTGGGGACCCTGTCGCCCGTACCGCAGGCGTGCGACATAACCAGATTTTTCTGCAATGCCGAGAGCTGGTCGGCCTCAATGGAGATGTTGCACAACGAGCCAAAGCCGGTGGTTACGCCATAGATAGGCACGGGACTCTCCACCGCTTTACGATCGAGGTAGTCGCGACACTTGGCAATGGCTGCCCTCGACTCGTCCGACAAAACAAGAGTATGGTCATACCTCACTGCCGCGATAACATCGCCGATGGTGAGGTGGTTGCTGCTGATAATATGCTGTTTGCTCATAAAATTCAATTAGATTTTTGTGTGGAACTTAAAAACGGAGTGGCCTACTTCACGAACTTCTCGATCAGGGCCTCATCGGCCACGTTGGGCAGGGTAACTTTCAGGCTTGGAGTACGCTCCATCTCGCGCTTGATGGCGTTGATTGCACCACCGTTGCGAGCCCAGCTGCGACGTGCAATACCGTTGTTGGTATCCCAGTGGAGCATACTGTCCAAACGCTTGCGAGCCTCGTCGCTGCCGTCGATAACCATACCGAAGCCGCCGTTGATAACCTCGCCCCAGCCTACGCCGCCGCCATTGTGAATCGACACCCAGGTTGCACCCCTGAATCCGTCGCCAATGACATTCTGCACCGCCATATCGGCCGTGAACGACGAGCCGTCATAAATGTTGCTTGTTTCACGATAAGGCGAGTCGGTTCCCGACACATCGTGGTGGTCGCGACCGAGCACGATGGGGGCGCTAATCTCGCCACGAGCAATGGCCTCGTTGAAGGCCCTTGCAATCTTGATACGGCCCTCGCTGTCGGCATATAGAATCCTCGCCTGCGAACCCACAACCAATCGGTTGCGCTTGGCCTCGCGAATCCAGCGAATGTTGTCGTCGAGCTGTCCACAAATCTCCTCGGGGGCCTCGGCACGAATCTCGCTCAACACCCTCTCAGCAATCTCGTCGCTCTTGTCCAGATCGGCCTCGCTACCCGAGGTACAAACCCAGCGGAAGGGACCAAAGCCGTAGTCGAAGAACATCGGGCCCATAATATCCTGAACATACGAGGGGTAACGGAACTTACCATCGGGCAACACCACATCGGCACCCGCCCTTGAAGCCTCCAACAAGAATGCATTTCCGTAGTCGAAGAAGTACATACCCCTCTCGGCCAAGCGGTTTACGGCCGCAGCGTGGCGACGCAACGACTCCTGTACAGCCTCGCGGAACCTTTCGGGCTCCTCGGCCATCATCACACGGCTCTCTTCGTAGGAGTAGCCCACGGGGTAGTAACCACCCGCCCAGGGGTTGTGCAACGAGGTCTGGTCGCTACCGAGGTCGACCTCAATACCCTCGTCGGCAAGGCGTTCCCAGAGGTCTACGATGTTGCCCTGATAGGCCATCGACACCACCTCTTTGTCCTCTCTCGCCTTGGCCACTCGTGCCAACAGCTCGTCGAGC
>JAZQZS010000018.1:0-99223 GCA_045634145.1 Tidjanibacter sp. | reverse complement strand
TTCATATTGCTCTTTGGTAAAAATGATGGCATTGTCCGGGTTTTTGCATCTCACGGTGGCGTGGAGCATTTTTCCATTTTCAAACTTCAAAAGTTCGTAACACCAGAACTCATCAAAGGTTTGAGGGTTTACTGCAGGGGCATTCTCGAAGATTATACCAAAAATAGATCTCCTCTCCAATGCTTCACAGATTAACTTGCGATAGATTGCAATTTTCTCATATCGGTCGCTGTGATAAGGGCGTTTGTACTCAATCTTTTTCATAGTTTTTGGATATTATTGTTAGTTACAATTGTTAGTATGCGCAAATGTAATTGATACCTGTGCCAAACCAAAGCATAGGCAAAATAATAGCATAAAAAATTTTACCTTCCCCATCCTCTGCCACAATTCGGCATACACCTGTAGTACATTTGTTTTCGAAAAGGAGGAAGAAGTCATTTTATTTTATGCGGCACCCTTGATTCTCACTTGTCGCCTTATCTCCCCAAACATACGAAATCACAACAATCATATAATAATTAAATAATGTATCGCTATGTGTAGAACTCTAAATTTCAGGATAGGTGGAGAGAGCATAGACCTTGCACCTGTCAAGTTGGAGCGCAAAAAGCTCTATGGCTGGACCGAACCCCGAGTAACGACACCCGAAGGGGCGCTATGTCGACAAGCGGGATTGGACCAGAGCGGTCAGATTATCATTCCAAAGGGGGCGACCAAAATCGGTATGCTCGGCGAAGATGGGTTGTGGCTCGAAAAGGCAGACCTCGTTGCCGTTCACGCCGATGGCTCCGAAGCCGTTGCAACCCCATCATCGTTCGACCACCCCATCGAACTCACCCGCAAGGCGACGGTGGAAGAGTTGATGAATCTGCGAGTTTCGACAGTCTACCAACTCACCGGTGAGCAGGGAGCCGCACTAAATTCTCTGCTGGGCGACGACATCTACACCTTTGAATTTAGTTACAAGGGTGGTTTCGAGAGGCTTATGGCCTTTTTGCTTACCAACGGCACAAACCCCTATATCATTGCCGGCGAGCCGATGCAGTTTGACTTTATAGGTCTCGAAGATGAGGGTGTACTGACCGAAGTGGAAGATATTGACATTGATGAAGATGAACTTGATTTTAGTATGATGTAGCCTATGAGAGCAATTAACCTATCAAACGACAAGAGCCGCAATGCCCAAGTGGGCTTTGAGCAGAAATGCGTAAAGAGCGATATTCGCACAGTACTTCGTAGCGGCGGCGAGTATACCAACGCCCGATTCCTCAAATCAACTCTTGCAACCGAATTGTCCACACTTGTTGGTCAGGCAGGGTCCGTCGAGAACTTTGCCACCAATCTTGTAACCTCCGACCCCGAGATTGACTTCGAACGAGTGGGTATGTATCTGTCGGGGGTGCGCAAGATTTTCATTGCCGACGACAACTCCATCTCCTATCGTGTCAATCGTGAGGAGGTGGTATTCACGCCCGAGGGCGAGGAGAAAGATGTGCACCCCTTCGAGGATGTGGAGTCGAACATCAATACCGACATCCCCTTGCGCTGGACAGGCAAACTGATACCCATCGAAAAGGCTGCAAGGATGTTTGTCTTCTCGCGCAAATATCAGATTAAGCACATCAACGGTCTGACCTACGATTTCCTCTACGATATGGCCAAGCAACTCGCCGACAAACGAAGTGTTATGCTTGTGGGTGCAGGCCCCAAAGGAGTTGGTCCAATCGTAATCAACCGTGGCGGCACTCCCTACCGAGCCTTCCTTGAGGGGCGCATCGAGGGCGAGAAGTACTGCCTTATTATTCACCTTACAAATCTTGAACTTAAAACATTATAGAACTATGAAGAACAACTTTTCCGAACTCGCAAAGAGTTACAAACGACAGATTTCCAGCTCTTTTATCCTCATTGACGGTAGCTGTATCAAAGACCTCGAAGGTGGCAACTATTGCGTAACACGCAAGATTGATGGTACTATGCAGATGCTTTTCTATCGCGATGGCGAAGTGGCTGCATTCTCCACTTCGGGTGCCGAGTTGCGCGACCTGCCCTGCCTCAAAGAGTTTGCTGCTCTGGTGGAGCGAGCAGGTCTGAAGAGTGCCACAGCTGTGGGCGAACTCTATGCAGTCTTGAGTCCTTCGGGGCGTGAGAGGGTATTTGATGTTTCGCGAGCGGTTGCCGATGAGTCGCTCCACGACCGCCTGAAATTGGCAATCTTCGACCTCGTTGACCTCGATGACCAGAAGGTTAGCCCAGACTATTGCGAGAAACTCGCCACCATCCAAAAAATCTTCTCGGGCGAGCGTGTACACCCCGTGGAGGCGCGTGAGGCTGCCACGAATGTCGAGCTGGCGGAGATCTACAACCAGTGGGTTGCCGAGGAGGGCGCCGAGGGTGTTGTGGTGCGCATCAACTCCTTTATGTCCTACAAGATTAAACCCCACCACACAATTGATGCCGCCATTGTGGGCTACACCGTAAGGGATGCACCCAATGATGACGCTGTGAGGGATATTATGGTTGCAGTGATGCGCCCCGACGGACTCTTGCAGCAGTTTGCCGTGACGGGCTCGGGCATCGGTACGCAGCAGCGAAAAGAGTTCTACAAGCTACTCTCGCCACTTGCCACCCAGAGCAACTACATCGAGACCGACTCACGCAATGTGGCATTCCAGATGGTGCGCCCAGAGTATATCGTAGAGTTGATGGTGGGCGACTTTTTGGCCGAGGACTCGTATGGCAAGGCGAAGATGAACACCCTCTTGCGCTACACCGAAGAGGAGGGCTACACCGTTGAGGCCTCCACCCCCGGAGTGTCCGCCCACCACATCAGTATCCTCTACCTGAGGGATGACAAGGAGATGTGCGAGGAGTCTATCCGCCTTAGGCAGATTACCGACATCTGTCCCTTCTCCACCCAAGAGGCTGTGAGTTATAAGGAACTGCCCGAATCGCAGGTGATCTATCGCCGAGTATTCACCAAGGGCGAGGGCGAGAAGATGATGGTGCAGAAGTTTATGATCTGGAAAACAAACAAGGAGCAGACCGGTCGCTTCCCTGCCTATGTCTTCCACCTCACCGATTTTAGTGCAGGAAGGAAGGAACCCCTCAAACGCGACATCAGGGTATCGTCTAACAAGAAGCAGATAATGGCCCTCGCCGAGGAGTTTGTGGCTGCCGGTGTGAAGAAGGGTTGGAGTGAAGTTGTACAGTAATACCACACGAAGATGACGTCGATAAAGATTCAATTGCTCCCGTCAAAAAGGGAGCTCAATACATTGGTTAGCATCTGCACCAAAGTTGCTGCCTCGTCGCATGGCACACCCTTCACGATGGAGGGGTATTGGGCGTGGTTGGAGAAGTCGGAGTACTATAAGTATGTCGATTTCAAACGATACGATAGTTGCGCCATAATAAATTTTGTCAGTTTTGAGTCCCCAACCTCAATGGAATACATACGTCTAGAAAATGGAGCCGTGAGGATAAGCCTCAATAGCACCCGACTCCCTTTCAAGACACTCGAAGGAGCAATCGAAGCCACCAAATTGGCAATTGATACAATGGTTGGTAAGACAAGAGAAAGGGTGGACGTTCAACAGTTGAAACAGCACTACACAGATCTGTTTGCCGCAAAGGCTAAGGGTAGTGGGCTGCGCTACGAAGTCTTCATAAATGCCTCTTCATTGCCGTGGAGGGGAAATGTAGAGGTGAAGTTGGACAAGGGGATGTACCTCATCTTTGCCTTCTTTGCCAGCACCCAAGAGAGTGTTTTCGAAAGTATGGCTCGCTACGCAATCGAGTACAAACACCTGCTCGAAAAGCACAGGAAGTTTAATGCAGTAATAAAAATTTGATAGCCGATGATAATCGTAAATTATATTCCCGTTAGAGAGAAATTGGAGTATGTATCTGACCAAGCAGATAAAAAAAAGTTCTCTTTGCCCAACGAAAATGCACTTTCGTTTATGCTCTACTTCCGCAAAGGTCCCTACCGCAAATGGCTCAATACGAATGGGGAGGGTTTGGACTGGTTGCAATTTCAGACCCTACGAGATGGCAGTGGACTTGAACTTCGCATCTCGTATAACGATTTGGAGTTGGTGGATTGTCGCAACAAACAAACTCTCTACCACCTGAAATTGGGGTGGTTAAATCAGGCCGACAAACGTCGATGGATTGTTGAGCGGGTGTTGGAGATGGTCGATAACCCCTCGCTCTACCAAGAACACGTTATCAAAGTTGCTTCGTGGCAGAAGTACCGAAAGATGAAGGAACAAACCTACTACGACCTGCTCAATGGGGTGCTCTCGAAGATGAACATTTCCAACGACTATATCGACTACCCTAAATACAAAGAAGGGGATTATGGCGACTACAAAGAGGTGAGAATCTCATTTGTTTATGAGGGTATAAAGTTTGACTTCCGCTTTGCCGAAAAAGAATCACCTCTCTTTGTCGAGATGCTCCCCTCTATTGCTGCCGATGCGTTGGAGGTCAAGCAATTCAAGCGGGGACGACTGACTACCAAAGCCAGCGCTCAATTAACCAATGTAGCATAAAAAAGGGATAACTATATGAATATAAAAATTACAGCAAAAGAGCTTGTGAGTGTGGTAGAGAGCACTCCTGCCCACCAAAACATAATGCTTGCCGGCAAGCACGGCATAGGTAAGTCGCAAATACTCACCGACCACTTTGCCTCGCGTGGGCAGAGAGTCGTAACCCTCTTTTTGGGGCAGATGAGCGACCCGGGCGACCTGATTGGTCTGCCCCACAAAAACGAGGCTACGGGCCAGACCGAATTTATGCCCCCATATTGGTTACCCATTGACGGCAAACCCATCGTGTTGTTTCTCGATGAGCTCAACCGTGCACGCCCCGAGATTCTGCAAACAATTATGGACTTGGCTCTAAACCGTTGTCTGGCAGGTCGCCGCCTGCCCGAAGGCAGCCGCATCATTGCAGCCGTAAACGATGGTGACGAGTATCAGCTGACCGACCTCGACCCCGCCTTGGTGTCGCGCTTTAACATCTACACCTTTGACCCAACAGCCTCCGATTGGCTCCTCTGGGCAACCACAAAAGGGGTGGACCCTCGTGTCATAAAATTCATTCAGTCCGACAACAATATGCTCGACTCAACCCCCGTTGAGGAGGGCTCCTCGTCGCTCGAAAAGAGCCCCGACAGGCGTGCGTGGGAGCGAGTGTCGGATGTAATCAAAGGGGTGGACAAGATTGAGGGCGTGGTCCGCAAGATAATTGCAGGTATTGTGGGTGCCAAAGCCACTGCCGCATTTGTGGCCAGCATCAGCAACGATCAAGTACTCTCGGCCGAAGAGCTCCTCGCCTCGTTTGATAAGGTGCAAAACATAGTTGCAAGCTATGAGGTACACCACCTTGCAACCCTCAACGAGCGCATATACTGCTATCTCGAAGTGGCTCCAAAACTCACAAAAAAGATGGACGAAAGTCTGCAAAAATACCTGCAATGGCTTGCCACCGAGAGACGTGAGGCAATGGCGCACTTCAGTAGCCTCTATGAGAACAACAACTACACAAAGTCCAACATCTATATGATGACCAAAAACCCCAAGTGTTTTCAACTAATTACCGAATTTCTGAAATCCCTATAGCCATGCCCCCAATACTTCAAAATATCGCAAACAAGTGGTTTCTCTTTGAGCCAGCACTGTTTACAATCCTCTTCTCACATCGTTTGACAACTAATGAGCAGATGCTGGTGCCATTTAGGGTGGGACAAATGCGGGTGGAGTACAACCCACTTCTGCTCGCCCAAATGGCCACTCGAGAGGAAGAGGTCGAGGAATTGTTGAGGTACGAGATGTTTCGCATACTGCTTGGGCACCCCTATATGCGACAGCCCGACGAAGCACAAAAAGAGGTGCTGACTCTGGCGAGCAATTGTGTGATAGGCGACAACTATGCGGTTGGCGACCGTCTGTTTTGCCCCATCAACCACCGCAACCTCTGCTTCGAGGAGTACTATGCGTTGCTGCGTGAAGAGTATTCGGACTCCAAAAGCAAGGGAGATGATAAGATCGAAGAGCAGTCGCCGCAAAATGACCAGCAAAACGAAGATGACGCCACCTCCAATAGCGATGATATCAGTAATGGCTCCGATGATGAAAGCGTAGGTGAGGACGGTCAGGATAAGAATGAGGGTACACGCGAGAATGAAAGTCAGGATGCAGATGGTGGGCAAAACTCACAGGCTCAACCATCGTCCGAACAACTCGCCTCGCAATCTGAATTGTGGGAGGAAGATGCACTCAATCAGGAAATTATGCGAGAATGTGTGGGCGAGATTGTCGAGTCGGATATGTGGGGCACAATGCCGGGCGGTATGGTCGAACTGATAAAGAGCGGCTTGGTGGTCAAGATTGACTATCGTCGCATTCTTTCGATGTTTCGTGCCTCGGTGCTGGGTAGCAAACGCCGACTGACGCGTATGCTGCCCTCACGACGCTATGGGTTTGAGTATATGGGCAGCAAGCGCGATATGACGTGCAACCTGCTAGTGGCGGTCGATGTCAGTGGCTCGGTGTCTACTCGGCAGGCGGAGTTGGCTCTGGCAGCCATAAATCGCACCTTCAAGTGCGGCATTGAGTCGATAGATGTTGTTACTTTCGATACGGAAGTCTATGACAAGAGCCTTGTAACCTTGAAAAAGGCCACCAAACAGATTGAGGTTCACGGTAGAGGTGGCACCGATTTCCAACCCGTGGTGGACTACTTCCACAAAGCCCGAAAATACGACGGACTACTGCTTATTACTGATGGCTACGCCTGCAAACCCACACTGCCACAGTATTTCAGCGGGCACATCTTGTGGATGCTCTATAACGAGAGTGCTTATAAGAGCCCCAACCGCCATACGCTCAATTCGGGCCTGGGCTGGATTGCCTCATTTCCCCGCTCCCGCTACCTGATAATGCCCCCTGTACAACGGTAATCCTGTTACATCAAATTTCACCCGATTTTATTGGATTGCAAAAGGCAAATAAGGCGGAATTGGCTACTGCGCAGTCACCGCTGTGAGGGTAAATTTTTTATATTGGGATGAATTGAAAAAAGTTTTAAATTTGCAAAAAACTTAGATAAACATATAATTATGAAGGTAAATGGTCTTACTATCAAAGATTCGGTTCTAATAAAATGTAGTCCTAAAAAGGTTTCTGGGGAGATAATTATACCTGACGGAATTACCGAAATTGCCGAAAAGGCATTTGCGAATTGTGAGGAGTTAAAATCCATTATTATTCCAAATGGAGTTATCCGAATTGGTACTGGAGCTTTTGCGCATTGTACATCATTAAAAAATATTGCTATACCCGAAAGTGTTACTAAAATAGACTCGCTAGCTTTTTACAGTTGTACATCATTGAGACGAGTTACGATTCCCAATAGCGTTACCGAAATTGGAGAAGAGGCTTTTGAGGATTGTGAGTTATTGAAAGAAGTTGTCCTTCCCAATTATATCACAAAGATTAATAGGAGGACTTTTACTAGTTGCTATTCACTGACCAAGATTGCTATACCAGAAGCTGTTACTTCAATTGGTGATATGGCATTCTACTGCTGTGAAAGTCTGAAAAGTTTGATATTCCCTAATAATCTTACGGAAATTGAGGATAATGCATTCGATGGTTGCAAAAACCTAAAAAATATAAAAATTCCTAACAGTGTAACTAAGATTGGACATAGAGCGTTCATTGGTTGTAGTAACCTAAGAAAGGTAACAATCGGCAATGGCGTTACCGAGATTGGTGATGCAGCATTCTGGAATTGCACCTCGCTAACAAGCGTTACAATTCCTACTAGTGTTACTTCGATTGGTGATGAAGCATTCAAGTATTGCAAGTCCTTAAAACAGCTCATAATTCCTAAAGATGTTGTAAAGATTGGATATAGCGCATTTAGTGGGTGTTCTGCCTTGAAATCAATAGTTGTAGATTCAAGTAATATGGCCTATGACTCACGAGAGAATTGCAATGCAATAATACATACAGAGTCAAACACTCTTATCACAGGTTGCAAGAAAACCATTATTCCTAATGGTATTATAGAGATTAGCGACTATGCATTTATTGAATGCAATGCTCTGACAAAAATCGTTATCCCTAAAAGTGTTAATAAGATTGGAAAGAACGCTTTTTTCCGCTGTGAATCTTTGATAAAAGTTTCCATCCCTCAAAGTGTTACTGAGATTGGGGATCACGCCTTTGAGGAGTGCAAATGTTTAGAAACGGTAATGATTCCTGAGCGCTTTAAGGAGAGTGAAAAGATGATATTAAACTTTTGTAAGGCCGATATTACCTATTACTAAAAATTATTTAGTTTATTGGGCTTATTGACAACTGCGCCGACCTTTGATCTGCTCCGCTTAACGCCTCTTCATTGGAGTCCTCGACATAGGGAGCGCAAACATTACTTGCAAAGTGATTGACATCGCTTCGCTTGTCTTTCACTGCGTCGGCTCGGCAATAACAAACAATGCGGCTGTGCCACGCACACAACAAGAACAGGAGAGAGATAACTTTCAAATAAACTTGAAGTCATCTCTCTCCTATTTTTGGCTCTACGAGCAACGCATTGTTTTTTATTGCTCTCGCACTCCTTGTGATCCCGTTGGGGCTCGAACCCAAGACCTACAGCTTAGAAGGCTGTTGCTCTATCCAACTGAGCTACGGAACCATTCGCTTTTTGCGCCACAAATGTAGCGATATTCTTTTTCTTCTCCAAATCAACCGAGCCATTCCCCCACAACTTTATTTATCACAAGGGGTTATTGGTTACAAAAGGGCATTCCCAATGTCTAAAAGGGTAGGGGGCACTCATCCCCTCCGACTCCACTCTCTAACTTTCGGATTTCTGCTCGGTGTGGTGGGCAGCATACTCCTTGGGCATCATCCCATAGCGTTCGCAAAAGCACTTGGCAAAGTACGACGGAGTATTAAATCCCACAAGGTCGCAAATGTCGCTCACCTTGTGTTTACCCTTGCTCAGCAACTGCGCCGCCCTCTCCAAGCGCACGCTCTTGATATAGTTGTTGGGCGTATTTCCCGTGAGCGACTTAACCCTCTCGAACAACACCGAGCGGCTCATATGGGCAGCCTCGGCAAGGTCATTGACCGAAAACTGAGCGTTGGCAATGTTGAGCTCTATAATGGCCCCAATCTGGTCGAGAAAATCTCTGTCGGGATTCGTAGAGTGCTTCGCGCGCTCCTTGTGAGCCTCATCGCCCACCTCGGCCGTGTTCACTTCCGCCTCGGCCGTCGGCTCGGCTACCACGTCGGCCCCGCCCGAAGTCGTCGCCACCTCGCCTGCCTCGGCTGCGGCCTCGACTTTGGACACTTCGGCCCTGAGTCGTTCAATCTCGGAGGTGGTATTTTTGCGATATTTGTAGAAACGACAAACCAGCACCACAAATGAAATGAGCAGAATCAGCACCAAGGCCATTTGGGTATGGGCATAGTAGGGTAGTAGGGTCGGATTGAGCATAGTTGAGTTTATGGTTAGGTTTCTTCGCAAAGATAGTTAATAATTCCAAATCGGACAATTCTTGCGTAAAATTCGGATTTTTCTTGCGTTTTGTAGGTGAAAAATGGCTAAATTTGTACCGTGATATAGTGCACACGCGCGCTATACGCGCGCAAGCGAGGGCGCGAGCACATTTGCACGCGAGCCGCACGCGAGATGGAGGCCCCGAAGAGGGGCGGAAGAGGACCGAAAAACCAAACAGAACTACCGAGAAACTAAGATATAACCTAAACATTAACCACAAAACCACAAAACTTTAACAAATCCTAAAAAAACTGCTTCGCAACCCAAAAGGAGAATCCCACTCCGCCGCTCTGTCGAACAGTTATTCGGCAGGCGAGAAAAAGTTCTACAACCAGAAGAACAAACACCAAACAATCATTTTTTAATAACAACATTTTTTTAATTTCTAACCTAATCATTTCAGCTTATGAAATTTTTTACCAGATGCATTAGTCTGCTCGCAGCTGTTATGTTGATGTCGGTTTCGTCGCTGTTTGCGCAGAACGTAACCGTGCGAGGTGTAGTTGTTAATAACGATGGCGATCCACTGATCGGTGCAGCCATTACCGTTGTTGGCGACAACACTCTTGGAGCTTCGGCAGATTTGGACGGTCGTTTTATGATGAACGTCCCCGCAGACGCTGTTTTGGAGGTCACTTATCTTGGCTACAAAACAGTAACCGTGCAGGTCAAAAAGGTCGGAACCACTCCCCGCATCGTGCTCGAAAGCGATGCTACCACCATGGAGGACGTGGTTATCGTGGGCTTTGGCCAGCAGAGAAAAGAGTCGGTCGTTGGTGCAGTAGGCTCCATTAAGGCCGAGGAGCTTGTGGTTCCTGTTCGTTCGCTTACCAACTCGATTGGTGGTCGTGTGGCAGGTATCATTTCGGTTCAGCGTTCGGGTGAGCCCGGTAAGGACGACGCTCAGTTCTGGATTCGTGGTATCAGTACCTTTACCGGTAACCGTGATCCTCTGGTGCTCGTCGATGGTATCGAGCGTCCTATGAGCAACGTTGACCCTCTGGAGATCGAGAGTTTTAGTATTCTGAAAGACGCTTCGGCAACCGCAGTTTATGGTGTTCGTGGTGCTAACGGCGTAGTTCTGATTACTACCAAACGCGGTTTCGACGGCCCCGCAAAAGTGGACGCACGTTACGAGCAGGGTTTCTCCTACGCAACCTATCGTCCCAAGTATCTGAATGCATACCAGCGTTCGGTGCTCTACAACGAGGCAGTTGATGCTAACCCCGCAGCTTCGCAGGCCAGCAAGTACACCGAGGATGAGTTGTCGGCTATGTACTACGGTACCGACCCCGAGCTCTATCCCGACGTGGATTGGCAGGAGGTACTGATGAGGGATGTTACTCTGAACGAGAAACTCAGTGTGAACATCTCGGGTGGTGGTAAAAACGTGCGCTACTTCTCGGCAGTGTCGGTTTACAACCAGCAGGGTCAGTATGCTATCAACCCCGGCCAGTACGACTGGGTTCCTTCGGAGATCGGTCAGTATGGTAGCAACGTAAACTACATCCGCTACAACTTCCGTACTAACGTCGATATGGACTTGGGTAAATACACCACCATTTCGCTCGGTATGCAGGGTAACGTAGCAACCAACGTTGAGCCTGTTGAGGGTTCGAGCAACATCTATATGTGGATCAACAACTGTGCGCCTAACGCGTTCCCCGTTCTCTACAAAGATGGTAAGTTCCCCTCGCGTGACTCGCTCTACAACCCCTACGTTCAGCTGACTCAGCTTGGTCACAAGACTACCACTTCGAACGACTTGCGTATGAACTTGTCGATCAACCAGGATCTGTCATTCCTGACCAAGGGTCTGAAAGCTATCGTTCGTTACGCTTATGACGCAGTGAACTACAACGACGCAGTTCGTCAGCGTACCATCACTCGTTACCAGGCCGAGAGCCGCGACGTGGATGGCACCTTGCTCTACAAGGTTATCGACGCCGACAAACACCAGGACTACCTGAACTACTCGGCAAGCGCTTGGGGTAACAAGACCAACTACTTCGAGGCTTCGTTGAACTACGACCGTAAGTTCGACAAACACGAGTTGGGTGGTCTGCTGCTCTACTTCATGAAGGATTACCGCAACAACACCGCAGGTACTTACATTTCGTCGCTGCCCAACCGAAGCCTCGGTTTGGCTGCTCGTGCAACCTATGGCTACGATTCGAAATATCTGTTGGAGGTTAACATTGGTTACAACGGTTCGGAGAACTTCCCCAAAGATCAGCGAATGGGCTTCTTCCCCGCAGTTGCAGCAGGTTGGGTAATCAGCAATGAGGACTTCTTGAAAGGTCACGACGACATCACTTGGTTGAAAGTGCGTGCTTCGGCAGGTCAGGTTGGTTCGGACCAGATTTCGGCAACCCGTTTTGCATACCTCTCGACTCTGGTAGATGCAGGTGGTTACACCAACTTCGGTGTGAACTACAACCAGTCGAGCGGTGGTTTGCAGGAGGACCAGTTGGCTGCAAGCAACATTACTTGGGAGGTTTCGACCAAGTATAACCTCGGTTTGGAGGTTGGTTTGTGGAACGCCTTCCGTGGTACCTTCGAGGTGTTCTACGACATTCGTGAGAACATCTTCTTGCAGCCCCAGGTAAGTGAGGTTGCAGGTTTGCAGAAACCTATGTATGCTAACCTTGGTAAGATGGACAACCGTGGTTTCGAGGCTTCGTTGGAGTACAACAAAGTATTCGACAACGGTTTGGTATTCACCGGTCGTGGTAACTACACCTTCGCTCGTAACCGCTACATCGAGGATGGTCAGTACTACAAGAACGAGTGGCAGAATACCAAGGGTGTTCGTTACGGCGAGCGTCTGATGTATGATGCAATGCACCTCTTCTCGGAGGAGGAGATTGCTGCTCTGCCCGACTACTACCGTCAGTTTGCACTCGATAAAACTCAGCTCCGTCCCGGTGATATCCGCTACCGCGACGTGAACGACGATGGTAAGATCGACGAGAACGACCAGATTTGGACTTCGTCGCCCGCCAACCCCGAGCACATGTTTGGTTTTGGTGCATCGTTGGCCTACAAAGGCTTCGACTTCTCGTTCCTGATGCAGGGTGCTGCCGGTGCTACTTCGTACCTGAGTGCAGGTTGGTACTTCCAGCCTTTCCAGGCTGAGCGTGAGCCCAAATTCATGGGTAACCTTATCGAGAACTTCCTCGATCGTTGGACTCCCGAGAATCAAGATCCATACGCATTCTCTCCCCGTCTGTACATGGGCCAGAACGTGAACAACTACAAGACTTCGACCTGGTGGGTACGCGATGCCAACTACTTGCGTTTGAAGAACGTAGAGGTTGGTTACACCCTGCCACAGACCTTGGCAAAAGATTGGGGTATCGACAACGCTCGTGTATATGTTTCGGCTCAGAACCTCTATACTTTCAGTAAGTTCGCCAAAGAGTTCTGGGATCCTGAGGTTGGTGCAGACTCGTACCCCATCCAGGCAACCATTTTCTTGGGTCTTAACGTAACCTTCTAAAAAGTACTGAGATGAAAAAATTTGTAAAATATATTTTGATTTTCTGTGCGGTTTTGTCAACTACCGGTTGTAACTTCCTCGATCAGGATCCTGAGGACCTGAACTCGATCGAGAAAGTCTTCTCGAACAAAACCGACACCCGTAAGTGGTTTGCTCGTATCTACTCGGACGACTATTTCCCCAAGGAGATGGCAGGTTCGGCATACTACAACCACTATATGTTCGGCCACGACGACGCTAACAACGCGCTCGACTGGCACATCCCCGTAGTTTTGCAGGGTATGCTTTCGCCCGACCAGACTACCGGTGCTTGGACCGATGTTTACTACTTCGGTAACTTCTATAAAGCAATTCGCCACTGCAACATCTTCTTGGAGAACGTTGAGAAATGTACCGAGCTGGGTGCTGTGGATCGCAAACGTATGATTGCCGAGGCGAGGTTTATGCGTGCTATGTACCACTTCTGGATCCTGCGTGAGTATGGTCCTATTCCAATTATGAAGGAGTCGGTACAGAGCGACAAAGCAGGTCTGAAAATCGCTCGTAACACCTTGGAGGAGTGCGTTGATTTCATCCTTGACGAGATCGACTTGGCAATTCCCGATATGAATGTGACCCGTACCGAGGAGGACTATGGCTTCCCCACTCAGGGTGCAGCTTTGGCTATGAAGGCTCGTATTCTGCTGACCGTAGCAAGCCCCTTGTACAACGGTAACAAAACCTACGCAAACTGGCGCAACAACGATGGTACCATCCTGATGCCTATGGAGTACGACGCAGATAAATGGCTCTTGGCTGCCCAGGCTGCCAAAGCAGTTATCGATCTGCCCCAGTACAAACTGCTCGTTCCCGAGGCAAAAGAGGGCGAGGAGCTCACCTTCCAGGATTATGTAGACAACTACCGCGCTATTACCACCACCTACAACGACGAGTTGATTTGGGCTTGTCCTCAGTCGACCGACTGGTGGTGTCAGCAGTGCTGGCCCGCAGTGTTCTACAGCTGGAACGCTCGTGACGCTGTCACCCTTAACCTGGCTAACGCCTACTATATGGCCGACGGTTCGATGGCTCCCGCATTGGAGAGCTGGTTCGAGAACAAACAGTGGTCGACTACCGATGACTTGGAGCACGGTACCCAGAAGAACACCTTTATGATGTTCGTAGGTCGTGAGCCTCGTTTCTACGCTTCGAACCACTTCCCCAACCAGTACATCTCGTACGCTACCAACACCAACCCCGATGTATGGCAGACCGTAGAGTTCTGGTATGATGGTAACAGTGGTCTGTCGAAATCGTCGGGTGACCACAACACCACCGGTCTTTCGCCCCGTAAGAACATTCCTCTGGATGCTACTTCGGACGCAAGCGAGGGTAAATACTCGGCTCGTTACATTCCCTTCCCCACCATCCGTTTGGGTGAGATCTACCTGAACTACTGCGAGGCTATGAACGAGTACTACGGTGAGGAGTGCCACGCAGAGATTCTTCCCTACTTGCGTGCTATCCGCGAGAGGGCAGGTATCGGTGTAGGTGTAATCGAGGGTGAGAACAAGAACGTAGACCAGTTGCTGGCTAAGGGTTCGTTCACCCAGGAGGAGATGCGTGAGATTCTTCGCAACGAGCGTCGTGTAGAGCTCGCTTGGGAGGTATCGCGTTACTTCGACGTTCGTCGTTGGTTCATCGCTCACGGTGTAGACGGCGTGTTGAACACCCCCGTATATGGTTTGGATGTTTCGCAGGGTAAACACGCAACCGACCCCGCATTCTTTACCATGAAAGAGGGTATTCCTCGTAAGTTCCGTGTGGAGCACTACTTTGCACCCGTAAGCGCTGCCGAGTGTGCCTTCAATACCGAGCTCATTCAGGCTCCCTTCTATTAGTAGATAATAGGTGAAAGCCTTAGTGAGTAAAGATGTTCAAAAGTTTTCAATGCAAAGAGAATAATTGAAAAACATTTAGAGATATGAAAAATAAATTTTTATACGCTATAAGCGCCGTTGTGTTGTTGCTCACCTCGTGCGAGTTTGAGCACCCCTATCCAACGGTACTGCCCGACCCAATCTTCCCCGAGAATGGTGTGCAGGCGGTCGAGACTAACCTCGCTTATGAGAGTTATGTCGAGACTATCACCATTCAGCGTACCTACGGTGTGTCGAAAGAGTTGGCACTGAATATCGTGGTAGACGAGGCATTGGTCGAGGAGCAGAACACCATCAACGGTACCAACTATACCGTGTTGGACGCTAAGTACTACGAGCTTCCTGCCGTTGTTACCTTCGAGCCCTATACCAAATCGGCTACTTTTGAAGTTGTCTTCAAACCCTATGCTATGGCAAAAGAGATGGGCTTGGAGGCTGCTAACAACGCAATTCTTCCTATCCGCATCGAGTCGGAGGATATTGAGGACAAAGCATATTTGTCGGAGTTGATGCTCAACCCCGCTATCGACACTCCTCAGATTACCGTTCAGATGCCCGAGACTCCCGCTCAGTTGTCGTTTGTTCCTGTGAGCAAGCTGACTCAGACCTACAACCTTGTTGCCGACGTTAACTTCAACAACGTTGATGTTACCAAGTTGGAGTGGCAGGTTGTGGCCGACAAAGTGGCTGCCTACAACTCGGCCAACGGTACCAACTACAAGTTGCTCCCCAGCGACTATAAGATTGGCGCTCCCGTATTCGACAAAGAGGCACTTACCGTGACCACTCCCGTTGATATGGATTGCTACAAGATTGGTGGCGAGGAGACCTATCTGCTCCCCTTGCAGCTGGTAGAGAACCACGCCGATTACATCGTAAATCAGTCGGATATCTACTACATCTTGGTTAGCTTGACCGAGCTGAAAGTGTGGGTTGACAAGGCCAGCACCGTGATTGACAACACTTCGGGTAAAGGTACCATTACCGTTAAGACCAACGCTCCTATGGACAAACCCCAGCCCGTTGTTATCAAATTTGCAGGCGACAAACTTGCTGCCTACAACTCGGCAAACGGTACCAGCTACCTGGGCGTTGCTGCCAACACCGTAACTATTGCCAGCAGCGAGATTCCCGCAGGCTCTCTGAGCGTGGATGTAGACTTCACCATCGACATCTCGACTATGGAGTTCGACTCGCCCACCGCATACCTCGTACCCTTCCTGTTGGACAAGGATTCGTTGGTTGCAGGTACTCTTACCGAGGGTGAGCAGACTCTGATTTCGTACTTCAAGGTTCAGAAGACTCTGGTGGGTACCTACCAGCGCGAGATGCTTGCATCGCTCCACACCATCGATAGCATCAAGGCCGACGAGAACTACGGCTCGAACGCTCCCGCGATTAAAGAGGATCAGGGTGAGCAGTTCGGTAACCGCATCGTATTGGTGGGTACCGGCACCGCTACCGATCCTATGAATACCGAGGATATCGGTAGGTGGAAATATGCTATTTCGTGGCACAGCACTTACGAGAACTTCATCTACTTCAATATCCTGATGGATCAGCCCGTTCCCGGCAAAGAGAACTGCGTTCGTTTGGGCGACTTCTGCGACCGTCCTCACGCTAACCCAGGTGGTTACGATCCTCTGGTTGATTCGGGTGGCTCGTATGTTAACACCGTAACCGGCGAGGTATTCTTCGACATCGCTAAGTTCGGTTATTGGGACATTTCGATCTATTCGGTACGTCTGTACGACAAGATCTAATTGACCCGATGGCATCGCACGAGCGAATCGTTGTGGAACACAACTCCACAACGATTCGCCTCGGTGCGTTGAGAAAAAGGCTATAATTGTAAGAAAAGAAATAACTGTTTTTAATTATGAAAAAGCTTGTAATTTTCGGAGTTGTTGCTCTGGGCGCTTTGACAATGGCTTGCGGTGGAGGTCCCGATCTTCCAACCATTGATCCTCCCGCACCCCCTGCACCCGTGAATCCTTCGGATAGCACCAACACCGAGCCCGAGGTGGAGTTGGTAAACCTCATCTCCAACCCCGACTTCGAGGAAGATATCGACCTTACAAAGGTCGCAAAAGAGGATATGATTCCCGGACAGTGGCACTATCTGGGTGGCTGGAACGAGGAGGGCGCTGACTTGGAGCAGTCGTCGAACCTTGGCGTGAACAATTCGCGTTGCTTGACCATTATGGGTGACGACGTAGATGTTATGGTAGGTCAGGTTGTTCAGGGCCTCGACCCCAACAAACCCTACAAAGCTACCGTGAGGGTAAAATCGCCCAGCATCCGTAACGGTAAGGGTGCACACATCTGCCAGGAGTTCTTGTGGGCTCCCGCAAGTGCAGGTATGCTTACCCCCGACAACCAGTGGCACATCGAGACTCTCGAAATCGACTCGCCCCCTTCGAATGGCGAGGTTACTATCTGCCTGCGCTTGGGTAGCACTGCTGCTACAACCAGCGGCGAGGCATACTTCGACAACGTATCGCTGACCATCAACAACGACCTCTACATCCGCGAGAGCGAGCACTGCAAACTGATGGTAGACAAGAAACTTGTTCCCGTGGCAGACCACATTATCGACGAGTGGTTGGCCAACCTGGACAAGGTCTACGAGTGCTACGAGGATCTGTTCAGTGGTCGTCACCCATTCAGCGGTCGTAAATTTGTCTTCCGTTCGGCCCTGATTAACGCTTGGGCCTACGCCGGTGAGCCTATTCAGTGGCACCAGGACTACATCAGCGAATCGCTCAGCCGTGTGGCAAGGGGCGACTGGTGTTTTGGTATCCTCCACGAGATGGGCCACAACTTTGCTCCCTATATGTCGAGCGGTACCTACACCTTCGACTGGAACGAGGAGCTGTTTGCTAACTTCCGTATGTATTACGCTATCGACCAGCTGAACATCACCATCATTACCGACGCTTCGGTGCCCAACGGCAGCGGTGGTTATGTTTCGCAGGAGAAGACCTATGTGGGCAAAGAGATCCGCGCGCTCTACAAGACTGATACCAGCAACTGCTACGATCGTATCATTGCTGCCGGCAAGAGCGAGGAGATGGGTAACGCTTTGTGCTACATGCTTACCGAAACCGTAGAGAAATATGGTTGGGATCTCTGGAAAAAGACCTACGACTACCTCTACAAGATTCCTCGCAACCAGAAACAGGAGGAGGAGTGGAGCGACTGGAAACGCTTCAACTATCTGTTGGAGGCTCTGAATAAATTTACTCCCGACGGTTCGGATGTTCGTTCGGCATTCTCGGGTGGTTCGCCTGCTTTGGCAACCGTTAAGGGCTACCTCTCGAAGGTAAACCACGGCAATGCTAAGGACGGTTTGGACAACGACCTGACCAAGTACGACGAGTATATTTCGCCCCGATAGAGTATGAATAGAGTTATAAAGGTGGCTGCCACGGTGGCCACCGTAATCGCATTTACCTCGTGTGCGCCCTACTGCCAGACCGAGAACTTCGATACCGACGTGTTGGCTTCGGAGGAGTCGGGTTGGAGCGTTACGGCCGAGAAGGCCGACGACGCAGTGGCTCGTTGGAGCGCCGACGAGGGCGTAGAGGGTAGCGGCTGTATTGCACTCAGTGCCGAGAGCCGTGGTACTCTCTATGTGGCTCGCACCTTCGAGGGGCTCAACCCCGAGAAACTCTACCGCGCATCGGCTTGGCTCCGTACCGAGGATGTAGCCGAGGGTAGGGGAGCAATCCTGCGCGTGGAGAGTGCCGAGAGCAAACAGGTGTGGAACGCATCGGAGTTTACCTATGGTACTACCGATTGGAAGGAGGTCTATATCGACTTCGTTCCCGGTGCCGATGGCGCTGCCGAGGTGAGAGTGAGCCTTGGCTCGTTCCCCGGTACCTACAATGGAGGTACCGCGCTTGGTAAGGCTTGGTGGGACAATCTGACCGTTGCCGAGGTTACCGACGAGCAAATCTACACCCGTGAGAGCGAGCACATTATCTTGTCGGTAGACAAGGACAAAATGGTCATCAGCGACGAGGTTGTGGATGAGTGGTTGGCCAATCTGGACAAGATGTATGAGGCCTACGAGGAGTTGGTTGGTGCAGTGCCTTTCGAGGGCAAGAAGATTCGCATCCTCACCACCCCCGGTATCGAGCCCGGCTATTGGGCTCTGGCCGGCAACCCCATTCTGTGGAACAACCACGTCGGTATCGACAAACTGCTGACCCGCACGGCTGAGCAGGGCGACTGGAACTTTGGTATTATGCACGAGATTGGTCACGTCTTTTCGTCGGGCCAGATTTTCGGCAGGGCCAAGTGGAATTGGAACGACGAGATTTTCGCCAACTTCCGAATGTCGTATGGCTTGGAGGCTGTGGGTGGCACAATGTCGCAGCGCGATGTGCTCTACACAGGTGCCGAGGCCGATAACTACTACAAGATTTTCTTCGATGAGACCATCGGTGCAGGCGTTGTGCGCGACAATGGCGACGCACTTCACTACACCTTCCTGCGAATCAAAGAGCGCTATGGCTGGGATGTCTACAAGAAGGCTTTCCGCGCGCTGTATGCAATGGAGAACAGCGAGATTCCTCACTTCGAGTGCAAGGCCGACGCGGTGATGTTCTTCCTTTCGGTGGTTTCGGAAGCAGCCGGCGAGGACGTAACCGCTACCTGCTACACCCCCGAGGAACTCTCGATTATCCGCCAATCGCTCGGCGGTAAATAGTGGAGCGAAAAGAAGCATAACCACAAGAAAAACGCAAAAACAGTTAATAATGCGCAAACTTTTTCTTACACTTTTGACGATTGTTGCAGCGGTGAGCACTGTGTTCACCGCCGCAGCACGTCCCTTGTACCGTTTTTCGGTAAAGGTGGGTGTCGATAGCCACACTATCGACTCTCTCGGTGGCCTCGACTGGGTTAAAAAGGAGACCGCCCGAATGTTTAACCGCATTAACGAGGCCTTTGCTTCCGACGAGCGCTTTGTCGGCGAGTACAGCTTCGAGGTCGATTGGGACGCCTTCTATGTCTACGACGGCGTATCGACCAAAGAGGTCTACAAACCTCACCCCGACCACGACTATCTGGTCATTATCGACGGCTATAAGTCGTCGCCCGAAGAGCAGGGTGGCGGTTGGTATGGTGCTCAGTGGCAGTGTGTCTACCACTCGCGCATCCACAACGGTCGCTTCAACAACCCCTTCGAGCAGGGTGCTATCGACGGCATCATTCACGAATTTGGACACTCGCGCGGTATGCCCGACATCTATGCAATGGTTGTCAATGCCGACCGCAACCCCATAAGCCACACCGAACACCGTGGTGTGCGCTGTATTATGAACTACCCCTATGGCGAGAGGCATTGGAGTTCCTATGCTGTCAATATGATCAACCTTGCGGCCGACCGCAGGGTCGAGATCGACGACTTGGTGGCTGCAATGTGTCCCGAAAAGATTGTGGTGAACGTTACCACCCGCGATGGCAGTGTGGCCAAGGGTGCTAAGGTGAGGCTCTATCCCGTAGGTTGGTACTCCTACTCGGTTATGCCCGAGGTGTTGGCCGAGTTCTCGACCGGTGAGGACGGCTCGGTGGAGATGCCCGGCGATATCTATGGCCATTGGGAAGAGTTCGGTCTGAGGTATCCCAACTTGTTGGTCGAGGCCGAGTGGCAGGGCGAGAAGAGCTACGGCTGGTTGCCCATCTACGAGGTGCAGATGGCCCGCTTCGACGGTAGCGAGTGCCACGTTCTGAATATCTCGATCAAGGGCGACAAACCCACTGTGGTGAAGGAGTTTAACCCCGAGGTGGCTCTCCAAAACCTGCTCAACGCAAAGAAGAATTAAACGATAAACTACGCATATAATATATTATATAGGTATGAAACGAACTGCACTTTTGGCCCTTGTGGCCGTTGTGATGATGGCCGCGGGCGCTTCGGCTCAGGAGCGTTGGCAGATGTCGGCCACCGATGGAGGTATTGTGTGGAACCCTACGGAGCAGACCCTGCCCCACGCCGACCATATTGAGATGAGTGGCGAGCAGATGGCGGTGGTGTTGCGCTGGGGTGTGGACCAGAGCGGCGCTTTTGAGAGCGAGCGCTCGTTGGTATTCCCAATGTTGCGCACCGTGCCCAACAATACCCACGCAAGCTTGATGCACAGAATAGCTACCGATGTACCTTCGCTTATCAGCGTGGGAGGTTTGGCCATGAAGAACGAGCAGGTGAGTCAGGTGTCGATCAATGGTGCTGTTCGTGTAAAGAGTATCTTCTCGGTGGGCAAGAGCAATATCGGCTCGGGTAGGGGCACTACCCCCACTCCCACAATCGAGATGGAGAGGGTGATTTTCCCCACCGTGGACAAAGCCGCAATGTGCGAAATATACACCCTGAAAAATATCAGTAACCGTGAAAGGATTGTCTATGTGCCTAATTTCGAGCAGGTTTACACTACTCTGCCCGAGAAGGGTGTGACGGGTAGGTATCTGGTAGAGTTGTCGCTCTCGGGCGAGGGCACCTACAAGCTAGCTCCCGAACAGTCGCTGACCGTGGTGGCAACCTTGCAGGCCTACCGCCAGGGAGAGAGCCCCGTGGAGCTGAATGCCGAGGCCGAGTTGGCCGTAAGGATGGCCTTCGTGGAGGGCGATATTGACGGTGCGCTGGTGTTGGACACCCCCGATGATGTTATCGACAGGGCTTTCCGTATGGCCAAGTTGCGTGCCTCGGAGAGTATCTGCAAAACCGCAGGCGGATATATGCACGCCCCCGGTGGCGAGAGCTACTATGCCGCTCTGTGGGCCAACGATCAGGCCGAGTATGTAAACCCATTCTTTGCCCAGCTTGGTTATGAGAAGGGTGTTGAGTCGGCTCTGAACTCGTTCCGCCACTTTGCGCGCTTTATGAACGACGAGTGGAAGCCTATCCCCAGCAGTATCATTGCCGAGGGTATCGACATCTGGAATGGTGCAGGCGATAGGGGCGATGCTGCGATGATTGCCTATGGCGCATCGCGCTATGCTCTTACTCTTGGCGACAAGGGCGTGGCTCAGGAGTTGTGGCCACTGATTGAGTGGTGCTTGGAATACTGCAAGCGTAAACTTTCGCCCGCAGGTGTGGTTATGTCGGACACCGACGAGTTGGAGGGTCGCTTCCCCGCAGGCGATGCCAACCTCTGCACCTCGTCGCTCTACTACGACGCTCTGCTGTCGGCTGCAATGCTCTCGAAAGAGATTGGCAAGCCCGCAAGCGTGGCTCGTAACTATAACAAACAGGCCAAAGTGCTCCGCGCAAACATCGAGAAACACTTTGGTGCCGAGGTGGGTGGTTACCAGACCTACCGCTACTACGAGGGTAACACTCTGTTGCGCTCGTGGATCTGTATTCCTCTGACCGTGGGTATCTACGACCGCGCCGAGGAGACCATCGCCGCTCTGTTGAGCGACAAACTGCTGACCAACAACGGCGTGCTGACCGAAGAGGGTAGCACCACCTATTGGGACCGCTCGACGCTCTATGCGCTCAGGGGTATCTATGCCGCAGGTTATGCCGACAAGGCTACCGATTTCTTGGCCAGCTATTCGCGCACTCGTCTGTTGGGCGACCACGTTCCCTATCCAATCGAGGCTTGGCCCGAGGGTTCGCAGCGTCACCTGTCGGCCGAGAGCGGTCTTTACTGCCGTATTATCACCGAGGGTATGTTTGGTTTGCGCCCCACGGGTCTGCGCTCGTTTGAGGTGAAGCCTTCGATGCCCGAGGGTTGGAACTCTATGAGCCTCAGCAACGTAAAAGCCTTTGGCCAGCAGTTCGACATTACCGTAAACCGCACTGCCGAGGGTAAAGTGGAGGTTGTTGTGACTACCGCTACCGGCAAAATTAGCAAAACCGTGGCCGAGGGCAGTGCCGCAAAATTTGTGCTGAAATAACACGAAAAATAATCATAAATAAAACAAAACTACTATGAAACCAATTTTGAAAACCTTGTTTGCAGGGTGTGTGGCGCTGATGGCTGTGTCGTGCTGCCAGGTACCCGAGTCGGTTGAGCTCAACTCGCCCGACGGCAAAACAACCCTCACCGTGAATCTCGCGGGAGAGAATCTCACTTGGGCCGTGGAGCGCAATGGCGCCGAGGCTGTGGCTCCATCGAAGATGGCTATGGTTTTGGCCGATGGCACCACTCTGGGAGCTGCTCCCGAGGCCCTCTGCGTGAAGACCAAGAATGTGACCGAGACCATCGAGGCCCCCTTCTACCGTCAGGCCGAGTTCACCGAGGAGTACAACGAGGCTCTGGTGCGCCTGAAAGGTAACTATGCCGTGCGCCTGAGGGCCTACAATGGTGGCGTGGCTTACCGTTTCGAGACCTCGTTTGGCAAACCCATCGTGGTTAAGAACGAGGTGGCCGAGTTCAACTTCTCGCCCAAGAGCGAGGTGTTGGCTCCCTACACCGATGGTTACAGCAACGCATTTCAGCACACCTATACCCCCGGCACTCTGGCCGAGATGAGTGGCGAGAAACCTGTTGTGTTGCCCCTCTATGTAGATATGGGCCAGGCCGGCAAAGCGCTGGTGTGTGAGGCCGACTTGGAGGCCTACCCAGGTATGTTCCTCCGCTACGACGGTCAGCTCAAAGGTGAGTTTGCACCCCTGCCCGACAGCACCTTCATTCACCACACCCGCTGTATGGAGAAGGTAGCCACTCGTCACGACTACATCGCAAGCGTTGAGGGCAAGCGTTCGTTCCCCTGGCGAATCGTTGCATTGGCCGACGAGGATGTGGAGCTGCCCGTAAACAACCTTGTATATGCACTCGGCTCGCCCAACCGCATTGGCGACTGCTCGTGGGTTAAACCCGGCAAGTCGGCTTGGGAGTGGTGGAACGATTGGGGTCTGACCAACGTGGACTTCACCCCCGGTATCAACAACCAGACCTACAAATACTACATCGACTTTGCGGCTCGATTCGGCTTGGAGTATGTGATTCTCGACGAGGGTTGGTCGGCTCCCAAGGAGGGCAACGTGATGAGCGTCATCGACGAGATCGACCTGCCTATGTTGGTGGAGTATGCCGAGGAGCGTGGCGTGAGCCTGCTTATCTGGGCTGTGGCAAACGTGTTGGACGAGAAGCTCGAAGAGGCTTGTGCCCACTATGCCGCAATGGGTGTTAAGGGTTTCAAGATCGACTTTATCGACCGCGACGACCAATATGCCGTAGAGCGTATCTATCGCATCTGTGAGGCTGCTGCCAAGCACCACCTTGTGCTCGACATCCACGGCATCTACAAGCCCACAGGTATCAACCGCACCTATCCCAACATCGTGAACTTCGAGGGCGTATTTGGCATCGAGGAACTCAAATGGAGCAATCCCGACCAGCCTGAGTATGACGTAACCTTCCCCTACATCCGTATGGTTCAGGGCTTCTGCGACTACACCCAGGGTGCCTATCGCAACGCCTACAAGGATGAGTTCAAGATTGACTACTACAATCCTATGAGTCAGGGTACCAGGGCTCACCAGGGCGCAATCTATGTGGTTTGCGACGCTCCTGTGTCGATGCTTTGCGACTCGCCCTCGCTCTATGAGGCCGAGCCCGACTGTACCGAGTTTATCGCCTCGATTCCCACCGAGTTCGAGCAGACCAAGATTCTCTCGGGCAAGATTGGCGAGAGTATCGTTACCGCTCGCGAGGCCGATGGCGTGTGGTACGTTGGTGGCTTGACCGATTGGTCGCCCCGCACCATCGAGGTAGACTTCTCGTTCCTCGGCGAGGGTGAGCACACCGCTCAGATTCTCGCAGATGTGAAGGGTGGCAAGGCTACCGACTACCAGATTACCACCGCTCAGGTTACCGCTCAGAGCAAGCTCAACTTCGAGTTGAACGCAGGTGGCGGCTTTGTGGTAATCGTGAAATAGTCCCCCGCTAAGGCAGAAAATAACCGCAAAACAAAACTATAATGAAACGATTTTTTCTCTATGTAGCAACCGTTTTGGCCGCACTGAGTGTTGGTTGCTCGACTGCCGAGAAGGTGGTCTATCTGGCCGACTTTATGACCGAGGAGAGTGCCAAAGATGCAGTGCCCGCAGTGAGGGCAGCATTGGAGGAGTGTGCTAAGGTGGGTGCCGACCGCTTGGTATTGCCCGGTGGCGAGCTTCGCCTGCGTCCCGAGATGGCAACCGAGAAGTACCAATTCATCAGCAACAACAACGAGAGTCTCAAACGTATCGCCTTCGACCTGGTGGGTGTTAAGGGACTCGAAATCGATGGTAACGGTACCTCGCTTATCTTCACCGGCTTCATCTCGCCCTTCAACTTGGAGGAGTGTGCCGACATCACCATCAAAAACCTCTCGATCGACTTTACCCGTACCTTCCACTCGGAGGGTATCGTAAGGGCTAAGGGTAAAGATTACCTCGACCTGGAATTCCCCGCCGACTATAATGTAGACTTCCCCAACGGTGTTCTCCGTTTCCGCGACTCGGAGTGGACCACCTACCAGTATTCGAGCCTCTTGGAGTTCGACTCGGTGTTGCGTGAGCCCGCCTTCCGTGCCTATGACTATTGGTTGTGGAACTACGGCGTATTGGGCGAGAAGTTGCCCAACGGCTTGGTGCGTATCCACCACAAAGACCTGACTGCAACTATCGGCAACGTTATGGTCTTTGGTGCAAGGGCTCGTTACAATCCTGCATTTACTCTCTACAAAGTGGATGGCTTCACTTTGCAGGACGTGACTATCTACCACACCGGCGGTATGGGTGTTATTGCCCAGCTGAGCCACGATATTCTGCTCGAAAGGGTTAAGGTTACTCCTCCCGAGGGTAGGATGATTAGTGCTACTGCCGATGCAACCCACTTTGTGAACTGCGGCGGCTACTTGCAGATGATCGACTGTCTGTTCGAGAACCAGAAAGACGACGCTACCAACATCCACGGCCTCTATATGTCGATCGACAAGATTTTGGGTCCCGACAAGGTGTTGCTGGGCTGGCACAACAGCGGTCAGTATGGCGTTGATTTCATCGAGGAGGGCTCGACCTTGGAGATTGTGGACAACAAGACTATGACCGTAATCGACACCCGCACCGTTAAGAGCATCAAGAAGCTCAACAAACTCTACAACGAGGTGACCTTCACCGAGCCTCTGCCCGAGGGCGTGGAGCTGAAAAACGTGGTTGCAACCGACGATTTCTATCCCGAGGTGTTGATGAAGGGCTGCCGTATGAGGGGCAACCGTGCTCGCGGTATCCTGCTCGGCTCGCGTGGCTCGATGCGTATCGAGGATAACTACTTCCACATTGCCGGTGCAGCCATTCTGCTCGAAGGCGACGGCAACTATTGGTACGAGCAGTCGGGTACTCGCGACCTGCTCATCAAGGGCAACGTGTTCGAGAACGGTAACTTCGGTAGCCGCACTTGGGGCTCGGCCTGTATTTCGGTGGGTAGTGGTATTCCCGAGCGCGAGAACAGCCGTTACCACCGCAATGTGCGCGTTGAGGGTAACACCTTCCGCGTGTTCGACCCCCGTATTCTGAACTTCTACTGCGTAGACGGCGTGAGCTTCACCTCGGACAACGTAATCGAGATGACCACTCCCGCAGAGTACAAATATCTCGATAGCGAGAAGCGCTACTTTGTGTTCGAGAACTGCGACAACGTAACCGTAGATCACCCTATGGCCGAGGCTGTATGGGCAGAGAAATAGGGCAGGACAACAACAAAAAACTAAATAAACAACAAGTATGAAAAGAGTAATTCTTCTTGTGGCTGCGGCACTGATGGCTTTTGGTGCCGAGGCTAAAATCAAACTGCCCGCATTGGTTGGCAGCAACATGGTGTTGCAGCGCAATACCGAGGTGAACCTATGGGGTGAGGCTACTCCTTCAAAGAAAGTAACCATCACCACCTCGTGGAACGACCAGACCTACAAAACCACTGCCGACAAGGATGGCAAGTGGGCCGTTAAGGTGGCTACCATCGACGCAGGTGGCCCCTACACCATCACCATTAGCGATGGCGAGAAGGTGGTGTTGGACAATATCCTCTTGGGCGAGGTTTGGATCTGCTTGGGCCAGAGCAATATGGAGATGCCAGTAGGTGGCTTTGTATATCAGCCCGTTGAGGGCTCGGCACAGGTTATCGCCGAGGCAAACCAGTGGCCCAATATCCGTATGTTTACCGTTCCCCGCGCTCCCTCGAAAGAGCCTCTGTATGACACCAAAGGTGTGTGGAAAACCTCGTCGCCCGCATCGGTTGCAGAGTTCAGCGCAACCGGCTACTTCTTCGGTCGTATGCTCAACCAGGTGCTCAACATTCCCATCGGTCTGATTACCAGCAACTGGGGTGGCTCGGCCATTGAGGCTTGGATGTCGGAAGAGGTTATCAAGTCGCTGCCCGTAAATCAGCAGGTGGCCTATCAGGGCCAGTGGGACCACAATAGCCCCGCACGCCTCTACAACGGTATGGTTGTGCCCTTGCAGGACTACACCGCCAAAGGCTTCATCTGGTACCAGGGTTGCAGCAACCGTCACAACTGGTTCGACTATAAAGAGTTGCAGGTGGGTTTTGTGAAGATGTTGCGCCAGATGTGGGGTAGCGACGAGATGCCTTTCTATGCAGTTCAGCTGGCTCCCTACACCTACGAGGGCGATAACCTCCGCTCGCTGCCTTTGGTAATTGAGGCTCAGTATCAGGCTATGGCCGAGCTGCCTCACACCGGTATCGCAGCCACCAACGACATAGGCAACCGTACCTGCATCCACCCCGAGAAGAAAAAAGAGGTTGGTGACCGCTTGGCTTGGTTGGCTCTGGCTAACGACTACGGCATCAAAGGTCTGCCCGCATCGGCTCCTACCTACAAGTCGATGGAGCGCAAGGACAATAAGCTGGTACTCAGCTTCAACAACCTCTCGAATGGTAGCGCCAACGAGCCCAACAGCATCCGTGGCTACTACGAGCACTCGTACATCCAGCCCAAAGGCTTCGAGATTGCAGGCGAGGATAAAGTTTTCCACCCCGCAAGGGCCAATGTCATCTGGTGGCAGAACAAGGTGGAGGTTTGGTGCGACGAGGTTCCCAACCCCGTAGCAGTGCGCTATGCCTTTGTGAACTTCCCCCGCGAGGCCAACCTCGAGACCACCTACAACCTGCCTTTTGTACCCTTCCGTACCGATAATTGGGAGATTCCTGCCGAGGAGATTGGCGAAATTAGGTAGTTTGGCTACAAAAAATTGGGATTGAGAGAAGATTTGGCCCGACAGATTTTTGAAACTCAGCGAGGTTTTATATATTTGTTGTGCCTAAACCGGAAGCAATCAAACTATTACTAACTATATTTACTAAAAACACAATGAAAAAACTTTTCCGTAACGCACTTTTGGTGCTTGCAAGTTTTGCTGCCGTTGGTTGTGCCAACGACGTAGACGAGAATCTCGCCCCTGAGCAGAAAGGCGAGATGGTTACCGTGTTGTTGGAGGTTGGTGGCGACGCTACCCGTACCACTCTCGGCGATGATTTGAGCGTAAATTGGTCGATGAGCGACCAGCTGCGTATTGAGTACGACGATGCCGATGGTAACTACGGTATTGCCGAGCCCGCAACTATTGTTTCGTGCGAGGGTAACAAAGCAACCTTTGCTATCACTCTGCCCGCAGGTTTTGAGGACAAAGCTCTCTATGCTATCTATCCCTACTGGGGTGGTGGCTGGGGTGGCTGGGCTAACCAGATCTACCAGACCTCGTTCAAATCGGAGCAGAATTTTGTTGATGGCGGTTTTGACAATGGCAGCAACCTTTCGGTAGCCGTTATGAACTGGACCGGCACCGGTTACAGCGCTAAATTTGTAAACGTAGGTGGTCTTATCCGTATCCCCGTAAGTGGCGATGCAAAGGTTAAGAGCGTAACCGTTAAATCGTTGGATGCCAACAAGAAGATGTCGGGTAGCGGTACCCTCTACAACATCAGCGACGAAGGCTGTGCTTGGGACGGTATCTACGGTTCGAGCAACAACGACTTCATCACCTTGGCTTCGGACCAGGCTGTTGATTTGGCAACCGGGAAGACCTTCGTATTCGTAGCTCCCGCACAGGAGTACACCGCAGGTCTGTCGTTCACCTTCACCAACGAGGCTGGCGATGTTTATGTTCACACCGTAGCTGAGGCTCTGACTCTTAATCGTGCAGGCGTTCTTGACATCCCCGCAGTTACCGTAAATGCAAGCAATTTTGGTGCTGCTTCGGCTGATCCTCTGGTAGGCGAGTATGCTGCTATTGAGCGCGCTACTTCGCAGTGGGCTTGCAAAGTTGCGAGCAACACTATGACCAAAACCATTATGGACAAGAATAGCGCCGGCTTTGGTGCTCCTTCGGGTGGTCAGAAATATGCTATCGGTTACAGCCAGACTTGGGCCGACGGTATCCTCTACTTCGACTTGGCAACCGAGGCTAATGCCAATGGTACTATCAACCTCGTAAACTTGCAGGATCGTGCAAGCGGTGGTGACCAGGTTACTCACAATGCTTCGTACTACGACCCCGCAACCGGTAATGTTCACTTCGAGTTTGTAATTGTTGGTTACTGGTCGCCCGGTGGTGGCGGTGGTGCTGCTCTTGGCGAGGGCCACGACACTCCCGGTGAGGTTTACTGCTTCAACTTGTTGAAAGAGGCTGCTGCTCACCCCATCGTAGGCGAGTACACCATTGCCGAGGGTACTTCGGCTTTCAAAGCTGCACGCCCCGGTCACCAGATGAATACCACTATCTACGACAGCTCGTATGAGAAGTTTGGTGCTCCCAAAGATGCTCAGCACTTCTGCGTAAACTACAATAGTGGTTGGGGTGATGGTTTGGTATACTTCGACATCGCTGAGACTGCAAATGCCGATGGTACCTACAACCTGATCAACCTGATCGACCGTGCAGGTGCTATGGACCAGATTCCCGAGAATGCTTCGTGGTACAACCCCACTACCGGTGTTGTTCACTTCGACTTCATCATCTTGGGCTGGTCGGCTCCTGGTGGTGGTCAGGGTAACCCCTTGCAGAATGAGGGCGACATCGCTGGCTACTTGTACTGCTACGACTTTACTCCCGCAAACTAATCCGAGAGATAAAGTGTAATCTATGTGCGGCTGTTCCGATATGGAGCAGCCGCACTTTTTTGTCCGTTTTTTTGTCAGGCTCGTTTTTTGGTTGTAATTTTGGCATAGACCTCCCACAAGCAGAAGGGTGGGGCAACATTCAATCCCAAGCATACAACTATTATGATATACTTCGACTCAGACTATATGGCCGGTGCGCACCCCGAGGTGATGGCACGGCTGGCAGAAACCAACCTCGAACACACTGTGGGTTACGGCTGCGACCACTACACCGCTCAGGCAAAAGAGCTTATCCGACAAGCCTGCGAGTGTCCCACTGCTGAGGTGCATCTGCTTGTGGGCGGCACTCAGACCAATGCCACCGTATTGGATGGACTGTTGGCGCGTCACGAGGGCGTTTTGGCAGCCGAGAGCGGACACATCAACGTCCACGAGTCGGGCGCCATCGAGGCCACAGGACACAAAGTGCTCACCCTCCCCAGCCACGACGGCAAGGTGGTGGCCGAAGAGGTGGAGCGCTACATTCGCAACTTCTATGCCGACGACACCTATCAGCATATGGTGGCACCCGGGGCGCTCTATATCTCTCAACCCACCGAGCTCGGTACGGTCTACACCCGAGCCGAGTTGGAGGCCCTCAGCAGCGTCTGTCACAAGGCCGAGATTCCGCTCTACATCGACGGAGCAAGGATGGGCTACGGCTTGGCTGCCACGGAGGGAGATGTAACCCTCGGCGACATTGCCCGTCTGGCCGATGTGTTCTACATTGGTGGCACCAAGGTGGGAGCGCTCTTTGGCGAGGCGGTGGTGGTTACCAACCCCGCTCTGCTGCGCAACTTCTTCCCTCTGGTAAAGCAACACGGAGCCCTCTTGGCCAAGGGAAGATTGCTCGGAATTCAGTTTGCCACACTCTTTACCGATGGACTCTATCAGCGT
This sequence comes from Tidjanibacter sp., assembly GCA_045634145.1. Taxonomy (GTDB): domain Bacteria; phylum Bacteroidota; class Bacteroidia; order Bacteroidales; family Rikenellaceae; genus Tidjanibacter. Next base: position 68,197 of record JAZQZS010000018.1, on the reverse strand, counting down.
ATCGGCAAGGAGGCCGTAAGGCTCGCCCAGAGGCTCAAAAAGGCCTTCGTGGAGCGCGGCTACCAGAGTTTTGTCGATTCGCCCACCAACCAACAATTCTTCCGCCTGCCCAATGCGGTGGTGGACCACCTGTTGGAAGGTGCGAGCTTTGAAATGTGGGGCCCAAGGGGCGAAGAGTGGAGCGATGTGCGCTTTGTAACCAGTTGGGCTACAACCGATAGCGACATCAACCAACTCGTAGCCCTGCTCGACAGCGTGCCTCGATAATCTTTGGGTCACACCTGCCGACCGATACAAAAAAACAGAACAGCCAAACCAGATGAAGGTTTGGCTGTTCTGCTTATTGTGTTTGGATCAACTATTTGAGCCTTGCTTTGATGGCTGCCGAAGCCTCCTCGTAGCCGGGCTTGTCCAAGAGGGCAAACATATTCTTTTTGTATGCCTCCACACCGGGCTGGTTGAAGGGGTTAACACCCAAGATGTAGCCGCTGATACCGCAAGCCTTCTCGAAGAAGTACAACAGAGCACCAATGTAGTACTCGTTGATGGTGGGAATCTCGATGCGGATGTTGGGCACGCCACCATCGACGTGTGCCAAGGTTACACCCAGCTCGGCCATCTTGTTTACGTTGTCGAGGCGTTTGCCTGCCAAGAAGTTCAAACCGTCAAGGTTGTCGCCATCGGCCTCGATGGTAACATTACCCTCGGGCTGAGCTACGCTGATAACGGTCTCGAAGAGGGTGCGCTCGCCCTCCTGAATGTACTGACCCATCGAGTGAAGGTCGGCAGTGAGGGTTACGCTTGCGGGGAAGATACCCTTGTTCTCTTTACCCTCGCTCTCGCCGTAGAGCTGTTTCCACCACTCGGCGATGTACTGCAAGCGGGGCTCGTAGCTTGCCAGAATCTCAATCTTGTAGCCTTTGTTGTATAGAGCGTTACGCACTGCGGCATACTGAGTAGCGATGTTCTGCTCGTAGGGTACGCCCTCGGCGGTAGCCTCTTCCATATCTTTTGCACCACGCACGAGCTCGGCAATGTTGATGCCGGCAGCAGCCAGGGGCAACAGACCTACGGGAGTGAGTACCGAGAAACGGCCACCCACGTTGTCGGGAATAACATAAGTGTCGTAACCCTCGGCGGTCGAGAGAGTTTTCAGAGCACCGCGAGCAGCGTCGGTAACGCTGGCAATGCGGGTGCGAGCCTCCTCTTTGCCATAGCGGGCCTCGATCTCGGCCTTGATAAGGCGGAAGGCAACTGCGGGCTCGGTGGTGGTACCGCTCTTGCTGATTACGATAGCGGCGATGCTGTAATCCTTAACAGCCTCCAACAACTCGGCGGTGTAGGTCTCGCTCAGGTTGTTACCTGCGAATACGATGTAGGGGTTCTGACGGTTCTTGTTGAGGAAGTGGAACGAGCTGCTCATTGCGTCGAGCACGGCTTTGGCACCAAGGTAGCTGCCACCGATACCGATTACGATGATAACCTCGGCTTTGCTTGCAAGGTTCTTAGCGGTGGTGTTGATAGCCTCGATCTGCTCGGCAGTGATGCTCGAAGGGAGATTTACCCAACCCAGAAAATCGTTACCTGCACCCTCGCCGCTGTGGAGAAGCGAGTTAGCACTCAGAGCCGCACCTTTGAGCGACTCAACCTCGGCTGCGCTCACGCCTACCGAGATGTGTTTGGTTTCTAACTTAATCATAGAAAAATATCGTTTAAATATGTTATTGTCCTTTTTCGGTGTGCAAATTTAATATATTTTTTTTACTTTTGTCGCTTAGGAGAACATTCACGTTGCAAAAACAAAAAACGATATAAAAATGGGACTTTTTTCTTTAACTCAGGAGCTGGCTGTCGATCTTGGAACAGCCAACACGCTCATTATTCACAACGGCAAAGTTGTGGTCGATGAGCCTTCGATCATTGCGGTGGATATCCACACCGACAAGGTGGTGGCTATCGGCAAAGAGGCTCAGCGTATGCACGGCCGTACTCACCAGGAGATTAAAACCATCCGCCCCCTGAAAGATGGCGTTATTGCCGACTTCAATGCTGCCGAGCAGATGCTGCGCGGTATGATCAAGAAGGTTAAAACCAACGGACACCTTTTCAGCCCCTCGCTCAAAATGGTTATCTGTATCCCTTCGGGCTCGACTAACGTGGAGATCCGTACCGTTAGGGAGAGTGCCGAGCACGCAGGTGGTCGCGATGTATATATGATTTTCGAGCCTATGGCCGCAGCACTCGGTGCAGGTTTGGATGTTGAGGCTCCCGAGGGTCATATGATTATCGACATCGGTGGCGGTACTACCGAGATTGCTTGTATCTCGTTGGGCGGTATCGTGTGCAGCGAGAGTATCGACATCGCGGGTGACGTTTTTACCGAGGATATTCAGAAGTATATCAAACAGCAGTATAACGTGAAGATTGGCGAGCGCACGGCCGAGAATATCAAGATGTCGGTAGGCGCAGCGCTGAGGGAGCTGGACAACCCACCAGAAGATTTCGTGGTTACCGGCCCCAATATGCTCACCAGCCTTCCCACAACTCTCAATGTGTCGTATAGCGAGATTGCCTATGCCTTGGAGAAGTCGCTCTTGAAGGTGGATGCAGCCGTGATGAAGGTGTTGGAGATGGTTCCCCCCGAACTCTACTCCGATATTATGAAGAACGGTATCTATCTGGCAGGTGGCGGTGCCCTGATTAAGGGTCTCGACAAGCGTCTGCAAGACAAGACTAATATCCCCTTCATCATCGCCGAAGACCCCCTGAGGGCTATTGTAAGGGGTACGAGCATCGCGTTGAAGAATATCAACAACTTCTCGTTCTTGATGAAATAATATCTGCTCTGGGGCTGTTGTGGAGACTAACAACAGCCCCAGACTGTCAGAATAAGTCCACGGGACAAACAACTTTTTTGTGTAACAATCCAATTCCGACACGGGGTAATGTATAAACTTGTGCTTTTGCTCAAAAGGGTGGCCGCTCCGCTGCTGTTTCTCGTTGTAGAGATAGTGGCTCTGAGCTATTACACCTCCTCGACGAGCTTCACAAGGGCACGCCTGCTGAGCGTGTCGAACAACGTCGTGGGGTCGATGAACGCCTCGATGCGAGGTGTGAGCGACTACTTCTCGCTGCGTGGCGAGAATCGTATGCTCACCGACCGAGTGGTGGAGTTGGAGCAGCAGCTGGCTCGCTATGCTGCCTCGGAGGAGGTGGTGGAGTTGAGCGAGGATGAGATTTCGCCCTACCTGTTCACCACGGCTACCGTGGTGCGCAACTCGGTCTTTGGTCAGGCCAACTTCTTCACCATCAACAAGGGTTTGCGCGACGATATCGAGGCCAATATGGCGGTGCTCACTCCCGAGGGGTATGTGGCGGGCTATGTGGTGGACTGCTCGGAGCGTTACTCGGTGTGTATGTCGATGGCCAACACGGGCTTCACTATGGGTGGCAAGGCCAGGGGCAGCGAGTATATGGGCTCGGTGGCGTGGGATGGTGGCGACTATCGCAGGGTAAAGCTTACCGATGTGCCCTACTATGCGGCCTTCAAGGCGGGCGACACGATTGTTTCGACGGTGTCGTATAGGTTTCCGCCCGATAGGGTAGTGGGCGTTGTGGAGCGCTTCGAGGCCACGGAGGATAAGATGAATAGCGAGGTGGTGGTACGCTTGGCGGCCGACTTGTCGAGGTTGGACAAGGTGTTGGTTGTTAAGTACCTCGACGGCGAGGAGCTCCACCAGCTCGAAGAACTCTACGAGAAACACAAGAAGAAATAGTTGAAAGTTTAGAGTTGAAAGTTGAAAGTTTTTTTCTGCTCTAATCATTAGAGCCCTTAGTGTAGGGCATAGGAATGTAAGAGATATGAGCGCAGCGAGTATCTCAGAAAAGGTTTTTGCGGAGCTTTTTTACAAAAAAGCGACAAATAAAAAAGAAAGAAGAAAAAATGCAGAGGGTTGCAGAATATATACTCTTTTTTGTGGCGGTGGTGCTGTTGCAGGCGCTGCTGTTCGACAACCTGCTCATAGGTGCGCTGGTGGTGCCACTCTACTATGTGGTATTCTTGCTACTACTGCCCGTTGAGTGTGGCAGGGTGGCTCTGTTGCTGCTGGGTACTCTGCTGGGTGTGGTTATGGATGTGTCGATGGGCACACCCGGACTGAACACTATGGCCACTGCGGCTGTGGCCTACCTGCGTCCGGTGGTTATGAACCTCGCTATGGGCAAAGATGTGCAACACGAGAGCCTCCCCTATGGTGGCGCAATCGACGAGGGAGCATTTTTGTTCTATGCCGGAGTGTTGATTCTCTGCCACGAGTCGATCTTCTTTGGCTTCGAGTCGCTCGGCAGCCACTTCTTCTTCACCATTCTCAAAATCATTGTCAGCTCGCTTGTCACTTTGGGAGCCTCTTGGCTGACGGCTCGCCTGTTTAGGTTGTGGGCTAAATAGTTACCTGTAACGGAGAGGAGAGAGAGGTGAAAAATCGTTTCGACATATTACGCCTGTTTGTGGTGTTGCTGTTTGTGGTGGTGGGTGTGAGGTTGTTCCACATCCAGATTGTAGACCACAGCTATCGTCGTGCGGCCGAGAATAACGTGCTGCGCTACGAGGTGCTCAACCCTCCCAGGGGCGAAATCTACGACCGCAATGGTGAGTTCCTGGCTCAGAGTGTGGCCTCCTACGACCTTATGTTGGTGCCCCGCAACCTGCCCAAGGAGGGCTTCGACACGGTGGCGCTGGCGAGGATTGCGGGAGTGACGGTGGAGCAACTCGCCAAGGCTGTGCAGCAGGCCAAAAACTACTCCCACAGTCGTGCATCGGTGGTGGTTAAGCAGATGACCACCGAGGCCAAACTGCTCTTCGACGAGGCGGGCTTCGAGGGTTTCTATACGATGTTCCGTACCCAGAGGTCCTACCCACGACACATTGCGGGCAACCTGCTTGGCTACATCGGTCAGGTGAACGACAACATTATCCAGAAGAATCCATACTACTCGCGTGGCGACTATATCGGCTTTTCGGGCATCGAGAGCGCCTATGAGGATATTCTGCGTGGCGAGAAGGGCGAGCGCATAAGCGTTGTGGATGTGCGCGGCTCAATTAAGGGCCCCTACCAAGAGGGAATGTACGACAGTCCTGCCATTGCGGGCACTCCCATTACTACCACCATCGACGCACCCTTGCAGCAGTTTGCCGAGGAGTTGATGAAGGGCAAGGTGGGCAGTATCATTGCCATTGAGCCTTCGACGGGCGAGATTTTGGTGATGGTGAGCAGCCCCACCTACAACCCCGACGAACTGATGGGCCGCGATAGGGGCAACAACTATATGAAGATGCTCGAAAACCCACAGCGACCTCTGTTTAATCGTGCGGTGATGTCGAGCTACCCTCCCGGCTCGACCTTCAAGCTCGTGAACGGCCTCATCGGTCTGCAAGAGGGAGTTCTGAAAGCGTCGTATCGCTACCCCTGCCATCAGGGTTACAATGTGGGCAAGGGTGTGAAGTGTCACGACCACATTTCGCCCCTAAACCTGCAACAGGCCGTAGCCAACTCGTGTAACGCCTACTTCTGCTACGTTTTCCGCGATGTGATGGACAACCCCAAGTATGGCGGTATTATGAAGGACGGCTATACCAATTGGGCCAACTATGTGCGTAGTTTTGGCTTTGGTGGCAAACTCGACTCCGACTTTGCAGCCGAGATGGGTGGATTTGTTCCCGACAAGGAGTTCTACGACAAATACTACCCACGTTGGAATTCGCTCACGGTTATTTCGATGGCTATTGGTCAGGGTGAGCTGGGTTGTTCGCCCTTGCAGATGGCCAACCTTGCAGCCATTATTGCCAACAGGGGTTACTACTATATTCCCCACGTTGTGAAACACATCGAGGGGCGTGACTCGCTCGAACAGAGGTTCTACGAGCGCCACTATGCAATGATCGACGAGAAGCACTACGAGCCCATTATCGACGGTATGTGGGGTACGGTGCACCGCGAGATTGGTACTGCGGGTGTGGCCTACGTCAAAGACCTCGACATCTGTGGCAAGACCGGTACGGCCCAGAACCCTCACGGCAAAGACCACTCGACCTTCTTGGCCTTTGCGCCCAAGGATGACCCCAAGATTGCCATCTCGGTATATGTAGAGAATGGTGGCTTTGGCTCGTCAGTGGCAGCGCCCATTGCGAGTCTACTCATCGAGCAATACATCAACGGAAAGACCGAGAGGGAGTGGCTCGTCGATTATATCAAAGATATGAAAATTGCATACCCCAACTATGAGAAACAGAGCAAGAAATAACGATCGCCTCGGTTGGGCAAAGATAGACTGGAAGACTATTCTGGTCTATGTGGCGTTGGTCTTTATCGGCTGGCTGAATATCTATGCGGCGGTCTACAACGAGGCCTCGGCTGCGGGCTTTTCGCTCGGTAGCAAGTATGGTATGCAGCTCATCTGGATTGGCATTTCGGCAGTGGTGGCGCTGGTCATACTGCTGATTGACGATATCTACTACCACCTATCGGCCTACCCGTTCTATGCGCTGATGATGGTGGTGTTGGCGGCGACGCTGGTGGTCGGCAAAGAGGTGAATGGTGCCAAGTCGTGGTTGCCGTTGGGACCCGTGGCCATTCAGCCGGCAGAGTTTATGAAGGCTGCTACGGCCCTGGCTCTGGCCCGCTATATGAGCGAGTACAACTTCTCGCTCCAAAGGCCCAAAAACCTTGTGGGCGTGGGACTGCTGCTGCTGTTGCCTATCGGTATCATCTTGGCTCAGAACGATATGGGCTCGGCGCTGGTCTACTGCTCGTTTTTGATTGTTCTCTACCGCGAGGGACTTAATAATTGGGTCTACTACGCAATCTTTTTGGTGGTGGGACTGTTTGTCTGCTCGTTTGTGATGTCGCCCGTGCCACTGTTGGTGTTGCTGATACTCTTCTTTGTGGTGAGTCAGCTGGTGTCGAACCGCAATCCTCGCGAAAGTGCCATTTGGACTGCCTGGGTGGGTGTGCTCAGCTTGGCAATCTATGGCGTGGCGGCCCTGACGGGGTGGGGATTGAGCTACTACACCTCGTTGCTGGTGGCCTCGCTGGTGATGCTCCTGCCGGCACTCGTCTATGCATATAGGGCCAAAATATCGACCATCTATCTCTATGGCGGAATGTTTGTCTGCTCGCTCGTGTTCCTGGGTGCGGTAGACTACGTCTTTAACGACGTGTTGCAACTCCACCAGCAGAAACGAATACTCGACCTCTTCGGCCTCGAAAGCGACTTGCGCGGTTGGGGCTACAACGTCAATCAGTCGAAAATCGCCATCGGCTCGGGTGGCTTCTGGGGTAAAGGCTTCTTGGAGGGCACCCAGACCAAATATGACTTCATCCCCGAGCAGAGTACCGACTTTATCTTCTGCACCGTGGGTGAGGAGTGGGGCTTTGTGGGCTCGGTGGTGGTGTTGGCGCTCTTTGCAACCCTCATAATCAGGCTTATGAAGATGGGCGAACGTCAGCAAGAGCCCTTCCGAAGGGTATATTGCTATGGTGTGGCGGGAGTTTTTCTGTTCCACGTCTTGATTAACATCGGTATGACTATCGGACTTATGCCCGTTATTGGTATCCCGCTGCCGATGTTCTCCTATGGCGGCTCATCGCTGCTGGCCTTCACGATTCTGTTCTTCATTGCCGTAAGGCTCGACTCGCAGAATAGCTCCATAGGCACAACCTACAAGAAGTATTAACCAAACAAAAACAGATATAGATATGATTCTCTCAAACCTCAAAAACCGCAAAGAGTTGGAGTCGTTGCACCCCCTCTTTCCCGTATTGTTCGACTACATCGAGGCCCACGACATCCTCTCGGCTCCTCAGGGAATTATCGAGATTCAGGGTCGCGACCTCTTTTTGAACAACTACTCTCCCGAGCCCGCAACGTGTGACACCGCACCATTGGAGGTTCACCAGAAATATATCGACATTCAGGTCTTGTTGGAGGGTAGCGAGACTATGGGTTGGACTCCCGCCGAGGAGATTACCGAGTGGCGTGGCGAGTACGACGAGCAGAAAGATGTGCGCTTCTCGGACCAGAGGGCCCAGACATTCTTTACCATTAAACCCGGTCAGTTGGCAATCTTTTATCCCGAGGATGGTCACGCACCCGGCATTTCGGACGGCCCCATTCGCAAGTTTATCGCCAAGATTAAAATCTAATCCGCGAGGGGGATGTGTATAATAACAAAGGAGGCTCCAAGTGAGCCTCCTTTGTTATTTGTGTATGTTGCGACACACTTTCTATTTGTGCGTCATAATGTCCAAAATCATACGGTCGGTTTCGCCCATTGCGCGAGCACCAATGCTTGTGAGGTTGCGGATAGATTTGTCCACATCGTCGTCAATCACACCCTCCAAGCCCGTAACTCCGTGGTGCTCCATAGCCATAACGGCCGACATAATAGCCGTCGAAACACCACTCGACACCTTCAAGGCACAACTTGGCTTGGCTCCGTCGCACACCATACCCGTGAGCGTGGCAACCATATTCTTCACGGCCATAGTCACCTCGCCAAAGCCACCACCCATAAGGTAGGTAATACCGCAACTCGAACCGGTTGAGGCTACCACACATCCGCACAAGGCCGACAGACGACCAAGGCTCTGCTTGATATAAATGGCGGTCAGGTGGCTCAGCGTGAGAGCCCTGATGAGTTCCTCCTCGGTGTGTCCCCTCTCCTCGGCATAGACCACTACGGGCAGGGTGGCCGAGATGCCCTGATTGCCGCTACCCGAGTTGCTCATCACGGGGCGCTGAGCTCCACCCATACGGGCGTCGCAGGCGGCCGAAGTGTAGGCCAAGATGCGGGCAAAGGTGCTGTCGCCCATAATGTTCAGGTTGGTATGGCTGCGCAGGGTGCGACCCAGGCAGTGACCCCACTCACTTCGGAACGACTCCTCGGCAATGGCTTTGTTCAGGTCGCGCGCCATAAGAATGTAGCTCAACTCCTCCACGGGGCTGGTGGTGGCGTAGTCCCACACCATACGGAGGTTTAGTTCGATGGCGTGCTTCTCCACAACGCCTTCCACGGGGGTGCGGCTGTCGGCCAACACACCCTCGTCTTTCGACAGGTAGACAAAGTTGGTGTGGGCGCCCGAAATGATAGCCGTGGTGGTGTGACCCTCGCCCGAGGCCCTCACCTCGATATAGAGAACGTCGCAACCTCCCTCTTTGAGGCCCACGTTTATGCATCCGCGCTCGATCATCTCTCGTCCGAGCTTCACGGCCTCGGGGGTAGTATCTTTGAGCACTTCGAGCTGATACTCGCTCTTGCCCATAATGGCACCCAGAGCGATGGCGATGGGAAGGCCAATCATACCCGTGCCGGGAATGCCTACACCCATTGCGTTTTTCAGAACATTGGGGCTGAGCAGTACGTCAATACGGTCGGGCTGCGAGCCAAGTAACTCTACGGCCTTGGCAGTACAGAGCGATACGGCCACGGGCTCGGTACAACCCATTGCAGGAACAACCTCGCGTTTGATGAGGTCGGAAATCTCCTTGCGACAATCCACTGATAACATAGTAGTCTTATATATTTGGTTTTCGTTAGGTTAATCTTGTGTGTTTGCCGTGGGGCTACTGTTTTTCCACCTCGCCGGCATCGACATATTTGTAGAGCCTGTCGCCACGGTGAACGGGCTGAGGCAGCTTGATGGAGCAACGAGTGCCCTGAACTGCACACTCGGCAGGCTTCTCGCCCACCCAAATCTGCTCGGGTTTGAACTCCACAGCACCCGTGGTCTCGCCCGAGATGAGCACCTTGCGGCCCAACTCCAATGGCGAAGCCTCCACCTGAATCTCGGCAACCTTAATCTTCTTAAAGACGTTGGTAACCTTGCCCACATAGACTTTGCGCACGGTAGACGACGAGCCGTAGTTCTTGCTCAACTCCACAACGGGCAGGTTGAGGTAGTAACCACCCCAGAAACCGCGGTTGAAGACGGTCGAGAGCTCGTCCTTCCACTTGGCCACCCTCTCGGGGGTAAACGAGCCGTGCTCGATGGCGTTCAGAGCCCTGTCGTAGCACTCCACAACCCTCTTGACATACTCGGCAGGCCTTGCTCGGCCCTCGATTTTGAGCACCCTCACACCCGCCTCAATCATTCGGTCGAGGAAGTCGATGGTGCAGAGGTCTTTGGGCGAGAGCAGGTAGGGTCCGTCGGTGTGCAACTCCTCGCCGGTGTCGCGGTCTACGAGGGTGTAGGCGTGGCGGCAAATCTGTCGGCAGGCTCCTCGGTTGGCCGAGCAGCCGGTCGCGTGGAGCGAGAGGTAACACTTGCCCGAAACGCTCATACACAGAGCTCCGTGGCAGAACATCTCTATCTTTACCTGCTGACCATTGGGGCCGCAGATGTTGTCTTGCTGAATACGTCGGTAGACTCCGGCCACCTGCTCGATGGAGAGCTCGCGTGCCAATACCACCGTGTCGGCCCACTGCGAGTAGAACTCCACGGTCTGGCTGTTGGAGATACTAATCTGGGTAGAGATGTGCACCTCCAATCCCAACTTGCGGGCGTAGAGAATGGCTGCCTGGTCGCTCACAATCACGGCATCGACCTTCTCGGCCGCAGCACGTTCGAGCAGTCGGTGGAGGGTGTCGATTTCATCCTCATATACCACCGTATTGACCGTAAGGTAAGCCTTTTTGCCGTGCTCGTGCGCGATGGCCACAATCTGTGCCAGGTCGTCGAGGGTGAAGTTGGCCGCCGAGGCCGAGCGCATATTGAGCTGACCGACGCCAAAGTAGACCGAGTCGGCTCCGGCAGCTATGGCGGCCCTGAGCGACTCGTAACTGCCACAAGGGGCCATAATCTCTATATCACTACGTTTAATGTTGCCCATCGTACTAATTTTTGCGGTTCAACAATCCCTCGGCCAGTTGACGCAGGGGTTCGGTACGCTCGCGCTCTGCCACGAGGTTGTCGAGAGCCTCCATTGCTTTGCCGAAGTGGAGCGAAATCTCCTGATTGGTTATCTCTTTTACGTTCAATGCGTTGTAGATGTCGAGCACGGCTGCAATCTTATCCGAGGCGGCCATCTGCTTGTCTTTGAGCAGGGTGGTGAGCTGCTGCCTGGTAGCCTGGTCGGCCTTGGCGAGCGCGGTGAGCATCAAGAAGCTCTTTTTGCCCTCCAAGATGTCGCCACCAATGGGTTTGCCCAGCTGTGCCTCGGTGCCGTAGGCATCCAATAGGTCGTCTTGGAGCTGGAATGCCAAGCCGAGCTCGGTGGCAAAGACCATCAGTCGCTGACGGCTGTGGGGGTCGGCTCCGCCCTGAATGGCACCAATGATTGTGGCACCCGCAAGCAGTGCGGCAGTCTTTTTGTTAATCATTTCGAGGTACTCCTCCATCGAGACCTCGTCGCGGCTCTCGAACTTCATATCGAGCTCCTGTCCTTCGCACACGGTCAGTGCGGTGTAGTTGAAACATCCCAGAACTGCGGGCAGATACTCCACGGGGGTCTGTTGGAGCAGTTTGTACGAGTATATCATCATTGCGTCGCCCGAGAGGATTGCCGAGTTGGCACCCCACTTGCCGAAGACGGAGGGTTTGCCACGCCTGACGGTGGCGTTGTCCATAATATCGTCGTGGAGCAGGGTGGAGGTGTGGAACACCTCCAAGGCTGCCGCAGCAGGCAGTGCCGCAGGAGCGTTGTCCGAAAAGATGTTGCAGGCGGCCACCGTGAGCATAGGTCGGAGTCGCTTGCCACCCGCCGAGAGCGAGTAGGCTATGGGCTCATAGAGGCTGTGGGGGTGTCCGTCAACATCGAGGCGGGCCATATAGTCGGCCACAAGTTTTTGCAGTTCGGAGAGTGAATACATATCTTGCGTGGTTTGATAGTGTCGATATATTTGTGCAAATATACGTTTTTACTTTGTGATTTGCAGAAAAAGAGGTAATTTTGAAACGCTTTTATGCAAACTTTCTGTAACCGAAATTACTTAAACAACCAAAAATAACTAAAACAGAGTCTTGAAAATGAAAAAACAGCTCACCATTGGTGTCGATGTAGGTGGCACCAACACCGTACTCGGACTTATCGACCGAGAGGGCAACTGCCTTGCTCGTACCGAATTCCATACTCAGCGCTCCACCTCGGAGGAGGGTCCCGTATTCTTCGACGAGTATATGGATCTGCTCTACGCCTCGATCGAGAAACTTATGGCCGAGGCTCCTGCCGACAGCTTTGTTGCAGGTATCGGTATCGGCGCTCCCAACGCCAACTACTACAAAGGCGCTATCATCAACGCCGCAAACCTCACCTGGAAAGATCGTAGCAAACCTTCGAAAAACGCTCTTGGCGACTTCGAGAAACAGGCTCGTTGCGAGGTTGTTCGCCTGATCAAAAAACGCTTCCCCGCAGTTAAGGCTGTGGCTATGACCAACGACGCAAATGCAGCTGCTCTGGGCGAGTTGTACTATGGCGGTGGTAAGAGCCTCAAAAAGAAAGACCTCGTGGAGATCACCCTCGGCACCGGTCTGGGTAGCGGCTTTGTGAGCAATGGCGACATCATCTACGGTCACAACAGCTTCGCAGGCGAGTTGGGCCACATCATCGTTGAGCCCAACGGTCGTAGCTGCGGTTGTGGCAACTGCGGTTGCTTGGAGTCGTACTGCTCGGCTACCGGTATCCGTCGTACCGCATTGCGTCTGATCGACGACACCGCAACCCCCAGCTCGCTCCGCAAAATCGAGCGCGAGAAACTCACCGCTAAGGACGTGAGCATCGCTGCTGCTGCGGGCGACAAACTTGCTTTGGAGGTTTGGGACATTACCGGTCACTATCTGGCTATCGGTATCGCTACCGCTGTGGCTATCACCACTCCCGAGGCTGTGTTCCTCTTTGGTGGCCCCACCAAGGCTGGCGACCTGCTGATGAACCCCCTGAAAAAGTATCTCGACAAGTATATGCTCCACAGCATGAAGGATACCAAGGTGCTCTTCTCGAAACTTGGCGACGATGCAGCCATCTTGGGTGCTTCGGCTTTGGCACTGACCGCTTTGGCAAATATGAAATAGTGGGGTGGTAGGGGATACCCCCCCGCAACCCTTAACACAAAAGAACGGGAATACGATTTGGCGTATTCCCGTTCTTCTTTTGCGGTATCTTTCTTTCCGATTACTCCTCTTTCAGGTAGGCGTGGATGGCTTTGGCAGCCTTACGACCTGCGCCCATTGCAAGGATTACGGTTGCAGCACCGGTCACGGCATCGCCACCGGCAAAGACACCCTTGCGAGTGGTTGCGCCCTCCTCGGTAGCCACCAAGCAACCCCTGCGGTTACGCTCCAAGCCTTCGGTGGTCGAAGCAATCAGGGGGTTGGGCGAGGTGCCCAGAGCCATAATTACGGTGTCGCACTCGAGCTCAAACTCCGAGCCGGGGACCTCTACGGGCGAACGACGACCCGATGCATCGGGCTCGCCAAGCTCCATACGAACACACTTCAAGGCCTTAACCCAGCCCTTCTCGTCGCCCACAACGGCCACGGGGTTGGTGAGCATTGCAAACTGAATGCCCTCCTCTTTGGCGTGGTGTACCTCCTCTACACGGGCGGGGAGCTCTGCCTCCGAACGACGGTAGATGATATATGCATCGGCGCCCAGACGTTTGGCCGAGCGAACTGCGTCCATTGCCACGTTACCGCCACCCACAACGGCCACCTTCTGACCGCGCCTTACGGGGGTGTCGTTCTCCTCGGGTGCAAAGGCGCCCATCAGGTTGATACGGGTGAGGAACTCGTTGGCCGAGAATACACCGTTGAGGTTCTCGCCCTCGATGCCCATAAACTTGGGCAGACCTGCGCCCGAGCCTACGAATACTGCGTCGAAACCCTCCTCGTCCATCAGACTGTCGATGGTTACGGTGCGACCCACGATGGTGTTCTTCTCGAACTTAACGCCCAAGCGAGCCACCTTTTCGATCTCGTGCTCGACGATGCGCTCTTTGGGCAGACGGAACTCGGGAATACCGTAGCTCAACACACCACCCAAGCGGTGGAGTGCCTCGAATACGGTAACCTCGTAGCCCAATTTGGCCAAGTCGGCAGCACAAGCCAAGCCGGCAGGGCCACTACCCACAACGGCCACCTTCTTGCCATTTTTCTCAATCTCAACAGCCTCTTTCGAGCCGTTCTCCAACTGCCAATCGCCCACAAATCGTTCGAGTTTGCCGATAGCCACGGGCTCGTGTTTGATGCCCAAGATGCACGAGCCTTCGCACTGGCTCTCCTGGGGGCACACACGGCCACAAATCGAGGGCAGCAACGAGTCCTCGGCAATAATCTGGGCAGCCATAGCGAAGTCGCCCTCGCCAATGGCAGCGATGAAGTTGGGAATCTGGATGCCCACAGGGCAGGCACCTACACAACGAGGATTGCGGCAGTGAAGGCAGCGCGAAGCCTCCCTCTGAGCCTCCTCTACATTGAAACCGTAGCATACCTCCTCAAAGTTGGCAGCACGTTTGGCGGGGTCTTGCTCCCTTACAGGGGTGCGTGAAATTATATTTGCCATACTCTCTCTCTTTCTCTCTTGATAGGGTTTAACACACTCTCTCTTATTTGTCCAGACCTACGCGACACTTGTGGTCTTTGTATTTTTCGAGTCGGCGCTGCTCCTCGTCGCGGTACTGACCGCTACGGCGCATAGCCTCGTCGAAATCGACCAGGTGGGCATCGAACTCAGGGCCATCTACGCAGGTAAACTTGGTCTGACCGCCCACGCTCACACGGCAGGCGCCACACATACCCGTACCATCAACCATCAGCGAGTTGAGCGATGCGATGGTGGGGATGCCGAGCTCTTTGGTGGTCAGGGCCACAAACTTCATCATAATCATAGGACCGATGGTGATGACGGTGTCGTAGTGTTTGCCCTCCTCCTGAACGAGTTTTTTCAGCAGACCGGTAACCATACCGTGGTAGCCCTCCGAGCCGTCGTCGGTGGCGATGTAGAGGTTGCCCACGCTGCGCATCTCGTCGGTGAGGATAAGGAGATCTTTGGTCTTGGCACCGATAATCACGTCGGCCTCTACGCCGTGCTCGTGGAGCCACTTAACCTGGGGATATACGGGGGCAGTACCTACACCACCGGCCACAAAGAGCAACTTTTTGCCCTTCAATTCGTCGATGTTCTCGTAGATAAAGTCCGAGGGACGGCCCAGAGGACCTGCAAAGTCTTCAACCGACTCGCCCTCCTCCAAGGCTGCAAGTTTCAGGGTCGAAACACCCAAGGTCTGCACCACAATCTGCACCGAGCCGCGCTCGATGTCGTAGTCCGAGATGGTCAGGGGAATACGCTCGCCCTCTTTGGTCGAACGAAGAATAATGAACTGTCCGGGGTGGGCCGACTTGGCAACCCTGGGGGCATAGATGTCCATCAAGTAGATGTTTTCGGCAAGTTTTACCTTCCTTAGAATCTTATACATCTCTCCAATAGTAATTAGATTAGTGTTTGGTTTATTGTGTTGTCTTTTCTCTCTTGCTTGTTATTGGTTTCGGCTCACCACATTGGCCGCCACGCGCAACTCTCTGACGGGTTTCAGCGGGTCGTTCACCACAATCATCGCTCCGCCATAGACCGTGTCGTAGCCCTCGATGGGTACGGTGTAGTTCACCTCCACCACTCGGCTCTCGCCCGGAGCAATCTCGTCGCCCGCCCTTAGGGCTATCTCGGTGCCACCTCGGGGAGTGATACTGCGTACCACCAGGGGGGCATCTCCGCGGTTGGTTATCGTTACATCCACACTCAGTCGCTGACCCTTGTGGGCGCCTCCAAAGTCGTGGAATATGGGGCTTATGTCGGACTTGGCCCTTGGGGTGTGACCCCTCTTTGCTCCCTCGGTCGAGGAGTCAAAGTTGTCGATGCCCACAGCCGTTGTGGTAATCTTGCGGCCCGTGCGCTCTCCATTCACCAGCACCCCTATCTTATCCCTCAGTAGTCCATAGAGCCCTCCGTGGGGTGCGTAGGTGATGGTTGCCAGAGCCACCTCGCCCGCCTCCAACTCGGTGGGGAAATTTACCTCTGCCGCTCCACTCGCCTCGGTCCAGACGTAGCCCACCGTCACGGCACTCTCGCGGGTGTTTATCAACGCAATGGTCATACTGCGACTCTTGCCCTGAGCCACGTTGCCAAAGGCCTTGTAGTCGCCGTCGGCCCTCACACCTCCACCCAAGTCGTGGGGATATAGGTCGGCCACCGAACGAGGACGGCCCACAACCTCGCCCTTGACCCTCAGGTGGGTGCGACTGTTGCCGTCGTTGTAGACAATCGTTACGCGCTTGTCGAACACTCCCTCACGTCCCTCGGGGTCGAACTCCACCGTGAAGCGCCCCTTTTGGCCCGGCTCCACGGCTTTGCGCGAGTAGTCGGTGTTGGTGCAACCGCAGCTGGTGTAGACCCTCTCGATGGTTATGGGGTGGAGGAAGGTGTTGGTGAAGACAAAAGTGTGGCTCACCGCTCCGTCCACTTCATTTATGCGTCCAAAGTCGTGCACTTCGCCATCGAAGAGCAGTTTTTGCGGCTCGTTGGGGGTATTTGTGAGCTGTTCGGAGACGGTATCTACCACAAAATCACTCACTTGCCCGCTCGCAAAACCGCACCAAACCAACAAGACGGCTATGATGAACTCTCTACGCATAACGTACAAAGATACACTTTCCCTCGGGAAATTCAACACCTTTGGGGCTATTATATTTATAGGTGTGTAATTTTTTTTAATTTTTTTTGCAAAAATGTTTGCAGGCTTAAAAAAATGCCCTATATTTGCACTCGCAAAACGGAACAATCCGCAGAGCAACGAAAAATTCCTCAGTAGCTCAGTTGGTTAGAGCACCTGACTGTTAATCAGGGGGTCCTAGGTTCAAGTCCTAGCTGAGGAGCAGAGGCCGCAAGAGATTGCGGCCTTTTTTGTTTTATGTGGCTTGGCGATTTCCTATAAGTCCCCTTTGTACCTTTTGGTGGCAAAAGGTGGCGTAACGCCACTTCTATTATTTGGTAAACCCACACCTCTACCCAATGGGGTGGGGCATAGTAATGTAAGAGAAAAGAAAAAGGCAACAGAATTTTCTGTTGCCTTTTTCTTAATTGGTTGTGGAGTGGGGTTATTGCATCTCCCAGTCCATCGAGCCGTCTTTGTTGTCCTTCACGCGGATGCCAATCTCGCTGAGGCGATTGCGAATCATATCGCTTGTGGCCCAATCCTTGTTGGCCTTGGCGTTGCGACGCACCTCCAAGAGCATCTCCATCAGGGGCGAGAGTTTGTCGTCGGCCTCGTCGGCTTTCTCATTTCTCAGGCCCAGGATGTCGAACACATAGAGCTGGATGGTGGCTTTCAGAGCCTCCAAGTCGGCTGCCGAAATCTTCTCTTTGCCGTCGGCAATAGAGTTGATGATGCGTACCCAGTCGAACAGAGCGCTGATGACCATAGGCGACGAGAGGTCGTCGTTCATAGCCTCCTTGCAACGGTTTGCAAGGTCGGCAACATTTACGGTCGAGCTCTCCGATGGCTGCAACTTAGCCAGAGTGTCTACGGCCTTCATCAGGCGGTCGTAACCCTTCTCGGCAGCTTGCAGAGCCTCGTTCGAGAAATCGAGGGTTGAGCGGTAGTGGGCCTGCAAGATAAAGAACCTTACGGTCATTGGCGAGTAGGCCTGCTCCAACTTGTCGTGGGTGCCGCTGAAAAGCTGTTCGAGGGTGATGAAGTTGCCGAGCGATTTGCCCATCTTCTGTCCGCCGATGGTGATCATATTGTTGTGTACCCAGTAGCGAGCCGAGTCGTGACCGAGCGAGGCGCACGACTGTGCAATCTCACACTCGTGGTGGGGGAACATAAGGTCCATACCGCCGCCGTGGATGTCGAACTTCTCGCCCAAGTATTTGGTGCTCATTGCGGTACACTCCAAGTGCCAGCCGGGGAAACCAACGCTCCAGGGCGAGGGCCAACGCATAATGTGCTCGGGCTGAGCCTTCTTCCAGAGTGCAAAATCGAAGGAGTTGCGTTTGTCGCCCTGACCGTCGATATCGCGGGTGCCCACCAGCACGTCGTCGAGGTTGCGACCCGAGAGTTTGCCGTAGTGGAACTTCTGGTTGTATTTGGTCACGTCGAAGTAGATCGAGCCGTTGCTCTCGTAGGCGTAGCCTGCATCGAGAATCTGTTTTACGAGTTCGATCTGCTCGATGATGTGTCCGCTGGCGTGGGGCTCAATCGAGGGGGGCAGTACACCGAGCTTCTCCATAAAGGTGTGGTAGCGATTGGTGTAGTACTGCGCAATCTCCATAGGCTCGAGCTGTTCGAGTCGTGCTTTTTTAGCAATTTTGTCTTCGCCCTCGTCGGCATCGTGTTCGAGGTGGCCCACGTCGGTGATGTTACGAACGTAGCGCACTTTGTAGCCCAGCGCCCTGAGGTGGCGGAAGAGCAGGTCGAAGGTGATTGCGGGGCGGGTGTGGCCCAAGTGGGGGTCGCCATAGACGGTGGGACCGCACACATACATACCCACGTGCTCGGGGTTGAGTGGTACAAACTCCTCTTTGCGTCGAGTGAGTGTGTTGTATAGCATTAACTTTGTTGCCATAGTTATCTGTAAAATGGTTGTTTTCGGGTTGTAAAAGTACTCATAATTTTCTTAACTTTGCAAAATTATAATGACTATTTGCCGTTATTGACTTGTTGAGCAGAGTTTTTGGCGGCTTTATGCAAATGCAGACTATGAAACAATACAAAAAAATAAACACTCTTGCGGGCTGGGCCACATTTTTTATCTCGGCCTTGGTCTATATTCTGACCACCGAGCCCAGCGCAAGTTTTTGGGATTGTGGCGAGTTTATCCCCACGTCGTACAAGTTGGAGGTTGGACACCCCCCTGGGGCGCCTCTCTTTATGATGATTGCCAACTTCTTTACCCAATTTGCCTTTGGCGATGTAACCAAGGTGGCGCTGATGGTGAACATTATGTCGTGCCTTGCGGCTGCGGCAACCATTATGTTCCTCTTCTGGTCTATCACCCACATTGCACTGCGTATGTTGGTGCGTCGCGGCTCGCAGCCCACTAAGGGACAGACCATTACCATTATTGGAGCAGGTCTGGTGGGAGCTTTGGCCTACACCTTTACCGACACATTTTGGTTCTCGGCTGTGGAGGCCGAGGTATATGCCCTCTCGTCGTTGATGACGGCAGTGGTGGTATGGGCCATTCTGCGTTGGGAGGAGGTGGCCGACCAGAAAGGTAACGAGCGCTGGTTGGTGCTTATTGCCTACCTGATGGGCCTTTCGATTGGCGTGCACATCCTTAACCTGCTGACCATTCCCGCTCTGGCCTTTGTCTACTACTTCCGCAAGGCCGAGAAGGTGTCGTGGAAGGGGCTCTTGGGTATGACTGCCCTGAGCGGAGTGCTCATTCTGTTTGTCAATAGCATCGTTATTCCCTACACCACCCAGGTGGGAGCTTGGTTTGACCGTATGCTCAACGGCATTGGAGTGCCCGTAAACACCGGTTTTGCAATCTATGTGGTGGTGCTCTTTGTGGCCTTGGGCTTGGGTATCTACTTTACCCAGAAGCGTGGTCTGAAACTTGCCAACCTGCTTGTTACCTGCTTGACCGTAATTCTGATTGGCTATTCGAGCTACGCTTCGGTGTTGATTCGTGCAGCGGCCAACCCACCTATGAACTCCAACGACCCCGACAACCCCTACGGATTGCTCTACCTCTTGAACCGCGAGCAGTATGAGGCTCAGCCCATTCTGAGCGGTGTGTCGTATGCAGCCCCCATTGAGGATGTTACCTACAAGACCAAATACTACGTCAATGACGAGGGTAAATATGTGGGCGAAAAGACCGTGAGCGGCTACACCTATCCCGACGAGTTTAAGACTCTCTTCCCCCGAATGTGGTCGAGCAAAGACCACCACATCGAGGGCTACAAGTCGTGGGGTGGTGTGAGCGGTGCCAAGAAGATTCGCTACCAAGGCGAGGTCTACGAGGTGCCCACTTTTGCCAACAACCTCCAATACTTCTTCACCTATCAGCTGAACTTTATGTATTGGCGCTACTTCTTGTGGAACTTTGTGGGCAGGCAGAGCGACAATCAGTCGGTGGGCGAAATTGTGAACGGACAGTGGCTTTCGGGCATTAAACCCTTCGATGAGGCTATGCTCGGCCCTCAGGACAACCTGCCCGATGAGATGGCTAACAACAAAGGTCGCAACCACTACTACTTCATCCCCTTCTTGCTCGGACTGATTGGTCTGTTGTGGCAGTTGGGGCGCAATCCGAGGTACTTTACCGTCGTGGCGTGGCTCTTTGTGATGATGGGCGTGGCTCTGGTGGTCTACTTCAATTCGCCCCCAGGAGAGCCCCGCGAGAGGGACTATGTCTATGCCGGCTCGTTCTATGCCTTCTGTATGTGGATTGGCTTTGGCGTGATTGCCGTGAAGGAGTGGCTCGGTAAGGTGCTCAAAGGCGACAAAACCCCCGCTCTGGTGGCCACGGTGGTGTGCCTGAGTGTTCCTGCGGTGCTCTGTGCCGAGAACTGGGACGACCACGACCGTAGCGGCCGCTATGTGATGCGCGATATGGGATACAGCTACCTGCATTGTACGCTGCCCAACTCGATAATCGTAAACTATGGCGACAACGACACCTTCCCGCTCTGGTACAACCAAGAGGTCGAGGGTGTAAGGCCCGATGTGAGGATTATGAACCAGAGCTACTTGGGTGGCGGCTGGTACATCGACGAGATGAAGTACAAGTACAACGAGAGCGACCCCGTGCCTTTCTCGTTCCCCAAGGAGAAGTATATGTATGCCAACGACTACATCTTCGTGGAGGATGTGGTGGACTACCGCGTGCCTCTGAAACAGGCTATGGACGTTGTGCGTAGCGAGGCCAAGGGAACAAAAATCTTCTACGACGAAGACCTCTCGTTCGACTTCCTGCCACAGCACAAACTCTCGCTGCCCGTGAACAAGGAGAACGTTCTGAAAGCGGGCATTGTGGATGCCAAAGATGCCGACCTTATTCTCGATACGCTCGATATCGACATCAAGGGCAACACGCTCGACAAGCCAGAGTTTATGATTCTCGACCTGTTGGCCAACTTCAATTGGGAGAGGCCCATCTACTTTGTGCAGCCCACGCTGCTCAAAAATATAGGCATTCTCGACTACCTCCAATTCGACGGCTTTGCCTACCGACTTGTGCCTATCAAGACCACCTATGAGAGTGCCACCGAGATTGGCCGTATCGACAGCGACTACCTCTATGATGTATATATGAATCGCGCGCGCTATGGTA
Organism: Tidjanibacter sp.; assembly: GCA_045634145.1. GTDB lineage: Bacteria > Bacteroidota > Bacteroidia > Bacteroidales > Rikenellaceae > Tidjanibacter. The sequence continues at coordinate 46,868 of JAZQZS010000018.1, read as the reverse complement.
ATGTGAAAGACGAGAGCGTCTATATCGACAACTTCTCGCGCTACAACATCAACTCCACTCAGGTGCGTGGCGGCTTTGCGCGTCTGGCCCAGCAGCTCGCCCTCGAAGGAGAGAACGACAAGGCTGTGGAGGTGTTGGACAAGGTTATGGAGGAGCTGCCCCTGTCGCAACTGCCCCACAACTACCAGTCGTTCCCGCTGATAGATGCCTACTATATGGCAGGTGCCGACGAGAAGGGCGACGCTCTGGCTCGCCACTTTGCCCACGACATTACGCAGAAACTCTACTACTACTTCACCTTCCCCGACAGCAAGCAGGAGTATATCTACGACGAGTTGGTCGATGAGTTCCAATACCTCGAACACCTGACCTACTCGCTGCTGTTGCCCAACAAGCGTATGGATCTTGTGGCCGAGTGCGACAAGAGCTTGGAGATTGCCGAGTTGTTCTTCGGAATGACCCGCAACGAGGAGGGTACCCCCGTGAGCAATATAACGCCCGTGCACGACGGCACTCGCGAGGAGTTCCTCGATAGTATCAGCGAGATATTCATCGTTCCCACCGAGGCTCCCGCCGGGGAGTAGGGTGGAGCAAGTAGGGGCGCGATGTGCCCCGAAAGTGCATAAACAGCAGAGGCGGACTCACCAAGAGTCCGCCTCTGCTCTGTTTTGTGTCAAAGGGTTTAGAATGTGAACGTTGCACCCAGGCCGAAGGTTGTCGAGGTGCCCGTGGCTACGGTGTTGCTCACACCCACAGTGGGCGCTACTTTGAGCCACTTGTTGTCGCCCAGCGCAAAGCCGTTCTGCTCGTTCCATTGGCTGGCGTAGATGGATGCATCGACGATTGAGTAGACCCAAGTGCCCACCCAGCCTGCAAGTCCGAGCAGTGCCAAGCCGGCAGTAAACTCCGAGTCGCCCATATAGCCGCCATTGGCCCAATATGAACCCGCATACATTAGCAGTCCGCTTGCTGCGTGGCCACCCATCAGCAGCAGTCCCTTGTTGGTCTGGCCGTTGATAATCTGGCCGAGTCCCGGAACAAAGCACGAGCCCAAACCCGCCAAAAGGGGGCTCTTGTGAGTGATAACCTCGCCATACTCGTCGTAGCGCAACTCGTCGCTGGAGCGGTAGTAGTTCTGCACGGGGGGCTCTTTGGTAATCTTCTCCACCATCAGGGCGTCGAAGACAAAGACATTGCCGCCCTCGGTGGCGATTTTGTACTTCACACCTGGCACCTGCTCAATGATGGTGCCACGCACCACCGTGCCGTCGGTGGCGTAAATAACGTCGTCGTAGCTCTTATAATCTTGTGCCACAGCAGCACCTATGCCCACGGCCACAAAGGCCACAAGTAGTAGAAATCGTTTCATGGTGGTAAAAATGTGTTGAATATCCTATGGTTAGAAGTTTACGAAGTAGCCCGCATTGAAGAGTCCCTTGCTACCCATACCCAGCTCGCCAAAGAAGCCCATCTTGCGTCCCCAACGCAGACCTATGGGGTAGATTTCGGCAATGCTCTCGGCGTGGGAAATCGAAGGCGAGGGCCTCCAATAGAAGTCGTCGATGTTGATCGTAAGGCTTGCACCAAGGCCGTAGAGTCCGTAGAACTCGAACTCGTGCCCCTTGTAGTACGATACCTTGCCCACCAACACAATAGTCGAAGGGAGGGTCTTGACACTGCCCAACACCTCATCCTGAGCGTTGTAGCAGTTCAACTGCTCGTAGCTTATCGAGGTACGCAGGCCGAGGGCAAACTTGGGGCCCAGCTGTCGGTAGATGTCGGCACTCAGAAAGAGGCCCGGGCCGTCGGTGTGCCAGTCGGTGGTGCCACCAGGAACGATGTCGGGAGCCGTCTTCCACTCTTGCAGGAATAGTTTGTTGTAGACCATACTGCCCAAGGAGAGGTCTACATTCCACTTGAACTGCTTGGCCGAGGGCCTTACTTTGGGCTGTTTTACGTCGAACGCCACCGTGTGAGTGGTGCTGTCGCTCTTAAATTCGACCTGCTGTGCCGTGGCCATACCAATGGCCGTCACCAACATTGCACTCAACAAAAGGGCTCTTTTCATACTCCGAGATTACGATTAGGTGTTATGTTTCAGTTCTGCAGCCTGGGGCTAAAAGCGTACCGTCGCACCAAGGCCCACAGTTGCGCGGGGTGCTCCGTAGTAGCCCGCAGGGACCATAATCACGGGGGCTACCGACATCGACAGATTGCCGTTGGCGGGGAATCCGTGCTCCACGTTCCAGCGTTTGGCATAGAGGGGTGCGTCGATGAGCGAATAGAGATACGAGCCCACAAACAGCGCCAAGCCCGAGCAGCCCATAACGTCTTCCCAGCCGGGGCCCACAGCCGCAGTGCCCGCAGTGATGGCCAACACACCTGCCAGGGCTCCACCCATAAGCGCCAAGCCCTTGCCGTGCTGACCGTTGAAAATCTGGCCCAAGCCGGGCACTATCAGCGAGCCAAACATCGCCTCCGTGGGGCTGAGGGGCAGAATGGGGTTGCCATTCTCGTCATATTGGACTACCAGGTAGGGGTTGTAATAGTAGTTGTGGTTGATGTTTTCGGTTACGACCGAGCCGCCCACGGCTGGCTCTTTGGTGATTTTGTCGATACTCAGAGCGTCGATGGTGAGGCTCTTGCCGTCGGTGGTCGTGATGGTGTAGCTCACACCCGGAATCTGCTCCATAATCACACCCTTCACCACCGAGCCGTCACTCTTGTAGATTACGTCGAGCAGCTGCTGCACGCCCTGCCCACTCTCCTGCGCCAATGATACTCCTACCCAAGCGAGCACCATCGCAAAAAGCATAAAAACTCTCTTCATAGTACACATTTGTTATTGGGTTATACATTCTGTGGGCAGTGGGCGGAAATCTGCACACACCCTCTCACTACCACACCTCTTTTATATTATAGACGCTTTTGGCACCCAAAAAGTTGCACGCTATGTGAAATTTTCTCTACAAATATACGATTTTTTTGTGCGATTGTCAATAAATCGCATTTCAGACACAAAAAAAGAGGGTGTCCAAATCATTGGACACCCTCCGTGGGAATATCGTGGTTTGCTAACGACTATTTGTTGTTGTAAGCAAACATCTTCTCGATAAGCATCAGAACTTTGTTCGAGTAACCCCACTCGTTGTCGTACCACGAAACGAGTTTAACGAACTTGGGAGTCAGCTGGATACCAGCCTCAGCGTCGAAGATCGAGGTGCGAGCGTCGTCGATGAAGTCGCTCGAAACAACTGCGTCCTCGGTGTAGCCCAGGATGCCTTTCAACTCACCCTCCGAAGCCTCTTTCATAGCTGCGCAGATCTCTGCGTAGGTAGCCTCTTTAGCGAGAGTACAGGTCAGGTCAACAACCGAAACGTCGAGGGTAGGAACGCGGAACGACATACCGGTCAGTTTGCCATTCAAAGCGGGGATAACTTTACCTACAGCCTTAGCAGCACCGGTCGAGCTGGGGATGATGTTGCCTGCAGCTGCACGGCCACCACGCCAGTCTTTTACCGAAGGACCGTCTACGGTCTTCTGGGTAGCGGTGGTAGCGTGAACGGTGGTCATCAGACCCTCTACCATACCGAATTTGTCGTTGATAACTTTAGCGATAGGAGCCAAGCAGTTGGTGGTGCACGGTGCGTTCGAAACGATGGTCTGACCGCAGTAGGTATCGGTGTTAACACCGCATACGAACATAGGGGTATCGTCTTTCGAAGGAGCGCTCATTACAACATATTTAGCACCAGCCTCGATGTGAGCCTGAGCTTTCTCTTTGGTCAAGAAAAGACCGGTCGACTCTACTACGTACTCAGCCTCTACCTCGTTCCATTTCAGGTCAGCGGGGTTGCGCTCTGCGGTTACGCGGATAGCGTTGCCATTTACTACGAGTTTGCCGTCTACGATCTCAACGGTGCCGTTGAATTTACCGTGTACGCTATCGTATTTGAGCATGTAAGCCATGTACTCAACATCGATAAGGTCGTTGATACCTACTACCTGAAATTTGTCAGCCTGGTTGCAAGCTGCACGGAATACCAAACGACCGATACGACCAAAGCCGTTGATACCAATCTTAATCTGTGCCATAATTTTTCGTTAAATTAAAGTGTGTTAATACTATATTTGTAATCTTCTTCTCTTTCGTTAATTTTTTAACACCGCAAAAGTAGCAATTTTTCCCACCATTTCCCAAACTATTTATTTAATATTTTTAGAAACACCCCAAAAAGTAACATTTTCTTAATATTCGGAGCGGTAAAGTGGTGGCGTGTAACTAAATGCGGAGGCTCCAACGGGGGATTACTCCTCCTTGAAGTCTACATATTCGCCCACGTTGTCGTTCACACGTTTCTTGGGCTGGGGGGCGCTCTTGACTCTCACCCTGCCCTCGTCGGGGTTTTTGGGGCGAGAGGTGTTCTGGAAACCGCCAAAATTCCAGGTGTAGCCCTTGAACTCTTGGCCCTGCTCTTCGGCCTGGCGCTGGGCGCGGCTAACGCGGTGGCGGAATATCAGCGCAATGACCAAAAATACCAAAATGAAGAAACCCACAATGTGGAAAACTACACTGAAAATGTCGCCCAACGAGATGGTGCCCGTGAGCAACAAAAAGAGTACAATTATCCAAATCCAAAGTCTTGTCTCGCTTCTCATAATCTTATTTTATTTTTCTGTTTAACGTCTAACAGACGTTTTTATTACACTACTTGTTTACTCGGTAGGCGCGCCTTACGCCATCGATCTTTTGGATTGCATAGGTCACCATATCGGCCACCGACGAACTTGGCACCTCCACATTTATGCTGCCGCTAAGGGTGTTATCCCTCGCAGGAGCAAGGCTCAGCGAGCGGATGTTGATGTGCAGGCCGCCAACCGTGTCGGTCAGGCGGTTGAGCATACCCGTGCGGTCGTCGGCCACAACCCTGATGGAGGCAATAAAGCTACCCTTGCTCGTTTCGCCCTTCCAACGGGCGGCAATGACGCGGTAGGGGTACAACTCTTTGAGCCTCTTGGCGTTGGGGCAGTCGCTGCGATGGATTGTGATGCCCGAGTTGATGGTCGTAAAGCCAAACACCTCGTCGCCAAAAATGGGGTTGCAACAGCGTGCAGCCTTGTATTTCAGACCGTGAACATCGTCGCCCAAAATCAGCTCCTCGCTCTCTTGGGGCTTGATGTTGGCCGAGTGGTCGGTGCGGGGTTTGGGAGGTTGAGGCAGGTCACCCCCTTCGAGGTGGCGGCTGATGATATCCTTCACCTGCATCATATCGACCTTCTGGTCTACGATGTTGCCATAGAGCTCCATACCCGTGCGCAACTTGTAGTGTTTGCACAACACGTTCACGGCGTCGTCGATGGAGATAGTCATTTTCCAATTTTTTAGCTTACGCTCCAACTCCTCGCGACCCAGCCTGGCCAGCTTGGCCTCCTCCTCGCGCAGGAATACCTTGATACGTCCTTTGGCCTTGCTTGTCACCACAATCGAGAGCCAATCGCTCTTGGGCTTCTGGCTCTTGGAGGTGAGGATGGTTACGATGTCGCCATTGCGGAGCTTCTCTTTAATGGGCACGTTGCGGTCGCCAATCTTTGCGCCTACACACTGACTACCCACACCCGAGTGGATGTCGAAGGCAAAGTCGAGCACCGTAGCTCCCTCGGGCAGCTTGCGGAGGTCGCCCTTGGGGGTGAAAACAAAGACCTCGCGCGAGGTGAGCGACGTGTCTAACTTCTTGGCAATGCCGCTCTTGTCGCTACTCTCCTCGATAATCTCCCTCAGGCGGGACAACCACTGCTCGTGGCTTATGGTACCGCCGCCTACGCCTTTGTAGCGCCAGTGGGCTGCAATACCTCGCTCGGCCACCTCGTCCATACGCTCCGTGCGAATCTGAATCTCCACCCACTCGCCAAAGGCCGACACGGTGGCGTGGAGCGACTCGTAGCCGTTGCTCTTGGGAATCGAAATCCAATCCCTCATACGCTCGGGGTTGGGGGTGTAGAAGTCGGTGACTATCGAGAAGACGTTCCAACAGAGCATCTTCTCCTGCGATGGGTCGCAGTCGATGATTATGCGGATGGCAAAGATGTCGAACACCTCGTCGAACGACACCTTCTGGCGCACCATCTTGCGCCAAATGGAGTAGACACTCTTGGTGCGGCTCTTGACGTGGTAGCGGATGCCGTTCTCCTTCATCTTTTGCTCCACGGGGGCGAGCACGTTGGCAATAAGCTGAGCCCTTCGCTCGGCACCCTCTTCGAGTCGCTTGGTAATCTCGCCATAGGCCTCGGGCTCGATTTGCGAGAAGGCTATCTCCTCCAACTCGCTCTTTATGCTGTAAAGGCCGAGTTTGTGGGCAATCTGGGCGTAGAGGTTCATACTCTCCCAGCTCTTGGTGAGCCTCTTTTCGGCGGGGAAGATGGAGATGTTGCGCATAACCTCCAACCTGTCGGCCAGTTTGAGCAGAATTACTCGTGGGTCGGTCGAATAGGAGATTATAAGGTCGCGGAAGTTGTCGATCTGCTCCTTGTCGGCATTGGTGCGGATAGAGGATATGTCGTTCATACCCAGAATAATGCCCACGGGAGCCTCGCCAAAGCGTTTGTTCACCTCGGCCAACGACACAAGACCCATACGGGCGGCATCGTGGAGCAGGGCTGCCACGGCCGAGTTACGTCCCAAGCCCACCTCGCTGACCACAATGCGGGCGGTGCCTACCGAGTGGTCCAGCAGTGGAGAGCCGTCGTAGCGGGTGAGCCCTTCGAGGGCCTTGTCGGCCATTTCGAGAGCCTCGCGCAGAAGGGTACAGCTGTGGTCGCTAAACTGACCGCAGCAGAGCTCGAAAAACGAGCCATATCTCTCTTGTATCTCTGTTTGTGTCATCTTATCTCTGTTTGCTAACTAACCTACTTCGAGTCCGTTCTGGACCCTGATGTTTTGCCCCCTTTTTTTGGGGGCATTGTTACCAAATGATAACTCTCTCCTCGGGGGCGCGGAACATTGCTCCCTCGGTGATGCCAAAGGCCTCATACCACTCGGCAATGTTGGGCAGAGTGCCGTTTACACGCCATTTACCCAGCGAGTGGGGGTCAATCTTGGTAAGGCGAACAATCTCCTGCTCGCGGATATTCTGTGCCCACAGAGTTGCATACGAAATGTAGAACCTCTGGGGTGCGGTCAGGCCGTCGATTGCCTCGGGCTCTTTGCCGCTCTGGGCATTCTTCATAGCGGTATAAGCAACCCTCAGGCCACCCTGGTCGGCAATGTTCTCGCCCAGAGTGAAACGACCGTTGGCGTGCAGACCCTCGGCATTAACCTCGATTGCATCGAACTGATCTACAAGCACCTGAGCCCTCTTGTCGAACGCCTCGGCATCCTCTTTGGTCCACCAATCATTCAGGTTGCCGTCTTTGTCGAACTGGCGACCCTGGTCGTCGAAACCGTGGGTCATCTCGTGGCCGATAACCACACCAATTGCGCCATAGTTTACAGCATCGTCAGCATCGGGGTTGAAGAAGGGTGGCTGCAAGATGGCTGCGGGGAAGCAAATCTCGTTGGTAGTGGGGTTGTAGTAGGCGTTTACGGTCTGGGGACTCATAAACCACACGCTCCTATCAACGGGCTTTTTCAGTTCGGCCAGATTGTCGGCAGTGTACCAAGCGCTAATGGCTTTGCGGTTGGCGTAGTAGCTCTGCTTGGGGTCGATGGTCAGCGACGAGTAGTCTTTCCACTTGTCGGGGTAGCCGATCTTGACGGTAAACGCGGCCAACTTCTCGTGAGCTTTGGCCTTGGTTGCGTCGCTCATCCACTCCAAAGCGTCGATGTGCTGACCGAGGGCCACCTGCAAGTTCTTCACGATACCCATCATCTTGGCCTTATACTCTGCGGGGAAGTACTTTTTAACATACATCTGGCCTACCGCCTCCGAGAGTGAGCCGTCGGCTACTCCCAGCGAGCGTTTCCAGCGTGGACGCAACTCCTCCTGACCCGACATTGTGCGGCCAAACAGATCGAAGTTGGCCTCCACGAAGTCGTCGCTCAGCGACGATGCGGCGCTGTTAATCTGGTGGAAGAGCAGATAGTCCTTGATGGTGCGCAGACTCTCGCAACCGAGCAGTTTGTTGGCACGAGCCACTGCGGGCATCTGGCTTACAACCAACTCGTCAGGCAGCTCAAAGCCCATAGCATCGGCATAAACATCCCAATCGATGTTGCGATATTTTAGGCGCAACTCTTTGGCCGAGAGTTTGTTGTAGTTCTTGTGGGGGTTGCGACGCTCCACGTTGGTGTAGTGGGCCTCGGCGAGTTTCTGCTCGATGGCGAGTACCGACTCGGCAATGCGGTTGGCCTCCTCGGTCGAGTAACCCGCAAGGGCGGTCACCCTCTTGATGAACTCCACATATTTGGTGCGGATGTGGGCGCTATTCTCGTCGAAGTAGTAGTCGCGGTTGCCCAAACCCAGGCCCGACTGGCCGATGTAGAGGATATTTTTGTTGGTATCTTTCTGGTCGGCGCCAACACCCGTACCGAAGAATACGTTGCTGCTTGTGCGGTGAATTTCGCCTAGCAGTGCACTCAACTCGGTGCGGCTGGCAACGGCCTCGATGGCTGCAAGGTCGGCCTTGATGGGCTCGGCACCCTCGGCATTCAGGCGCACGCTGTCGAGTCCCTGGCGATAGAGGTCGCTCAACTTCTGCTCCACCGAGCCTGCGGGGGCGGTGCTCTTCTCCAAGTCGGTAAACAACTCCTTAACCCTCAGCTCGTTGCTCTGGCGCAGCATATCAAAAGCACCAAAGCGCGAATACTCGGCCGTAAGAGGGTGATTCTTCTGCCAACCGGCCGTAAAGTGCTCGTAGAAGTCATCGTTCAGAGCATAGCTCTCGTCGAAGTTTGCGGGGTCTATTGCGGGAGTTTTCTCCTTGTGGCCGCCACCACACGAGGTGAGCAGAGCGGCGCTGCTAAGTAAAATCATAATCGTACGTTTCATATCTGTGTTTTTTAGTTAAATCCAATTCTATTGGTGCATAATATCCGCAAATATACAATTTTTTATTATATTTGTAAACGACACAGAGTTCTAACCACTTAAAATGAATGAGCGATGAAACGGATTTTGACGATTTTGTTGGCGGGCGCAATGGTGCTCGCAGCAACCACAACCGCCACCGCCCAGCAGAGGGGTGATTGGCAAGTGAGAGGTAGTGCAGGAGTACTGTCGCTGCCCGATATTTTTGGAGTGATTGTAGTGGGTTTCGGCTCGATAGATTCCAATGAAAATGTAGAACGACACGAGTTTATTCCATTGACATCTCCCACCGTTGAGGTGAACTGTTGGCTCAACGACAAGGTCGCATTAGGTGGCTCTCTGTCAGTGGGTTGTGCCGCCTCGTGGAGCAAGTTTACGGATAGCGGACAGACCAGCCGAAGTGTGTCGGCGGTCTACCCATCAATCTGCCTTAGTGCACAGACTCGCTACTTCCGCAAGGGCAACGTTATGATGTATGGCTCGTGGGGTGTGGGCGCTATGACCGTGGTCGTAAATCAGTACGATGTAGACAATGGTGGGCGCGAAACATCGCTGGGTGCTTCGCTTATGGGAAACATCTACCCCGTGTGCTTTCAGTTTGGCCAAGACAAGGGTCTGTTTGTGGAGCTCGGCTGGGGTGCCAAAGGCGTTGTGAACGTGGGCGGATGCTTCAATTTTTAACAAGATAAATTCACACTTTTTACTATGTTCAAAACATACTTTCCACAGGGAGTCTGCTCCCGACAAATCGACATTGATGTAGACGAAAACGGCATCATCAAAGAGGTGCTTTTTATTGGCGGTTGTCACGGCAATACGCAGGGCGTTTGTCGCCTTGCAGAGGGGCGTTCGGTAAAAGAAGTTGCCTCACTTTTGAAGGGAATCGACTGCCGAGGCAAGGGCACATCCTGTCCCGATCAACTCGCCCGAGCACTCGAAGAGATCATTGCAAAAATGTAATTTCGGACATAGGGGTGGGAAAATTGAACACGATTGACAGAAAAATTGTCGATTGTGTTCTTTTTTATCTCCCTTTAAATAAAAATAAGTATATTTGTCTGCTTTGTATGCGCAAACTAAAAACACAAGATAGATATGCTTAAAAAATTTACTCTTATTGCTCTGCTCGCACTGGTTTTCACCTCGTGCGGTAGCAGGGAGGATTTGGTCTACTTCCAGGATGCACAAAGCGGCGCTTTGGAGAGCATCTACGGTCAGCTGAATACTATTCAGGCAGGCGATATGCTTACCATCTCGGTGTCTTCGTCGCAGCCCTCGCTCGCAGTGCCCTACAACCTCTTCTCGGCACGCAGCCAGATTTCGAATGCAACCTCGTTGGCAAACTCGTCGAGCAAGGTTATCTCGAACGTAAACTACGAAGGCTACACCGTGGATAGCGAAGGCAACATTAACTTTGCCGTGCTCGGTAAAATCCACGTTGCGGGCTTGACCCGTGAGCAGGTGGCCGAGAAAATTAAGGCTATGTTGGTGGACAAAATGCCCGACCCCGTAGTTACCGTAACCATCGTAAACTTCTACGTTACCGTTATCGGTGAGGTGACCCGCCCCGGTACCTATAACTTCCCCGGTGACAGGCTCACCCTCTTGGAGGCTATCGGTTTTGCCGGCGACCTGACTGTCTATGGCGAGAGGAGCAAGGTTATGGTTATTCGTGAGGAGCCCAAAGGTCGTCACGTGGAGATTCTCGACCTCAAATCGAAAGACATCTTCCAGTCGCCCTACTTCTACCTCAAACAGAACGATGTGGTTTATGTCGAGCCCGTGGGTGCAAAGGCTAAGAGTGTTTCGACCTTTACAACCTACTTCCCCATCATCACCTCGCTTGCATCGCTCGGTACAAGTATCGCTATGATGATTTACTACGTTACTTACGCGTCAAAATTGAAATAATAAAGACTGAAATATAATGGAAAACATTAACTATCAACAAAATCCACAAGGCCCACAGGGCGGACAAGAGGAGCAGATGACCGAGATTTCGCTCAAATCCATCTGGTCGTTCTTCATTAACAACTGGTTCTGGTTTGGTCTTTCGGTATTTGTATGCCTATGTGCAGGTTTCTTGTATGTAAAAGTTTCGCCCAAGGTATACTCTTCGTCGGCTGTGATCTATGTCGATGAGAACGCCTCGCGTAGTGTTAAGTCCGACGTAACCTCGATGACCAACCTGCGTATGATGCGTCAGACCTCGGTGGTGGACAACGAGTCGGCCATCCTTCGCTCGTACACTCTGATGAGCAAGGTGGTTGAGAATCTTAATGCTAACATTACCTACTCGGTGCAGGCAAAACTGCGCAAGGTAGAGATTTATGGTCCTTCGGCTCCCGTTGAAGTGGTGGTAGACTCGCTCACATACCCCTTTGCGCTTGAACTGAAATTGGGTAAAACTAACGCTTCGGGTAAGATTAAATTCTTCTACCCCGGTGCCCGCAAAGCTACCGAGAAGAAGTTTGAGGTGGCCTACGGCTCGCCCGTGGTAGACGATGCCGGTATCTTTAGAATCGTGGCAAACGAGGCCTTGGAGGAGTATATCAAAAAAGACGACCGACTCTTTGTGAACGTTACAAGCCCTAGCCGCTACACCAGGGTGCTGATGTCGAACCTTTCGGTTGCCCCCACAAGCAAGACCACCAGCCTTATCAACGTAAGTATGAAGAGCGCTGTGTCTCAGAAGGCTGCTGATATTGTAAACGAGCTTATCTATGTTTACAATGAGGATGCCAAAGAGGGTGAGCGTGAGGTTGCCCGTGCAACTATGGAGTTCGTTGATGAGCGTCTGGGTGTTGTTGGTGCCGACCTGGATAGCGTAGATAGTGATGTGGAGCTCTATCGCAAGAAGACCCACTCGGTGAACTCGTTGACCGAGGGTAATATCTATCTCCAGACCGCCAACAAACTCGAAGAGCGTGCCGTTGAGATTGAGACTCAGGTGTTGTTGCTGAACGATATTCTTAATTCAGTAAACAAAATTCAGGGCAAGGTGGAGCTCGTTCCCAACCTCGGTTTGGAGGATACTGCACTGAACACCTTGATTACCGACTACAACAACGCTGTATTGGAGTATAAGACTCTGGGTGGTGATGCAAAACTGAGCAACCCATCGGTGGCAAATGTTCGTGAGAAGGTGTTGGCTTTGCAGGGATTACTCCCCGCATCGATTACCAACCTGCGCACCTCGCTCGATTTGCAGCTCCGTTCGGTAGATAAACAGATTGCCGAGAATAAGGCAAAGGTTAGGGATCTGCCCACCATCGAGAAGGAGTCGCAGTCGATTCTGAGGGATCAGGAAATTAAAGTTGGTATTTACTCGTTTTTGCTCAATAAACGCGAGGAGACCAGCCTTAAATTGGCAACTACCGCATCCATTTCGCGTATTATTGATCCCGCAATAGCCTCTCCCGCACCCATCGCACCTCGTACCATGATGATTATGCTCTTGGCTCTGATTATGGGCTTTGTAATCCCCGTTGTGGTAATTCTGATTGCTGAGGCTCTGCGTACCAAGATCTACTCGGTTGAGGAGGTGGAGGGCGAGATTGGCTCGATGGTTTCAATTGTTGGTGCTATCCCCTCGAAAGAGGACAAGAAGAGTAACGATATTCTGGTGACTCCCAACAGCCGTGATGCTATTGCCGAGGCGTTCCGTATGGTGCGTACCAATATTGACTTTATGATGCCAGAGGATGGTAAGGTTATTATGGTTACTTCGACAATTCCCCACGAGGGCAAGACCACCGTGGCACTTAATGTGGCCCTCTCGTTTGCAATCACTGGCAAGAAGGTTATTGTTGTGGATATGGACTTGCGTAAAGGCTCAATGGAACAGCGTATTGGTGAAGAGCACCACACCTTCGGTATTGTAAACTACCTGGTGGGCAAGGAAAGCAACCTCGACAACCTCATTATCAGGGATTGTTTGCACGACGTTGATGCCCTTTTTGTGGGTACCATTCCTCCTAACCCTGCAGAGTTGATTATGCGTAAGCAGTTGGACGACGTGTTTGTCGAGCTCCGCAAGAAGTATGACTACATTATTGTGGATACCGCGCCTATCGCTCTGGTAACCGATACTATGGTGGCAAACCGTGTGGCAGATGTGACCATCTACTGTATGCGTATGGGCCACACCGAAAAGATGAGTTTCGAGACCATTAAGGCTGTTGCGGCTCGCAAGTCGCTCAAAAATATGGGCGTTGTGATGTCGGATGTTGGCGTTGAGACTATCTACTACGGTGGCGAGAAACGTAAACAGACCTATGGTTATGGCTACGGTTATGGCTACGGATATGGCTACGGATATGGTTACGGCTATGGTTATGGCTACGGCCACGGAAAAGATGGTCAAAAATCCAAGTATAAAGGTCTATTTGGCAAACTTTTCAAAAAGAAAAAATAACCAGTGTCAAAAAAAGCGGTCGAAAGTATTGTAATATAAAATAAATATATATCTTTGCATAAGACCTAAACATCATAAACACAAATTATTAAACTTCACAATTATGCAAAATTTGGTAGAGAAAATCAACGCTCAGATTGAGTTGTTCCAGGTAAATGCTAAACTCCAGGTTGAGAAAGGTAACAAAGCTGCCGGCACCCGTGCTCGTAAAGCTGCTTTGGAGGTTTCGAAACTGATGAAAGAGTTCCGCAAAGCTTCGGTTGATGCAACTAAATAATTAGTGTCGCCGATATAAGATAGGCCGCTCCTACACTCCGTAGGGGCGGCTTCTTTTTTTTGAGCGTTGCTCTCTTGGGGGGCGATATGATGTGATGCTGTCGCCCCACAATACTCAGTAGTTATAAGGTATGGCAACCACAATGCTTGGCTGTTATAGAGTTGGTGTGAATGGGGTGGGGATTGAAGGTGTTGCTCCTCTCTGCAAACTATGGGCGTGTAATAGCCCTATTTGACGGATTTAGCTATAATGGTTGCTGCGGCCCCCAATGGCGCAGAATAGGGGTTGTTTGAGGCCATTGCGAAGAATGTGTTGGTTGGTCTGTTAGGCCTCGTTGTTCGGCAAATACGGGGGCGCACTTATATTATATATAATAAATAAGGTGTCCGCCCATCGGGCAGACACCTTACTATTGTTAAGCTCTTGTGAGCGGTCTGTGCTTAGAACTTGTAGCTGAAAGCAACCTGTGCGCGGGGCAAAGCCAAGAATTTCCAGCTGTCTGCGCCGTTGTATTTACCAGCACCCAAACCGAGACCTGCGGTGCAGTCGATACCCCAGTAGGTGTTCAGCTTGAAGTAGTAACCGTAGCTTACACCAACCAAGCCAGCTTTAACGTTGCGAAGGTCGGCACCATTGCCAAGACCTTTGATGTGAGCGGTAGCATCACCAAAACGAGCAGCCTCCAAGAAACCGCCGAAGTGGTGACCGTTGAAAGCTTTGCAGAGGTAGTAACGAGCCTCAGCAACTGCATCCCAACCGTTGAGGTAGAGAAGACCATCACCTACATTTTTCCAGGGCGAGAAGATAACTGCGGTACCCGAAACGTCCACGGTCCACTGGGGAGCAACCGAGAACTCAGCGCCCAAGTTAACGGCACCAATGCCGAGGTAGAGAGCATTCGACTTCAAAGCGCAAACCTGAGCGTTCGAAACGCTAACTGCTGCTACGAGCGAAAGAACCAATACGATAAGTTTTTTCATAATGTTTTAAACTATTAAAATTAAACAAATTATTGTCTTAGTTGTGTCTTCATAGACTTTGTAAAGGTACGGATAATTTTCCGTACCAATATACAAAGTTATATGTTTTTTTCGTTTGACAAACAAAATTTATGAAAAATTCTTAAATAATAAACAAAATAGCACACCCAAATGGGAATAATGCACATTTGCATAGTAATGGTATGGAGCAAAATGGGTGCAAAAATGTTGGGTTGAAATAAAAAAGTGCAAAAAAGTTTGCAGTAAACCGAAAAGTGTTTATCTTTGCGGTGCTTTTTAAGTCAAGCACGGAGAGATGGGTGAGTGGCTTAAACCAACAGTTTGCTAAACTGTCGTACGGGATTACTGTACCGGGGGTTCGAATCCCCCTTTCTCCGCCACCTCGACTTCGGTCAGGGCAAGCGTCGCAATTCGTTGCGACGCTTTTTTTGTGCCCTTCCCTCGTCGAGCTTGCTCGAAAGGGGGATTCGGGTACAAAAAAGTATACCACGTAGTGGGCTTGACCTGAATGGAGTGCGAGGTGGCAAGGGCCCCCGCGGCGAGCGGACGGGGATCACGGAGCGTAGCGACGTAATCCCCCAGACTCCTTAACTGTCTAACGTCTAACGACCTAAGTCAAATAGGCGTTGTAGAAGGTGGGGGAAATCTATGAGGTATTATTGCATCAAGTTGTTTTTCCTAAATTTCGCAAGTTTTTCTTCGTAGAGGAGATGCTCGTTGTATGCCTTGGAAATCCTGTCGAAAACGGCTTGATACTCCTCAGTTTCGTGCCAGCGAGGGTACTTAAATTGGCCGCTTTGCAGATATTTGAGTCTTTGCTCCCAGGTGTGAACATCACCTTCGCAATCCCTTAGTTCTCTAACGTATGGGTATGCTGCCTTTTGCTCGGCGTCGTACTCCGAGCCGTGTTGGGTGTAGAAATCCCAAGAGCTGGGGATGGTTATAAGGCGAGCGATGTCGCTTGCGCCAATGGTTGTTGTGGTGCCATCCATATAAATAATGGATACGCTGGATAGCTTGACGTAATCTGCCGACCAATTGTATATCACACATTCCCACACGCCACCGCCAGACTCTCCGGGTTCAACGGGGCCTGTGTCTTGACCTCTGAAAGTGCAGTAATCTCTAATCTCGCAATAGACTCGATCGTTTACTGCGTTGTAGAAGGTGCCTTCCCAATAGAGGTACTTGATGGTTTTGTTTGAGTTGTTTACGTAGGTAAATGTGTAGTCGCAGCCGGCAGCGCTATTGGGTGCGCTCAACTCGGCTTCGGTTATGGATAGTTTTGAATATGCTTTTTGGGTTGATTTTGGGAGTGAATTGTACCATTTGTCGGTTTCTGCTTTTTCGAGTGCCCTATAATCTTCCCTTGCTTTGCTTTTTACCGAGTCGATAATGGCGGGTAGGCTATCGATCGCCTTTTGGCAGTAGGCAAGCTGAGTTTCGCTTATTTTTGTGTGCTTGACCACTAACGAATCCACCTCGGCTTTGGCATTTTGGCTCTTGGTGGTCAGCTCCGATAGTTCGGATGCGAGAGCGTTGTTTTGGCTGTTTATCAGAGTGTTGTCCTCTACATATTCGCAGGGGAGGAAACAGAGTTTCTTGTTTATTTCGACAACATAGGTGTCGTACTCCAACTGTTTGTTCTTGTTGGCATATCCCCTTACTAAGAGGGTTTGGGGTTTCTTCAATTTTTTGGTTTTGTAGGAGCTGTAATCAACCACGTATCTAACATCGCCTGCGTAGTTTATCCTCCACGAGTAGAATACGGGGCCACCGGGGAGTTCGTATGCAATGGATTTGGGTATTGTGGTTACAAATTTGTCTTCGTCTGCAATATAGGTGACCTTGCTCTCGGCTTGTGCGTATGATGCGAGAGTGGAGAGTGCGAAGAGAATAGATAAAATCCAGGGTTTCATACTCGTGGGTGTGTTAGGTCGATTGTACATAGGTAGTAACAAATGTAAGATAATTTTCTGGATTTTACAATTATCGGGGTAGCTTTGCCCCCACAAATCGCCACAACTTGGCAGGGAATGTGCTAAAATTGAGAAAAAAGCATAACTTTGCATTGTTAGGTCGAACTAAACAAACCAAAACAGACGCTATGATTAAAAGTAGAATTTGTCAGTTGTTAGGCATCGAATACCCTCTGTTTCAGGGCGGTATGGCCTGGGTTGCGGATGCCGAGTTGGCAGCAGCCGTGTCGAATGCCGGAGCGCTGGGAATCATCTCGGCCATCAACACCAACACCGAAGCTGTTCGCAACGAGATACGCAAGTGTAAGACTCTTACCTCCAAACCCTTTGCCGTGAACATTATGCTCCAAGCCCCCAATGCGGCCGAGATTGCTCAGATGGTCATCGAGGAGGGTGTGAAGATCCTCACCACAGGTGCCGGCTCGCCCGCCCGCTATATGGAGGCGTGGAAGGCGGCAGGCATAAAGATTATCCCCGTGGTGGGCTCGGTCGCTATGGCCATAAAGATGCAGGCTGCAGGTGCCGATGCCGTGGTGGCCGAGGGTGCCGAGTCGGGCGGACACGTTGGCGAACTCAACACTATGCCACTTGTGCCCCAAGTTGTTGATGCAGTGGCGATTCCCGTGGTAGCTGCGGGCGGTATTTGCGATGGTCGCGGTGCTGCTGCTGCCTTTATGCTGGGAGCCGAGGGTGTGCAGGTGGGTACCCGCTTTTTGGTGGCCGAGGAGTGTAACGTACACCCAGCCTACAAGGAGCGAATACTGAAAGCCACCGACATCTCTACCATCGTTACGGGAAAGAGCCTCGGACACCCTGTGCGCTCGCTCAAATCGCCCTTCTCCAAGACCTTTGCCAAGATGGAGAGCGACCCCGCAGTGAGTGCCGACGAGATTTTGGCCTTTGGCGGAGGCTCGCTGCGTAAGGCAGTGCAGGAGGGCGACGAGAATGGTAGCTATATGGCGGGCGAGTGTGCCGGTATGGTGCGCAAGACCGAGAGCGCCAAGGCTATCGTGGAGGATCTGATGCTCGGAGCCGAGAGTGTAATTAAGGAGTTCTACCAAAATAAACTCGCATAACGCTATGACAAAGATGACCCGAGAGGAGCTCAAAGAGTTTGTGCCCCACCGCGAGCCTATGCTGCTGGTTGATGAGGTGGATATAAACCCCGACGGAACGGTCACTGCCTGCTACCAAATTAAGGGCGATGAGCCATTTTTGAGTGGCCACTTCCCTGGCAATCCGATTGTTCCGGGGGTTATTTTGTGCGAGATTATGGCCCAGAGCTGCACTATGCTGGTGAAGGAACATATCAAGGGCAAGATTACGCTGTTTAGCGGTATGGACAATGTGCGCTTCAAGCAGATTGTGCGCCCGGGCGATGTGTGCCAGGTGGAGGCCCGCTTGGTCAATAGCCGCGGTATGATATTTTTCTGCCAGGCGGTGCTGAGCGTTGGGGGCAAACTCTGCTGCAAGGGCGACCTCTCATTTGCGCTGGTATAAGAGCCAACCAGATAAAGACAACAAACCCACCAACCGACGAGTTGGTGGGTTTGTTTTTGCTTATGGTTGCTCCCTATTTCGATAGGTCGAGAATTCGGATGTTGCGGAAGCGAGCGCCCGCGCCGTGGCCCAGCAGGCCAACGTAGCCCTCGGTATTGAACAGACCGGGGTGGTCGTAGCCGTCGTAGGTCGCAGGGTTGCGGAAGTCGCCCGTGGTGCCCACGTTTTGTCCGCCGCAGGCCTCCCTCACATCGGCATCGACAATTACACGGCCATCGACGCTCACCGTAACTCGGTCGCCCACAACGCGAATCTCCTGCTCGCTCCACTCGCCCAGGGGTTTGTGGACAATCCTCTCGGCGGGGGCGATGCCGTAGACCGAGCCGTGCACCTGATAATCCCTCAGGCCGGCATAGATGGGGGCGTCGTGGTCCAAAATCTGCACCTCACACATACCGTAGTAGGCCGCATCCACCCCCATGGGGGTACGGATGCCGATGCCGCTATTGACACCCTCGCAGGCGAAGCTGAACTCGAAACGCAACACAAAGTCGCGGTACTGTTTCTGGGTGTAGAGGTTGTTGAAGCCCTCGCGCGAGCAGATGGCTCCCTCGGCCACATAGTAGCCCTCGGTTGCACCCTGCCAGCCGTTGAGGTCGGTGCCGTTGAAGAGTAGCTCGTAACCCTCGCGCATCTCACTACGGGTCAGGCTGTTGGGGCCGGAAGTGCAAGCGGTGGCCACCAAGGTAGCCACCGCCATTGCAAAGAGTATCGTTCTGCGATTCATAGCAGACTATTTGCCCCAGTTGGGGTTGTTGTTAAACTGATCGTCGAGCCATTTGAACTTCTCCTCGTAGAAGAGTCGCATCAGGGCCACAGCCTCGTTGTAGGGCAGATCCTCGTCGTGGTTGAACAGACCACCCAGGTCGGGGTCCTGACCGGGGCTGTACATCTTGGCGTTAATTAGGCCCGAGGGGGTGAGCAGCGTCTCCATCTGGTCGATGTACTCGGGGATGGTGCGCAGACCCTCTTTAAGCTCGTTCCAACGCTCCACCATACGGGCGCGGAAGATGGGGTCCTGGAAGAAGTATTTATACCAGAAAGCCTTCTTGTTGTAGAAGCGTTTGGTGTAGTCGTCGGCCTCGCCGTATGCGTTCATATTGAAGGTGGTGAAGTCGAAGTCCCAAACGGGGCCTGCGTAGAGTTTGCCACCACGATCTTTGTGCATATAGGTACTGAAAGGACCACGCCAGAGCTCTTTGTTGCAGGTGATCTCGTTTACGATGTAGAAGTCGATGAACGAATCGAGGTCGATATACTCGTCGTAGATCTTCTGGAATTGGCCGTCCATCATCAGCTCCTCGATGTCCCAGATGTAGTTTTTGATGTAGTCTACGTGTGCGGGAGCGGCATCCTCCTCGTCGGGGAATTTGAGCATAATGGTGCACGAGTGGTTGCCCCACTTGTTCTCCATACATTTCGACTTGAACATATTAACCTCGTCGTCCCACTGGTCAACTTCGAGAACGTAGCCACCGGTGATAGCCTCGCCACTTGTGTCGGCACCCTCTTTAATCTCGGTAACGTTTACACGGTTCTCGTCGATACGAATCTGCTCGCAAACCATGTAGTTACCCTTGTGAATACCGTTCATCACCAGCTCTACGAACTGTACGCGGGGAGCCCACACCAGACCTGTGCGGTTGGAGATCTCGAAGGCCACGGCGTTACGCATCATGGTGCGGTCGCGGTAGTTGGCCATCAGAATCCACCTTTTGTGCTTGGGCATACCCATAACGGAGGTTTTCTTGTCGAATTTCAGAGCATAGGGCTGTTTTTTGCGGAAGTTCCAGGTGGAGTTACCACGGCCTTTGGTCTGTACCCTCATCTCGGAGAGGTTCATACCCTCGGGAGCACCTACAATCTTGATTGTAGCACCCTCCCAATTCTCTTTGTCTTTGACGTTGCGACCGCTGTCGGTGTTGAAGAACACCACGGGCAGACCGGTGGGCATGTTGATCTTGACGGTGTACTCGCGGGTGCCGCCTTTGCCATCTTCGAGTCGGTATACCACGGGGGCCGAGAAGTCGTTGACGGTAACGCCGCTCTCCTGCTTAACGTCGCCCACATAGACGTGACCATTTACCTCGAAGCTGGCCACGAGTGCGCTGGGGTCTACATAGTCTTTCAGGGTGTAGACGATTTCGTTTTCGCCCACTTCGAGATAGATGCTCTGGGGGATGATGCCTTTGTTGTACATCTGCAAGAAACGGAACTTGTTGATTACCAACTCGCCCTCGATGATTTCGGGTTTGTTCTCTTCTCCGCCGCCCTCGTTGGGTTCTTTGGGATCGTTGCACGCCACGAGTCCTACAAGGAACATCAGAGCTGCAAAAAGAAATGATCTTTTCATAGAGTTTTGGATATTTGTTTGTGTTATAATCGTATGCAGTAGTGTGGTTTATCCGACAAAGGTACGGATTAAGTAGATAAAAATCAAGAGCCAACCCGCCCAAATCTCGTTCGGAACGGACTCTGCCCGAGGTTTTGGTGAAGAAATAAGTGGCTTTTTTGTTTGACTTTTGAGGAGCAAATGCATATCTTTGCGGGGTAAAATGAGGATTGTGTGGCAGCCCGACCAAGCGATGCTCCGCAAGGGTGGAGCGGCAGAAGACAATCCAATGACGCAGAATTAGTTAGGTTAGTATTTAGGATAGTATGGAACTTTTGAAAAACCTGCTCTGGGGCAGCGATGCGCTCTGGGGTGGTGGTGATGCACATTCGGTGCTTATTTTGGCCCTGGTTGTCGCCCTCGGAACAATGCTCGGAAAAGTTAAAATTTCGGGCATCTCGCTGGGTGTTACGGGCATTCTCTTTGTCGGCATCGCTTTCGGCCACTTCGGCCTCAATATCAACGAACATCTTTTGCACTTTCTCAAAGAGTTTGGACTCATTCTGTTTGTCTACTCGATAGGCTTGCAGGTGGGCCCCGGTTTCTTCTCGGCCTTCAAGGCGGGAGGAATCAAACTCAACAAAGTGGCAATACTTGTCATACTGCTCGGCGTAGCTACCACCATCGCACTCTACTACATCACCGGTCTGCCCATCACCACAATGGTGGGTATTATGTCGGGTGCTGTGACCAACACCCCCGGTCTGGGTGCCGCACAGCAGGCATATAGCGACATCTCGATGGGTGCCAGCGCAAGCGACCTGGCCACGGGCTATGCCGTAGCCTACCCCTTGGGTGTGATTGGCGCGATTATGACCATCATTCTGCTGCGCTATCTGTTCAAGGTAAACCCCAAGGCAGAGGAGGAGTCCCTCGGAGCCGACAACAATAAAAACAACACCGTGCGTACCTCGGTCGAGGTGGCCAACCACGCCATAGAGGGCAAGAGCATTGCCGAAATCCACCGACTCATCTCGCGTGAGTTTGTAATCTCGCGCATCAGCCACAACGGTGCAGAGCCTGAGTTGGTAACGGCCACCACCACCCTGTCGTGTGGCGACAGATTGTTGATTATCGCTTCGCCCGAAGATACCGAGGCCATTGTGGCCCTGCTTGGCGAGAGGGTAGAGATGAATTGGCACGACCTGTCGAAGGATATGATCTCGCGCCGTATCATCATCTCCAAACCCAAGCTCAATGGTGTAAAACTCTCGGCCCTGCAAGTGCGCAACACCTATGGTGTAACCATCACCCGTATCAACCGTGCGGGTATCGACCTTGTGGCTGCCGGAAACCTCGAATTGCAGGTGGGCGACCGAGTGACGGTTGTGGGTCCAGAGCCTTCGGTTGCCGAGGCCGAGAAGTGTTTTGGCAACTCACTCAAACGTCTGCGTCACCCCAACCTTATCCCCATTTTCCTGGGTATTGCTCTGGGTGTGGTGCTCGGCAGTATTACCTTCCACCTCCCCGGTGTGCCCCAACCCATTAAGCTGGGTATGGCGGGCGGCCCTCTGGTGGTGGCAATTTTGATGGGTCGCTACGGCCCCCACTACAAGCTTGTGACCTATACCACAATGAGTGCCAACCTGATGTTGCGCGAGGTGGGAATTTCGCTCTTCCTTGCGGGCGTTGGTTTGGGTGCGGGCGAGAGCTTTGTGCCCACCATTCTGGGCGGAGGCTATGTGTGGATTCTCTACGGAGCGCTCATTACCGTTATCCCTCTGCTGATTGCGGGTGTTGTGGCGCGCAAGGTCTACAAGCTCAACTACTACACCCTCATCGGTGTGCTCTCGGGCTCATCTACCAACCCTCCTGCGCTGGCCTTCTCGTCGGAGCAGACCACAACCGACGCTCCTTCGGTGGCCTACGCTACGGTCTACCCCTTGTCGATGTTCCTGAGGGTGCTGTGTGCCCAGCTGTTGATACTCATCTTTGGCTAAAAGGAGCGCTATGGTATGCAAAATTCGCAAAATGGGCAGCAAAGTAGCCCCATTAGGCGAGTTGTACCCCTCGGAATTTTTGTTTTTGGGGTAAGTTTTGCACCTTTGTACGATTGAGATAGATAAAAATAAAAAACAATATACGATGGACAACAAGAAATTGCACTTTGAAACACTGCAAATCCACGCAGGTCGTCACCGCGACGACACCTGTTCGCGTGGTGTTGCAATCTACCCAACGGCTGCCTACGAATTCCCCACTTGTGACTACGCAGCCGACCTGTTCAACCTGAAAGAGTTTGGCAACATCTATACCCGCTTGCAGAACCCCACCTCGAATGGTTACGAGGAGAAGGTGGCTGCACTCGAAGGTGGTGTGGGTGCTTTGGCTGTGGCTTCGGGTATGTCGGCCCAGCTGGTGGTTGTTACCTCGCTCTGCAAGGCGGGCGACAACATTGTTACCGCCCCTCTGCTCTATGGTGGCACCTTCAACCAGTTTAAGATTACCTTCCGCAAGATGGGTATCGACTGCCGTCGTGCCGAGAACGATAGCGTGGAGGCTTTCGAACGACTGATCGACGAGAATACCAAGGCTATCTATGTTGAGTCGATGAGCAATCCCGCTTGCTCGGTGCCCGATCTGGATGCGCTGGCCGAGTTGGCTCACCGCTATGATATCCCCTTTGTGGTGGATAACACCTTTGGTGCTTGCGGCTACTTGTGCCGTCCCATCGACCACGGTGCCGACATTGTGGTGGAGAGTGCAACCAAGTGGATCAACGGTCACGGTACTGCCATGGGCGGTGTGATTGTCGATGCCGGTACCTACAACTGGAAGAACGGCAAATTCCCCGAGCTGAGTGGTCCTTCGGAGGGCTACCACGGCTTGGTTATGGCCGATGCATTTGGCCCTATGGCCTTCATTGTGAAGTGTAGGGTAGATGCTCTGCGCGATTTGGGTTGTTCGCCTTCGGCCTTCGACTCGTACCTGATGCAGCTCGGCTTGCAGACCCTCTCGTTGCGCACCAAGCACGAGGTGGAGTCTACCGCACGCCTGGCCAACTACTTCCGCAACCACCCCAAGGTGGACAATGTTCAGTGGGTAGGCTTCCCCGAGCACCCCTCGTATGAGAATGCGCAGAAATACTTCCGCTTTGGTTCGTCGGGTGTGTTGTCGGTGGTGCTCAAAGGCGACCTCGATACCACCATCAAGTTTGTGGAGGCTCTGAAAATCGTGGTGCACATGACTATGATTGGCGACTCGATTAGCGTGGTTACTCACCCCGCATCGACCACCCACAAACAGCTCTCGACCGAGGAGCAGCTCTCGGCAGGTGTTACCCCCACGCTGCTGCGTATCTCGGCAGGCTTGGAGAATGTTGAGGATATCATTGCCGACTTCGAGCAGGCCTTTGCGGTGGCCTTTGGCGAGTAGAAAACACCCCCCCCTCGGATATGAAAGAGTTTTTTAGCGAACAATTTGAGTTGGAGTGCGGAGCGGTGCTCCCCGGAGTGGAGATTGAGTACACCACCTACGGTACTCTCTCGCCCGCGAGGGACAACGTCATCTGGGTGTGTCACGCCCTTACGGCCGACAGCCGAGTGGCCGATTGGTGGCCCCACACTGTCGAGCAGGGTCGCTTCTTGGACCCCGAGAAGTGGTTTGTCATCTGCGCCAACTTTATAGGCTCGCCCTACGGCTCCACCTCGCCCGTGAGTATTAACCCCATAAGCGGTGAGCGTTGGGGTGGCGAGTTCCCTATGATTACGGTGCGCGATATGGTCAGGGGACACAAGCTCTTGGCCCGCAGGCTCGGCATCGACCACGTCGAACTGCTCATTGGTAGCTCGATTGGCGGTTTTCAGGTTATGGAGTGGGCCATTAGCGAGCCACAGTTTGCCCGCAGGATTGCCCTGATTGCCACCTGCACCCGTTCGTCGGCGTGGGCTATCGCCTTCAACGAGTCGCAGAGGATGGCCATCGAGGCCGACCAGACCTTCCACACCAATGCCCCCGATGCAGGTGCGGCGGGTATGGCCGTGGCGCGTAGCATTGCACTGCTGAGCTATCGCGGTGCCGAGGCCTACAACGCCACACAGACCGACCCCGATCAGGAGAAAATCAAGGGTTTCCGCCCAACTACCTATCAGCAACATCAGGGCGAGAAGTTGCGTCGCAGGTTTGATGCCCACTGCTATTGGAGGCTCTCGGAGGCGGTGGATTCTCACAACATTGCTCGTGGCAGGAGTTCGGCCGAGGAAGCTCTGGCAACCATCCAGGCCAAAACTTTGGTTGTGGCCATTACGAGCGACATACTCTTCCCTCCCTCCGACCACGATATTATGGTGGCCAACATCCCCGACGTGAGGTACAGGCTCATTGAGTCGCCCTTCGGTCACGACGGATTCTTGGTGGAGTACGAGCAGCTCGATGCCCTCATTAAGGAGTTTATGGCCGACTAAAACAGAATTGAATAAACAGACAAATAGATATGAAAAAGCAGATTAATATTGGTCTTTTCGGTTTCGGAAGCGTAGGCCGAGGCCTCTACGACGTGCTTGGTGCAGTCGAGGGTAAAGATATAGTAATCAAGCGTATCTGTGTGCGCGATATGACCAAAGACCGTGGCGTTGTGGCCAACTTTACCGACAGTGCCGACGACATCTTTGGCGATCCCGACATCAACATGATTGTAGAGCTTATCGACGATGCCGAGGCAGCCTACGGAATTGTTCGTCGCTCGTTGGAGGCCCACCTGCCCGTGGTGAGCGGCAACAAAAAGATGTTGGCCTACCACCTGCCCGAACTTATCGAGCTGGGCAAAAAGACCGCCACTCCATTCCTCTACGACGCTTCGGCTTGTGGCAGTATTCCCGTAATCCGCAACCTTGAAGAGTACTACGACAACGACCTGCTGGTGTCGGTGAAGGGTATCCTGAACGGCTCGTCGAACTTTGTGTTGTCGAAGATTTTTAACGAGAATATGAGTTACGAGGCTGCTCTGCGTCTGGCTCAGGAGTTGGGCTTTGCCGAGAGCGAGCCCTCGCTCGACTTCGACGGTTGGGACTCGTTGTTCAAGCTCGTAATCCTCACCATTCACGCCTTTGGTATCTACGTCGAGCCCGAGAAGATTTTCCGCTATGGTATCTCGTCGATGAATGAGGCCGACATCCGCTTTGCAGCCGAGAAACAGCGACGCATAAAACTCGTGGGACACGTCGAGAAACGCGAAGATGGGGGCGTATATCTGTGGGTTGTGCCCCAGCTCATTTCGCACGACAAGTATATTTACAGCGTCGAGGACGAGTTCAACGGTGTGGTTATCAAGGGCCGCTACTACTACAAGCAGTTTATGTTTGGTCGCGGTGCGGGCGGACACCCCACGGGTGCTGCCGTGTTGAGCGACATCACCGCCTGCAAGTACGATTACAGCTACGAGTACAAGCGTATGAACTCCGCCTCGCCCGTACACCACACCAACGACGTGGTCTACCGCATCTATTATCGCTATCGTACCGAGGAGGATGCAACCCTCATCCGCTTTACCAAAATCAGGGAGCGTTACACCTCGCCCGAGTGGAGCTACATTGTGGGCGATGTGAATCTGGCCGACCTTGTGGCCGTAAAAGATCAGCTGGCAGGCAAAGAGATCTTCTTGGCCGCCTATCCTTGGGACTAATTTAAGGGAGAAGGGGAGATATGAAGCAGTCTAAAACCATAGCCGTTCCTCGCTTGGAGGAGTTTGCGGATCCTGGGGCGATGGCCACCGACACCATTGCGTCGGTTAATTGGCCCTCGGAGTGGCCCTATGCACCACAGGTGCGCTTTCGTATGGCCCACAACGGAGAGGTGCTCTTTGTGCGCTTCGAGGTTGAGGAGGAGCACATCCGTGCCACCAAGACCGAACCCAATACGGCAGTGTGTGAGGATAGCTGTGTGGAGATGTTTGTAAGCCTTGGTGAGGGTCATCCATACTTCAACCTCGAACTCAACTGCATAGGCACAATGCTTGCAGCCTACCGTATGGTTAGGCCCGCCAAAACACCCCTTACGGCCGAGCAGATTGCCTCGATTGTGCGTCGCACATCGCTCGATGCCGTACCCCAGGACAACAAGCAGGGTGGGACGTGGTGGCTCGAAATGGAGATACCCTTTGCGCTACTTGGAGCCGAGGGTGTTCCTGCAACGCTCAGGGCCAACCTCTACAAGTGTGGCGACTGTTTGAAGACTCCTCACTACCTCTCGTGGAGCCCCATTGAGGCCCCTAAGCCCGACTTCCACCGCCCCGAACAGTTTGGCACTCTGGAAATTGAGCCCTAAAAAACAGCAGAATTAACTCTAAACAAAAAGATAGAACACTATGGCACTCGAACAACAAATCCAAAACGACATTGCCGCAGCGATGAAGGCTCGCGACCAAGTGAGGCTCGATGCACTCCGCGCTGTGAAGTCGGCAATCCTTATCGCCAAAACCGCCGGTGCGGGTATCGAACTGACCGATGCCGACATCGTGAAAATTATGCAGAAACAGGTAAAACAGCGTCGTGAGTCGGCCGAGATGTACACCTCTGCCGGTCGTCCCGAGTTGGCCGAGGCCGAGTTGGCTCAGGCAGCCGCTATTGAGGAGTATCTGCCCAAGCAGCTCAGTGCCGAGGAGTTGGAGGCTCAGTTGCGCGCCATTGTTGCCGAGCTGGGCGTAGACTCGCCCGCAGGTATGGGCAAGGTTATGGGCATCGCCACCAAACGCCTTGCAGGCTTGGCCGATGGTCGTGCCATCAGCGAGATGGTCAAGAAGATTTTGGCCTAATCCGTACCAAGCACAACGAAAAAAGAGAGCGTCGGACTCAGCAGTCCGACGCTCTCTTTTTGTCTATACTGATTTGTGTCACTACATTCTTTCGGGAACCGAGATACCCATAAGGCCCATACCGCGGCCGATAACCTCGCTCACAAGGCGGCTCAGCAGTACACGGAACGAGCGCACATTCTCACGCTCCTCGCGCAAGATGCTGTGGTCGTGGTAGTAGCTGTTGTACATCTTGGCTAGATCGTAGACGTATGCACCAATCACGCTGGGCGAGTAGGTTGCACCTGCCTGCAATACGGTGGCGGGGAAGTCGGCCAAGTATTTTACCAACTCAACCTCCTCGGCAATCAGCTCCAAGCCCTCGGCTACGCCGGCCACAATGCCTGCCTCGGCTGCCTTACGCAACACCGAGCGGATACGGGCGTAGGTGTACTGAATGAAAGGACCGGTGTTGCCGTTGAAGTCGATACTCTCGCGGGGATTGAAGAGCATAGTCTTTTTGGGGTCTACCTTCAAGATGAAGTATTTCAGAGCACCGAGGCCTACCATGTGGCAGATCTCGTCCTGCTCCTGGTTGCTGAGGCCGTCGAGTTTGCCCAATTCGGCACTCATCTCGCGAGCGGTGGCAACCATATCCTCAATCAAATCGTCGGCATCCACAACGGTACCCTCCCTCGATTTCATCTTACCCTCGGGCAGCTCAACCATACCATACGAGAGGTGGAAGATGTTGTCGCTCCACTCGTAGCCAAGCTTTTTGAGCACGAGTTTGAGTACCTGGAAGTGGTAGTTCTGCTCGTTGCCCACAACGTAGATAATACCGTCGAGGTTGTTGTCGGTCTGGCGGCTGAGAGCAGTACCCAAGTCCTGAGTCATATATACGCTGGTGCCGTCGCCACGCAACAGCAGTTTTTCGTCAAGTCCGTCGCCGGTCAGGTCGATCCACACGCTGCCATCCTCGCGTCGGTAGAATACGCCCTTGTCAAGACCCTCGGCCACGATATCTTTGCCGAGCAGATAGGTCTGCGACTCGTAGTAAACCTTATCGAAGCTCACGCCCATAGCCTTGTAGGTAGCGTCGAAGCCCTCGTAAACCCAGCCGTTCATCTTCTCCCACAGAGCGTAAACCTCGGGGTCGTGAGCCTCCCATTTTTGGAGCATAGTGCGAGCCTCTTTCATAATGGGGGCCTCTTTTTTGGCCTCCTCCTCGTCCATACCACCCTCTACAAGCTCTTTAATCTGGGCCTTGTAGTGTTTGTCGAACTCGACGTAGTATTTACCTACCAGGTGGTCACCCTTCATACCGCTCGACTGAGGGGTTTCGCCCTCGCCGTAGAGCTGCCAAGCGAGCATACTCTTGCAGATGTGAATACCACGGTCGTTCACCAGGTTGGCCTTGATGACCTTGTAGCCGCAAGCCTCCAAAATCTGCGACACCGAGTAACCAAGAAGGTTGTTGCGGATGTGGCCAAGGTGGAGGGGTTTGTTGGTGTTGGGCGACGAGTACTCCACCATCACGGTTTTGCCGTTAGCGGGGGCAATGCCGTAGTTCTCGGTAGCCACCATTGCACCAAACTGCTCCAACCAGAAGTCGGCACGCAGCTCGATGTTCAGGAAGCCTTTGATGGTGTTGGTGCTCTTCACGAAGGGGCACTCGGCAGCCAGAGCCTCGCCAATCTCGGTGGCGGTAGCGTCGGGCGATTTGCGACTGCGTTTCAGCAGAGGGAATACTACCAGGGTGTAGTCGCCCACAAACTCTTTGCGGGTCTTTTGCAGTTGGAGTTCGAGCCCGTCGAGGGGGCCGTAGAGTTTCTCAACACAGGCGTTCACAGCGCCCAAGAGTCGTTGTTCGATAGTCATTTCTATATCTATTTTACGTCTAATGCATTGTTTAGAGCGCAAATATAACTATTTTTGGGGCAAATTTTACAATCGTGAAGATAGCAAATATAGATTTTGGCGAAAAACCGCTCTTTTTGGCACCAATGGAGGATGTTACCGACCCTTCGTTCAGGCAGTTGTGCAAAGAGTTTGGTGCCGATATGGTAACCACCGAGTTCGTTAGTTCCGACGGCCTCTTTCACGGAGCCGAGAAGACCTTCCGCAAGCTCAACGTTAGCGACGAGGAGCGCCCCGTGGCAATTCAGATCTACGGCCACCTGATTGAGCCTATGGTCGAGGCGGCAAAGTTGGCCGAGAAGGCGGGTCCCGATGTTATAGATATCAACTTCGGCTGCCCGATGAAGAAGATTGCAGGCCGTGGAGCTGGTAGCGGTATGATGAAGGATGTTCCCCTGATGGTCGAGATGACGCGACAGATTGTCGAGGCCGTAAAACTGCCCGTGACGGTAAAAACCCGACTCGGCTGGGACGACGAGAATAAAAACATCGAGGAGATTGCTCTGCGTCTGCAAGATGTTGGTATTCAGGCTCTCACCATTCACGGTCGCACCCGTTCGCAGATGTATCGCGGCGATGCCGACTGGACTCTGATTGGTAAGGTCAAGAACAACCCCGCAATCCATATTCCCATTATCGGCAACGGCGATGTGACCACCCCCCAGAGGGCTGCCGAGTGTTTCGACCGCTATGGTGTAGATGCCGTGATGATTGGCAGAGCTACCTATGGCCGTCCTTGGATTTTCCGCGAGTGTCGCCATTATATCGACACGGGCGAGTTGTTGCCTCAGCCTTCGGTGGCCGAGCGCGTGGAGATTGCCAAGCACCACTTGGCCCTTTCGCTGGCTGCCAAGGGCGACTATGTGGGCATTATCGAGATGCGTCGCCACTTGTCGAACTACTTCAAGGGGCTGCCCGACTTTAAGCAGACACGCATCAAGCTCGTAACAAGCTACGACCCACAGGAAATTTGCGACCTGCTCGACTACACAGCTCAGCGTTGGGGCGACTACGACTTCTCGGAGGTAGTGCCCGCACCCTTATCTCACGATATTTAGCAGACCGAAATACCAATTACCACACAATGAAAGGAATAACCACAATTGTAATGTTGCTGCTCTCGAATGTCTTTATGACTTTCGCTTGGTATGGCAACCTCAAACTGAAAGAGATGAATGGCGGCAAAGACCCATTCCCATTGGTTATCATTATTTTGCTCAGTTGGGGTATCGCCTTCTTTGAGTACTGTCTCACCATCCCCGCCAACCGTATCGGTTTTTTGGGCAATGGCGGCCCATTCTCGCTATTTCAGCTGAAGATTATTCAGGAGTGCATCTCGTTGGTAGTCTTCACCCTGCTGGCGCTATTTCTGTTTAAGACCGAGACCTTCCGTTGGAACTATCTGGTATCGTTTGCCCTGATTTTGGCGGCGGTATATTTTGCCTTTAAGAAGTAACGGATTGTTACCCCGAAAAAAAAGACACACGCTATGTTGAAATCACTACTCGCAGCTGCCCTTCTGGTGGCAACCATTCAACCCGACGAGGCCCCCGCGCCCAAACTCCGAGAGGATAATATCAAAGAGGTCGTTGCGGCAATGACCACCGAGGAGAAATGTACCCTCATCATTGGCGGTACGGCCACAAACTTCAACGGCATTGGATTTACCAACACGGGCGTGCCTGGTGCGGCAGGAGTGATTAACGGCATTCCCCGCCTCGGCATACCAACCGTTGTGTTGGCCGACGGCCCTGCCGGTCTGAGAATCTCTCCCACTCGCGAGGGCGACGAGCGCACGTTCTATTGCACGGGATTTCCTATCGGCTCGATGCTCTCTTCGACGTGGAATCTGCCCCTTGTTGAGGAGGCCGGCCAAAGTATGGGCAATGAGGTGTTGGAGTATGGCGTGGATATTCTGCTTGCCCCCGGTGCCAACATTCACCGCAATCCCCTCTGCGGTCGCAACTTCGAGTACTACTCCGAAGACCCCCTGCTGACGGGCAAGATGGCCGCTGCAATGATCAATGGCGTGGAGTCGAACGGTGTGGGTACATCGCTCAAACACTTTGCCGTAAACAATCAGGAGTACAACCGTTTAGCAAACAACTCAATCCTCTCGGAGAGGACTCTCAGGGAGATATATCTGCGCAACTTTGAAATTGCCGTGAAGGAGTCGCAGCCTTGGACCATTATGAGTTCCTATAACTTCATCAACGGCGAGCACGCATCGGAGAGCTCGTTTCTGCTGACCGACATTCTCCGCGGAGAGTGGGGATTCGAGGGAGCCGTGATGACCGATTGGGGTGGGGGATACGACAACGCCCAAATCGTACGCGCAGGAAGCGATATGATTCAGCCCGGTAGCAACGGCCGCTATACCGAGGTGTACAACGCCATCAACGACGGCTCGCTCGCTATGGCCGATGTGGACCGCGCAGTGGAGAAGATTCTTCAACTCGTAGTCAAGACCCCTAAATTCAGGGGCTACGAGGCCTCCGAGGCTCCCGACCTCAAAGCTCACGCTCTGGTGTGCAAAAAGGTGGCCGACGAGGGTGTGGTACTTATGAAAAACAACAAAAAGACACTTCCTATCGCCAAAGAGAAACAGATTGCACTCTTTGGTGTGACCTCCTACGACCTTATTCCCGGTGGTACGGGCGCGGGCAATGTCAATAGGCCCTATGTGGTTAATGTGGATGAGGGTTTGGCCAATGCGGGATTTACGATTGAGCCCGAGCTCGATGCCTTCTACAAGGAGTTTATGGAGGACGAGTCCTACCGTCGCAAAAGAATCGACGGCCGCAGCAACTGGTTTATCGACCGCGAGAGGGCCATCGAGGTTGTTCCTACGGAGCCTATCGAGAAGTCGGCCCAGACGGCAGACATCGCGGTAATCACTATCGGTCGTGTGTTCGGAGAGGGCAAAGATAGGGACTACTATTACAGCTATCTTCTGTCGGACCGCGAGTTGGAGCTTATCGACTGCGTTGCAGAGGCGTTCCACGCACAAGGAAAGAGGGTGACAGTTGTTATAAATAGCGGTGGCGTGATTGATATGTGCACCTGGCACGACAAGGTAGACGCTATTGTGATGTGTTGGCAGCCCGGTCAGGAGGGCGGCAATACTGTGGCCTCGGTGCTCAGCGGCGAGGTCAATCCCAGCGGCCATATGCCTGCCACAATCTCGACCGACTATAAGCTCGAACCTACGGCCAAGAACTTCCCGCTGGTCTTTGCCGACAAGCCATTTAACTACTCGTTCTACCGCCAGCTTTGGAACAAAGAGCTGCCCCTGCATACCGTCAAAAACATCGACTACACCAACTACGAGGAGGGTATCTATGTGGGCTACCGCTACTTCAACACCTTTGCGCCCAAGGCTGTGGCCTATCCGTTTGGCTTTGGCCTTAGCTACACGACCTTCGACTTCGAGAAGATGGTGGTGACCCCTGCCGAGGACGGCTGGAACGTGACGGTTACGGTGACCAACACGGGCGATGTTGCGGGCAAGGATGTGGTACAGATCTATGTGAAGGCCCCCAAGGGAGAACTCGATAAGCCCGAACGAGAGCTTAAAGGCTTTGCCAAAACTCCCGAACTTGCTCCGGGCGAGAGTTGCACCGTGAACGTGTTTGTGTCGAAGGAGAGCCTTGCATCCTACGACGAGGGCAAGTCGGCGTGGGTGGTCGATTGCGGTAAATATACGTTTATCGCGGCCCGCGACGCAATGGATACCTCGTTAAAGAGGAGTGTCAAGGTGGAATAATACAAAAAAGCAGCTCAGGGTTTTGAGCTGCTTTTTTTGTGCCTTGTAGCGATCTCTGTTTACTCTATTTTTACTCTATTTTACTTTTGTGAGGGGTGGGGCAGTGCCCTGCGAGGATTGACTGCGCTGTCGCTTGTCTTTCCTCTGACGCTGCCGCGGGCGCTTTCAACGAGGATTAATCCGCCTTTTAGGCGGCTTTTTCCTTTTCTGCTGCCGCAGGGGCGCCATCAAAGCAAACAACGAGAAAGGGCGACAACGAGTGTCGCCCTCTTCTTTTTTTGTTATGCGGGGTGTATGTGAACAAGTTCCCACACCCCGCATAACAAAAAAAGGTGAAACTTTCGTTTCACCTTCTCGTTGTTGCTTTGAGCTGTTTCCGAGGATTGAACTCGGGAAAACAAAACATTGATTATCAGTAATATACGGCTGTGTCTCTCAGTTGCATTGCAAAGATACGAATCATTCCCCAATAAACAAAACAAAACACAAACATTAAAATATTGAAAATATATCTGGAGGGGGTGATAATATCCGATGGAACTATCGGAAAAAGTCCGAACATAATAAGAATATAATATATATAATAAGAGAGGATGCTAAGACATCCACTCTCTTATTGCTTGCTAAATGAGAAAAAAAGTATTTTTTCAATTTTACCTACATACAGATTGAAAAAAACTCACTCATAATTGTTCATTGGTTTTATTTTAACAACCAAATAATATAAGCAATTAACAATCAGTTATATATGTCATTTTAGCAGCTCAATATTACATGGTGTTTTTTTGTTAATTTTATAGGTCTATACCCCATGTGAGACTTTAGTGAAACTACTTAATGAACTTAGTATCTTTTTATATGGTAAGTTTACTAAGGCACTACACACTGTTGGTCGTAAATATTTTTCCATATTTTTTTCACTATAAAAAAGTGAACTTACTATACTTTTTAAGTTTAGTAAACTATTTATAATAAAATACTTAGAAATATGGAATACAAAAGAAAACAAAGAGTGCTAAGCGACCAAACAAAACAAAAAATCTCTGCTAAACTCAAGGGTAGGAGAAAAACAATGAGTCATGCTGCAAATATCAGTAAGGGACTTCAAAACTACTGGTCCAAGATTCCTCTGGCCTCATCAGGTTTAACTAATCAAGGAGAATGGATGTAAAAAAGCCTCGACACTAGGTCGGGGCTTTTGCTTTTTGGTTAGAAATAATTGTTTGTAGCAAACTCATATTGCTCTATGAATATCTGTTTGAAGGCAGCGAGGTTGTTTTGCTCGTAAAACATCAGCATGGCCTTCTTGTAGTCCACAGAATCGACAGTCCTAAAAGATAGTGGGCAATATCCCCAGGCCATCAAGATAGCATTGCTTGTGATTCGTGCAGTTCTCTTATTACCATCCGAGAATGCTTGAATGTATGACAACAGCACCAATGCAAGTAGTGCTTTCTCGAAGATATTCTCTTTGCCGTTTATGAGCGAACAGCTATCCTCCAGCGCCTCCCTAATCTGAAACTCATTATCCAATGGCCTGTAGTTAGTACCTGTGATACCAACTCGTCTATTGCGGATACCACTGCCAACCCCCAGCTCTTTTGTTAAGATGCCATGGATATCCTCAATGCGTCTAACGCTTAAATCTTTCAGGTAGTCGGGGTTGTCAAGCACAAAGTCAAGGGCGTCCTTGTGGTTCAACAACATTACTGCCTCCTCTTTGGTCTTGCCAGCTGCTGTAAGTTTCTCTTTGAGCAGTCGTTCAGTTTCAAGCAATGAGTAGGTGTTGCCCTCAATCTGCGAAGACTTCCAGGACAAATCAACACCAAGACGCTCCATCTCCTTGCGATACTCTACATTAGACAGGGTTGTCATGTTTTTCAAAAATGCCTGATGGGCAAGATTCAATCGCTCCACCTCCTCAGGGGTGAAGATGTTTACTTGTGGGAGGGTATTGCGAATCAGGTCAAAGTTGAAAGATTCCTGTACTTTTCGCTCATCAATATCCTTCAAGAAGTAGGTATCTATATCCAAAGGCATCATCAAATGTGCTTGTGCAGAGAGCGAATAGCGTGTTGCCTTACCCCTGCCTTCTACTACAATATCGCCACACTGAACACCATCTGCAATCAGTCGTTTAAGCGTGCGCTCATTGGGTGCAACACTTAATCCTGCTGCAATCTCAACCCTACTTGATGATGGATTATAATGTAAAAATTGGAGTATTTCAACCTGTATTGTCATGTTGTAAATCTTTAATCGGGACAAATATAGTGATTATTTTGCAGAATACGGGACAAGCAGCATGCTAAATGTCCCGATTTATACCGATTTTTGTCCCGAAAACAGTTGGTAAATTACATTTTGCTATCTGAAATCACCTTTGCTCGGTCTTCAGAATAATGAGCCAGAATGTACTCTATGATACGATTATCACAATCTGGCGAGATACACCAATTGTTGCCACAATGGCAAAGTATATTATATATAGTTCTTATATTGACGCCATCGTCTAACACAGACTTCCATCTTACAATCATCTCTTTTTGCTTATCAGAGACATGTCTTCTATCGTAGCCAAGAGTTAAATAACTATGATTGTCTTTGGGAATACAGTTAATAAATAGGGCGTCTAATGGGTCTGTGTTTTCTTCATCCTCTAAACACGAGTCATCTATGTATACATCACAAATGGCGAGTTGCAAAAGTTCCAATTCAATACAGATAAACTCATACGAACTGAAATCATTGCTATTCAGCGATTGACATAGAGAAGATATATAGGGTATTGTCCATCATTCTTTTTAGGACCGAGGATGTAATTAAAAGTTGCCATATACTACCTCCATTTACTCTATTTTTACTCTATTTTACTTTCGTAAAGGTAGAAAATTTAATTCAAAAATGGAAATGTGATTTACTCTAATTAGGCAATAGGGTACATATATAAAGATGTATTATATGTACTTAAATCAATGATTTATAGAGTTTTATAAAACAAAAAAGGAAGAGAAAAATCTCTTCCTAATTTTGAGCTGTTTCCGAGGATTGAACTCGGGACCTCTTCCTTACCAAGGAAGTGCTCTACCACTGAGCTAAAACAGCATTTACTTCCTAAAAGCGAGGCAAAAGTACGACGACTTTTTGAATTGTGCAACTTTTTTGTAACTTTTTTGCAAAAAATCTCACCCAGAGAGTAAAATTAAGCCTCGGGAGCGCTGTCAGCACCCATTTTTGCGCCCCAAGGGCGCACCCACCCGCCCTCGCGTGTGCGCCCACCCGCGCCCCCCTAACCGCAATTTTGGGGTGACGAGCCGCACCGTAGGGCCGACGGGTGGGTGTGCAATTTTGCCCGTGCGAAAAAAACTGAGCCCCGACAGACCAACATCTCAATTCTTTTTTGTATTTTTGAGGGCTAAATGTACACACGCTAACATTATGTACGATTACAAATCTCTTCGCAAGGTGATCTTCACGCTCGGTGTGGCCTTTGTGGTGGTGCTGGCAGTTCTGCTCCTCACAAGTCGCCCTCTGGGTGGTTTTGCCATCATCTCGGCGCTCTTTATGTTGGCCATTGCGGGCTACTTTATCTCCATTCCCCTGCGCCTTATCCGCGAGATGCAGGATATGGACCAGATGATTGAGAACTACAAGCAGGCCGCTCGCAAACAGCAACAAAACGAAACAAAATCTTAACAAATATATTCATCACACTACTCAAAAACCCTACAAAACGATGAAAAGAATTCTTATCGCAGGCGCAGGCGGACAGATTGGTTCGGAGCTGACCGTCTATCTCAGGAAAATCTATGGCCCCGAAAACGTTATCGCAGCCGACCTTCGTGAGTGCCCTCAGTTGGCCTACGACGGCCCCTTCGAGATTCTCAACATTCTCGACCGTGAGGCTTATGCAAACTTGGTGCGTAGCTACAACATCGACACCATCTTCAACCTCGTGGCTGTTCTCTCGGCTACCGGCGAGAAGAATCCTCAGGGTGCGTGGACTGTGAATATGGGCGCACTGATGAACTCGCTCGAGATTGCTCGCGAGTATGGTTGTGCTCTCTTTACTCCCTCGTCGATTGGTGCTTTTGGTGGCGACTTCGAGAGGGACAACACTCCTCAGGACGTGTCGATGCAGCCCAACACCATCTACGGTGTGTGCAAAGTTACCGGCGAGTTGCTCAGCAACTACTACCACAGCCGCTTTGGTGTTGATACCCGTAGCGTGCGTTTCCCCGGTATCATCTCGAACGTAACTATGCCCGGTGGCGGTACTACCGACTACGCAGTAGAGATCTACTACGAGGCTGTTAAGACCGGTCACTACACTTGCCCCATCCCTGCCGACGTTTATATGGATATGATGTATATGCCCGATGCATTGAAGGCTATCGTAGACCTTATGGAGGCAGATCCCTCGAAGCTCAAACACCGCAACAGCTTCAACATTGCAGCTATGAGCTTCACTCCCGAGATTATCGCTGCCGAGATTCGCAAACACATCCCCGAGTTCACTATGGACTACGCCGTAGATCCCGTGAAGGAGGAGATTTCGCGCAGCTGGCCCAACAAACTCGACGACACTTGCGCTCGCGAAGAGTGGGGTTGGAATCCCGATTGGGACTTGGCTAAGATGACCGAAGATATGCTTCGTGCCGTTCGTGCCAAACTCGGCAAATAGTCTTTCGACAACAACGGAACTTTTTTATAGGGCGTAGGTGGCGGCACTCTCTTTGAGGAGTGGGTTACTGCGCCCTTTTTGTATAATACAAAGAGTATTTCAGTATGAGAACAGCAATCTATGGCGCCGGTTCGTTGGGAACGATTCTGGGCGCATACATAACCAAGAATGGCGGTCAGGTGGAGCTCATCAACCGCAACAAGGCCCACGTCGAGGCGCTCCAACAGCACGGCGCAAAGGTGACCGGTACGGTGGAGTTCACTCAGCCCGTTACGGCCTACCTGCCCGAGCAGATGGAGGGCACCTATGACGTCATCTTCCTGATGACCAAACAGCAGCAGAATCCCGAGGTGGTGACTATGTTGAAGGGCTTTTTGGCCGAGGATGGTGTGATTGTAACCCTCCAAAACGGTATCCCCGAGTTGGGTATCGGTCAGATTGTGGGCGATGGTCGCACGCTGGGTTGCACGGTGGCTTGGGGTGCAACGATGCAGGGCCCTGGCGTGTGCGAGCTTACAAGTCAGCCCGACAGCCTTACCTTCTCGCTCGGCTCGCTTACCTCGGAGCGCAATGGTCACTTCGACGAGGTGAAGGCTCTGTTGGAGATGATGGGCCCCGTGGAGGTAGACGAAAACTTTGTGGGCACCCGTTGGAGCAAACTGCTCATCAACGCATCCTTCTCGGGTATGAGTGCGGTGCTGGGATGTACCTTTGGCGAGGCAGCCAAACCCAAGGAGTCGAGGCGCATTGTACAGGCACTCATCAAGGAGTGTATCGACGTGTGCGCTGCGGGCGGAATTAAGATTGAGCCTGTGCAGGGTAAAGATATCGTAAAACTGCTTGATTATAAGGGATGTATCAAGAAGGGTATCTCGTTCTTCATCATCCCCATCGCCATCAAGAAACACGCACTGCTCAAAGCGAGTATGTTGCAGGATATCGAGAAGGGCAAGCTGACCGAGGTAGATGCCATAAATGGTGTTGTTAGCGCCTATGGCCGCAAGGTGGGCTGGCCAACGCCTATGAACGACAAGGTGGTGGAGATTATCCACCGCATCGAGAAGGGCGAACTTACCCCCTCGTTCGACAACCTCAAATTGTTTTAGGCTGAGAATTAAACAATAAAATGGAGCTTTGGACTACCAAAGCTCCATTTATTTTTTTTGACTTATGTCGGTCGTCGGTCGTCGGTCGACGGTTGACGTTAGACTATTTTTTTGGCTTCCAGGCGGTAGCGTCGATTTCGCGCTTGTTGGCGGGGGTGTAGAAGGTGCGTCCCTCCATTCCCTCGGGCATAAACTCTTGTTCGACCCAATGGCCCTCGTAGTCGTGGGCATATTTGTACCCCTTGCCGTAGCCCAACTTGTCCATCAGCTTGGTGGGGGCGTTGCGCAGGTGGAGGGGCACGGGACGATTGGTGGTGTCGTGTTCAACCACCCTGAGAGCCTCGTTAATGGCCATATAGGCCGAGTTGCTCTTGGGGCTGTTGGCCAGATAGATGGTCGCCTCGGCCAGCGGAATACGAGCCTCGGGCATACCCAACTTGTGCACCGCATCGAAGCAGGCATTGGCCAACAATAGGGCATTGGGGTTGGCCAAACCAACATCCTCCGAGGCCAAAATTACCAACCTGCGGGCAATGAACTTGGGGTCTTCGCCACCGGCCAACATACGGGCCAAGTAGTAGATTGCCGCATCGGGCGCACTGCCTCGCACGCTCTTGATAAAGGCGCTGATTATGTCGTAGTGCTGCTCGCCATTCTTGTCGTAGAGGGCGATGTTTTGTTGCAGACAGTCGATTACGCGCTGGTCGTTGATGACGAGTTCGCCCTCGCTTGCGCCTGCCATAATGTCGATGATGTTGAGCAACTTGCGGGCGTCGCCACCCGAAAACTCAAACAGAGCAGCCGTCTGCTCCACCCTCACTCCGCGCTCTGCGAGAATCTTGTCGGTGGCAATGGCTCTGTCGAGTAGGGTTTGCAACTCGCTCTCGTTCATCGCTTTGAGTACATAGACCTGACACCTCGACAATAGGGGCGAGATGACCTCGAACGAGGGGTTTTCGGTGGTGGCACCGATGAGCACCACAACGCCCTGCTCCACGGCTCCCAACAGCGAGTCTTGCTGAGCCTTGTTGAAACGGTGAATCTCGTCGATGAAGAGGATGGGGGCACCACCCGAACCGAAAAAGCGACTATTCTTGGCGGCCTCGATGACCTCGCGTACCTCCTTCACGCCACTTGCAATGGCCGAGAGGGTAAACATCTGACGGCCCAGGGCCAATGCTACGAGCCTTGCGAGCGTGGTTTTGCCCACCCCGGGAGGGCCCCAGAGGATGAACGAGGGGATGTTGCCACCCTCGATAAAGCGGCGAATAACTCCACCCTCACCGACCAGATGTGTTTGGCCGATGTACTCTTCGAGGCTCTGTGGCCTGAGTCGTTCTGCAAGGGGTGCGTTGCTCATAGTTGCTCTTTGGCTTTTCTTCTCCACAAAGATACCTAATAGAATTGACAAAACGAAATTTTACCCCAAATACTCCTCACCCAACCGCTCCTTTTTACCCCGTCACTAAAAAATTTAGTTAACAAACTATAAAAAATAGTTGTATGTGAAAATTTTTTAGTTACCTTTGTGGTGGTTAATCAATCAAAGCAAAAAGAGTTATGCAGAAACTGACTAATAAAGAGGAGGAGATAATGGTGTTCTTGTGGGATCGAGGAGCTATGTTTGTGAAGGATATTGTGGCTCTCTATGCCGACCCCAAACCCCATTTCAATACCATTTCGACAATGGTGCGTATGCTCGAAGCCAAGGGTTTTGTGGACCACGAGGCCTTTGGTAACACCTATCGCTACCACCCCGTAATATCTCAAGAGGAGTACTCCAAGGGGGTGCTGGGCAATGTGGTGACTCGCTATTTCGAGAACTCTTACAAGTCGGTCGTGTCGGCCTTGATAGAGGAGGAGAAAATCTCGATCGACGAGTTGGAAGAGCTAATACGTAAAGTGCAAAATCAGTAACACCGCTATGTTCGACTTTGTTATATATCTCGGCAAAAGCGCTCTTTGCCTTGTCGCCCTATATCTAATATATAAGGTGTCGATGAGTCGCGAGACACTCCACCGACTCAACCGCTGTCTGCTGTTGGGGTCGTTACCTCTGTCGGCACTGTTGCCCTTGTGTCGCATCAAGGTCGTTAAGGAGTATACCCCTGCGCCTACCGCCACCACCATAGAGTTCAACGATGTAGTGTTGGCCGAGGCGGGCATAGACCACCTGGCACTGCTTAGGGTTATGGCCGTAGGGCTGTTTGTGGTGGGAGTGGTTGTTATGGTTGTGCGTCTGGTGTTGAGCCTCTGCTCGGTGTGGCGCTTGACTCGTAGCGGTAGTAGGAGCACTCTATCCAAGGGCGTTACGTTGACCGTGGTGGAGCGCATACCCTCGCCATTTAGTTGGTTTGGGCACATTGTAGCCTCGGAGGAGGATTTGCAGCAGTGCCGCCAGATGATTCTCGCTCACGAGATGGCCCACATACGCCTTGGACACTCGTGGGATGTGCTGATGGTCGATGTGGCATTGTGCCTTTGGTGGTTTAACCCTGCATTGTGGCTGCTGCGTCGAGAGTTGCAGTCGCTACACGAATATCAGGCCGATGATGCCGTACTCCAAGAGGGCATCGATGCCAAAACTTATCAAATGTTGCTAATAAAAAGAGCAGTTGGCTCAAGACTCCACTCTGTTGCCAACTGCCTGAATCACAGTAATCTTAAAAAACGAATCACTATGATGTGTAAGAAAACCTCTTCGAGGTGGTCGGCAGTCAAGGTACTGCTTGTACTGCCCATGGTGGCTTTGTCGCTCGCTGCGTTTGCCACCACCGTTTATGTTCCTCGCCAGGAGGAAGACAAAGTTACGAAAATTTCCGCAAATCAGCAACCCTCGGTCCAGACTGACCAGACCAACAAGGTAGACAAGATGCCAACCTTCCAGGGTGGTGGTCTGGAGAAGTTCAGCCTATGGATACAGAGCAATGTGACCTATCCTGCCGAGGCCGTGGCCAAGGGTATCGAAGGACGAGTACTCTTTAAGTTTGTGGTCGAGAAGGATGGTTCGTTGTCGTCGTTCGAGGTGGTTCAGTCGCCCGACAAACTGCTCTCCGACGAGGTAGAACGAGTCTTCAACTCGGCACCCCACGAATGGACACCTGGAGAGGTGAAGGGCGAAAAGGTGAAGGTAAATTTTATGTTGCCGGTTACTTTCTCGATGCAAGGCAAGGCTTCGACACCTGTTTTGATTGTTGATGGCGAGCGTAGGCCTTATGAGGAGCTGAATCAAATTACCCCCGAGAGCATTGAGTTGATGTCTGTAATCAAAGACCACAAAAAACTCTCACCCTCCCTTGGAATTACCGAGGCCGAGGCTGCCAATGGGGTAGTCTTGGTTCTCCTTAAAGGCGAAAATGAGATTTGTAAAACCATCGATATCAATGTGGAAGAGTTGGGCGACAACAAAACAAAAATTGCCTTCGTGGTAGATGGTAAGAGCCTGCGTGTGGAAGAGTTACAGCCCTTGTTCGAGAGTTTGAACGGCACCGTAGACAGACTCATTGTCAATGCCCCTGCCAATACTCCTGCCGGCGCCATATCCAAGATTCAAGAGGTAGCCCGCGCAGCTGGCATCCTCAAAATCAGCTATCCCAATATGCGATTTCAGTAGGTTCGACAGAAAAGCCCCTCTGGTTGTCGGCACCCGACATTAAAGGGATACCCCAACAAAAAAAAGACCTTCCCAAACACTTGGGAAGGTCTTTCGTTTTGAGCGTCTCTCCAACTGATTAGTCGCAGAGCGATACGCGGTAGAAGCTAACGATTTTAGCCTCAGCGTCGGCAGCTTTGAGAGTATCTTTAACCGAAGTCTTACCATCGCCCATCTGGTATGCCTGCTCCTCCAAAGTCTGCTCTTTGAAGAATTTCTGAACACGGCCCTTGGCAATGTTCTCTACCATCTGTGCGGGAAGGTTTGCAGCCTTCTCGGCCGAAACGGTCTTGATGATCTCGCGAGCCTGCTCAGCCTGCTCAGCAGTGATCCAACCTTTCGACATGTTCGACTCGATGTGATCCTCGCTATCAACGTGAGCGGGGTTGATACCAGCTTTCGACAAAGCAGCGTCTACTGCCTTCTGTACCAACTCGTCTTTGGTCTTCTGGATAGCAATCTTCTGCTCCTCCTCAACAACAGCCTGAGGAACGGTGTCGGCCGATACAGCAACGGGGTTCATCGAAACAACCTGCATTGCGATACCTTTTGCCAACTCCTCGTCGATAGCTTTGTTGAAACCTACGATAGCGCCGAGTTTCTTGTTGAAGTGAACGTATGTTGCGCAGTAGGGGGCCTCGATGCAAGCATAGAAGGGAACCTCTACTTTCTCACCGGTCTGACCGGTCTTCTCGGTTACCAAGTCGGCAACGGTGCGACCATCAGCGGTGGGGCAAGCCAACAGAGCCTCCAAGTTGGCGGCGCTATTAGCTGCAGCAATCTCAATAATGGTGTTTGCGGTTGCGCCAAACGACTCAACCTGAGCAACGAAGTCAGTCTCGCAAGCCAAGCAAGCCAAGTAAGCTTTGCCCTCGGCAAGTTTTGCTACAACCACACCCTCAGTAGCGGTGCGGTCTGCACGTTTGCTGGCAACGAGTTTACCTTTCTCGCGAATGATCTCGATAGCACGCTGCATATCGCCATTAGCCTCTTCGAGTGCTTTTTTGCAATCCATCATACCGGCCTGGGTCATATCGCGGAGTTTTTTGATATCGGCAAGTGTAACAGCCATAGTCTTTCTCTTTATTAAAAGGTTTTACTTCGTTTTGTTTGATTACTCTGCATCCTGCTCGGTAGCGGGAGCCTCAGCCTCAGCTACTTTAACGGCTTTGCGAGCGCGGGGCTTTTTCTCGGTAGCAGCCTCTTTGGCAGCGACCTCTTCAGCCTCTTTCTCTTTCTCGATGCGACGCTCCTCGAGGCCCTCGTTGATAGCCGAGCACATTGCGTCGAGGATTACAGCGATACTCTTTGCAGAATCGTCATTTGCAGGGATCACGTAATCGATGTCTGTGGGATCACAGCAAGTATCAACCATTGCAAATACGGGGATGTTGAGGCGTTTTGCCTCGCGAACTGCATTGAACTCTTTCTGTACGTCTACAACGAACAGAGCTGCGGGCAGACGGGTAAGGTCTGCAATCGAGCCAAGGTTTTTCTCCAATTTAGCCCTCTGACGAGCGATCTGGAGTTTCTCGCGTTTCGAGAAGTTATCATAAGTACCGTC
The DNA here is from genome assembly GCA_045634145.1 of Tidjanibacter sp. Lineage (GTDB taxonomy): Bacteria > Bacteroidota > Bacteroidia > Bacteroidales > Rikenellaceae > Tidjanibacter. The sequence goes on along the minus strand of JAZQZS010000018.1, from coordinate 2,800 downwards.
GTTGCTCATCTTGTCGATGGTAGCCATTTTCTTAACGGCCTTACGTATGGTGGGGAAGTTGGTAAGCATACCACCGGGCCAGCGCTCGGTTACGTATGGCATACCTACTGCTTGCACCTTCTCGGCAACAATCTCTTTAGCCTGTTTTTTAGTTGCTACGAAGAGGATCCTACGACCACTCTTAGCAATCTGTTTGATGGCTGCTGCCGCCTCATCAACCTTTACAGCGGTTTTGTGCAGGTCGATGATATGGATTCCGCCTTTCTCCATAAAGATATATGGAGCCATTTTAGGATTCCATTTCCTTTTGAGGTGGCCAAAGTGTACGCCAGCCTCCAATAATTGATTAAAATCTGTACGTGCCATTTCTAATCGTAAATGTTTTCTTTTCTTTTTTGGTCTTAAAAAAACTCTCTTTGTGTCAACCAAGTCGGTAGCACCTTATGGGCGGTCCGCTTGGTTTTCCGCGAAAGGGCAATCTTCCAGTAGCACTCCCTATGCTGCCATAGGCTTTCGGCTTCCCCAGTAGTTTAGGCTGCCATTTGAGCTATGCAGCAATCGGGGTGGTCTGGCGGATTTGTAAACCTCTTTCGTGCAGTCTTTTGGTGCGAACGGAGAATTAACGTTTGCTGAACTGGAATTTACGGCGAGCACCGGGCTGACCGGGTTTCTTACGCTCAACCTCACGTGCGTCACGAGTCAGGAAACCGTTCTTTTTCAGGATCGAGCGGTTCTCTGCATCGATCTCGCAAAGTGCACGCGAGATGCCGAGGCGGGCAGCCTCTGCCTGACCGTGGATGCCACCACCATCGAGGTTGATGTTGATGTCATAGCTCTCCAACTGGTTCAGAACGATCAGGGGCTGTTTTACTACGAACTGGAAGATATCCAGAGGGAAGTAAACCTCCAAGGGCTTTTTGTTGATGGTAATAGTACCGTTACCGGGCTTAACGTAAACGCGAGCAACAGCTGCTTTTCTGCGTCCTACAGTGTTTACAACTTCCATAGTTTTCGTGTCTACTTAATCTCGTTGAGTTTGATTTCTTTAGGGCACTGTGCGGCGTGATTGTGCTCTGCGCCGGCATATACCTTCAAATTTTTAAGAATAGCAACGCCGAGGCGAGTTTTAGGCAACATACCTTTAACGGCGTTCATAACAAGGAATTCGGGCTTGTTCTGCAACCTCTCTGCGGGGTTTGCAAAACGCTGTCCGCCGGGGTAACCGGTGTGGTGTACATAGACCTTATCGGTCATCTTCTTACCCGTGAGCCTTACTTTGTCAGCGTTGATTACGATAACATAGTCACCGCAGTCTACGTGAGGAGTGAAGTCGGGTTTGTTTTTGCCCCTTAAGATTTTCGCAACCTGTGAGGCAAGTCGTCCGAGCACCTGGCCCTCTGCGTCGATAACATACCACTGTTTGTTAACAGTCGCAGCGTTGGCCGAGATGGTTTTGTAACTCAAAGAATCCACTTCTTCTTGTGTTTTAATTAGTTAATACTTGTGTTAATTTATGTAATCCCAACCCATAAAATATGGGCCTGCAAAGATACGGATTTTTTTCAGAATTAAAAATCGTGACGAACTTTTTTTCCGATTTTTTTGCTATTTGCCCTCGCCGAGCAGGGTGTTGTACCTCTGTCGGTCGGCAATAAGGCTCATAGCTTGGCCATACGAGGGGTCCAGATGGCTGTTAGCCACGCGAATATACCCTTCGGTGCCCCACATAGCCGTGGCCAAAGCACCTTTCAGATAGTGCTTCAAAAGTTCGTTGTTGTCGGCGGAGTTCTCCTGGTCGGGCTCGATGCCGAGGTTTTTGCCGCGCTCCACCGCGCGTTCCACAACCTGGTCGCTCACCTCATATTCGGCCACGAATTTATCCAGACTTGTCCAAGTGGCCCTCAGTGCGTCGAGTTCCTCGATAAAGAGTTCGTTGGCCACATCGGTCACCACCAGCTCGTTCTGCAAACGGTTGGCGTAGGTGTAGTTCTTGGTGGAGTCGTGGTCGATGTAGATATCGGGCGTAATGCCACCGCCACCCAACACCGTGCGTCCGTTGCGCAGAGTGGTGTACTTCGGAGCCACCACCGCCAACGAGTCGCGATACCTCTTGTCCATCATCCTCTTGGCGTGGTCGAAGTAGTACTCGGCCGATTTGCCCTTCTCGAAGGGGCGCTGAATACACCTGCCGCTGGGGGTGTAGTAGTGGCTTGTGGTTATGCGTAGGGCCGAGCCGTCGTCCATGACGACCTGCTTCTGCACCAATCCCTTGCCAAACGACTGACGTCCAACAATCGCGGCTCTGTCGTAGTCTTGCAAAGCTCCCGCCACCAGTTCACTTGCCGAGGCCGAGTATTCGTCTATCAGCACCACCACGGGTCCTGAGGTATATTTACCCTTGGTTTTGGAGTAGTGGTTGTAGGTCTGCTCGGTACGGCCGCTTGTGGAGGTAATGAGGGTGTTGCGGGGTAGGAAGAAGCCCGCGAGCTCGATACCCGCCCTGAGCAGTCCGCCTCCGTTGCCCCTAAGGTCGAGGATAAAGCCCTCGATAGGGCCCAACTGCTCGAAGGCCGCGCGGAACTCCTCCATTGTGTTTTCGGCAAAACGATTAACCTTGATGTAGCCTATATTATATAAGGTATAGGCGGCATCTATGGTCGGTATAGCAATTTCGCTCCTTTGGAGTGTAATCTCTTGTGGCTCGTTGGCTCCTCGTTTTACCACCGAGAGGGTGATGGGGGTACCCACCTTGCCTCTCACAATGGTGGTGAGCGAATCGCGAGGGACACCCTTTGTGCTA